>NZ_JAAOEO010000018.1 GCF_011393025.1 Neobacillus terrae | reverse complement strand
TTAAGAACTTTTAAACTGGTAAATGAATAGAGTTTATCCTCAAGAGGCTCTATTAATAGCTTATTAGACATTATTTGGAACCATATTATGTTTATTAAGGACTTTCTCCTTAAAAGATACATGTCGTTTGTTCTCAAGAAAGCTTATTAAGAACTTTTAAACTGGTAAATGAATAGAGTTTATCCTCAAGAGGCTCTATTAATAGCTTATTAGACATTATTTGGAACCATATTATGTTTATTGAGGACTTTCTCCCCCTAAAATAGTTTCCGTTTGTTCTCAAGAAAGCTTATTAAGAACTTTTAAACTGGTAAATGAATAGAGTTTGTCCTCAAGAGGCTCTATTAATAGCTTATTACACATTATTTCGAACCATATTATGTTTATTAAGGACTTTCTCCCCCTAAAATAGATTCCGTTTTTTCTCAAGAGGGCTTATTAAGAACTTTTAAACTAGTAAATGAATAAAGTTTGTCCTCAAGAGGCTCTATTAATAGCTTATTAGACATTATTTTGAACCATATTATGTTTATTGAGGACTTTCTCCTCAAAAAATACATGCCGTTTGTTCTCAAGAAAGCTTATTAAGAACTTTTAAACTGGTAAATGAATAGAGGTTGTCCTCAAGAGGCTCTATTAATAGCTTATTAGACATTATTTGGAACCATATTATGTTTATTAAGGACTTTCTCCTTAAAAAATACATGTCGTTTGTTCTCAAGAAAGCTTATTAAGAACTTTTAAACTGGTAAATGAATATTGTTTGTCCTCAAGAGGCTCTATTAATAGCTTATTAGACATTATTTGGATTCATATTATGTTTATTGAGGACTTCAAAAAATACATGCAGTTTGTTCTCAAGAGGGGCTTATTAAACTCATATGACAATAAAATTAACTGTTTTTCCTGAGATTTGCTTACTGTTGACAAAATTTTTATAGACATGTAAAAAGGGTTTTTATTTATAAAAAATAGAGGTTGATAAAATGAAAATAAAATTGGAACACATAACAAGAAACAATTGGGAATGGGCGCTGAAACTGCGAATTAAGGATTCCCAAAGCAAATTCACCCCCGAAGTGGCAGTATCCCTTGCTAAGGTATATATCAAACCTGATGGTGATAACGTCGAATATATTCCTTTTGCCATCTATGCCGATGAAACCATGGTCGGATTTATCATGCATGCTTATGAAGAAGATACACCGAATATGTATTGGATTAACGGTTTTTTGATTGATGAAAGATATCAGGGAAAAGGATATGGTAAAGCAGCAATGCTAGAAATCATTCATTGGATAAAAACAAAATTTCCCCAATGCCAGGAAATTCGGTTAACCGTTTATAAGGACAACGAGGCTGCACGCAAACTTTATAAAAATTTAGGATTTCTTCCAACCGGTGAGGTATTGGGAGAAGAGGATGTTTTCTATCTTTCAGTTAGGAGGGTGTAATCATGTTAATAAAACCAAAAAGGCTCCAGCCGGAAGATACTATAGCGACAATAAGTCCCTCGTGGGGAGGTGCTGGCAATCCAGATCTTCGTTGGCGTTACGAACAAGGCGTAAGGAGATTAGAGGAAGTTTTCGGTCTTAAAGTTGTTCCAATGCCGAACAGTTTGAAAGGAGCGGAGTTTCTTTATCAAAATCCAAAAGCTCGGGCTGAAGATTTGATGACTGCATTTAAAGATCCTACTATTAAAGGAATTTTTGCGAATATTGGCGGTGATGATATTATTCGATTGCTTCCCTATATTGATTTCGACATTATACATAAAAACCCTAAAATTTTTATGGGTTATTCCGACATAACCATTTCACATTTATTCTGCCATAAAGCAGGCATTTCATCATTCTATGGACCTTCAATTTTAGTTGATTTTGCCGAAAATGTGGAGATGGACCCTTACACCGTTGATTCGGTGAAACGCTCCCTTTTTTCTAATGAAGCTATCGGTGAAATTATGCCTGCAAACGAATGGACCAGTGAACATTTAGCTTGGGATGAAGTCAATAAGGACATCAGGCGTTCAAAGCGGCAGAACTCTGGCTACGAGGTTCTCCAGGGAACAGGAGTTGTTCAGGGCCGTTTAATTGGTGGCTGTATTGAAGTCCTGGAGTTTGCGAAAGGAACAGAAATTTGGCCAGACGAGAGGTATTGGGAAGATAGCATTCTATTCTTTGAAACATCAGAAGATAAACCGGATCCAGCCCTAATTAAATATTGGCTCAGAAATTATGCCGTTCAAGGAATACTGCAAAAAGCAAATGGAATTATTTTTGGGAAACCCCAGGATGAAAAATATTACGAGGAATATAAGGAAGAGCTTAAAAGGGTCATGAAGGAATATGGTCAGAAAGATTTGCCGATCCTTTATAATTTGAATTTTGGCCATACTGAACCAAAGTTTATTTTGCCATACGGGGCAATGGCAGAAATCAATTGTGTAAAAGGAACTTTTTCGATCCTCGAAAGCGGAGTGGAATAATAAATTCAGAGGGGGAAAGAAATACCTCGTTTGGCTGTGATTTTTATGTTCATCTTTTAGTCGCATCTGTGACCGGATGTCTCGAAACCCTAAAGGATGATACCGGAAACATAACATTTGTTGCTTTTAAATCAAGATATTATGATAATTTATACATCGGAACTACGATTTAGCCATACGTTTCAGAGAGTTGATTCCATTGAGAACAATAATGAGATTAGTAATTAAAAAACAATCATTATTAAGGTTAGCATAGGCTCATTTACTGACTCAGTGGCATCGGTTTAACAAGGAACAAGATATTTGGAAATTAGATATCCCTCCAATTACTGATTAAGAAGGAAGTGCAGCGTCATTATATTTTTTATAAATGGAAATCTAACAGTTCGCCAGCTAGAAAAAAAAGATAATTACCTGCTTGCAAAATGGCTCTCAGACCCGACTGTTCTGGAGTTTTACGAAGGGCGTGATAATCACTTTGATCTTGAAAAGGTAAATAACGTCTTTTATAAATCCGAGCGCGGGCAAGTAAGATGTATTATTGAATATGAAGGCTGTGACATTGGTTATATTCAATTTTACATATTAGATGAAGAATCGAAAGAAGCTTATGGTTATTCACAAAAAGAAACGATATACGGAACGGACCAATTTATAGGTGAACCAGATTATTGGAATAAAGGTATTGGCACCTTACTTGTATCGTCAATGGTTCAATTCTTAATAGAGCAGAAAAAAGCTGACCGGGTAGTGATGGATCCCCAAGTAAGAAATGAAAGAGCAATCAAGTGCTATGAGAAATGCGGATTTAAAAAGGTGAAAATCCTCCTTAAGCAAGAGCTGCATGAAGGAGTTTTTCAGGATTGTTGGCTGATTGAGTACCATAATAATTAGTTTCTTTAAATACGAACTGATTTATTCAATTCGTATAATTGCTGATTAGTTAGAAAAAACTAAACACAAAAGTAATTAAGGGGTTTAGTAATGAAAATAATGAAACCAATCCAGATTAGCGCTAAAAAATTAAGCCCTAATCAAAAATTTACTGCCGCGGAAATGGGGAAACTTTGGGCTACCTATGTCGGAAACAGTATGTCCAATCAGATTTTAAAGTATTTCCTTAGGAATGTAGAAGATAAAGACGTTAAACTGCTTCTTCAAAATGGATTAAATCTAACTGAAGATTTTATGTCCAAAATAGTGGGGTTCCTTAAGGGTGAAAACATCCCTGTACCTATAGGTTTTACTGAAAACGATGTAAATCTCGATGCTCCACGTTTGTATCAGGATGATTTTTATGTGCACTATTTGAAATATGCATGTAAAGCGGGGATGAGCCTGTATGCTGTCGCTATTCCCTTAGTCCTGAGAGAGGATGTCCGAGAATTTTTCGTCAAATGTAATGAATGTACAGTGGTTTTTTTAGGACAGATAAATAATGTTTTAATTGAAAAAGGCTTAATGATCAAAGCACCTGAAATTCCAACTCCTGAAAAAGTTGATTTTGTAAAAAAACAAAGTTATCTAAATGGCTTTATAGGTGAAATACGACCGTTGCATGCATTAGAAATAACCCATCTGTATGATAATATTGAGAGCAATACGACAAGCAAAGCATTGTTAATAGGATTCACACAGGTAGTAAAAAATGAAAAGGTACGCGATTTATTTAAACGCGGATTAAATATCACCGACAAAATCATTGAGCAATGCAGTGAAAAGCTGAATCACGAGGGACTGCCTTCACCTACGTTGCTTGATCACTTAGTAACCACTTCAACCTTTTCGCCTTTTTCAGATAAACTCATGTTATTTCATAAAGTAGACATGTTCTCCATAAAGATAAGAGCGTTTGGCAACTCAATGGCCGTGAATGGAAGAAAAGATATAGGTTTTCTTTACGCAAAATCCCTAATGAATGTATCATTATTTGTAGAAGATGGAGCTAATATTTTGATTGATCATGGCTGGATGGAAGAACCTCCAAAAGCCGCTGACCGAACGAAATTTGAATAAAAGAAAAAAGCTGCCGCGGCAGCTTTTTTCTTTTATTAAACATTAGAATCCATCGGTTGAGGGGATGACAGAGAGGTTGAAAAATTGCTCCTTAATCCATCGACCTTTCAATTGTAGGGCTGTTTTATACTTAGCATCTTTGATTAAAGTATTTAGGACATTCTATGTGTTATTTTTACAAATTCTTGGAATTTTATGATAGTATGATAGATGAATAGCTTGGAATTTTTTATTCATTCAGTACATAATTAGACAATATTTTCAAGGATTTTACATTCAAGTTAAACAGGGGGAGGCAAAAATGGTGAACTTATCTACAAAAAAAAATAAGAATAAGAATCACTTGCCTGCAAGATTAAATTTTCTTTTCTTCGTTGTATTTGTATTGTTTTCAGCACTGATTCTGCGGTTAGGAATTGTTCAGATTGTTTATGGTGAGACCTACAAAAATGAGCTTAATAAACAAGATGTTGTTCCCGTAAATTCATCTGTGCCCCGTGGCCGTATTTTTGATACAAATGGGAAGTTGATTGTTGGCAATAAACCATTAAAGGCTATTACCTATACACGGGCAAACAATGCAGATCAGAAAGAGATGTTAAGGACCGCAACTAAATTAGCAGATCTTATAAGTAAAGATACGGAAGAGGACTTTAAAGCTATTACCAAAAGGGACAGAGAAGACTTCTGGATTATCAAACATCCATATGAAGCGAAGGCTAAAATAACTAAAGAAGATGAAAAAAAATTAAAGAAAAGAGACTTAGATACGAAAGAGTATAATAAAGAAATCTACAATTTAACCAGAAAAAGAATAACAGAACAGGAGTTGAATTCTTTTTCTAAGCAGGAATTAGAGGTGCTTGCTATTTTCCGTGAAATGTCCAGTGCAACTGCCTTAATTCCTCATATTATTAAAAATAAAAATGTAACGGATGAAGAGTATGCCATCGTAAGCCAGAATCTTGATACACTTCCGGGTATTGAAGCAACCACCGACTGGGACCGGGATTATGTATTAAAAGAACAGGATGGAAGCAGTACATTAAGTTCCGTTCTCGGAAAAGTGACAAGTTCAAAAGAAGGTTTGCCGAAGGACCAGCTTGATTATTTTATGGCTGAAGGTTATAGCAGAAATGACCGGGTGGGCAAGAGCTATCTGGAACAGCAGTATGAAGATGTGCTTCAGGGCCAAAAGGAAATGGTCAAAAATGTTACAGACAAATCAGGCAATGTTATAGATTCAGAGGTAATCAAAAAAGGAGAAAGCGGCAAAGATTTAGTGTTATCTATTGATGTCGACCTGCAAAAGAAAGTCGAAGACATCATTCAAGATAAGCTTGGAAAATTTAAGATTGGCCAGCCTTACATGGACAGAACTATGGTATCAGTCATGAATCCGATGACTGGTGAAATGCTTGCCATGGCCGGCAAGCAATATGTAAAGGATCCTGAAACAGGTAAAACAACCATAAATGATTTTGCTTTGGGAAATATGACAACCTCCTATTCAATGGGATCGGTTGTAAAGGGAGCCACTGTTTTAACCGGATATCAAACTGGAGCAATAAAGCCAAACACCTATCAATATGACCAGCCACTAAAGTTTAAAGGTACACAGGTGAAGAAATCCTGGAATACGTCCGGTTTTGGAAATATTAATGATTTGTACGCTTTAAAGCGTTCATCCAACGTCTATATGTTCTTAACGGCCATGAAAATTGGCGGACAGCAGCAATACGTGAGGGAGGCCCCGCTGCGTATCAATAAAGTGGCCGCAATCAACAAATTAAGAAACAATTTTGCCCAATTTGGATTAGGGGTGAAAACGGGCATTGATCTGCCAGGAGAAATGTCTGGATATGGAGTTGGTCAAATACCTCAAGATGCCGGTAAAGTGCTTGACTTCGCCATCGGACAATACGACACCTATACACCTTTACAGCTTGTACAATATGTTTCTACCATTGCTAACGGCGGTTACCGTCTTCAGCCGCACTTAGTCAAAGAAATTCGAGAACCAGATTTTAGTTCAAATCAATTGGGACCAGTTTTTCAGCAAATCCAGCCTAAGGTCCTTGATAAAATTGATATGAAGGAAGAATGGATTAAACGAGTTCAAGAAGGATTCAGACTGGTTGTAAATGACCCGCAGGGCACAGGATACGGAACCATTAAAAACAAACAATACAAGATTGCTGGAAAAACAGGAACAGCCCAGGCGTTATACGACGGACCATTACCTATTCACCCAATGACATGGGACGTAACGTTTGTGGGGTATGCTCCATACGACAATCCTGAAATTGCACTTTCAGTAGTCGTCCCTTGGTCTACAACTGACAAAACACATGTAAACTTAGAAATCGCTGACGAAGTATTTAAAGCGTATTTTGAACTAAAGGCACAAAGGCAACAACAAAAATAAAATTTTAAAAATGAGCTGTCGTAGGCAGCTCATTTTATTATCAAGAGGTGGAGATATGCCGGGATTTCTTATTATTATGGGCTTTTTAATATTGGTCATTATAGTGCTTTCATTATTATTTCAGGGATATACCTACTTAATTTCAGTTAGGAATATTTTAAAAAACATAGAAAATAAGCTGGATCAACTTATTAAGCAAAATGGAGTGAGAGTACCCGTTGAACAGGAGCCTAAAGACGTATAAGTTTAGAAGAAAACTCAGGTTGAGGGATTTGGAAGTCTTTATGGCTTTCAAGAACAACATTTCATTGGGATATTTGGTCATTGAAGATTTGCGGAGACCTCTCATGTTAGAGGATATTGGAACCACCTTTCAATACATGGAGAAAGAGGATATTGGCGTCTGCAACAATATTCTTAAAGTGGACATCGTATCGGATGAACCTCTATCGCAGGAAGATAGTGTAATGATTGAGACTTTTGCAGATGGGTTAGTGGATCTAAAGGATAATTGCGTTCCATATAACAACTATAAAGTAGATACAAAACTGTTTGAGGAAATGCCGTTGACGGAAGATGTTCCTTTTTACCAAACTTTATTAAATTCAATCGGGTCAAACTATGACATTTCCAGACTGAATTTATCCAAATTGATGTATTCATCACAGGACTAGAGCGAGTTTCCACTCCTTTTTCATGCCTTTGAAGTTATATGTAAATATTGGCATGAGTATTAACAGACAAATGATTCTGAGGACTTGACCGAAAATGAGCTCCTCAATGACTTGGACTTGTAGAATACCCACTTACCATAAAAGAAGTAGGCAGTGGGAATTTTAATAGAATTCAAATTTAGTGATAATGAATAAGTTTATGATATTCTTATGTTTAAAATAGTGAACTTAGAGCATAGGATGCATGAATTCAAGGAGGAGTATCTCACCTTTTTTGATAAAAGTAAAGGAGATAAAATATGGGCGATTTATTGTTTTTTTTGATCGTATTTTTTCTTTTAATATTATTTGTGATATCCTTTGCGCTTTTTATTAGAAGAATGCTTATTCATTCAAACACCAGAAATCACAGCAATAAAAGCATTGAGGAAAAGCTTGATCGAATAATTGAACTTCTAGAAAAAAATAATTGATAGAGGTTTGATATAAAAAGATAAATTAGACAAAGCGCGTTGCAGAAACATTAAAGAGGTGGAATGATTGAGGCAATTTTATATTTTAATAGCTGCATTATTTGAAATCGTCATACTCATTGTAAGCAGTAAGCTCGCTGCACATTATTTTGCTTCTAACACTGATCTTAATCCAAAAAGCACTTCCTTACTTACTTTATTGTTTATGGTCTTTATTCTTTTGGGATTTTCTTTATGTGCTGCCGTCGTGCTTATTTTTCAAAGAAAAAAGGTTATTTAAAAAAATAAAAGCTAATCAGCATAGTCTGATTAGCTTTGTTCGTTGTTATTATCTTCAGAAGATACGTGTTCAAATAGTTGAGAAATATAACCTTTTAATTCAAATCCTTCCTCACTAGTAAACTCTATTAATGAAATGTTTTCTTTTCTCATTTAAAATCACCTCTATAAGTATTTTTTGTTCTTAGTGTGTATATTCCCCGTTCAGAAACTTTTAATCAGGCAAAAATTAGAAGTTTAAAAAATTAATACCATCCTACATTTATATTTTTAAAGATAGAAGAATGAGGGTATACAGAGCTTAGACAAAAGTTAAGCAGGTGGAAGAATGACAACAAGATTAGCAAGAGTTTTAGTTTTAGTATTTTTTATTTTGGCTGGATTTAGCCAAGAAGCTGTATTCGCAGAGACAAATAATAAACAAGTAATCCTTATTTCTTTTGATGGAATGAGAAATGATTTAATGAGGAGATATGTAAAAGAAGGCAAGCTTCCTCATATAAAAAAGGTATTTAAGAATGGGACAATTGCAAAATATTCAACGACAATCAGCCCTTCACTTACGGCACCGTCCCATGCAGCAATCGCAACAGGAGCGAGTCCGCTGAAAACCTCTGTCGTCAGTAATGTATGGCAGCAGTCAGGAGCCTCCTTGACAAATAAGAAGGACGCCTTTTTAACTAGGCCAGAGGTTGATCCTCTTTGGCTAGAGGCAAAACAGCAAGGAAAAACAACAGCAACGATTGCGTTTCCTGGGGCAGTGCCTCAAAAAGGCAAAGAGGCAGACTACACAGTTTATTATGGAGAAACATGGTCCCCAAGTAATAACGATAAGCTGACGTTCAGAAAAGCATCAAACTGGAGGAATACTCCGAAAAGCTATAGTACACCCAAGGAATCTGAACTCCATATTGAGATGAAAAATAAAAAAAATCAAACTTACTATGTTTTGGCGATAGATACAACCAACGACAAAAAGATTAATTATAAAAAATTCATTGTTTCAAAAACAAAAGAGCTAAATCAGGAAGATAAAGCAATAAATCCAGGGAATTGGGGTTCCATTAGCATCCCTGTAAAAGATGGCCAAACTGCCGGGTTCTGGTACCGTTTCTCCCTAGGTGATGAGAAATTAGAAAAGGAAACGGAAATGTATAGAACGGCTGTTACTTCAGGCCGCATTGATGGACCTGATCATTTTAAAAAAGAAGTTAAAGACCGTTTTGGCTTTTTTCCAGTTGAAGCAGATGACACTGCTTTTGAAAAGGGATGGATTACTAGAAAAGAGTACGAGCAAATTTCTGAAAGATTCGTAGAATGGGTTACGGATGTTTCCCTTTTTATCAAAAAAGAGTATAACCCAGATTTGGTTATATTATATGCTCCTCAAATTGACCATCAAGAGCATCGCTATTTAATGTCTGATCCTCGTCAGCCTGGATACTCTCCTGAAAAATCAAAAAAGTATCAGAACTATATTGAATGGTCATATAGAGTTGCAGATACAGTGGTTGGCAAAACAGTTAAGTCTCTTGATAAGAATGATATCTTGTTCATTGTTTCAGACCATGGCATGGAACCTGCGCATTCCATGCTTGAGCCTAACAAGGTACTCAAAGACGAGGGCCTACTGGTTTTGGATGAAAAGGGGAATGTCGATCCTAAAAAAACAAAGGCGATCGCAATTCCGAGCGGTTCTGCTGCCCATGTATACATTAACCTTGATTCAAGAGAGAAATCAGGAATTGTTCCGCAAAAGAACTATAAGAAGGTAAGAGATGAAGTTATAAAAGCCTTTAAGGACGAAAAAATAAAAAGAACTGAAGGTTCAAAAGTGGTATCACATTACGCAAAAGAAATGTGGGACAGCCTTACAAATGAAGGGTTGACACTTTCATCTATCAAAGAAGATACCAAGGATATGACTGGTTACATTACAAATAGAGAAGTTCATCTATATGAGGAGGTAAGGATACTTCATAAAAGTGAAAAAGCGATAAAGAAGGATAATCATGAAGGGGACATCCTGTTGATGGCAGCACCTGGGTATATAATGGGGAATGGTGCATCCGAATCAGTAAAACCTTCACCTGAACTTGGAACTCATGGAGGAAATCCATATAGAGAAAAGCTTAAAGCTGTCTTTATGGCAGCAGGTTCCGATATCGAAAAAGGAAAACAAATTAAACCTGTTTCTAATTTAGATATTGCACCTACAGTTTATAATCTCCTAGGTTTAAAAACACCTTCCTTTGTCGAGGGGAAAAGGATAAAGGGATTAATAGATAAATAGATTACAAGGCGATTCAGTTAAAACTGAATCGTTTTTTATTAAAAAGAAGAGGGGATGGAGAAGGCCACTTAAGGATTAACGCGGAGTATACCCAGGTTGGTAATTCGGTTGGAAATCCTAATTTTTTCTATCATTTTTTTATTAAAAAACAAAGAAATTTAAACGTTTTTAATTTAAAAAACGATTTTTTTATTAGCCTGGTTCTTCAAATTATTTAAAAAGTACTAATTTTTCTCTCAAATACCTCACCAACATTTAATTAATGCAAGAATTCATCCATGAAATGCACGAGTATATATCGGTAATGCACGAATTCATCCAAGATATGCACGAGTTCATCCAGGAATGCCGAAATTAAAAAGGCAACCGAACCAACTGGCTATCCTGAATACCCGACTTTTTTTATTGACCACAAACCGAAGAAAATGACCAACACCCAGCTGCAAATCTGCAGCTGGGTGTTTTTATTAAACCCTTAAGGCCCACCACTCAAGGTATAGATGATTAAATTCCCGTTTGGCTTTTTAAGAAATAAAAGGGTAGAAACCTTATCATTTCGGATTGTATCGTAAACAGGGAGTCCAATCACTTTTTCACCAGTTTCAATAAACTTGTGGCCTTCGCCAAATTCTTTTTCGAATTCCAAAGAAGTAAATTCCCTGCCTGGACCTAAGTAAGCACGTTCTTTATACCAAACTCTATCATAGCCATACACAATCCAATGTAATGAGTGATTTAAATTTCCATCACTCTTTGCCAATACAGGAACTCCTCGAACACTTATAACAATTAGCAAAACAAAGACTAAAACTATTGAGATAACTTTGTTTTTTTCAGACAGAAACTCATCTCCCTTTTTGTTCAATTTTACCAGATACTAGAAAATGTAGTATATTTTATTAAGAACTATCATTTTACAAAAGGAGATCCTACATATGGGGAATAATAAAGAGGTAAAATATATAAATCCAGAGGGAATGCCTCCAACTTTCGGTTATACACATGTGGTAGAGGTGAAGAATGCCCGATCGATTTATATATCTGGGCAATTGGCGCTTGATAACGAAGGGCAAATAGTCGGTAAAGGTGATTTAGCCACACAAACAAAACAGGTTTTTGAAAATATAAACAAGGCTTTAGAAGCAGCAGGAGCCTGCTTTAAGGATGTTGTGAAATTAACTTTTTTTCTGACCGACATTTCAAATATGAAGGTTGTAAGGGAAATTCGCGATCAGTATGTCAATACGGCAAATCCGCCAGCAAGTTCTGCGGTTGAAGTTCGAAAGCTTATCAGTGAGGATTTTTTAATTGAGATTGAGGCAATCGCAGTTGGAGACTTATAATTTCCCCGGCTGGTCGTCTTAAACTAGGAGTGCTTTATGTGCAGTGGTTAAAAAATCTTCTTGTACTTATAGTTATGATCATTTTGACTATATTGGTTTATGTTTTAATCGTTTTCTTACAAGAAACTCTATTTGTACCGGATAATTATCTATTATGGGTTTTTAAATCACCCGGCACACAGTTAGCGTTTATTTATGAATTTTATATCTTTCCTGTGGTTTTCTATCTTTTTAGCAAGGACTTTAGGGAAATGATTCAGGAATTTTTTAATGGCTCTAAAGGTCAAATTTTTAAAAAATATAGAAAAGAATTACTTTCTGTTTTTTTGATTATCAATATTCTGCTGTTTTATTTAATCGTTACAGATGTTGCTGTTGTAACGAAAAAGAAGATTATTGTTTTTTCCTTTCATTACCCGCAGGGAAGAGAGTATAGCTATTGTGATATTAAAAAAATTAGTACAGGTATATATGGAAAAAAAGAGTTTTTACCCAAATTTCATTCTAAGGGAGATTTTTTTTACATTATCGAATTAAAAAATGGGCAAAAAATTGATTTAGCAGATGTCGGCGGGGTGAATCATGACAAAGACGAGAGATTTGTTATTGAGGATCTGGATAAAAAACTAGTAAAAATGAATATTCCTAAAGAGGCAAGTATGAGAAATTTTCAATATGCAGAGAAAGAGCTGGCTAAAATTTATACAGACAAAATAGAGAGTATTATAAAAAACAAATAACGTGCTTAGTGCACGTCATTTTTAAAAGGTAAGGGGGAGTTAATATCGAATTTGTATATGGTGCCTAAGGAACTTGTCGGTACAAAGTTAATACTTTCTTAAATATATTAAAAGAACAACAGCCCGAACTTTACGTGACATATATTAAAAAATATTTTGACCACCCGGACAGACATAAACTGCTAAAGAGGCAAATCCCGCAGCTGAATTGTTTATGGAATGATGTCATTCACTTCTTTACCTTTACATCCAAATCATATTTATCAAGCCCTAAACAGCTTAGGAGTTAAACCTAAAGAAGAGCAGCTATTTTTTAAAATTCCAATAGAAAGACTAGTCAAAAATAAAAATGTCTTTTATCTATGCTCAGAGGAGAAATACAAGCCATTAACCGGAGAAATCGAAGAGAGCGAAATTAGATTAATAGCGCCAGATTGAATATAAAGAACTTACAGAACTTTCATCAGCGACAGCAAGGTATTACCAAAACGAAATTATAAAGGGAAACCGATTCGGTCTTTTTCAATACATTCCACACCTATTAAGCCTGGAGAAGTGGATATTCTAAACGTAGAGGTTGTCACCTGGAATAAAACTGA
This sequence comes from Neobacillus terrae, assembly GCF_011393025.1. Taxonomy (GTDB): domain Bacteria; phylum Bacillota; class Bacilli; order Bacillales; family Cytobacillaceae; genus Neobacillus_A; species Neobacillus_A terrae. The sequence continues at coordinate 78,449 of NZ_JAAOEO010000018.1, read as the reverse complement.
ATAAAATAAACCCCTCAATCTGAGGGGTTTATTTTACATATCCTGCTTTACTGTTTTCCGTTTTTGGCTGCCTGGCCAGAAAGCAAATTTGCCAATCCAAACGGTAAGTGCTGGTACTAAAAAAGGCCTGACTATAAAGGTATCAAGTAAAACACCAAGCGCAGTAATCGTTCCAAATTGGACAAGGATTTGAATTGGAAGGGTAGCCAGAACGGCAAAGGTTCCCGCCAGAATCAAACCTGCAGAGGTGATGACTGAACCTGTTTCAGCAACACCATCTCTTACTGCTTCAGCAAGAGGGACCCGGCGTGCTTTTTTCCAGATGCTCGAAATCATAAATATGTTGTAATCTTCGCCTAATGCCACGATGAAGACGAAGGCATACAAAGGAATGAATCCCTGGATCGCCTGGACATCAAACAAATAATGGAGTACAACCCATCCTAGGCCAAGTGCACTGAAAAATGAAAGCAGCACGGTCGCCATCAAGTAAACCATAGCGACAATAGAACGCAGGTAAATGAACAGCAGAACCGCAATTGTAGCAATAATAACCGGAATCACGATACTCTCATCTCGGTCGGTTGTTTCCCTTGTGTCATATTGCTGTGCTGTTTGGCCTGAAACCCAAACATTTTTTGTGGAGACTCCAGCATCTATAAGGGCCGTTTTTGCTGCTTTCTTAATGGCAGGAATCTGATCCATTGCTTTATTGGAATATGGATTTTCCTTAAGTTCAACGTCATAGGATAAAAGGTTTTTATTGTTCTTTCCCTTTTTCGGCTCTGAAACCTTTGATACAAAGGATAGTGCTTTCAAATTATCCACGGCGTTAACTTCTTTTCCTTCCGTATCAATCATAACCTGAACAGGTGCTAACTGACCCGGAGTAAAATGGTCAGAAATAATTTTAAATCCTTCCCTTGACGGCATATCCTTTGGAAAGGAGGAAAGAGTGTCGAAGGTATAGGAAATTTTGCTCGCGGAAAAAGCAAAAACACCTAACAAAATCGTTGTGATAATCGCTATCATTTTAGGATGTTTAGTAATAAACTCGCCTAAAGCAGTTCCAATTCTGTGCTTTCCTTTTATAGCGGGAACTGGTTTTCCTTTGCGGAGTGCACGTTCTTTTATCATTTCCTCTGTTCTTGGAATGAAAGGGAAAAAGGAAATCCTGCCGAAAATCCCAAGTAAAGCAGGAACCAAAGTTAAGCTTGCGATCATCATAATAAAAATTGATAAGCTAAACGGGATAGCAAAGCGCTGAATAGAACCATAATGAGCGAGAAGGAGTGCTAATAAGGAAAATACTACTGTCAGGCCACTCATGGCTATTGCCCCTGAAGAACCTCCCAAAGCTCTTTTTAATGCAGTCATTTTGCTTTCTTCTTCCTGTAAAACACTTCTGAACCGGGCAATCAAGAATAAACAATAATCGGTTCCTGCTCCAAAAAGAAGAACAGTCATGATGGAAAGCCCTTGAGAATCAAACGTTACCCAGCCTTCCTTGCCTGCTGCTCCAAGTATTGGGTTAATTACCCCATAAGCAAATCCTACTGCGACTAAGGGTACAAAAGCCAGGATAGGGGAGCGATAGATAGCGAGAAGGAAAACCAGAACCAATAGAACAGTTGCAAACAGAAGTTTAAAATCTCCCTGTGAAAAAAGTGCAGTGGCATCTACTTCAATTCCTACAGGGCCCGTAACTCTAACCACCAAACGGTCTTTATTTGAAAGTGAGGCTTTTAACGGATTTTTATCAAATTGGGAATCCGCTATTTTATCTAACTGATCAATACTTTTATTCAATTCCTCTGTGCTTGCCTTCTTATCAAACAAAATAGGATAGACGAACGTGGTTCCATCCTTCGATAGCTGGTGTTTTAATACAGGCAGGGGCAGCTTATGAAAAGGAGGTGCCTCCGTCTGAAAGGGAATAGGGTCGGTGGTTATTTTTTCAGAAAAGCTCTGAATTCCCTTTAAGTCTTCATCTGTAATTCCCGTAGCTCGATACCAGGTAAGCAGCGCTGGTTTTCCGCTGCCGGAAGGAAATTCTTTTTCCGCAAGCTCTTGAGCAACAACGGAAGGCTGCTTATTTTTTAAGTTAGCTGCCAGATTATCCTCCTGTGTGTTTGCCTGTGGGAAAATAGAATTTAGTAATCCAGCCACGACAATCCAGATGGCAAGAGTAATCCATTTTCCCCATTTCCCTCCGACAGAATCTGAGTATCTTTCCAAAAAGCTTTTTTTCATTTTTCCCTCTCCTTTTACTTATCAAGTGATAAGTACCACATAAATCGATTTCACATATACAAATATATTTTTAGCATAGTTGGTTATGAAATATTTATCAAGTGATAAGCGGCTGGCAAAAAAATATAATGAAATTATATTTTTTATTAGCCAGAAGATAACCCGTATAAAAGAACATTCACAACCATATTTACATGCTTTTCATATACCCTTTTTTGATCCTGTGGGGCTGCATAGCGAGCCTCAAAAGGGGAGTGGCTTAATAAATTAAGAAGAAGGAAGGCCGAATTAACCGGGGTGGTTCCATAATCACCAGGATGTCGTAGTTCGCCGGCCTCCAGTCCTTTCGCAAAAATCTCAGAGATAGGAATAATAAATCCATTAAACCAGCTATCGGAAATAAGTTTTCTTGCATCTTCTGATAATTCCTGCTGTATATCCCGGAACATTTGGCTCATATCCTCAGGCTTATTAATTAAGATAAAGTATGCAACCTCGACCAGTCTTTCCTTTAAATCCTTATGGCGCTTGATGATTCGTTCAAGCCCGGTCTTTGTTTTATGTATTTCGTTTAAAATGACTTCTATATATAAAGCTTCTTTATTTTTAAAATGATGATAAAGTGCAGGCTGGGTCAAACCGCACGCATCCGCAATCTGCCTGGTAGAGACTGCGCGATATCCGCTTTCCATAAACAGCTTGTGCGCTGTTCTAATAATTGTTCTCCTTGTTTCTCCAAGATCATCTGTTTCATTAAGTTTCATCCTTCAAAATCCTTTCAAGCTTGTTTTCTCCGCACTAAAAGTCTATTTGGCTGTTAATCTTATATTAACGGTCGAATTTTAACAAGTCAAAGCTGGGATTAAAGAGAAGAACAAAAGGCGCAAGCGTCCTGTTCAGATGATGAAAGGCTAAATACGCCACGTCCTGTGGCAACGCCTTTCTGACCCACGTCCTATGGGCCTCCAACAGGCATAAGACGAATCACGTAGGAAATCCTGATTTCTGAAGTGATTTGGCTTATGTCCCCGAGGGGCTGGGCGCTGGAGCTGGATTACAATAACCTAGTTCGGAGTTTTCCACAAGGTGAAAATCTATAATTTCCTAACCGATGAAAAGAGGTACAGAACAGGTCCTGTACCTTAAAGGTTTATATCGCTTTTTTATTTTTTCTTAAATGAATATTAAAGAACTTAAAAATAATAAAAGCACTTAAAAGAACTAACACGATCTCAATTTCTAATGCCCAGCCGCTATAACTTCTGTCGATAAATATCCCCAGTGCTGAACCTACCGGTAATGAAATAGCTGCTCCTAAAATTGCTCCTGAAACCAATCCTATAAAAATACCAAGTAATAAACCCATTATAATTGCTCCTTTCGAAGTTAAGGTTTCTCTAAGACACCTTTATTATAATAAGTTTCTACTATATTGTGATTATTTTCACAAATTGAACATTTTTTTGTCCCAAATTTATAGGAAAACGTTCATACACTGTCCATTGCTATTTTTTTTCTAAGGTAAGCAACGATACTAATATTTTTAATAAAATAGATTTTAAATATCATTTATACTTGATATAGGGAGCCAAATAAACATTAAGGGGAGAGGATATTATGCCCTCAAAAAAACTTTTCTGGTTACGAATTTTTCTTGCTATTGTTTGTTTCATCCTTTCAGTCGTAAGCTTTTTCACCAGGAAGGAATTAATCCCGTACATCTATACAATCGCTGCAGTTTTATTAATTTTAAATGGAGCTGAGAACGTAAAAAGCAAAAATCAGACCATGAAAATGTCTTATTTTTATATTGGTGTGGGCATTTTTTTACTCATTATAGCTAGTATGGAACTCTTTTGAGGATAGTAGGGCTGCTAGATTTCTTAAGTATGTATTAATAGCTAACAAATGTCGTACTTTTCTGTGAATTTATGATATTATTGAAAATAAAGGGATTGATTTTTATGTTATTCGCCTTTATAGGAATCGTCTTTTTAATCGCCGGCTTATTTTTCATGCTGAAGTTCCTCATGAGTTCACCAAGCTTAAAAAAGCGAGATGAGCATTCCGAGAAGAATCCTTGGGATGACACCTTCTTCCCGCCAAATAACTGAAGCGATACTTCTAAAAGAGGCATCGCTTTTTTTATATAGGGGGAAATAGAAGTGAAGGGGTTTCTTTTTATACTTTTTTTCGGTAAGCATAATATATGTCCATAAATTTTGAAGGAACTATTCTTACGAAACATGGAGTTATAGAAACAAATTTAATTTTTGGATAAAAAGTAAAAAGCACAGCAGGATATTTCTCCACTGTGCTTTTATTCATAGTTCCGTTCGATGACAAAATGGGCCATATCGCCTCTAAAAATCGTTTTTGAATATTCGATGATAGCACCATCGCTTAAATAGGCAAGTGTATCCAAGGCAAAGCAGGGATCCCCAACATTGATTTGAAGCTTATCCGCTGTGGTTTCATCTGCACTAAATAGTTCCAGCGATTCAATTGTCTTGCTTACTTTTAGGCCAAATTGGAGATTTAGCAATTCATATAATGACTTTTCGCATTCTTTTTTATTTAATCCCGGGGTTTGATACCAGGGTAAGTAGGCGACCTCAAACTGAAGAGGTTCATCATTCACATAGCGAATCCTTTCCAGTACATTAACGGGTTCACCTTCGGAAATCTTTAATAGCTCGCTAAGAAAGTCGTCTGCTGGAATGACATTAAGCCCTAATACTTTTATTAGAGGTTTTTTGCCTTGCATCGTTATTTGATCTGTAAATCGTTCAACCGTTGTAGTTAAAACTTGCTTTACTTTATTGGCGGAAACAAAGGTTCCGCTGCCTCGTTTTCTATAAACATATCCTTCAGTGACTAATTGCTGGAGTGCTGTTCTTACCGTTGTTCTGCTAACCCCATACTTATCACAAAACTCGGCCTCGGTTGGCAGCTGTGAATTCGGCTCATATTCTCCGTCTTTAATTAATTGAACAATTGCATCCTTTACCTGCAGATGCAGGGCGTTTCCGTCCCTTAATTCCTCTATCATTCCAATTCCCCCTGATATATATAGATTAGCAGAAATAGGAAAGAAAATGTACTGATAAGTAACTTTTTTAAAATTTGTTATAACAACTCGAAAAAATGTATTGATAATATTCTGAATTGTAATTACAATGATATTAAAGATACGCCCAGCTATACATAATTATTTTTTGGAGGTGCTGGTTTTCCTAATGTGGCTGCAAAAGTAAAAAATTTAAATCATCATGTGTTTTTTTTATAAGTTTTGTAATCGCTTTCAAACCATGACAGGGGGAAAATGAAATGAACATTTTATTGGTCTGCTCAGCAGGTATGTCAACTAGTCTATTAGTTACGAAAATGGAAGCTAGTGCAAAAACACAAGGAATTGATTGCAAAATCTGGGCTGTTGGACATTCAGAAATAAACGAGAATATCGACCAGGCTGATGTACTGCTCTTGGGCCCACAGGTTCGTTATCTTTTACCAAAATTAAAAACAGTCGGAGATAGTAAAGGCATCCCTGTGGATGCGATCAATCCTGTAAACTATGGCCTATGCAATGGGGAAGCGGTATTAAAACAAGCTTTTGATCTTAAGGGGAGATAACCTATATGATGAAATTTCTAGAAACATATATTTTGCCTTATGCAGCCAGATTAGGTGGTCAGCGTCATCTTATAGCCATTCGTGACACGTTTGTAGGAATGCTTGCCATTACCATGGTTGGATCCTTCGCTGTCCTATTCAATAATATCGGTGAATTAATAAAACCTTACGGTACGATGATGAAAGCAATTTTTGGCGAAAATTGGACCATGCTGGGTGGCGACATCTGGTGGGGTACCATGGCATTTATGAGTATTTTTGCGGTTTTTGGTATTGCTTATAAACTTTCTAAATCGTATGGTGATGATGGTTTTGAAGCTATGCTGGTATCCGGTGCAAGCTTTTTTGTTTTAATACCTCAGGTTGCTCAGGTAGAGGGTCTTAAAAATCCAGTTTGGGGATTAATGCAAAACAAATATTTTGGCGCAACTGCTCTTTTTACCGCTATTATCATCGCAATTATAGCGACAGAAATTTTCACCCGCCTTTCAAGAGTTAAACGGCTTGAAATTAAACTGCCTGATGGTGTACCGCCAGCTGTAGCACGAAGCTTTGCCCGCCTGATTCCAGGAATGGGAACTGTATTTATCATGGGTCTTATTGGATTAGTTTTCCGAATGATGACAAATGGAGAATACTTCAATGACTGGTTAAGCCGAGTACTGGTAGAGCCTTTAAGCGGTGCGGTTGATTCACTTCCATTTGCTATTTTAGTAACCTTATTGATTCATTTATTCTGGTCAGTTGGATTACATGGAGACAATATTCTTGAAGGAATTAAAACACCTCTTCTTACAAAATTAGGTACAGATAATATTAACCTATATAAAGATCATGTAACTGATATGGATAAATACCATATTTATGCTGGAAGTTTTGCTGATGCATTTGTAAACCTTGGAGGCTCTGGAGCCACATTGGGATTACTTGTTGCCTTTATGCTCATGGCCAGAAAACGCCAGAAGCAATTGGTTGCGATCGCCGCACCACCAGGACTATTTCAAATTAATGAACCGGTTATTTTCGGGGTGCCGATTGTACTCAATCCCCTTTTCCTAATACCTTTTATTGCTACACCAGTTATCTTGACTACAGTCTCATACCTGGCTATTCAATCTCACTTAGTATACCCGGTGGTTGCTAATATTCCTTGGGTAACACCAGTCGGAATAGGCGGATGGCTGGCTACGGGAGGCCATATTTCAGGCGCAATCTTATCATTGGTGAATTTCGGGATTTCAATTGCGATCTACATCCCGTTTGTTATCCTGCAGGGCCGCTTGGAGTCGAAGAGACAGCAGACACAAACTGTACCACAATCAAAAGATACTTTTAGTGTTTAATAGTCTTAAAAAATAGCAAGAGAAATTTAATCTGCTTTTTAACATGCTCAGGTGGAAATGACCTGAGCTGCTGTTTTTTCTTAAAATCATACAGAGGTGAACAGAATGAAAACAGGAATAAAAATCGTAACAATTGGCGGAGGTTCAAGCTATACTCCAGAGTTAATCGAAGGATTCATAAAATATTATGATGAGCTCCCAGTAAGTGAAATATGGCTGGTTGACGTTGAAGCTGGAAAAGAGAAGCTTGGGATTGTGGGCGGTCTCGCTAAAAGAATGGTAGAAAAATCCGGTGTACCGATTGATATTCATTTGTCATTAGACAGACGGCAGGCTTTACAGGATGCGGACTATGTTACAACGCAATTTCGTGTTGGTTTGCTGGATGCAAGGGCTAAAGATGAAGGTATTCCATTAAAGCATGGAGTACTTGGACAGGAAACCAATGGACCTGGCGGATTGTTCAAAGCCCTTCGTACCATTCCTGTCATCTTGGACATTTGCCGTGACATGGAAGAGCTTTGCCCCAATGCATGGTTAATTAACTTTACGAATCCTGCAGGCATGGTGACAGAAGCTGTACTTCGACATAGCAACATCAAAAAAGTAGTAGGCCTTTGCAATGTTCCAATTGGAATGGAGATGGGCGTCGCAAAATTACTTGATGTTGAACATAGCAGAGTAAGAATTGATTTTGCAGGATTAAATCATATGGTTTATGGCTTGGATGTTTATGTTGACGGTGTTTCTGTTAAGAACAAAGTTATATCCTTAATTGCTGACAGTGAAAAAAGCATCACCATGAAAAATATAGAGGCCATGGGCTGGGAGCCTGAATTTTTACAGGCATTAAATGTCATGACCTGCCCGTACCATAACTATTATTACAAGTCCGGTGACATGCTGAAAAAAGAGCTGAAAAACTACGAAGAAGGCGGAACTAGAGCCCTGGTTGTTAAAAAGCTTGAAGATGAATTGTTCGAGTTATATAAAGATCCGAATCTATCAATTAAGCCGCCACAGTTAGAAAAACGCGGTGGCGCTTATTACAGCGATGCAGCAGTAAGGCTCATCCATTCTATGTATACTGACAAAAAAGACATACAGGCAGTTAATACGATGAATAGAGGTGCAATTGCTAATCTTCCTTTTGAATCTGCAGTTGAAATTAGCTGTGTCATCTCTAAAGATGGCCCTAAACCCATCGCAATGGGCGAACTTCCTGTTGCCGTTAACGGGCTTGTTCAGCAAATCAAGTCATTTGAACGAGTAGCAATTGAAGCTGCCGTAACAGGTGATTACAATACTGCTTTATTAGCAATGACTATCAACCCGCTTGTTCCAAGTGACAGAGTTGCTAAAGTCATTCTTGATGAAATGCTGGAAGCACACAAAGAGTTTCTTCCTCAATTCAATGTTCACGAATACAGCAACCAATAATTGAAGTTACTTAAGGGAAGCTCCTGTCGAGGACTTCCTTTAATCTTTTTTCTGTTAAGGCGAGGGGAGAGCCTTCTGAATAAAAGATTAATATTTTTTGATATTGATGGTACGCTCATTAATCAGGATCAGCAGCTGCCAGGCACGGCGAAGAGAGCCATTAAAAGGCGGAAGGAACAAGGGCATGAAGTGGCCTTTGCGACAGGGCGTGCTCCATTTATGTTTAAAAAACTTCGTGATGAGCTGGTTATTCATACTTATATAAACCTGAATGGTCAATATGCAGTACACAATGGAGAAGTCATTTTTAAAAATCCTTTGAGTTCAAAATCTTTAGCTTTACTGCATGAAAATGCTTTTAAACTAAACCACCCCTTGGTGTTTGTCGACCAGGACAATATGAGCATGATGTTTGAACTGCATATATATGCTGAAGAAATATTATCCCCAATAACAATGGAGCACCCGTTATTGTTTGACCGTCACTATTTTAAAAATAGGGAGATCTACCAGGCTTTGTTATTTTGTTATGAAGAGGAGAATCAACATTATTCTTCCTTATTTAGCGATCTGAATTTTGTTCGCTGGCACCCTTATGTGTCTGACGTTTTGCCCGCCGGAGGGTCAAAAGCAAAAGGATTAGAAGTGGTTATTAACCATTTAGGATTTGAAAAAGAATCTGTTTGTGCATTTGGTGATGGATTGAATGATATCGAAATGCTGGAGTTCGTAGGGAATGGGGTAGCAATGGGAAATGCAATTGACAAGGTAAAGCAAGCAGCCAAATATGTCACTAAGGACATCAATGACAATGGAATCCTGCACGGCCTAAAAATGCTTGTGTTGTTATAAACCCAAAACCCAAAATGGTTATGCAAATCAATTATTGTCCCCCTACCGGTTTTAAGAAGTAATTGGGGGTAAATAAGAACACATTTAGTGACCTAAAACCCGTCTTTTAAGCCAAAAGGGGTAACTAAAGACACATTTAGTGACCCAAAACCTGTCTTCAAAGCCAAAAGGGGTAACTAAAGACACATTTAGTGACCCCAAACTTGTCTTCCAAACAAAAAGGGGGCACGATACTTCACTTATTGTGACCCCAAACTCGTCTTCTGGAGAAATAGGGGGAACGATACTCCACTTCTTGTGACCCAAACCTGTATTCAGGAACATAAGGGGTAACAATAGAACTTGTAAACAGGCGATTAAATCAAATATTTTCATATATTCTTTCAACAAAAGGAGCACAAAAATGATTAAGCTAATCGTAAACGCAGATGATTTTGGTTTGTGCCATGGGGTTAACCATGGAATAATAGACAGCCACTTATATGGCATTGTTAATTCAACAACGATGATGATGAATATGCCAGGTACAGACCATGCGATTTCTCTGGCTAAAAATAATCCCAGCCTTTCTGTCGGCATCCATTTAGTGCTTACTGCAGGTAAACCTTTATTGCAGGATGTTCCCTCTCTTGTTGATGAAAAAGGCAACTTTCATTCGCAAGCTTATTTAAATGATTATATAGACATTTCTTTAGAGGAACTTGAAAGAGAATGGACGGCTCAAATAGAAAAGTTTTTGAAATCAGGCTTAACACCAACCCATTTTGACAGTCATCATCACGTACATACCTTGGAAAAACTTCTCCCTGTTGTGCAGAAGCTATCTAATAAATACAACTTGCCGGCCAGGGTAGATGGAGAGAAAGCTCTAGAAGGGGTAAAGCCTTTCACAGATATCTCTTTATCAGAGTTTTATGGAGAAGGAGTCCACTCCGATTTCTTTAAATCCCTAGCAGAAAAAGTGGAAGATGGGAAAACTGTTGAGGTTATGACTCATCCAGCATATTTGGACAAAATCTTGCTCGGGTGTTCTTCCTATGCAAGGCCGCGCCTTGAGGAGCTTGAAATATTGACGACAGTAAAATTGCCTGAGAGCGTATCATTAGTATAGAACAAATAAAAATCCATATCCTTTTATTCAGGATGTGGATTTTATTTAAAAGTTATTTTAGATTTTCGTAATGTTCATTAAAAACCTTAAAAAGCCTTTCATCTCCGCCACGATCAGGATGGAGAGCTTTTAAAAGCTTTTTAAATTCTTTTTTTAGTATCTGGCTGTTCTGGTTCTGGCTTAAACCAAGCAGATCGCCAATGGTACTAGGCGCCGTTTCTTCAATCTGTGTGTTCAGCAATTTTTTTAGTGTGCGGACCTTTGATTGTTCAATATGTAAGCGTGTTTTGAAAAGTTGGATTTCCTCATTTAATTTTTGGTTTTCTCGATTTGCCTCATCTAACTTGGTAACAAGGTTCGCTGTTTTCTGCCTTAATATAAAATCGGTAAGATCTTTCATACTGATTTTATATGTTATTTTTCTTGTTTGGTAAATATCAGCCTTAATTTTCCCTTCCTCAATCCATCTCATTACTTCTGTGTCAGTGGTGGTAATACCAGCAGAAGTTAATTGTTCTGCAGCTTCTTTTATGTTCAGCATTAGTTTTCACTCTCTTTTTTTTTCAAAACTAGATTGTCAGTCTTCAGATTGCACATAGAACCATCATATCATTGAATTTTTTCAGAAAAAGAACAAAAGTGTAACATTAAATTAAAGTATGTTTACAAGAAGTATCAGGAAAAGAAAGGTTACGTCTAAATGAACAGGATGAAGAGAGGGAAACTATTCTAAGCAATCAAAGGAATATATATTATATGAAGAAAAGCGGAAGTACTGCCACATTTCTATGTGGATGGTTAAAGAGATGAAAGTAACCAAAATGCCCAAAAATACATATTCATAAGGGGGGATCTATATTTAGGAGGAACCATTATGGCAACACGTCCACCTACATTGCTGCCGGGAGATACCGTTGGAGTTGTATCTCTGGCTAGTCCGTATCCGGCGGAAAAAATTAATCAAGCCATCACTAATCTTCAAAATAGCGGTTTTAATGTTGTAGTGGGAAATTACGTTTATGCACAAAACGGTTTTTTGGCAGGAACTGACCAACAAAGGGCCTCTGACTTAATGAGCATGTTCAAGGATCCTAGAGTTAAAATGATTTTATCTGTCCGGGGAGGAACAGGCTCATTGGGGATTTTGCCATTTTTAGATTATCCGATCATTGCAAGAAACCCAAAAATTGTTTCTGGTTATAGCGATATCTCTATTGTTTTAAATGTGTTGTACCAGTTTACAGGAATGATCACTTTTTTAGGTTTAATGCTTGAAGATTTTCTTCCATCAACACCTCCATTTAACTATACTTCATTCTATTCGGCTGTTTCTACATTTACTTCACCAAGACAAATCGTAAATCCACCGAATATTCCACTCACCAGTTTAGTTTCGGGAAATGTGACAGGAAGGATCGTGGGAGGTAATTTAACTTCCATTGTAGACAGTTTAGGAACACCGTTTGAGATTGATACTAGAGGAAAGATTCTTCTTTTGGAAGAAAAGACTGAACCCATAAATACAGTATACCGTTATTTAAATCATTTTAAATCTGCCGGAAAGTTCAGAGATTGCGTTGGTATTATACTTGGTGAATGCACTAACTGTGCTGAATCCTATGGAAAAAGCTGGGATGATATCATTAATGAAATGTTAGTACCGTTGGGTAAGCCTTTAATCAAAAATTTAACCACCTCACATGGTATCTATAAAGCAACCATTCCAATCGGTGCAAATGTGAATCTTGATACTGTAAATAACAGAATTACACTCCTAGAACCTGCGGTAAGCTGGCCAAGTGGATGAGAATTCTCTTGGCCTTCCTTTCACCAGGAAAATGGAAATCATTGGCTATACGAGCAACTATAATAAAAAGATATTATATTTCTTTTAGAAAGAGTAAACTAAATATATATAAAATTCATAATCTAACGTTAGACTGTAGTATAAAGGAGAATGCCCATTTTGGATAAAAAAATCTCTCAACTTGCTAATCATCTGGAGCAGTCGAAAGGCGTTCATGTATTCTATTATTCTTGTGAGTTGGAAAGTTATATACAAAATGCTGTTTCTTACATTATTTCTGGTATTGAACAGGAAGATTATATAATAATGATTGAAAACGAGAGAATTTATCCACTGATTTATAAAAGAATGGAAATGAAATTAACAGAGGAACAACTAAAAAAAATACGTTTTTTTAATAACCTTAAATTTTATTGGCTGAATAACAATTTTTATCCCCAAACCATTTTATCCTACTTTTCAGAAGTCGTTAATCCCTATATGGAAAAAAACATGTCTATCCGAACATGGGGTCATGTCGAATGGGGAGATCGAAAAGATTTTGAAACTACACTAGAAGAATTTGAAAATGCCGTTAATAAAATTGTAGGGAATATGAAAGTAATTACAGTTTGTGCTTACAATGCAGAGCGAGTTTCGGATACTCTTAAAGAGAAGTTAATGAAACACCATGCGTTTTTTATGACTGACAATGATATCATTCCAATAACTGAGAATTCTTCAACATCTAATGACGACTATAAGAAAATAATTCTATAGCGGTTTATCAAGAATGAAACCTAAAACTACCACGGGCCTAGAGGGGAATCACATGACCAACAAACTTGTTTCTCTATTTAGATAGGTCCACACAAATTATACTCCTCGCCTAAGGGCGAGTTTTTATTTTTCTGAGAGATTTTACCGCAGAAGGCATCTCTCCTTGATTATCTTTATCACTATAGGTAAAACGAATTATTCTTCTTTCAACTATGCATGATAACTATAGTGAGGTAAAGATTATGGACATAAAACAATTAAGCTACTTTGTGGAAGTAGCAAAGCAAAAGAATTTTACAAAAGCATCTAACATACTACATTTAACTCAGCCCACCTTAAGTAAGATGGTTAAAAGTCTGGAGGATGAGCTGGAGGTAGAGCTCATTGACCGATCCTCCAGAAAAATCGAACCGACCGATGCAGGTGAGATCGTTTTTGAACAGGGACAAAAAATACTCGCATCGATTGATGAAGTGTCCTTGCTGCTGTATGACCTTATGAATTTGAAGAAGGGGAAAATCAAAATTGGCATACCACCTCTCATAGGGGTTTTATTTTTCCCGGAGATCATTAAGAGATTCAGGATTTATATCCTGGAATAACCATTCAAATAACAGAAGTCGGGGCTAATAAGGTTAAAGCGCTGGTGGAGGATGGGGAGATAGATTTAGGCGTTGTGGTTTTGCCGGTGGAAGCGGATAGATTCCATGTTATTCCTTTCGTTTCTGAGGTGATGCAGCTGTTGGTTCACAGCTCTCATCCAATTGCATCACAAACCGAAATTTCATTGGAAAGTACACATGAGGAGTCCTTTATTTTATTTAATGAGGCTTTTATGCTTCATGACAAAATTATTGAAGAATGTATAAAAGCAGGTTTTACTCCAAAGGTATCTTTTGAGAGCTCAAAAAGGGATTTTATCGTAGCAATGGTCGAACAAAACATTGGTGTAGCCATTCTTCCTCAGCTATTGAAAAAAAGATCAATCATGAAACCGTTAAAGCGATTAAAATAACAAATCCAGTCATCCCTTGGAATTAGGTGTTAATCTAAAAAAGGACAGGTATGTTACCTATATCACGAGAGAATTTCTTCGCTATATGAACGATAGACAAAACGATTAGTTTTGTTAAAATTTTTTTTTGCTAATGGCAGAATCAGATATACAAAAGTTCTTACCATTACAGCTATGGGGGATTTGGCCACCATGGAAATCACTGTTTTCCGTAAGGTCATTTAAACACCGGTAGACATTATGATTAAAGTATCCTTCACTATACCAGCCCCCTTATTAAATGCGAACGAAGAAATCAAAAAAGGGTTCGAACAAACTTGGCTTTAACTGAAAGTAAATAATAAATTTTCAGAAGCGAGTTATCCTGCTTCTTTTTTTGTTAGTGAAATATTTTTTAGGGGTAATATTATTCTTGATACATGATCCCAAGAAAGCAGGTGCACCATTTGAGAAAGAACATTTTAATCCTTTTAGCAGCATTTATATTCATATTATCCGCCTGTTCAAAAGAACAACCTAAAAAAATAGTCAAAAAAGTAGAAAAAGCTCAAAATCAAGCAACTGACAGTCTTCCTCAAATAAGTCATATTGTTATTGTGGTTGAGGAAAACCATTCTCATAAGGAAATTGCGGGAAATCCTTCTGCACCTTATATGAATTCCTTGATGAAAAAGGGAGCAAATTTAACGAATTACCATGCAATTGAGCACCCAAGCCAGCCTAATTATCTCGATTTATTTTCCGGATCAAACCAGGGAGTTACGGGAGATAGGGTACCTAAAAAAACATTTTCAACACCCAATCTTGCTAGTGAGCTGGCGGACAAGAATTTAACATTTAAAGGGTATTCGGAAGGAATGCCATCAGTTGGATTTAATGGACCATCAACAAATGATCCAAGCGGATATGCCCGCAAGCACAATCCTTGGGTCAACTTTACAAACGTTCCGAAAAGCGCCAACCAGCCTTTAAAAAACTTTCCGTCTGATTTTAATAAGCTGCCAACCGTATCTTTTGTGATTCCGACTCTAAGAAACGATATGCACGATGAAACCATTCGTCAGGCCGATAATTGGCTAAAGCTTCATCTTGATCCTTATGTAAAATGGACGGAAAAGAATAACAGTCTATTAATTGTTACATGGGATGAAGATGATAAGTCTCAAGGAAACAAGATTCCTACTTTTTTAGTAGGACCAATGGTTAAAAATGGGATTTATAATGAAGAAATAAATCACTTCGATCTTTTAAGAACGATAGAAGACATATATGGATTATCTCATGCAGGAGCCAGCAAAAACGCCCATCCCATTACACAAATATGGAAGGAGTAAAGTGGATCCTTCTTAGGTTCTGTAAAATAAAGATTTATCTTCGGAATCGCTGGTTCCACTTCTAAGATTTTCTTCCTTATAGAGAAAGTTTTTCGATCACAATTTTTCCTCACCAAAGGGTATTGTCCTTAAGTTTCTGGAAAAAGAGGACTAGTCACCGAAGTCGTTTTGTCCTATAAGGATATTTTTGCAGGAGAAACAGCCTTTTTTATAGAAAATTTTAAAAAGGCTACGGTATGCAGAGATGAGATTGGAGTGGAGATATTATGGATAGCGATACTTCAGGAAAATTAGTCTTATTAAAAATTCCAAGTGGAGAGGATACGATTGCCGGGCGTATGTATATCGCGGAAGGGGAAGGTCCACACGCTACAATAATCATGCTTCATGGTTTCCCTGGAGTTGTAATGAATTTTGATATTGCTACATCTCTTCATCAAAGTGGATGGAATGTCTTGGTGATAAATTACCGTGGAGCATGGGGAAGCAAGGGGGATTTCTCTTTTACAAATTCACTTGAGGATGTTTTAGCCACAATTAAATACATAAAACAAGATGATTTGACTAAAGAAAATCGAATAGATGTGAATCGGATTGCTCTGATAGGGCATAGTTTTGGAGGATTTTTAGCTCTAAAAACCGCCTCATTGGACCCTTCCATAAAAACTATTGTCTCTATGTCTGGAGCAAATTTTGCCTTGTTTGTACAGATGATGGATCAAAATCCAGCAGTGGAAGACAAGTTGTATGCTATGTTAAAAGAAGGTACATTTTTTCTTAATGGCAGTACGCCTGAAAACATCCTTGAAGAAGTTCGCGATAATATTGACAAGTGGAATACATTCCTGTTCGCACCGGAGTTAGCCAACAGAAGGCTGCTTTTAACTGCTGCAACACATGATAAGGAACTGCCAAAGGAATATTTTCATGATCCTTTGGTCGTCATGCTCGAAAAAGCAAACGCAAAACACCTTCTAACTAAAACGTTTGAAACAGAGCATCTCTATACCAATGTACGTAAAGAACTGACTTTAACATTACAGAAATGGCTAGAGGAAAGTTTATGATTCAAAGTAAGTTTTTGTAAAATTAAATTCTAAAGTAATATGGTATTCAAAAACCCGATTCTTAGAAAGTACCGGGTTCTTTTGTTTCTAGTTCATTTTACAGTAGCGAGGTTATTTATTTTTTCTATGTATCTTTTATAAGCAGCCTTTAGTGAAACAATTACAGATCCGGTAGAAGGTGCAAAATAATGTTTTTCGATATGATCGATCAGTTCATCAATTCCGTTTGAGAGATTATATCCGATAATCATCCTTTGGAAGAAGTCCTGTGCCAAATTCGTTATAAAGGTAAATTCTGCGTTTACAATAATATCAGTTTCCGGGTCAATTTCCAGAATAATTCCGGCATGCTTATAAATTTCAT
The DNA here is from genome assembly GCF_011393025.1 of Neobacillus terrae. Lineage (GTDB taxonomy): Bacteria > Bacillota > Bacilli > Bacillales > Cytobacillaceae > Neobacillus_A > Neobacillus_A terrae. The sequence continues at coordinate 61,468 of NZ_JAAOEO010000018.1, read as the reverse complement.
ACATGGCACTGCCCTGTGGGGCCTTGGCATATGCGGTTACTAATACAGTTTTAAGTTCGTTAGGAATCATAAAAAAACCTCCCTTTTTCTTTTGTAAGTATATTGAGTTATGATTAATTCTATTTCCATCATAACAATAAAAGCTAAAAATTAAAATATTTCAGAAAAACATTATAAAAGAGTTGACGAAAAGTTTTTTATAAAATAATATAAAAATATGAATTATCTTACTAATCGAAAAGATAATAAAAGATTGATAGAAAAGCATCTTCTTAACCGTGAAATTCACCCATTTCATTTCATTAAGAATACCTAGCTTTTCCATTGAAGATAAGAATCTGTAATTCTTATTTTTCCTTGGGCAGCTGGGTTTTTTATTTTTATGTACATCTTTGGCAAAAGGGAGGAGGAGATGAGTTGCCACAATTAAAAGGTGAGATCGCCATTTTAGGTGCTGGCGCCATGGGACTTGGAATTGCCCAGCTATTTGCACAGAAGAATGTAAGCGTTATCCTCTATGATAAGTTTCAAAACATTCTTGAAGATGCTCTAGGTAAAATTTATGCGCAAATGAATGAACTGGTTAAACAGGGATTTATAACAGAAGAATCAATAGAGGGAGTCCTGCAAAATATTAAGACTACAGAAGATCTAGAGGAAGTTAAGAATTCCTGGCTTGTTATAGAAGCCATCCCGGAAATATTGGAGCTTAAGCAGGAATTATTAAGCCAGCTTGAAACCATTTGCGATTCCACTGTCATCTTTGCTTCGAATACCTCTGGTCTTCCTATTAATATGCTTGCAGAGAAACTGGAGCATCCAGAGCGTTTTATTGGCACCCATTTTTTCATGCCAGCACAAGTTGTGCCTTTAGTGGAGGTTATTAGGAACGACAAAACCTCTGAACAAGTCAGTAATAAGGTAATGGATTTTTTTAAAGAAATTGATAAAAAACCGGTCTTATTAAAAAAGGATATACCCGGTTTTATCGGAAACCGCATTCAACACGCCATGGCGAGGGAAGCAATATCCCTTTTGGAACAAGGAATTGCTTCCGCTGAAGAGATTGATACAGTTGTCCGATGGAGCATAGGGGTAAGAATGTTATTTACCGGTCCACTTGAGCAGCGGGATTTAAACGGTTTGGATGTACATCATCATATTGCATCCTATCTGTATAAAGACCTTGAAAACAGGACAGAACCCGCTGATCTGCTTGCCAAAAAAGTAGCAAACAGTGAGCTGGGAATTAAAACGGGCAAGGGTTTTTACGAATGGGATGAAAATCAGCAAAAAAACATCAGCCAGGAAAAAAACACGAAGATGCTCCAATTGATCCATTGGGTCAATCAATTAGAAAAATAGATACATATCTGCCAAAAAGGCAGCCAATATTCAGCTAAGGTGGGGGAGACAATGAAAGTAGTAGATTTATCAGTATTGCTATATGATGGACTGGTTTCTTTTCCATCACATCCGAAAGTGGTGATGATGGACCATGTGACACATGATTTTTCCAAACCTCGGTATTCAGCTCCTTGTGAGGGTTATGCAAGCAAAATTTTTATGATGTCCGACCATAGCGGAACCCATATGGATGCACCTTACCACTTTTTCAAAGATGGCCTTACCATTGAGCAAATTCCAATCGATGCAACAATGGGGAATGCAATAGTAATCGACGTATCTGACAAGGCTCCGAATGAACCGGTTACGAGGGAAATGATCGAAACTGTAGTTGAGAGAGAACACCTTTCGATTAAAGAGGACGATATTGTTCTTTTCCGCTGCTGGCCAGGAGAATGGAACGGTGAAGGATTCCATCAGTGTAAATCTCTTGCTCCATCAGTGGCAGAATGGGTGGTAGACCATAAGCTTAAAGCGATTGGCCTTGATTTAGCGAATGCTGACATCAACGACAATATGCAGAGAGATGTGCATTTAACATTGCTTGGCCGCAATATCTTAATTATGGAAAATATCGTCAATCTTGATAAGCTATCAAAGAAGTCCTTTTACTTTATCGGAACGCCGCTTAATTTAAAAGGGCTGACTGGCTCTCCTATCAGGGCACTTGCTATTGAAGAATGGTAGGATTCAAAAATATAGTATTGGGAAGTCATAATCTTAATGATGGAAATTACCCTTTTCATTTAAGTTAAGATTGCCTAGCCTTTCCAAAAGACGGGGATTCTTCCTCTTCTTTTGGTTGGGCTTTTTTTATTCAAAAAAAAGAGGTGACAGTATATGGATAAGATCAGGACAGCTGAAGAAGTCATGCAAAATGTGAAATCAGGTGACACCATAATGGTCGGCGGATTTGGGCTTGTTGGTGCTCCACTAACATTAATTGATGAGTTGACCCGCCAGGAAGTTAACGGCTTAACCATTATAAGCAACAATCTTGGAGAAGCCGGTAAAGGACTGGGGATTTTACTAAGACAGGGAAAAATAAAGAAAGCAATAGGTTCCTATTTTACAAGCAACCGTGAAGTGGGTGACCATTTTAATATTGGGAAGCTAGAAATCCAGCTTATGCCACAGGGCACGATGTCTGAATCGATCCGTGCAGGTGGCGCAGGCATTGGAGCGTATTATACGAAAACAGGAGTAGGGACAGAGCTGGCCAAAGGCAAAGAAGTACGTGTAATAAACGATGAAAATTATTTGTACGAAGAAGCTCTCAAGGCAAATGTGGCTTTAATAAAAGCTCAAAAAGCTGATACACTTGGAAATCTCATATACTACAAAACTACGAGGAATTTTAATCCTATCATGGCAACAGCAGCCGATTATGTGATCGCAGAGGTAGATGAAATTGTGGAACCGGGTGAGCTACTGCCGGAAGAAATTGTCACTCCGCATTTATATATTGATGCTATTGTAAAAAGCAAACTCATTCTAACTAGGGAAGGAGTTGTGGAAAGATGAACACTCTCAAAGACGTGCAGGAGTTGATTGCCCAGAGGGCTGCACAAGAAATTACACCGTTTGCAACTGTTAATCTTGGTATTGGTATTCCTACGTTGATTGCAAAATATGCAGATTCTGACAAAGTATTCTTTCATACTGAAAACGGGATGCTTGGCGTTGGTGAGTTAAAGCATCCTTCCAATTTTGATCCAGGCCTTGTTAATGCCGGAAAACTTCCTGTAGCAGAAGAAACAGGAGCTTCGTATTTTCATAGTGCAGATTCATTCGCGATGATCAGAGGCGGACATGTCGAAATGGCTTTCCTTGGAGCACTCCAGGTTGATGAATCAGGATTTATTGCCAATTGGGCAGTACCGGGCAAAAACATTATGGGAGTTGGAGGAGCAATGGACCTTCTAAGCGGTGCAAAGAAGATCATTATTACCACCAACCATTGTACAAAAAACGGAGAGCCTAAGCTGGTGAAGAGCTGTACTTATCCCATTACCTCAACGAGAAAAGTAAATACCATTATTACCGAACTCGCTGTGTTTGAATTTGTAAATGACCGGCTTAAGCTGATTGAACTGATGCCAGGAGTAACACTTGAGGAGGTAGCACGAAATACAGAAGCGGACTATGAAATCAATTGGAGAAAGGAGAGTAAATAATGGAAAATAAGGTATTTGTCGTGAGTGCAGAGCGTACAGCAGTGGGAAAGCTTGGGGGAAGTTTGAAAGATGTAGAGCCGGACGACCTGCTTTTTCCATTGTTTCAAAGCCTGGAAAAGAAGAATCTTGTGCCTCTTAAAGAAATCGATGAAGTAATTATCGGCCAGGCCAAACAAAGCCAGGACCATGCGAACATAGCCAGAAAAGCTTTGTTGAAATCCAAGTATCCTATTACTGTACCTGGTTACACTGTTAACCGCCAGTGCGGATCGGGAATGCAGGCGATCCATAATGCTTTTATGTCGATTAAGCTAGGGACTTCAGACGCCATCATTGCCGGAGGAGTCGAAAGCATGAGCACTGCGCCGTATTATATGAGACAAGCGCGTTATGGTTATCTTTCAGGAAATGCAGAACTATTTGACCCTAATAAAGAAAGCCAGCCAGGATCTCAGCCGATAGAAGATTATGGAAGGCTTGTCATGGGAGTAACAGCTGAAAATCTAGCAGAAGAGTACTCGATCTCAAGGGAAGAACAAGATCGTTTTGCTCTCGAAAGCCAGACAAAAGCTCTCCGGGCAATAGAGAAAGGACGCTTTCAGGATGAAATCATCCCTGTTAAGATTCCAAGAAGAAAAGGTGATCCCTTTTCTTTCTTAGTGGATGAACACCCTCGGAACACGGATTTAGAAAAGCTTGCTGCTCTAAAACCTGCTTTTAAAGTGGACGGAACGGTGACTGCCGGAAATGCATCCGGTTTAAATGATGGAGCCTCCTTACTTTTAATTGTTTCAGAAGATGTAGTGAAAAAATACAATCTGAAACCTTTAGCTGAAATTATTGCACTCGGTGTATCGGGAGTGGAGCCGGACAGAATGGGCATTGGCCCTGTTGAGGCAAGTCAAAAGGCTATAAAATTGGCGGGCATAAATATTGAAGATATCGGATTGTTTGAACTAAACGAGGCCTTCGCCGCACAAGCCCTGGCTGTTATTAAAGAACTGGACCTACCAATGGAAAAAGTGAATGTAAATGGAGGTGCAATTGCATTGGGCCATCCGATTGGAAACAGTGGTGCCCGTATCTGTGTATCTTTACTTCATGCGATGAAAAAGAAAAAGCAGGAATGGGGACTTGCAACACTTTGTATTGCAGGCGGTCAGGGAATTGCTACAGTTTTTAAACTTGCAGGCGCACAATAAAAGGCAGATTGGAGAGAAATCCATGAAAGCAGTAGTAAAATCCCACCGGGGACAAGGTGTGGAAATAATGGAAGTTGAAATTCCGAAATTTAAAAAAAATCAGGTCCTTGTTAAGGTGGAAGGTGCAAGTATTTGTGGCAGTGATTTACATATGTATCACGGAATGAATGCGTATGAATGGGTTAACGTTCCTGTTGTCCTTGGGCACGAGTTTGCCGGCAGAGTTGTTGAAGTTGGAAATCAGGAACACGAGCATTTGGTAAAACAGCGTGTGTTAATTAACCCTTATGTGCCTTGCGGTGAATGTGCAAGCTGCCAAAAGGGAAATACAAATCTTTGTGACCATGGCAAGGGAGCAATGGACAAAGTGCCTGCAAAATCTCTCCAGTATGGCTTCCGCCAGGACGGTGGGATGGCAGAATATGCAGCCATTTATTATAAAAATATTTTGCCAATTCCTGAGGAATTACCAATTGAGGTTGCCGCTATGCTGGAGGCCATTGGAATTGGTGTAAGAGCTTTGGAGCGGGCTTCCGTCCTTCCAGGCGGTACAGCTGTTGTTATTGGCCCTGGCCCAATCGGTCTTTCACTTGTTGCATCCCTATCAAACTATGGATTAAAAAAGCTTATTGTAACTGGGCTTGCAGCTGACAAGGAAAGACTTGAACTGGCTAAAGAATTAGGGGCTACAGACATTGTAATCGCTGATAAGGTAAACGAAGTGGAAGCCATTTCAGCTTTAACGAATTCCCAGGGAGTTGACCATGTTTTTGAAACAAGCGGGTTCCATCAGTCGATGGTTTCCGGAGTACGCATGTGCTCAAAAGGGGGCGAACTCTTGCTTGTGGGTATCTCTGCAAAAGAAACAACCCTCCCATCGAATGAAATAGTTCGCGGCGAGGTGACAGTTAAGGGAGTATATGGGGTGACGGAAAAAACCTTGAACAGGGCCATTTCTATGGCTTCTTCCGGCAAGTATCCTTACCGAAAACTAGTATCCCATACATTCTCGATAGAGAAAGCCTTAGAAGGATTTGAAACAGGGATCAATAAACAAGGCGTTAAGGTCATTTTAATACCTTAAAAAGAAAGGCGGATAATGAGCATGGCTGAATTCAATGGTTTAGAGTATTTTGAAAAGGTATATGGACAGGTCCCTGAGTGGGCTAGTAAAATGCATCAATTTTCCCCGACAGCGTTGGACCATTATACAGCCTTAAGAAATGAAATTCTGGTTAAGGGAAAAATGAAGCAGAAGGATAAAGAATTGATCCTTGTCGGCGTCAATGCAGCAAGAAGATATGAGAGAAGTATGCTGTATCACACAAAAGGCGCCATCGATGCGGGAGCAACCGTAGAAGAAATCATCGAAATCATTTCCACCTGTATTATTTCGAGGGGAATTCCAGCATGGATGACTGGGATTAAGGCGATTAGCTATGCCCTGAATGATTTGAAAGGCCAGTACTCAATCGAACCTGTCCATGAGGAGAAAGGCTTTACTTCAGTGGAAGAATGCCTCAATTTTTTCAGGGATGGATCAGGTGCAGTGCCCGAATGGTTAAACTTACTTGGTAAGCATAACCCTGATGTCTTAATCCAGTACTGCAGCTTAAGAAAGATAGTATTAAAGGAGCAGGCAGTTTCAAGGAAGCTTAAAGAACTATTACTGGTAGGTATTAATGTCTGTGAAAGATATAAAGAAGGGGTCGCACTTCACGTAAAGGGAGCTAGAAATTTTGGGGCAACCGATGAAGAAATAGCAGAAATTTCCCTTGTAGGCTTACTAACAGCTGGCATACCTGCATGGTTTGAAGGAAGCGATTTCTTGTAATTTATCTTTAAATAGGGAATTGAAATGACAATTCCAATTCCCTTTGTATATTCTTTTTATTAAATTAAGAATATTCAGTTGACCATCTATCTACCAATCCTATATCATATATGATATAGGATGAAAGCGATTACGGTAGGAGGGGTCTTTATTGCAATATAAAACAAAAAAATTATTAATCTATCAAAAGCTTAGAGAAGAAATACTAAATGGTCAGTATGAATTTGGCGAAAAACTGGTGATCAGCCGGCTGGCGAAACGGTTCGAGAGTAGCGAAATCCCTATTAGGGAAGCTATGAACCAACTGGAAGCCGAGAAGTTAATTGAGTTTAAGCCACATACCGGAGCTATTGTCAGCACACTTTCTTTGAAAGATATCCAAGAAATATTTGAACTGCGGGTTGAATTGGAAGGGCTTGCAACAAGGCTGGCTGCAGAGGCTCTTACGAAAGAGACTCTGAAAGAACTTCGTGAAATACTTGATGATTCACGAGTTGCTTTTAAAAATAAGAAATATGAGCGTTTTGAAGAGTTGAATATTGAATTCCATTTAAAAATTTATTCAGAATGCGATAATCAGCTGCTTTTCCGTACAATTAAGGATTTATGGAGCAACACAAATCGATATCCATCACTGTTTAAAGAAAATGATAGCCATATCAAACTCTCAATGCAGGAGCATGAGGAAATTTATTCCGCACTGACAAACAAGGACGGTATGTTGGCAGAAAACTCGATGATCAGGCACAAGGCGAGAGCAGGAAAAGAGATCCTTAGAGTAAAACAATGGGATTTTTATAACAGACTGAATGGGCTTATCGAAGAAAATAAATAAGTTAAAATCTTTTACAAACAGGAGGCTGAAAAAATGAAATACGTACGATTCTCAACTAATGATGAAGTGAAGTATGGTGTTTTGGATGGTGACCAGGTACATCAATTGGATGGTGACTTTTTAAATGGAGAAGCAAAAAAGACAGATACCGTGTTTCCTTTATGTGAAGTTAAGCTGCTTCCTCCTGTAAAACCAGGAAAGATTATTGCAATTGGATTGAACTATGCATTGCATGCTGAAGAAAGCGGAAAGCCTCTTCCAGAAGAGCCAATGATTTTCATGGTATCCCCAAGTGCTGTTGTCGGAGAAGGAGAAGAGGTCTTCCTTCCTTATCTGGACCACCGTATTGATTATGAAGCGGAGTTAGCAGTCGTAATTGGCAAAACTGCCAATAAGGTTAGCAAAGAGGATGCATTATCTTATGTAATCGGCTATACATGCTGCAATGATGTTTCTGACCGTGATCTACAAAAGAAAGATGGACAGTTTACAAGAGCAAAATCATTTTCTACATATAAACCATTAGGCCCGGTTATTGAAACCGATTTAAATCCTAACAATTTAGAAATCAAACTGAGCATAAACGGTGAAGTCCGTCAGCACTCCAATACAAATGATTTAATCCATGACGTTGAAAGCTTGATTGAAACAGTAACAGAAGTTATGACACTGGAACCAGGGGATATCATTATCACTGGTACGCCTTCTGGTGTTGGTCCATTGAAGTCGGGTGATGAAATAAAGCTGGAGATTGAAGGAATCGGTACTTTAACAAACTATGTTATCGCTAATTAACACTATATCTACATTACCCTAAATGATAACAAAATATTTTTCATAGAATACTAGATATCCGGGAGGCTATTTTCATGATAATCGAAGCAGAGAAAATAAAAGATTTTTCGAATAAATGTTTTACTAAACTTGGCATGCCGGAGAATGAAGCAGAGATTATTACTGAGGCACTTATGGAGGCTGACTTAAGAGAAATTCACAGCCATGGTTTTATGAGGCTTCCCATTTATGTGGAACGCATGCAAAAAGGACTTATTGAAACCAAAGCTAATATTTCTTATGAAACAGACAACGGCGCACTGGCCCTAATGGATGCAGGGTACTCTTCAGGGCAGGTTGCAGGATATTTGGCAATGGAAAAGGCGATTGAAAAGGCCGAGGAGTCAGGTGTAGGGCTTGTAGCTGTAAAAAACAGCAACCACTTTGGAATCACAGCATTTTATTCCTTAATGGCTGCCAAAAAAGACATGATCGGCATTGTATTAAGCAATGTAGTTCCTTTAATGCCTGCCATTGGGGGTGCAGAAAAAGTAATCGGAAATAACCCAATTTCAATTGCAGCTCCAACACGGACTGAGTTTCCAATTGTAGCAGACATGGCGATGAGTAATACATCCTTTGGAAAAGTACTTTATGCGAAGGAAAAAAGAGAAGCTATTCCTGAAGGTTGGGGAGTAAATGCAAAAGGGCTGCCTACAACAAAACCTGATGAGGTTATAAACGGAGGATTCCTATCATCAGTTGGCGGCCCGAAGGGATTTGGCCTTGCATTAATGATCGAGATCCTGACCGGAGTTCTAACAGGAGGGGCTTTTTCCAAAATGATTCCTTCTATGTATGATGTGAATCAAAAACAATCCATCTCTCACTTTATGCTTGCCATCGATATTAAAAAGCTTATTCCTTTGGAACTTTACTATGAAAATATCAACCAGCTGGTTTCTTTTATAAAAAATTCTAAAAAAGCTCAGGGAGTCTCAGAAATTTACCTTCCTGGTGAAATTGAATTCCTTAAAGAGAAAAGAAACAAAGAAAAAGGAATCCATATAGAAGAGGATACCCTGGCAAGTTTAAATAAAATGGCAGAACAGTTAGGCTTAAGTGGTCTGGCCCCGAGCGAAGTCACACGTTTATAGATGGTATTTTTAAAGGAGGAAAAAGTATGGGCACCGAGCAAACACTTGAAGCAAATCAGCTAATATTAAAGCAAAAATTAAAAGTAATCGACACAGACGTCCATCATGAACTTTCGTCTCTCCATGATCTGGTTCCTTATTTATCGGATCATTGGAAGCGCTATATTACTGATTATGAATGGAAGCCAATTAAAACCACGCCTTTCCATCAGGTAAGGCAGGGGACAAAGCACAGGAATGATGCGTTCCCGGAAGCTGGTCCTCCAGGCTCAAGCTTTGAACTTTTACAAAAACAATTGCTTGATGAAAATGATATGACCTACGCCGTCCTCGGCGGATGGTTTCATGAATGTACAGTTGCGACAGGTTGGTTCGAGTTTGCTGCGGCAAGGGCATCTGCTTACAACGATTACACTATTGAAAAATTCCTGAACCGGGATAAGAGATTGTTAGGATCAATCACTATCCCTCGTGATCCAGTGGCAGCGGTAAGAGAGATTGAAAGAGTAGGCTCACACCCGCAAATGGTACAAGTCATGTTGTCCGTTGGCAACTTTGCCTGGGGGGATCCTTACTACCATCCAATTTTTGAAGCAGCGAACCGAATGGGTCTTGCAATCGGAATGCACCTGTCCGCAGATATATCTGTTTCAGGAGGTGATTTTCTCCGATATTATGTCGCCTGGCGTTCTGCCCACCCGCAGGCTTATATGACACAAGTCATCAGTTTAATTACAAACGGAGTGTTTGATAAATTCCCGAACTTAAAGGTTGGTTTTATTGAAGGTGGGTTTGAATGGGTGCCATTTATGATGAACCGGATGGATTCAGCTTATAAAGCGCTCAGACAGGAAACTCCATGGGTAAAACGGATGCCAAGCGATTATTTCAGAGACAATATGAAATTCAGTACTCAGCCATGGAATGATATTTCTTCTGAGCATTTCTTATCAATTGTGGACATGATGGGTTCTGAGGATATGCTTATGTTCTCCAGTGATTATCCTCACTGGGATTTTGATTCGCCAAAGCGCACATTGCCACCAAAAATTCCTCAGAGCTTAAAGGAAAAAATCCTTTATAATAATGCAGCTGATTTGTATAAGCTTTAAAACCAAAGGAAGGAGAGACAGTAGATGAAGCATCCAGTTTGTATGGAAGAAGAATTACAGTCAGGAGAAATGAAATCCTTAAAAATTGATCGCATACCAGTTGTGGTTATCCGTTCAAAGGAGGGTGAATTATTTGCCCTTCGGGATGTATGCCCCCATAAAGGACCAGCCCTATCAGATGGATCTCTTGACGGAACATGTACGGCAAATGAACCGGGTGAATATAACTTTGTAAAAGACGGAGAGATATTAAAATGCCCTTGGCACAGCTGGGAATTTGATATTAGGACTGGATGTTCTTTATTTGATCCTCACAATGTGCGTGTTAAAACATATGAAGTAACAGAGGAAGATGGAAAAGTTTTTGTTCATTTATAAACTTTTATTCTTGCATGAAAGACAGGAAAGGAGTGAGCGGGTTGAGAAAACTCGATAACAAGGTTGCACTTATTACCGGTTCAGCAGGGGGGCTTGGAAGAGAAATCGCCGTTGGATTGGCAAAAGAAGGAGCCATTATTGTACTGAATGATGTAAATGAAACATTGGTAGCACAAACGGCCGAGGAGTTAAAGGAAAAATTCGAAGTGGACTACGTTATCGGAGATGTATCTAAAAAGTCCGATGCATTGGCTATGGTAGACCAAGTAGTAAAGAGATTTGGAAAAATTGATATCCTGGTTAATAATGCCGGTGGAAGTTTACATACCCCCCGAGTTCTTGAAGATATCGAAGAGGAAGATTGGGACAAGGTCCTTAACGTAAACTTAAAGGGAACTTTCTTGCTCTCACAGATCGCAGTTAAATATATGAAGGAAAATGGCGGTGGGAAAATAATTAATATGTCTTCCATTGGAGGGAGAACCTCAAGCCTTGTTACTGGAGTTGCTTATGCTGCAGCTAAAGGAGGTGTTATTTCCTTCAGCAGACGACTTGCCAGTGAAGTTGGGCCATTTGGAATTAACGTAAATATTATTGCACCTGGCCTCATCATCAGCGGCGAACGCATGCACAAATTATTCTATGAAGAAAACTCCCAAGAACAGCAGGAGCGTGTAATCAATGAAATCCCTTCAAGGACGCTTGGCGAAAAAGAAGATATAGCAAACGCAGCCGTGTTTTTAGCTTCCGACGAATCAAAATATATGAATGGTGCCGTTTTGGATGTTAACGGAGGAAGATTTATGGGTTAATCTTTGGCCATCAGGAAAGGAGTAAAAAATGAAAATATTTGATTTAACCATGCCGATTTTTGAGGGAATGCCTCAGCACTCCGCACATGGCAAAACCCCTTTCTTTTTGCCGGGAACCCGGACACACGAAGCCTGGCGTACCTTTAACCGGACAAATCATTATGATGAACATGATCTGGTTTCGTTTCAAAATGAAAATATTATTATTTGCGGTCATACAGGAACACATATGGATTCATGCTTTCATGGAGACCCGCACTCAGAATATACCATCGATAAAATGCCAGTGGAATGTGGATATGGGGATGCAGTATGGCTGGATGTATCGTTCCGTTACGGGCCTAAGGAACTCGTAACCGCCAAAGACCTTAGAGAAGCAGAAGCGAAATCTGGTACAACGGTACGGCCTGGAGATATTGTCCTTATCCATACAGGATGGTCTATTAATAAGGATCCATACCAATACTCGTTTAATCATATGGGGTTATCGATTGATGCGGGTGAATGGCTACGCGAAAAGAAAGTAAAGACTATAGGAATTGATAACTGTAATGTGGACGCACCGGGCGCTTTGAATCTTCCAGTCCATATGAACTTTTTAAGACCTACATCCTTAGGGTTAAAGGGCGATGATTTTATTGCCATTATTGAAAATCTGGTTAATATTAATCTAATACCTAAATCCCGGTTTATTTTTTCCGGGGCACCTATTCCATATTTGGGAGCTACAGGCGGACAGGTTCGGGCATTAGCCATTGTAAGTTAATTCAATACAAGGGGAATTTTAGAAAGAACAAAGGGGATGAATTAAATGTCAAAGCTGACAAATTTTTTTACCGAATTGATGAGAAAGTATCTTCCGGATCCATTCGTATTTGCTATTGGTTTGACACTGTTGACTGTATTATTAGCTGTTCTTGTTGAGGGCCAAGGGGTAATGGCTGCAGCAGTCAGCTGGGGGGACGGTTTTTGGAATTTGCTTGCTTTCACAACTCAGATTGCAGTTATGCTAGCTATGGGATATGTAATTGCTAGCGCTCCACTAGTCAACAAATTACTGGACAAACTGGTAAATATGGTCCATAAGCCCAGAACTGCAATTATTGTTGCAACATTGGTTGGGGGAATTGGAAGCTGGTTAAACTGGGCTTTCGGACTTGTCATTGGTGGTATCGTAGCAAAAAAATTAGGTTCAAAAGTTAAAGGGGTACATTATCCGCTTATTATTGCTGCTGCTTATAGCGGTTTCACACTTTATGGTTTGGGATTATCAGCAAGTATTCCTGTATTAATTTCAACACCGGGTCATCCGATGGAAAAAGTAATGGGAGTCATTCCTCTTTCTAAAACGATTTTCACTACACCTATGCTTATCACAAGCCTTATTACGATTATTACTCTCCCTTTGCTTAATGCACTTCTACATCCTAAAAACAAAAAAGATGTTATTGAACATGATCCAAGTTTAGAACTTGCTGGCCAGGAAATTGCTGCTTCTGTTGAGGCAGTACATGAACCCGTTACATTTGCTTCTAAATTAAACAACAGCTGGATTTTAAGTTTTTTAATTGGCATTATGGGTGTCGCTTATATCGTTAACCACTTTGTTAAGGGCGGTACACTTGACTTTAATACAATCAACTTTATTATTCTTTTCGGTGGTATCCTTCTTTTAGGAACTCCTTCAAACTATGTAAAACAGTTGAACGAAGGGATTAAAACGATTTCTGGAATTTTGCTTCAATATCCGTTCTATGCTGGTATTATGGCGATCATGGCTGCATCCGGCCTGGTAGACACTATTTCCAAGGGATTCGTAAACCTTGCTGACGCTCATACTTTGCCACTTTGGGGACTATTGAGCTCTTATGTTATTAACTTCTTTGCTCCATCCGGTGGTGGCCATTGGGTAGTACAAGGTCCATTCATGATTGAAGCTGCACATAAACTTGGAGCTTCACTCAGCCAAACGTCCATGTCCGTTATGTTGGGTAACGCTTGGAATGATCTGATCCAGCCTTTCTGGATTTTGCCAGTCCTAGCCATTTCAAAATTAAAGCTGAAAGATGTAATGGGATATCTTGTTATCATCATGGTTTGGATAGGTATCCTTTATAGTGCTTCAGTATTAATTTGGGGATATCTTGGTTAGTCCTTAAAAAATACTATATTAAATAAATATTAAGCTGGTTATAGAGTAAAAGTTTCACTCTGAACCAGCTTTTATATTTGTTTGAGAATATTTGCATTTTTCCATATGCCCTTTTCAAATCAATATTTCAGTTATTTCTCTTTTCGGGAAACCTAAAAATAGGTTAAGACTCATATACTCAAGATTTAAACTTCCCTATAAATTTCTGCAAATAAGGAAAAACCAAGGGTTTAATTTGCTGGTAGGAGTTATAACAGGAATCTATAGTTTCCATAAGTAATTCATAATCCACCTGGTTAAGCACTTTTTCTATTTCATTCTGGGGCTGGCTTCTATGATTTCTGCCTCCCAAAAGCCAATCATTGCCTTGATTCCTTTGCCGCGAAACAGGTCTTTGCTGCCATCTGAAGTCCTTGCGTTCAGAATGGTTTGACTCAAAATCTTCCTCTTGATTATCCTCTTGGAACCTTCTGCCTCCGAACAAAAATTTAGCCATCGGATCGATATGCCTTTCTGTCTTTTCTTCATTTTCCCCAATAGACATCTTATTCACCCCGTATAAAAACATCTCTATAAACAAGTTATGATTATTTTTATTTTCAGGTTGGACTTTTGTAACGCTTTTCAACTAGTATTTTCAATTGCTGAAAACGTACTTATAAAGGCTTGATAGTTGACGAACATTACAGCATATTATATCCTTTAACAAATGATGTTAGAAAACCTTACATGAGGTGGTTCGATTGAAAAAAATAGATGCCATTATTAGACCAGAAAGACTTACGGAGACAATTAAAGATTTAAAGAAAATAGGAATTACAGGTTTTACTGTATCCCAGGTAGTTGGGAGAGGAAAACAGAAGGATACACAGGGAGTATATCGCGGGAAAAATTATCAGGTAACACTTCATCCAAAGGTTAAATTGGAAATTATTCTTTCTGATTATATGGTTGAGCCAACCATCAAAACGATTTTTAATGCCGCTCAGACAGGCGAGGACGGAGACGGCAAAATTTATGTTTATCCAATATTGGAGGCATATAACATTCGAACAGGGCAGCCGGATTTTGATATTGACGATTTAGCGAATCAGGAGGATTGACAGCATGAAACTAGAGTTTTTAAATACAATTTGGGTCGTTTTGGCTGCTGCAATGATTCTATTTATGGAGGGCGGATTTAGTTTATTAGAAGCCGGATTTGTGAGAACCAAAAATGCCGTTAATGTAATTATGAAAATTTTTGTTGATTTAACGGTTGGGGCGTTAGCTTTTTGGATGATTGGTTTTGCCGTAATGTTCGGTAAAGATGCGTTTGGCATGGTAGGGACAACTTTATTTGGCCATCCTGAATCAATAGTACTTTCCCTTCAGCTGCCGAGTGCAGCCTTTGTATTATTCCAGATGGGATTTGCGGTAGCATGCATTTCCATTGTTTCAGGAGCGGTTGCGGAACGGATGAATTTTAAAGCATATGTAGTAACTGCTGTTTTGATTTGTATAATAATTTATCCTCTTTCTGGACACTGGATTTGGAATGAACATGGCTGGCTCGCGAAGCTTGGAATGAAGGACTTTGCCGGATCTGCTGCCATTCATGCACTTGGAGGGTTTACTGCCTTTTCGATGGCAAAGCTGTTGGGCCCGCGTAAGGGAAGATTTAATTCGGATGGAAGTGCGAATGTATTTGCACCGAGTAATATACCACTTGCCTCAGCTGGTGCGTTTATTCTCTGGTTTGGCTGGTTTGCCTTTAATGCAGGAAGCACCCTTGATGCTTCCAATTCTTCCTTGGCATCTATAGCTATAAATACAATGCTTGCCGGTGCAGCGGGAGGAACCTCTGCTTTATTTTTAACAATGAAGAAATTTGGCAAAGCGGATCCAAGTATGACTATCAACGGTGTGTTATCCGGACTTGTGTCAGTTACAGCAGGTTGTGCTTTTGTTTCCCAATGGAGTGCGATTGCAATCGGGGTAATCAGTGGCCTGATTGTCATATACGCTACCTTGTTAGTAGATAATTTAAAAGTTGATGATCCCGTGGGTGCAGTAGCAGTTCATGGATTCAATGGGGTTTTTGGTACCGTAGCTGTAGGACTTTTCGATAAATCAGAAGGCCTTTTAACTACAGGAAATGGGCATCTTTTATATATCCAATTATTAGGTGCAGCGGTAGTAATCATTTGGGGATTACTTGGAGGATCATTTATGGCCAAGGTTTGTGAGATGACTGTCGGTTTCCGTGCCAGTGCCCGGGAAGAAGACGAAGGTTTGGATATGTCTTACCACGGGATTCCAGCATATAATGAATTAGAACGATTTACCGATCTCCCAACAAGCTTATATAATTTTGAAGAAACTACTGGCATTACAGTTGCAACGCCAAAAGAAAAAGTCAGAAGAGATTTTTGATATTCCAGCACCTCATGAATGGGGTGCTTTTTATTTAGTCCGCTCGTAAGCGATATCAATACCTGGTCAAAAATAATTGCACCCTTTTTTAAAAGGTGTTACTATTTTATTAACTAAAATTAAGCCTTCTAGGGTTGTTACTGGTGAAGCAGGCAAAACCTAAATTGCAATGTCTAATTTTCGACGTGCAATTTAGGTTTTTTTAGTTTCGGAATACCCTAATAAAGGGATTGTTACTGGTCAGTCAAGCAAAACCTAAGTCAACTAACAGCTTCTTTGTGATGTATTGATTTGGTTTTTTACTTAGGTAATGGCCATACCCAAGTAAAAGAATCTGCCGAAACATCAAAAATGAATAGCATCAAAGCAGAAGGCTATGATTTAATCACTCCTGTTAATATTACAAATACAGATAACTACGAATCAATTTCTCCTGTTAAAAAGGGAAAGGTAAACACAAGTGAAGCTTTTCTTACTTTACAGGCATAATGCTTATTTCCAGAGAGGGCATCTGTCCCACCTGTAAATAGATAGAACTTACAATAGGAGGAATTACAAATGGTACAATCTAAAAAAAGATTCCCTGAAGGTTTTTTATGGGGAGGAGCAACGGCTGCTAACCAAATAGAAGGCGGTTTCCACGAGGGTAATAAAGGCTTAAATATAGCAGATGTACTGCCAGGTGGAAAACAGCGTCTAAAAATCATTCAGGAGCCTGGCTTCAATTTTGAAATCGATCCAAATAAATACTACCCAAACCATGAAGGAATTGACTTCTATCACCGTTACAAAGAGGATATTGCTCTTTTTAAGGAAATGGGATTTAAAGTATTCCGTATGTCAATCGCCTGGACTCGTATCTTCCCGAACGGAAATGAATTGGAAGCGAATGGAGAAGGCCTCGCTTTTTATGACCGGGTATTTGATGAGCTTATTAGACAAGGCATTGAGCCGGTTGTTACCATTTCTCACTATGAAATGCCTGTAACACTTGTTAAAGAATATGGCGGCTGGAGAAGCCGAGAAGTAGTTACCTTCTTTGGAAGATATGTAAATGCCATATTCAATCGTTATAAGGATAAGGTTAAGTACTGGATGACCTTTAACGAAATTAACAGCGGTTTAGTAATGCCGATCATGGGTCTTGGTTTCTCTATTCATAAAGAAGAGGACCGTTACCAGTCAACTTTCCAGGCATTCCACCATCAATTTGTGGCGAGTGCCATTGCTGTTAAGGCATGCCACAAAATCATTCCTGATGCCAAAATCGGCTGCATGCTTCTCTATGCTCCTGTTTATTCTTGGGATTCAAACCCGGAAAATGTGATGTATGCCCTTGAAGAAGAGCGTTTCTTTAACCATTTCTGCGGTGATGTACAGGTCCGCGGGGAGTATCCACGGTTTATTAATCGATATTTTAAAGACCATAATATCGAGCTTCAAATCGAGGAAGGCGACCTTGAACTATTAAAGGAAGGAACAGTAGATTACATCGGGTTCAGCTATTATATGTCACGTACCGAGAAAATGGTAATAAGAGATGAGGAAAGCAGCCAGGGCAACTTGATTGGCGGAGTACGAAATCCGTTCCTAAAAGCAAGTGATTGGGGCTGGGAAGTAGACCCAATCGGCTTGAGAATTACCTTAAATAAACTTTATGATCGTTATCAGGTTCCTCTTTTTGTGGTAGAAAATGGCTTAGGTGCTTATGATAAGGTTGAAGAAGACGGTTCTATCAATGACGAATACCGTATTGAATATCTGCGAGAGCATATCCGTGAAATGGGAGAGGCCATTGAGGATGGTGTTGAACTGATGGGTTACACACCTTGGGGCTGTATCGACCTTGTATCTGCTTCATCAGGTGAGTATTCTAAACGTTATGGCTTCATTTATGTAGACAAGCACGACGATGGCAGCGGAACCATGGAACGCAGCCGCAAGAATTCCTTCTACTGGTACAAGGAAGTAATCGAAACAAATGGTGAAAACCTTTAATTAAAGAAATTGCCGGTATCTATGAAAGATACCGGCTTTTATTTTCTAAAAAAACCTTTTTCCCTGTGATATAAGATGAGAGTAATCATCAAAGTGACCGAAGCAATCCATATGGCATTATCCCCGATATAAGTGGTTGAAAAGGTTCCTATCAAAGCTCCGCATAAAAAAGAACCAATAATCGTTACAAAATCTATGAATTGCTTTCTCGCTTCGTCATCATTTTCTATAAATGCTGAATAGGCTGCTTTGGCAGCGGTCCTTAAATTACCCGTTGCCATTGTTGAATTATAAGCCCATTTATCAATTTTATTAAAAGTGGAAATTTGTAAAGAGGAAACAAATGAAATACTTACAGTAACGATGATATCTGGTACACTTTCCGGCATAAAGCCAACCGCAATGAGAATGACACATTCTAATATAAGAATAGAACGCCTATAGCTATACAATAATTCTCTAATATGAGGAATCTTTACAATTTCGGATACAAAAACACCTGCAATAAAAGCAGCTACAGGAGGGATATAAAGTATCGATTGTTTCCATTCTCCCTCTGCAGCATTTACTGCAAGGAGCACCAAATTTGCCGTTTGTGCATTGGCAAACACTCCATCACGGCTAACGAAAGTGTAAGCATCTAAAAAGCCTCCAACAATAGCTAATAAAATCCCCAAATAAATGGAGTTCGAAGATAATGAGGGCAGCTTCTTATATTTTTCTTCCATACTTAAATCTCCTCGGGAATTTTTATACTTTAGTTATTTGCTTATAAAGTAATAACAAAACGAGGATTTTTTAAAAAAAGAGTTGTGAAAATTGCGACATATTCAAACACCTACTTCCAGTGTTTACATAGTTTTCCTGATTTTATAAAATAAACCTATAAGATCATTCGTTCGGACACTTTCCACTTATGATTTTATAAGACTTAAGAAAGGAAAAGGTCTAAATGAATGACGATTTTTCAATTTCACAAAACGATTAAACTTCGGCTTGCAGAGTCCTTTATTAGCTCCACTGTTAGCGGGATGGTATTTCCTTTTATGGCTATCTATTTATCTCATTATTTTGGTACTAAAACCGCAGGACTCCTATTGCTTGTCAATGTGTTTGTCGGTATTGGGATGAGCTTTCTTGGAGGTTATTTTTCCGATCAATTTGGCAGGAAGAAAACCATTGCGCTTGCCGAAACTCTCCGATTCCTGGCCTTTTTTATTATGATGTTATCCAACTCGCCATTGTTTACTTCTCCACTGATTACCTTTTTCATGACAATCATAAATAGTGTCTGCTGGGGACTGGCAGGACCGGCAAACCAGGCAATGCTCATTGACGTTAGCAAACCAGAGGAACGGAAACTTATGTACACGATTATGTACTGGACGAACAATTTATCGATCGCAACAGGAGGCATCGCAGGCGGATTTCTGTTTAAGCATTACTTGTTTGAACTATTGCTTGCTCTATCCGTTGCAGCTCTTATCGCCTGGGTTCTAATTGTTTTTTTCATTGATGAAAGTCTTGCACCAAAACTGCAAATGGCAAAATCAGCCGCTGCCCATACCAAAACGATGCTGAAAAGCTACAGGGAAGTTTTCAAGGACCGTACCTTTATCCTGTTTGTTTTAGCCGGACTTCTTGTTCTATCTATGGAATTTCAGCTTACAAGCTACATCAGTATTCGTCTTGCGGATGAAATGCCTTTACAGCAAATAATGAACTGGACATTTGGCGGAATTGAAATGCTCGGCTTCTTGCGAACAGAAAACACCATTCTTGTTGTCGTAATGGCCCTGATCGCAACACGAATAGTTGAGAAATTCAAAGACAGTAGTACACTTATTTTCAGCAGTATCGTTTTTGTTGCAGGTTATGCTATCATTTCTTACTCAAATAACATCTGGTTGTTGTTCTTCGCGATGCTTGCCGCTACAGTAGCTGAGGTCCTGCGCGTACCGGTGCAGCAGAATTATCTTGCTAATATGCCACCAGCAGAAGCAAGAAGCTCTTATATGGCCGTGCAAGGTTTAACCTACAATATGTCATCACTTATCTGCTCCATAACTGTAACTATCAGCGCTTTCATGTCCAGTTTTGCAACCACTATTTTCATCACATCATTCGGCATCATCGGTGTTCTGCTATACTATCGCATCATGCCAGAGCTTGATGCAAGAAAACAAGTAGAGGAACCCATTCATTCGGTAGCTGAACAGGTTTGACTATATTGAAAAAGTCTTATTGACCGGAACCTCTCTCAAAGCGAAAAGAGTGCGATAAATTAGGGGCATACCGTTCAGAATCAACTATTGAATTAAAAACGATCGATAACGATAATCCTTATTGACCGCACTATATGAGAATTGGCGACAAGGCAATGGCTTAAAAACAAGAAAAGCTATTGTAATCCAAATCGGTTGATATAAATTAGACTTTTATCAACCTATACATTTTAAATATTATGTACTAATAAAAAAGATCCAGTCTTTTTATATTCCTAAGCTCTCAGGTCGGAATTAGACACAGAGTTTTCCACGATAAAAAAACAAAAATTCCATTTTACAAAAAGTCCGGCCAATCCTTATGGGGCCGGCCTTTTTTATAACCATCCAGACCGAACAAACTGGTAAAAAAGAATTAATTTAAAATTTTTTAATTTAACCAATTGCAGAATTCCTATTGGTATGGTAGGATTAATTTCATCAACTGAATAACACTTATCCAGAGCGGCTGAGGGATCTGGCCCAATGATGCCCGGCAACCTGTTAAACAAGGTGCCAATTCCAGCAAAATGTTGATCATTTTGGGAGATAAGGTGGACGTAAAAAATCACCTCTCCAAGCCAGGAGAGGTTTTGTTATTAGAAAAACTTGACATTCGCCAAGCTCTTTTGGCGTATGCCTTAATTTTACTTATCACGCTCAAAACGGCACATCCTGTGCCTTTCGCCTGAATAGGACTTCCTGTCCGTCGTGCGTTCAGAATTTATGGATACAAATTATGATTAGCTAAAAGGAGGCGAACCCATTTGAAGGCGGAGGAGTGGGAGGAAATCATCCCTCATCTTGAACAAATGCTTGCTACTTTAAAATTCGGATCAATCACTTTGATTGTTCAGGACGGTAAAATCATTCAAATTGAAAAAAATGAAAAGGTTCGTCTTCAACAGAATAAACGCTGACTAGACAAACTAGAGGCGGTCTTCCCCTTATTGATTAAGGGAGTAAGACTGCCTTTTTTTAGACAGAATCAATTTCGGAGGTTATAGAAATGGAAAATATCGTTGATATTCAAGAAATTACAAATCAATTTTCACTGGATGACGGGGCAAAGGGGGCTCTCAATGTATTAAAGTGGGCCTACAGCCACTATCCGGAAGATAAGATTGTTTATGCTTCAAGCTTTGGCGCAGAAGCGATTGTTTTGATAGATCTTATACAGCAGGTTAAACCGGACGCTCATATTGTTTTTCTCGATACAGATCTTCATTTTCCTGAAACCTATGATGTTATTGAAAAAATCCAGCAGAGGTTCCCATCGCTTCGCATTGAAAAAAAGAAGCCGGAGTTGACCCTTGATGAGCAGAGAGAACAATATGGTTCTGCTTTATGGAAAAGGGATCCTGGTCTATGCTGCCAAATCAGAAAGGTAATTCCTTTGCGGGAAACTCTGACCTCAAAGGAAGCATGGATTTCAGGATTGAGAAGAGAGCAATCTCCAACAAGAGCTAATACAGATTTCTTAAATAAAGATGAAAAGTTCCAAAATATCAAGGTTTGTCCTTTAATTCATTGGACTTGGGATGAAGTGTGGGAGTACATCAGAGAAAAAGACCTTCCTTACAATGCCCTGCATGATCAAAATTATCCAAGCATCGGCTGCTTCCCATGTACACAGGCCGTTAGCGGTAATGGTGATTCTCGTGAAGGAAGATGGGCAGGAAGCAGCAAGACAGAGTGTGGCCTGCACACTCGTTAAGGAGGACATTCATGCTCACAATATTGGCAATCATAATTGGTTTGTTTTTTGCTTTTAATATAGGTGCAAGCGGTGCCGCTGCTTCAATGGGTATTTCTTATGGTGCTGGCGTTATTAAAAACCGCCAGATAGCACTTTTTCTTTGCGCGATCGCTGTCTTCCTTGGAGCATGGCTTGGCGGAGGAGAAGTAGTGAAAACCATTGGGAGCGGTATTGTTCCAAGCTCCACCTTTACAAATGCCATAGCGCTAATCGTTTTAACATCTGCTGCGATATCTCTGTTTCTGGCCAATCTTTTCGGTATTCCTTTATCAACTAGCGAAGTGGCAGTCGGATCCGTTATAGGTGCAGGAATTGTATATCAGTCTGTTTTTGTTGGAAAAATTGCCTGGATCGCGATGTTCTGGCTATTGACTCCATTTGCTGCTTTCCTTATTGCGATTCTTGCGGCGTTTGTTTTGGAAAGAAAGTGGATCAAAAAATGGGTGACTTCACCCAAAGCCGGTCCTTTTCTTGCGGTTTTAGTTGTTTGCATGGGACTGTTTGAGGCTTTTTCAGCAGGAATGAACAACGTGGCAAATGCCGTAGGTCCGTTAGTGGCAGCAGGGTTAATGACCACGAATAGCGGTATTCTGTGGGGTGGATTATTCGTTGCTCTCGGAGCCGCATTCTTAGGTCATAGAGTCCTTGAAACAAACGGTAAAAAAATTACATCACTAAGGCTTGAAGAGGGAAGCATTATTTCCGGAATCGGGGCGACAATCGTAACCACAGCATCCGTATTTGGCATTCCAGTGCCCCTTACTCAAATCACTACTTCATCCATTATTGGCATAGGCTTTGCCAAACATGGAAAGAGCGTGTTGAAAAAAGATATCGTTGTTAAGCTTTTGACCGTCTGGATTGTTTCACCAGTATTATCCATGGTCATTTCCTATACATTAATCCAGCTTTTGATTGAACATAACATATATCCGATTGTTGCGATGGTGGGCGTGTTGATTTCAGTATTTGGAGTCATCTTCCTGATAAAGAAAACCGCTGCAACCTCCGTATCGGAAAAAAATCAAACAAAAGAACTAAATTTGCTGAGAAAGGTTGATTGAAATGTCATTTTTACCAAAACCACATGGGGGAAAGTTAATTGATGCTTATAACCCTAACTATGATCTTGCATCTGTAAAAAAAGAAATTGAGATTGATAATATCGCACTAAGCGATCTGGAATTAATAGGCGTCGGGTTATTCAGCCCGCTTAGAGGATTCCTTGGAAAAGAAGACTATGAATCTGTTGTAAGCTCAATGAGACTTGCTGATGGCACTATCTGGTCCATACCAGTTACACTTCCTATTTCACAAGAAATTGCTGAAGAATTACAGGAGGGCGAAGAAATTAAACTTGTCCATAATGGTGAAGCTTATGGGGTTATCAAAGTATCCAGCTGGTATGAGCCAGACCTTGAAAAAGAAGCGATTGAAGTCTATAAAACTAACGAATTGGCACATCCAGGTGTTAAGCGTCTTTTTGAAAGAGGCCCTGTATATGTAGCAGGTGAAGTTATTCTTGTGAAAAAGCCTGAAAAAGGAGTATTCGGAGACGTTTGGTTTGAGCCGAAAGATACACGTGCTCTTTTTGAAGGTAAGGGATGGAAAACAGTCGTTGGATTCCAGACTAGGAATCCAATTCACAGAGCTCACGAGTATATCCAAAAAGCAGCTCTTGAAACTGTAGACGGCTTGTTTGTTAATCCGCTAGTTGGGGAAACCAAGTCAGATGATATTTCTGCAGACGTTCGTCTGAAAAGCTACCGTGTTCTTTTAGAAAATTACTATCCGCAAGACCGCGTCCAGCTTGGTGTATACCCAGCAGCCATGAGATATGCAGGTCCACGCGAAGCCATTTTCCATGCAATTGCCCGTAAGAATTTCGGATGCACTCACTTTATAGTTGGACGTGACCATGCAGGTGTAGGCAACTATTACGGCACATATGATGCTCAGCATATCTTCAGTAATTTTACAGAAGAAGAGCTGGGCATAAAGCCATTATTTTTCGAACACAGCTTTTACTGCAAAAAATGCGAAGGTATGGCTTCTGATAAGACCTGCCCGCACAGCAAAGAAGACCGCGTGATTCTTTCTGGAACAAAGGTAAGAGAAATGCTTCGTGCAGGTCAGCTTCCGCCATCCACCTTCAGCCGGAAGGAAGTAGTTGAAGTATTGATCGAAGGCATGAAAGAAGAGGCAAGGGTCTAGGAGGAAGAAGTCAATGTCAAAGTCAACTAATATTAAATGGCATGATGCAGCCATTACTAAAAACGAGCGCAAAGTAAATAACGGCCATGGCAGCGCAGTATTATGGTTTACCGGACTTTCCGGTTCTGGTAAATCCACTCTCGCTAACGCAGTTTCATCAAGTTTATTTCAGAAGGGTATCCACGAATATGTTCTTGACGGCGACAATATCCGCCATGGACTAAACAAGGATTTAGGATTTTCTGATCATGATCGAACTGAAAATATTAGAAGAATCGGGGAAGTATCGAAACTCTTCGTCGACAGTGGTACAATAGTAACTACGGCATTTATTTCACCATTTCGTTCAGACAGGGATCAGGTACGTTCCTTATTTTCAGAAGGTGAGTTTATCGAAGTATTTGTCGATTGCCCGCTTGAGGAATGTGAACGCAGGGACCCTAAGAAGCTTTATGAAAAAGCTCGACGAGGTGAAATAAAGGACTTTACCGGTATCGATTCTCCTTATGAGGCTCCGGAAGCTCCGGAACTGACTATACAGACCGATTCATTATCAATTGAAGAAGCGGTAGAAACGATTCTAAGCTATTTGAAGGATCATAAAATTATCTAAATAAATAGAGTAAAAGGGTGGTGATGAAATGGCAGGAAAAGTATATTTAGTAGGAGCCGGCCCCGGGGATCCGGATTTAATCACTGTTAAAGGTTTGCGCCTTATTCAGGAAGCGGACGTTATCTTATACGATAGGCTTGTAAATCCTGAACTTTTAAAACATGCAAAGAAGGATGCTCAGCTTGTTTACTGCGGAAAACTGCCACATCACCACGCAATGAAGCAGGAAACGATTAATCACTTTTTAGTAAAGTACGCGAAGAAGGGTCTAAACGTTATCCGATTAAAGGGCGGAGATCCGTTTGTTTTTGGCCGGGGCGGGGAAGAAGCTGAAGAATGCGCCAAGCATGATATCTACTTTGAAATCGTTCCTGGTATCACATCTGGTATCGCTGCGTCTGCCTATGCGGGCATACCCGTAACTCACAGGGAATTAAGCCGCAGCTTTGCTTTCATCACCGGCCACCAGATGGGTGATGTGGAAGCCGAACATCAGTGGGAACACTTAGCAAAGGCCGTTGATACGATTTGTGTCTATATGGGAGTTTCTCATCTTCCTTCTATTAAAAATAAGTTAATTAAAGCCGGCAAGTCACCAAAGACACCGATAGCTCTTGTCCATTGGGGGACTCTGGGCGTGCAGAAGACAGTAGTCGGCACATTAGAAACAATTGAAAACCGGATAGTAGAAGAGGGCATTTCAAATCCAAGTATGATTGTCATTGGAGAAGTTGTCAGGCTCCATCAAAAGCTTCATTGGTTTGAAAAGGAAATTCAGCCTCAGCTTCCAGTTCTTCACGGTTAGTTTGAAAGGAGCTTTAGTATGAAAGGGATTCTATTTATTGGACATGGAACGCGTTCGAAAAAGGGAGCAGAAGAAGCAAGGCTTTTTATAGAAAGAGTTAAGGAACAAATTGACGCTCCAATTCAGGAGCTTTCTTTCCTTGAATTGACGGAGCCTTCAATAGAGGAAGGATTTCGCAGTTGTGTGGAAAAAGGAGCAACAGAAATCATGGTAGTTCCATTGTTCCTGCTTGCAGCGGGCCATATCAAGTCTGATATTCCTCAAGCTGTAGCCCCTTTAATGAACGAGAATCCCTCTATTAAAGTAACAATCAGTGATCCATTTGGTGTCCAAGACCTCATGCTGGATGCTGCTGCTGAGCTGGTAAGGAGATCAGCACCGGATTTGTCAGAACAAGACTCTGTTCTCATTGTTGGCAGGGGAAGCAGTGACCCGGATATACTGCAGGATTTTTCAAAAATTGCTGAAGGAATTCGGAGCCGTTTGCCTGTATCAGAGGTTTCAGTATGTTATATGGCAGCTGCTACACCTCGACTTGACGAAGGGCTTGAGGAGATTACAAAGACTACCTCGGGACAGGTTATTCTTGTTCCTTACCTTTTATTTTCAGGTCTCCTATTAGATGAAGTAAATCAAAAGGTTCGCACCAGACAAAAGCAAGGCCAGAACATCATACATACCGGCCAGCTCAGCAGGCATCGGGAAATCGAAAACATCGTGATTCAGCGCGCAACTAATAAATAGAGGTTATCCCCAGCGGATAACCTCTTAAATTTACCCCACGGGGTAAAATAGGTGATTTTTATTCCTCTTTTTCGAAAATGCTTCCAAAAATCTATGAAATTAGTTATTTTTATTGAAAAAAGTGTAACTTTAAGTAGTTTTAGATATCACCAATACATTTTGAAGAAAAATACATCCGATTATGAGGATTTAGGCCTTCTCTTGTATACGGAATGCACGATTTTCTTATGCAAATGCACGGATTCCTTAAAGGAATGCACGAGTTCGCAAAACAAATGCACGAGTTCGCAAAACAAATGCACGAGTTCGCAAAACAAATGCACGAATTCCTTAAAGAAATGCACGAGATCGCAAAACGAATGCACGAGTTCCATAACAAATACACGAGTTCCATAACAAATGCACGAATTCCTTAAAGAAATGCACGAGTTCGCAAAACAAATGCACGAGTTCGCAAAACGAATGCACGAGTTCCATAACAAATCCACGAGTTCTTCTTATGCATGCCCGACCGCTGGACATGTTACATATTGTAGTAATAGAAATAAAGTTGATTCTGTTTTTTACTTAACTTAGAAGATTAACGCAAGAATTTTTAAACTTAAAGAAAGAATTGTTAAAAAATATAATTGGAAAATATCTCCGATTCGTTTAATATATTAATAAATTGTGAGGAGGTAACTATGTCTAAAAAATTAGCTGCAGAAATTAAAGCGGACGGTTCTTTTAACCGTCAGACAAATAGATTTATCACACCATTTGGAAATGGGCCAGATGAATTGCCTGTTGAGGCGGAGCGATACCGTTTACTATGGTCGGCCGTTTGCCCTTGGGCACATCGATCTGTGATTGTCCGAAGAGTTTTAGGTTTGGAAGAGGTGATAAGTCTTGGAACAGCAAGTCCTATGCGGCCAAAAATTCCCCAAGTTGATTGGGAATTTTCCCTTGACGAGGGTTGTGTGGACCCTGTACTTGGCATTCGCTATATAAGCGAGATTTATAAAAAAACAGACCCCGAATACAGCGGACGTCCTACCGTTCCAGTGATAGTCGATCTAAAGGAACAGAAGGTTGTTAATAATGATTATTTTAGACTTACAAACTATTTCGAGACGGTTTGGGCACCTTTTCATAAAGAAAATGCACCAGATTTATATCCGGAAAGTATTCGAGAGGAAATTGATTCTATTAACGGTATCATCTTCAACGATGTAAATAATGGAGTGTATAAATGCGGTTTTGCACAGTCCCAGGAAGCTTATGAAGAGGCTTATGATAAACTGTTTACGAGACTAGATGAATTGGAGTACCGCCTCTCTACGCAGAGATTCCTAATTGGTGATTTTATTACTGACTCTGATGTCCGTTTGTATGCGACTTTAATCCGTTTTGACGCAGCTTACTATGCTGCTTTTAAAACAAATCGAAATAGAATAGTAGATTTCCCTAACCTATGGGGATACTTGCGGGATTTATACCAAACTCCAGGCTTTGCAGACACAACAGATTTCCATGCGATTAAGGTACATTATCATTTATCCAACCATATAGCGAGCAACGACCAAAAGTCAGCCGGAATTTTGCCAAAAGGGCCAGACCTGTCCGGTTTATATTCGAAACATAACCGCGAAGCATTAAGCAAGAGTGAAGAAAAATTTCTAAAGAAATAGGTGAAACGATGATAATCCGTAATGCAAGGGAAAATGAATTAACTTTTATAAGGGAACAAAGGGTTCATTCCTATAAAGAACATTCAAAAAACCTTCCGCTTGAGCATTGGGAGGCCTTAAAGAAGGCTATTTCATCAGAGGCGGATATTCAGCCGGGGGTGGAACTAATAGTAGCGGAATGGGAAGGAAAGGTAACTGGAAGTGTTGCACTTTTTCCTGCAGAAACAGATGCCTATGAAGGGGCAGTTGAATTGCTGGATTACCCTGAAATCCGGATGCTGGCTGTTTCACCTGATACACGAGGCAGAGGAGTTGCAACTGCGTTGGTATCGGAATGTATCAGGCGGGCAAAAGCACAGGGCTGTACCGCAATTGGGCTGCATACCGGACAATTTATGGAGATGGCTATCCATTTATATGAAAGAATAGGTTTTGAACGGCAGCCAGAGTTTGACTTCGAGCCTGCTAATGACGGAATCATTGTAAGAGCGTACAAGCTAGAATTAACATAATGTTATTATGTAAACTTTATTACTTAAAAAAGCCTGAATTCTCCGATTCAGGCTTGTGTTTTGTATTCATCATAGTAAGCAAAGTACTCTTTTACGAAGTTATAAAAAAGGGTTTCTGAGGGGGAGAGCTCTCGGTGTTTAGGAGTTATTAAACCAACGCTTCTTCTTACCTCTGGCTGAGAAATTTTTATCTTAACGGTATCTCTTGGAAGATTGTCGTTAAGAGTTACCTCTGGTAATAATGTGACAGCCATACCCGATGATACTAATCCTTTTATTGCATCCAGGTCTTCACCCTCAAAAGGGATGATAGGCCGGAATCCCGCCTGAAGACAAGAATCCTCGACAATTTTCCGAAGGATATAGCCTTGTGGAAACAAAACAAAAGATTCCCTCATTAATTTCAGCAGGGTAATGGTTTTATCCTGTGCAAGTGGATGGCTTTTTGGCAAAAGGGCCAGGAATTGTTCTGTAAAAAGTATATCTGTACGAATGTCAGGATCCCTTGAGGGTACTGGACCAATAAAAGCTAGGTCAATTTCCCGGTTTTTAACGGCATCTATTAAAAATTGATAAGATCCCTGCCGAAGATGAAAGCGTGCGTCAGGGTGCTTCTTTTTAAATGCTGTTATAATACTAGGTAGAATATTACTAGCAAAGCTCGTTGGGAAACCAATTCGGATGGTTCCACGATCTGGATCTATATATTCATCCACTAACTGCTTGGCATTATTAATGGCTTTAATCCCAATTGCTGCCTGTTTAGCAAATAGTTTTCCAATATGAGTTAACTTAATATTGCGACCATCTTTTTCTAAAAGCTGTACACCTAATTCTGCTTCTAAATTACTAATCTGGCGACTTACAGCAGACTGTGCAACATGCAAAGATTCCGCAGCACTGGATACGTGCTCTTGTTTTGCAACCTCAATAAAATAAATTAATTGTCTAAGCTCCATATCTAAACCTCCAATTCATATCAAATCGAGATTAATTATAACAAAAAAATGTATTGTTAAGATAGAAATTTATTATTAAGATAATATTTAGTAAAAAGAAAGAAAAGTTAGTATAAAATATATTCATATTATTTAACTAATTTTTAATATACTGATAAAATAGTGAATGTATTTAGATACTTAGAAGGGATGGTTAAAATGAAAAAATTTCTTTTAGTAAGTTTAAGTCTTTTAATGGCTGTTGTGCTTGCAGCATGTGGCAGCAGCAATAATGATTCAAAAGAAACAAATGGTGCTGGTGCTGGAAAGGTTTATAAGGTTGGTGTTGATACAACTTATCCTCCTTTTGAGTTTAAAGAAGGCGACCAATATAAGGGAATTGATATTGAATTAATCAACGCCATTGCAAAAAATCAAGGCTTCAAAATCAAACTTTCTCCAATGGATTTCGGCGGAATCATTCCTGCTATGCAGGCTAACCAGCTTGATGTAGCTATTGCTGGCATGAGTATCACAGATGAACGTAAAAAGGTTGTGGATTTCTCAAATCCATATTTTGATGCAGGATTAACAGTTGTTGTAAAGAAAGATAATAGCAAAATTAAGTCCGTTAATGATCTAAAAGGTAAAAAAGTAGCGGTTAAAAAAGGTACAACTGGTGCGAAATACGCTCAGGACAATGCTTCTAAATTAGGCATTGAGGTAGAACAATTCAATGATAGCCCATCAATGTTCCAGGAAGTTTCAAACGGAAACGCTGATGCTCTTATCGAAGACTACCCAGTTATCTCTTATGCGATTGCGAAAAAAGATCTTGGCCTTAAAATCATTGGAGACCGTTTGAATGGTGACAAATACGGTATCGCTGTACTGAAAGGCCAAAATCAGGATGTATTGAAGAAGATCAACAAAGGCCTGGCTGAATTGAAGAAAGACGGAACATATGACAAGATCATCAACTCTTATTTAGCTAAATAAGCAAACGGGCGCGCTTAATGCGCGCTTTGTTTTTAGCTAATCAGAATTTATATCCATAAATTCTGAACCCATAAGCAAAACTAAGGCATCCGCCAAAAAGGACTTGGCAAATGCCAAGTTTTTCTAAGAAAGGAGAAGACACACCTATGGATGTAATTTCTTCAGCAATTCCTCTTTTATTAAAAGGACTCGAAGTTACCATATATATTTTTATAATTGCAATAATCCTGGGATTCTTACTTGGTTTATTAGTTGCTCTGTTCAGGCTTGCACCTATTAAAATTCTAAACTGGATTGCGATAGTCTATGTAAACGCTATACGTGGCACTCCATTCATTGTTCAGTTATTTTTCATTTATTTCGGAATCAATTCATTACATTTTGTATCATTAAATAGCACAACCGCTGGTATAATTACAGTAGCAATAAATGCTGGTGCCTACTTTTCCGAGATTATTCGTGCTGGTATCCAGTCTATCGATAAAGGACAAACAGAAGCGGCTAGATCTCTTGGTCTTACAGGATCACAGGCAATGCGCCATGTCATCCTGCCACAGGCTTTTAGAAGAATGCTGCCAACCATTACAAACCAATCAATTATTAGTTTAAAAGATACATCCCTATTATCTATCATCGGAATAGCCGATTTAACCCAGCAGGGACAAATCCAGGCTTCTGCTACCTTTGAAGCATTCAAAATCTGGCTTACAGTTGGGGTTATTTACTTCATTATCATTTACCTTATTTCTGCATTGGCTAGTTTCGTTGAGAGGAGGTTCGAACTGCGATGATTATAATTTCTGTAAAAAATCTGAAAAAGTCATTTGGCAGTGTTGAGGTCTTAAAGGATATAAACGCAGAAGTAAAGGAAAAAGAGGTTATCTGTGTTATTGGGCCATCTGGTTCAGGAAAAAGTACCTTCCTGCGGTGTTTAAACCGTCTCGAAGATATTTCCGGCGGAGAGGTTGTTATTAATGGAAATAACATCACCGACCCTAAAGTCAACATCAACAAAGTACGTCAAGAGGTAGGGATGGTTTTTCAGCAGTTCAATCTGTTCCCTCACAAAACAGTTTTAGAAAATATCACGCTTGCTCCTATGAAAGTCCGCTCAGCTGAAAAAGCAGAAACAGAAAAAAGAGCAATGGAGCTGCTTGATAAAGTAGGACTACGCGAGAAAGCAAACAGCTATCCAGGCGAGCTTTCCGGTGGCCAAAAGCAGCGTGTTGCTATAGCAAGAGCACTTGCCATGAATCCTAAAATTATGCTTTTTGATGAGCCGACTTCGGCGCTTGACCCAGAAATGGTAGGAGATGTTCTCGAGGTCATGCAGCAGCTTGCTAAAGAAGGAATGACCATGGTCGTTGTTACTCACGAAATGGGCTTCGCTAAAGAGGTAGGGGATCGGGTTATTTTTATGGACGGCGGCTATATAGTTGAAGAAAATACTCCTGATGAACTATTCGGCAATCCTCAGCATAACCGTACAAAGTCCTTCCTAAGCAAGGTATTAAACCACATTTAATATGAAATCAAAAGTCTTCAATCCAAAAAGGGTTGAAGGCTTTTTTAATACTGGGTAGTTTGCCTTTTATTACTTTTAGGGTTATAAATAAGTTACTAAATTACTTGCTGAGCAGGAGGATATAAGTTGCCATTAGAGCATTTAGGAACATTACTAGTAGATCAGCAGCTTCAATTATCATCCAAAATAAGTCATAGATTGAATGAGAGATACACTCAGTTTTTAAATGAATCCAGTATCAAGGATCGGGAGATTGTCAGATGGAGAGGAAAGCTTATCGAGTATATTGGTAAGGCTATTATTTCTAATCAGCCTGAGAATGTGTGGGAACAATTAACCGACTGGGCCCAACAAACGGGTGCCGGAGCGGCCCAGTATAATGTAGGAATTGATGAACTCATGAAAACGATAAAGGTCTACCGTGAGGTGATCTGGGAATTTGTTGAAAATCAGAATCATGATGAACTGAACTTCAAGTCCTTTTTACATATAAATAAAATAATCGATTCATTTTTAGACCAGACAGCGTATGTTTTTAGTACTTCCTATGTGAAGCAACACGCAAAAAATCTCAGTTTTGTCAGACAATCCATGCTTGAAATTTCTGCACCTATTGTTTCTGTTTCCGACAATATTGCAATTCTTCCATTGGTAGGGGAGATCGATACTGACAGGGCTAAGGTCTTGATGGAAACAGCACTAGAAAAATGCAGTGAGCTAAAGAATACTGAATTAATCATTGATTTATCCGGTGTACCTATAGTGGATACTATGGTTGCAGACCAGCTGTTTAAAATAGCACATTCTCTGAATTTAATTGGAGTAAAACCAACCTTTATTGGCATTCGGCCGGAAATTGCACAAGCAGTCGTTCATTTAGGAATTGATTTTACAAATATCAGTACCATGGGTAATTTAAAACAAGCGTTAAAAAATAGATTTTAAAGCCTATCAATTTGGATAGGCTTTTTTTATTGTAGCTCTCTACCTATGAAATCTTTCTCCGGACAATAAGGCAATATATTTCTACGCAGCAAATCCATTTCTCTTCATTTGCAAATTTTTTCTTAACACAATTCGAATAATTTATTTTAAAGCCATTCATCCGCGATGGAGCCATTGTCCACCATATCGCAGGCCGCGTTTGTGATAGCCTCAGCTAAGGTACTGCCTACAGCACATACCTCATTAAAGCAAACCTCGCTATCTCCATTGGTTTTATAGGTAAAACCATCCTCTTCTAATTTTTTAACAATCAGCATCGCGTGGTCAATGTTTTGCTCTGGCTGAAATTTGGAAACAGGAATAAAGATATTGTTTTCAAAATCATACCATCGGTCCCATCTGTTTAA
This sequence comes from Neobacillus terrae, assembly GCF_011393025.1. Lineage (GTDB taxonomy): Bacteria > Bacillota > Bacilli > Bacillales > Cytobacillaceae > Neobacillus_A > Neobacillus_A terrae. Next base: position 27,820 of record NZ_JAAOEO010000018.1, on the reverse strand, counting down.
TTTCCAGCCAAATATTCTTCGTGCGATGATTTCTGCTTTGTTCAAAAGGTTTGACCTCCTTTTCCCCGGATTTTAATATTTTATCATTGTCATGGTTAGGAACTGATTAAACTTTATGTCCAATTTTCGAATTAAAAAAGACAGTCTCCAATCCAAGACTGTCTTTGACGGAACTCTTTTTCATGCAGTTTTATCATCATCCAGCTCTATTTGATTTTGTATAGCCCTGAGCAAATCATTCGCCTTTGAGCCCAGCATCATTGCTAGTTCTTCAAATAGTTCATCTCTTTTTAAATCTAATTGTATGATTTGTTTCGCTAATTTTATCCCTCTTGAATGTACCATTTTCATTAACTCCTTTTAAAAATTATAATTTCAAAATCAATGGCAGGATTGGAACTAAAATGGATAGTAGAACAGCAGAGGTAATCATCGCTGCGCTCCCCATTGCGCCTTCTTCTTCACCCCAAAGAAGGGAACGGTTCGCCCCTAGCATTTATGCAGAGGTATCCATTGCCAACCCTTTGGCCGCCTTGCTTTTTATTTCTAAACCTTTAAATAAATGAGGGCCAATTGTTAAAGAAATAAGGGCGGATAAAACAACAAAGAAAACGGTGGTTGATGTAAGGCCTCCAAGATCACTTGAAATAATTAAAGCAATTGGAAGGGTGACAGACTTTGGTATTAATGAAGCGACTAATTGATGTTTCAAGTGAAAAATACTGGCCAAAACTCCTGCAGAAATGACTCCCATAGCCGTACCGGTAAACACGCCCATAAGAATTTTTTTATAATTAGTCTTTAAAAACATCCATTGTTTATATAGTGGAACAGCAAGTAAAACAACAGCCAGCTGCAATAGCTGATTAAAAATATGGCTGCCTTCTTGATAAGAATCCTCCCGTATATGCCCAGAAACCAATAATAAAATCAAAAGAACCGAAGAGGTATACAAAGGATTCAGCCAGCTCTTTTGATATTTAATATAAAGCCATAAACCCGACAAGTAGCATAAAAGGGTGAACACAACGCAGAAAAAAACATTTTCTGTATAAGTAATCATTTTCGATTTCTCCTTTTTATTTTTTCATACCATTCCACAAAAAAAGCTGTACCTAACAGATTGCATATACTCCAATTTAATATCTCTCCTAAACGGGAGGATAAAAAGAGACTGACAATGGGCGGTATAAATAGCAAGGTAAGATGTTTTAACTGAAAAGAAGCTGCTTTTTTTATCTAATCCAATTTAATCACACCTGTTAATAGAAACAGAAAGAGGAGAAGCATGCCGGCATCGCTTTCCGGTAAAGGAAGGTGAAAGGCAGCAACTGAACTGTAACCCAGCAAAAGGAAGCCAATAATGATCAAGAGCTGAAAAAACCAACTAAGTTTCACAATATCTGCCCCCAACTGTTTAACTATGTCAGTTATCATAAAGCATTTAACGAGGAGAATCATTATAAATGTCAAAAAATCTGACATGGTTTTTTAGAAACGATTAAGACAATGTAAGAAAGTCTAACAAAAAAGAACAGCCTCCGATTGCTGAGACTGTCCATCGTTTTAATCTATCTTATAGTGGCTTTTCCTTCCTTTTAAATAAATGCACATTAAAAATACACAAGTGAATAGATTGGGAAGAAGTTGTATTCTTTAAGAATTTATTATATACAAACAAATGGTTAGTCCACCTCTAAAAAGGGTATGGATTAGTACAACCTTTTAAAGGAGGTGGCACACCATGAAAATCGAAGTGAAATGTGATGTTGAAAATTGTAAGTATTGGGCTGAAGGTGATCAATGTGTAGCTGACTCCATTCTTGTAGTTGCACATAACGGAGATGAAGCTGCAAATGTTATGGAGACAGCTTGTAAAACCTTCGAAAAACGTTAATTTTGTAAAATGATATTAGGGAACTGGACGGCACACGCTGTCCATTTTTTTTTGTTGACATTTTTTCCTCCCCTAGCAAATAACATCTAGAATTCCTTTAAATACTATTTTTAAAAAAAATATAAAAAAAGGTATAATTAAGTTAATACATATATAAGCAGTGGGGGAAGGTAATTTATGAAATGGTCAGACATACCTTATTTATGGCAAGAAACTTTTAAAGTGGCATGGGAATCCTTCCTGGATGGTTCACGCCCAATAGGAGCAATAGTGGTTAATGATGAGGGAGAAATCATTTCTAGTGGAAAAAGCTCCACTATGAAAGAGACCGATGGGTCGGTGATTTTTCATAATGAACTAGCACACGCAGAGGTAAATGCATTATTAAAGGTTGATAACCGAATACATAAGCAAGTGAATGGATATACCTTATACTCTTCGTTGGAGCCTTGCCCACTATGTTTTGGTGCTTTTTACATGAGTGGGATCCGGAATCTGAAATATGCTGCTAAAGACAAATACGGCGGCAGCACAAATCTGAAAGGGACCACACCTTACCTTAACAGAAAACCGATCAAGATTTCAGGCCCAGTCCCGGAGTTAGAGAACCTATCTATTTTGCTTAACTCTTATTATGATTATTCTATTGATTACAAGAAAGCCCATCCTGTACATATTGGAATGGCTGAAGATTACCCGGTAGCAATGAATCTGGCTAAGAAATGGGCAGCAGAAGAAAAATTAAAAAATCCTAATCAATATAAAATTGAGGATATTTACCATCTCATGTTGGAAGAATTAAACTCCTTGCAAATAGTTTAGGTTAAGGAGGACAAAAAAGGGCAATATGTACTTTGTTAAAGGAGGCTGATACGCCTCCTTTAATTTTTTGTTTTTACATTTAATACCTAGGATGTTTTTGCATAAAATATAAAAACCACACAGCATGATTTTGTTCATCTGCTGCGGCACGGCGGAATGTTCGCTTAATAAATTGATCCTGAGCTCTCTCTGCAATCTCATGATAAAAGTCTACGGTTTCCTGCTCATCCCTAAATGCAAACTCCAAACCCGGTCTATAGGCATTAGGACAACCTTCCTGGATTTCCGTTCTTGGCTGCCTTCCTGTCAAATTGGTGTAAATTCTGACAAACTCCTCAAAATGACGTCTTTCATCCTTTTGAATCTCCTTAATTTGCCTTCTTTCACTCTGTGACCCTGCCATTTGAGCAAGCCTTTCATAACAGGCAATGGCGCTATACTCACCATTAATTGCTTTCTGAATATCCTTCACTAATTGAGTGTCAACCGGCGCTCTATAAGAATCATAAAAGTAAGGATTATTATTATAAAAGTTATAACCTGCATTCATAATTGGGCACCTCCTGCGTTTATAATTATCAACTTATCTTATGTTTTATAAATAGGCTGGTGTGCAGGTCCTCATATACTGATCAATAATTTTTAAAAATAAAAAGACAAACAGAATAGAATAGTATTGTTCATATTTCGGATTTAAAAAATAGGGCGGTCTAAGACCTATGAGGGCCAGTTTATAAGAAAAAGGATTGGAATAATAGTACTTCTACTTTTTCCTCAGATTGGTTGATTAGTTGTAACTTTATTTCACGGATGTATTGATAGACATGCGTACTAGTACCGCCTTGGTTAATTTTTGTTCTTATAATTACTTGCTTCATTATGGCAAATGGGGATGGGTTGTTTTTTACATGATTGTTTTAACAAGTATTTTCCTTGCAGGAGTTTATGGGGGTGTAAAGGTTTTTAAATAAATCCTTTTATGAATAATGGATCAGAAGAGCTACCCAGGCGACGATGACTCAATTAAAATTTCTACTTTAATGTTCTTGACAATCTATTTTATAGGTTGTATTATTATCTCAGATTCAAGATATTTAAATTCAAAGTAAAATAAATCAATTGCTCTTTTATTTTTTTAAATAAATATCTCGAAATCAAGATAAATTCATTCTTTTAGGAGGAATAAACATGGTAAGTATAGGTTTATTATTAATTCGTTTGGTTATCGGGCTTTCATTTATGGGTCATGGGTCACAAAAATTATTTGGCTGGTTCGGCGGCTATGGATTAAAAGGAACAGGCGGATGGATGGACTCAATCGGTATTAAGCCTGGTGTTACGATGGCATTGATTGCTGGGCTTGCAGAATTTTTCGGAGGACTTTTATTTGCTTTAGGTTTTTTAACTCCTCTTGCCGGAGTAATGATTGCGGCCACAATGGTTATAGCAATTATTAAGGTGCATGGTCCTAATGGATTTTGGTCTACAGGAAATGGGTATGAATACAATCTGATCTTATTAGTGACTGCAGTTGCTGTTGCGCTAGCAGGACCAGGCAAATACGCATTAGACGCTCTGTTATTTTAAAAATACTTTAATTAATGATTTTCAATTCCTGTTTTTAAAAATGGGGAAATATAAAATGCAACTGAAAAGAACCAGTATTTAGGAACAACAAAAGGAGTGAACATAGTGAGTAAAAAAACAATAGGTATTCACCATATAACAGCCATAGTTGGACATCCTCAAGAGAACGTGGATTTCTATGCGGGTGTTTTAGGTCTTCGTTTGGTGAAGAAAACGGTGAATTTTGATGATCCGGGTACGTATCATCTGTATTTTGGCAATGAAAGCGGTAAGCCAGGTACAATTATCACCTTCTTCCCTTGGGCAGGTGCTCAACAGGGGACCATTGGAGATGGCCAGGTAGGAGTCACATCCTATGTTGTTCCGATTGCCGCCACTGATTTTTGGGAAAAGCGGCTCGAAAAATTTCAAATCCCTTATTCAAAAATGGAACGTTTTGGTGAGCAGTATTTGGAATTTGATGATCCGCACGGTCTTCACTTGGAAATTGTTGAAAGAGAAGAAGGAGATGCTAATACATGGTGTTTTGGGGAAATAACACCCGATTTTGCCATAAAAGGATTTGGAGGAGCGACTCTTTTATCTTCACAGCCAGACAAAACAGCCGATTTGTTAAATAAAGTAATGGGTCTCGAATTAATTGGGGAAGAAGGAGATTTTACCCGTTATCGTTCAACTGCTGAAATCGGTAATATTATTGATTTAAAATTAACCCCTATTGGGCGAGGACGTATGGGAGTAGGTACTGTCCACCATATTGCATGGCGGGCAAGTGACAACCATGATCAATTAGATTGGAAAAATCATATTGAAACAAATGGATACAGGGTTACTCCAGTACGTGACAGAAACTATTTTAATGCCGTATATTTCAGAGAACATGGGGAAATTCTTTTTGAAATTGCGACCGACCCTCCTGGATTTACTCATGATGAATCAAAGGAAACAATGGGCACAAACTTAATGCTTCCTGTACAATTTGAGCCACACCGAAGACAGTTGGAACGTACACTGATTCCAATTGAGGTAAGAGAGTTAGACTGAGTTTTGGTCCCAACAGAAGCATTTTAAATAAATCTTATTAATAAATGATTAGAGCGGGGAGTTTTCCTGCTCTTTTTGTTTTATATTTTGATAAAGGAAGGAGTCATAACATGAGTTTCCCATGGAAACTTATGTATAATGGATTTAATAAAAAAACTAAATCGAAAGCAGGGAAGAAAATGGACTTTGTAAAGCTTGGCAATACAGGTATGGACGTTTCAAGATTATGTGTGGGATGTATGAGTTTTGGAGTTCCTGAGCGAGGAAATCACAGTTGGGTTCTTGATGAAGAGCAAAGCCGTCCAATTATAAAAAAAGCACTTGATTTTGGAATTAACTTTTTCGATACGGCCAATGTTTATTCAGATGGAACAAGTGAAGAAATCGTAGGGCGTGCATTGAAGGACTATGCCAACAGGGATGAAATCGTCCTTGCAACAAAAGTCCATGGCCGTATGCATAAAGGGCCAAATGGGGGCGGGCTTTCACGAAAAGCGATCCTGAGCGAAATTGATAATAGCCTAAAAAGACTTGGAACTGATTATGTCGATCTCTACCAGATACACCGCTGGGACTACAATACTCCAATTGAGGAAACATTGGAAGCTTTACATGATGTGGTAAAGGCAGGAAAGGCAAGATACATAGGGGCTTCTTCCATGTACGCCTGGCAGTTCTTAAAGGCCCAGCATGTGGCCGAAAAAAATGGCTGGACCAAGTTTGTTTCCATGCAAAACCATTTAAACCTGCTATATCGTGAAGAAGAAAGGGAAATGCTTCCGCTATGCAGGGAAGAAAAAATCGGCGTGATTCCTTGGAGTCCTCTTGCCCGAGGAAAGCTGACACGCGAATGGGATGAGACAACAGCTCGTTCGGAAACAGATGAATTTGGAAAAACACTTTATGCTGCTACTGTTGAAGCAGATCAGCAAGTGGTCGAACGTGTTGCAGAACTGGCAGAAAATCGTGGTCTTCCAAGAGCACAAGTTGCGTTGGCATGGGTTCTCCAAAAAGAGCCGGTGACAGCCCCCATCATTGGTGCAACCAAAATGAAGCATTTAGAGGACGCAGTTGATGCACTTTATGTGAAACTGACTCCTGAAGAAGTTTCCTATCTGGAAGAGCCATATGTACCGCATCCAGTCTTGGGATTCAGTTAATATTTTAAACAGATGCAATTTGCTGCAACTCTTTTTTTATGGAGACCACCCCTTAAATGATGTAGAAGCAGCCCAAAATGCGGGAATAAAAGGGATCTGGAAAAGAGATAACAATTGGGAGAATGTAAAGAAGATTTTATATTGATGATTTAGCAGAAGTTCCAGGTATCATTAAGAAGCTAAATGGACCTTTGTAATTGTTATTTATTTACTATTTGCGTAAACTAGATTATTGTAAGTTTAAAGGTGAACAATTTGTTAGTATATAACTATACAGACATATAAGGATAGTGGGCATAATGAATTCTGTTTCAAAGGTATCAAAGTATATTAAAGCAAATGCAAAATTAATCGCGACTGATGTGATCGAATATAATATCAGTAAGCTTCCCTATGAAGTACCTGAATTCATAAAAACGAACTTAATTAATTTCCAAACTGAATTTATTCAATTTTTAGCAGAGGTAATCAACCTCGAGAATGATCAAGAAGTGGCTCAAAGGTTTAACGAATGGTATAAAACCCATGAACTAAAGTCAACGACTTCCTCTAAAGTTTCTGACATTGTTGCGCCATACGCGGAAGTACGTTTATTTTTTAATAAACGCCTTACATCCATTAGCAGTAGTCATAATTTACCAATTGAAGAGGCGGCAATGATTCAAAATCGATTAAATTATATGCTCGATATTGGTTTGACTAAAGCGATTATAGATAACGAAACCCTAACAGAGATTGAGGATAAAAAGAAGCGTAAGGAGATCATGGAGTTATCTTCGCCCATAGTTCCAATTCAGGATGGAACAGCTATTTTACCGCTGATAGGTACGATTGATTATGAAAGGGCTCAGCATCTATTTAACCATACAGTACCGAAGATAAGTAAACATAGGATAGAATCTCTTATTATCGATTTTTCAGGTATTGTCAATATCGATTCCGAGGTGGCAAATCATATATTCAATCTTTACCGCGTTCTTCGGCTAATTGGAATTCAAGTTATCTTTACCGGAATAAGACCTGATTTAGCATCCAATACTGTAGGTATTGGAATAAACTTTGCAGGTGTAGAATCCTTTTCAAATGTTGAACAAGCACTGGAGCATATTGGTAAGCAATAAGGTTGTCCAAGGTTAAAAGGGGCAGCCTTTTTACTTTTTTCAAAAGGTTTTCAGTTAAATTAATCGAATAAAAAGAGAGTAATGAAATTCACCAACATTTCATGAGTATGGAGAGGATAAAATGAAACTAAAAGTGGAAGTAGAATCAGTCATTTCAAAACCTGTTGATGTAGTTCTAGAAGCAATTTTATCTCCTGAGAAGATGTCTAATTACTTTATATCAAGCGGCAGCGGACGACTTGAAGTAGGAAAAACGGTCCTATGGAGCTGGGATGATGCAGGCGCGGAATTATCTATTCAGGTAACAACTATTGAGAAAAACTTCATTTCTTTTTTATGGACAGCTAGCGGGGCAGAAACGAAGGTAGATATTAAACTTGAAGAATTAGATACGGGAAAAACTTCTGTTAACGTATTTGAAGAGGGCTGGGAATGTACTGAGGAGGGACTTAAATGCTTTAGCCAGCAAACCCAAGGCTGGGTTGACATGCTTAATTGCATGAAGGCTTATCTTGAGTTTGACATTAATTTGCGAAAAGGGATTAAGGCTGTTATTATGCCTGATCTTTCAAAAAGACCTTTTGGTTTGACTGTAGAGCGTGTGATGGAAGCAGCGCCTGAAATTCTATATAAAGCCTGGACGCAGCAGTTTGATCAATGGTTCGCAGCTCCCGGTACTGTATTAATGAAGGGAGAAGTTAATTCAGCATTCTTCTTTGAAACCCAATTTAAATTCGAGAATCAAAGTGAGATGCAGCGTCATCCGCATTATGGAAGATTCTTAAGGCTGGAGCCAAACCGATTGGTAGAATTAACTTGGGTTACTGGTGCTGAGGGAACCAGGGGAGCAGAGACAGTAGTAACAGTTGAACTCGAACCAATTGGCAATGGGACAAACTTACGGCTAAGCCACGCAGGTTTTCCGGATGAGGCATCACGGGACCAGCATAAAGAAGCATGGCCATTTGTAATAAAACAGTTGGATGAAACCTATTTAGGCAGCACTAAATGATTCTTGTTCAACATTCCAAAGGAATCTATTTGTAAATTTTTAATGTGCTTTTATTTTATCATTACATTCATTTTTCCTTGCATTATTTAATATTCATTAATGCTAAAGGAGTGTTGGTATGAATGATGCATTTATCGCGCTAATAAGTGTTGCTGTTGGTACAGTTTCTACCGGTGTTGTTTCTTACTTTCTTCAATCCTCCCAATTTAATAGACAAAAAGAATTCGAGATTGAAAAGCAAAAAACACAGCATAAAAAACAATTGGAAATCCAGGAAGCACAGTATAAACATCAATTAGATATTCAAGAAAAACAGAATCAAAGACAATTAGAAATATTAAAGGATCAATTCAAAAGGGAACAGATTGCTAAAAAATTGGAAGCCTACAATGAAATTCTTAAAGTAAATAACGATGTACAAGTCATAGAGTGGAATCCACAAACAGGAGAAAGCACATTTCATTCAGAGCCATATAACCATCTAATTAGACCTTTACTCTATAAGAATTTCCATCTACTTGAAGAAGAAATTGCCAAAGCCGTCCAAGAAATCGATAACACTTTTTTGAAGTGGAAAGTATTAGGAGAAGGCGATGATTTTGATAATGAAGAATTATGTAAGAGATACCTTGCAATAATTACTTCCATAGAGATGGAACTTAATGATTATCGTAAAACCTTTCAACTTTAATTTTGCTTCCTGACAAACAGGGAGTTTTTTATTGAAGATTATCTTACCTGGAATTTTTCTGTGGGGTTTATAAAGAAATGTTAGTATGTTAATAGATTCTTTTAACATGAAATCTAATCAAGATAAAAGTTAATTTGATGTTAGCTAGACCGGTACAATTTCAAATCTTTTAAAACATGGGGCAAAGTGATGTTAAGCGTTCCAAATTTAAACGCTTCTCCACTGACGGATTAATGAAGATAGAAATTTAAAATTAGTTGAAAAAGATCTAAGAAGGTAATATTAGAATAAAAAACTCCTAATCGGAGGGATGGATATGTTTGTCGCAGGACAAAAGGACATGCAGCAAATGGATCAGTATACAATCGAAAAATTAGGACTGCCTGGCATCGTGTTAATGGAAAATGCCGGTGCAAAAGTAGCTGAAGAGGTAAACGCTGCTGCCAAGGGAATAAATTCCAAAATTGTTGTTCTTGCCTGAAGCGGAAATAACGGGGGAGATGGTTTTGTCATTGCCCGCAGGCTTTTTGATATAGGATACAATCCGCTTCTTTATTTAGTCACTGACCCAAAGAGGATTAATGGAGATGCCAAAATCCATTATGATGCCTACTTCCAAAGAGGTCTGCCGATTTTATATTTTTCAGAGATAGAAGAACTCCGCGTTGAAATAGAAAAGGCAGACATTATTGTAGATGCCATCCTCGGAACTGGAGTTAGCGGGCCAGTTCGCGAGCCTGTCAGTAAGGCAATTTCTTTGGTAAACGAAATAGCTATGGATAAACTGGTGATTTCAGTCGATATTCCCTCTGGTGTCAGCAGTGATACAGGCAAAGTAGAAGGTGCTGCCATTAAAGCAGATAAAACGATTACCTTCGTATTCCCGAAAAATGGCTTCTTTTTAAATGATGGTCCAAGCTATATAGGGGAGTGGAAGGCGGTGGATATTTCGGTGCCGCCTTCGATAATAAAAGATTTGAAACTTGAATTACCGAAATTAATGACTGAAACGCTCGCAAAAGAATTTCTACCCGTTCGGCCGGCGTATGGACATAAAGGAACCTTTGGACATGTCCTTGTTTTGGGCGGCTCACGCAGTTTCGTGGGCGCACCGATTTTCACAGCAAAAGCTGCCTTAAATGCTGGAGCAGGGCTTGTCACACTTGGAGTTCCTGAAAGTATTTATCCATTAGCTGCCATCCAAAGTCCCGAATCATTATTTTTACCTCTGTATGAAGAGGAAGGCCACTTTGCTCTAAATGCAATAGATCAAATCAAGCAATCACTTAATAAAATAAAAGCAATCGCTGTGGGACCAGGTATGAGCAGATTTACTGGCGGAGAAGAGTGGATGAGATCTTTGTTCTCATCTCTTAATGGGCAGCCAATTGTTGTTGATGCAGATGGACTGTATTTAATAAAAAACAGCCTTGATATAGTAAGACAATACCAGGGTAATGTTATATTCACTCCTCATCCTGGTGAAATGGCGGTTTTATTAAATTTATCTGTAAATGACGTGGAAAAAAACCGTATAGAAATAGCCAATAATTTCGCAAAAGAAAACAATATATATTTACTGTTAAAAGGACATCGCGCCATTATTGCATCACCTGATGGAGATATATACATTAACCCTCTGGGTCATGATGCACTTGGAAAAGGAGGAAGCGGGGACGTACTCACGGGTATAGTCAGTGCTTTTCTAGCTCAAGGTGCCTCACCAATTCAAGCCCTTGTTTCGGCCAGCTACCTGCATGCAAAGACTGGAGAAGAAAAGGCAAAAACTTTATCTCATTATGGAGTTAATCCACCTGATCTTATTGATGGTATCAGGGAAGAATTGAAAAGGCTTACTTAAAAGAGCAGAAATTCTCTGCTTTTATTTAGCTAATCAGAATTTATATCCCTAAATTCTGAACGCATAAGTAAAACTACGGCATCCGCCAAAGGAACTTGGCGAATGCCAAGTTTTTCTAATGTATCTATTTCATAAGGCATTATTTATTGATTGAATGATTGTTTTCACTTTCATAGATGTATAATTTTAAGGGTTTGTTTTTTTGTTATGCTTTTGAAATTCGAATAAATCAAGTCTAGTATTGGGATCAAAAGGGAATAAAATAATTGTATTTTTTAACCGGGAGCGTCAAATATGGAAAACGGCATGTTAGAAAAGTGTACAGATATAGTAAGAAATTCAAAGAATATTGTGGTTTTAACCGGAGCAGGAATCAGTACGGAATCAGGAATTAAAGATTTTCGCTCGAGTACAGGGATTTACTCAATGGCTCCTGAATATATCCTGTCTATTGATTATTTTTTTAAGAACCCAAAAGAATTTTATCAGTTTGCGGTAGAGAATCTCTATCACCCCAGCGCAGAACCCAATAGTGGGCATGAGGTACTTGCGAAATGGGAAAAGGAAGGGAAGGTTTCGTATATTATTACTCAAAACATTGATGCCCTACATCAAAAAGCAGGAAGCAAAAAGGTAATTGAGTTTCACGGAACTATGAAAACGGCTACTTGTTTGAATTGCGGGACAAAATATTCAACAGAAGAAATGGCAAATAGGCTGAAAAACATGAAGGAGTTTTATATGTGTGACCATTGCCAGACAAAGAATAAGAGGGATCGCTATATTAAACCCGATGTAGTTCTTTTCGGTGATGCAGGAAAGTGGTTTACTATGGAGGGATTTAATACGGTAATGCAGCTAATCCATGAAGCAGATTGTATTCTGGTTCTTGGGACAAGCCTGAAGGTAACACCTTTTTCTACCTTCCCTCTGTACAGAAGGGAAGGCGTACCACTCATTATTATTAATAAAAGCGATACACCCTATGACCTTGACTCTAGTACATTCGTTATACACGAATCAATTGGAGAAACACTTCGCAATTTAAATACGAATTTAAATAATTAAAAGAGAAAAGGCAAATAATTAAGAGAGAAAAGGCCTTTTATTAATATGGTCCTTTATCTATTCAAGATTTTCTTTATATACAGCGATTAAGATCTTAGCCATTTCATCTCCGACATTTTTTACAAAGTGGGGTACACTAGCGCTCCAACTGAAGGTGTCGCCTGCCTCGAGAATGAAGGATTCTTCACCCTGTTCAGCCAGTACTTTTCCCTGCAATACCAGATGGCATTCTTCCCCTTCATGTGCATTAAGTTCACCAGTGGATGTGCCTGGAGGAAATTCAACAAGCCTAATACTTAATCCGCTTCGGGAAGCAAGATGCTGAACCGTCAAATCGGTGCATTCCACTGTGGTAATTTGCCTTTCGTTCTTTCTAATCACACTCATATGCTGATCCTTCGCAAGCAAAAGATAGGGAAGTGGCACATTTAAAAATTGGGCAATGGTTTGCAGCGTATTAATAGATGGAGAAGTGTTATTGTTTTCCACATTACTTATAAAACCCTTTGATAATCCCGTTCCTTCACACATTTGGGCAATGGTAATTTTTTTTCGATTTCTAATAGTACGGATTTTGGAACCGATATCCATTTTATCACCTCGAGGTTTCCTAAAAGTAAACTTAATTACATATTAACAAAAAAATAATTGACTTTCCATAACTATAGTTGATATTATATAGAAAACAAAGATTCATATTAGTAAACAAAACCTATTAAAGGTTTTTTAATATGAAACATTTGTATGTAGGTTAAATTTTTAAAAGGGGCTGATTTAATGAAAGCACCAATGATATATGAACTTTCACATCCTGAAAAAATAATTCCAGGAAAAAAATATCCGGCATTGTTTGTGATGCATGGAATTGGAAGTAATGAAAAAAATATGATTTCTTTGGTCAATGGACTGGAAGAATCTTTTTATATTTTTAGTGTAAGAGGCCACCTTAGCCAGCCGCCAGGCTTCGCTTACTTTACGATTGAAGGCTATGGAAAGCCGCATAGAGACGTTTTTGATGAAGCAATTTTAAAGTTAAAAAGCTTTATAGATTACGCCTGTGAAGAGTATCCACTCGATCAGAGCCAAATATACCTAATGGGCTTTAGTCAGGGAGCCATTGTTTCAATGACCCTAGGATTAACTTTAGGAGATAAGATAAAGGGGATAATAGCACTAAGCGGATATATTCCAGCATTTGTTAAAGAGGAGTATCCAATTCATACTGGACATAATTTAGAGGCATTTATATCTCATGGTGAATTTGATCAGGTACTGCCATTTGATTGGGGAAAGGAGAATGCTGAGTTTTTTAAAAAGCTCGGGATTCCTGTTACTTTCAAAGCTTATCCGGAACCACACACTGTTTCCGAAGAAAATTATTGCGATTTTCATAAATGGTTAAAAAATAATCTAAATAATTAAAAGTTAATTAAGGAGTGAAGAAAAATGATGCCATCTTTATTTATTGCACATGGTGCACCCATGCTTGCAATTGAAAATAACGAATACACACAATTTTTAAATCAATTAGGAAAAACATTGCCTCGTCCTAAAGCGATTGTTTTGTTTTCAGCCCATTGGGAATCTCCTGTGCAGAAGGTCAGCAAGGTAGATGAGTATAGTACTATTTACGACTTTGGCGGGTTTGATCCGGCTTTAAATTCCATAAAATATCCTGCTAAAGGAAATGAGCACATAACAGAAGAAATTATTAATTTATTTACTGAAAATAACATTCCATACGATATAGATACGAATAGAGGGCTTGATCATGGTGCATGGGTGGTATTACGCTTGCTATATCCCAATGCAGATATTCCTGTTATAAGCATGTCAGTTAATCCGAGCCTTACACCAGCAGAACAATATCAAATTGGAAAATCATTATCAGACCTCCGAGCAAACGATGTTTTAATTATTGCCAGCGGAGGAACTGTCCATAATTTAAGAATTTTAAATTGGGCTGATAATGGGCAGGTTGACCCCTGGGCAGAGGAATTTGAAAATTGGTTATCAAGCAGTTTAGGTGAATGGGATACTGAAGCATTATTTGATTACGATACACTTGCACCTTTTGCTGAATACGCGGTACCTCAATATGGCAGAGAGCATTTTATTCCGATTTTCTATGCTATGGGTGCAGCAGATGATTCTCAAAAAGCGACTTTGCTTCATCGAAGCTACCGCTATGGGAACTTAAGCCACAGTGTTTGGCTTTTTGGATGAAAAACAGAAAACGGAGTAAAGTGATGAATTTAAACGAGATAGCAGATGAACTTTATCAGCATCAAAAAAACGGTGAGGAATTAGAAAAACTAACAGAACGATATACCGGTCTCACACCCGAAAATTCTTATGAGATTCAAAAAATAAATATACAAAAGGATCTCCTGGCCGGCGACCACTTAACAGCATGGAAAATGGGCCTGACCAGTTTAGCCAAGCAGCAGTCTGTAGGAATTAGTGAACCTATATATGGAAGGCTGCTAAAATCAATGGAGATAAACAGTCCCTTATTGAACTTAAAAGGCTTGATTCATCCACGGGTGGAGCCGGAATTTGCTTTTTTCATTAATCAGCATCTTGAAGGTGCTGATATAACAGAAGAAAAGGTTTGGAAGGCTACAATAGGGATTGCTCCTGCTTTAGAGGTTATTGACAGCCGTTACAGGGATTTTTCCTTCAATCTGGTCGATGTTGTCGCTGATAATGCTTCAAGTTCAAGATTTATACTCTCGAAAAACATTTATTCTCCCACCGAGTTCCAATTAGATCAGCTTGAGGTAAGTATGGAGTTAAACGGAAAAACCGTTCAGATTGGAAGAGGTTCAGCGGTTTTAGGAAATCCCGTACGTTCGGTCGTTAAGCTCGTCCAAATGCTGCATTCTGTCGGAGAGTCAGTGGAACCTGGAATGATTGTGCTGACCGGAGGAATTACAGAAGCAGTACCGGTATCGATTGGAGATAATTTAATAGCAAATTTTGAAAAGCTGGGCAGAATGAAACTCAGTGTAAAATCATGAGGAGCGAATAATTATGCCGATTATCCAGGTTCAAATGCTTAAAGGAAGATCACCCGAGTTAAAAAAACAACTCATTTCAGAAATAACCGATACTATTTCAAGAACGCTGGGCAGCCCACCTGAGGCTGTAAGAGTAATATTAACCGAGGTACCTGAAGAAAATTGGGGTGTTGGCGGTGTTCCAATTAATGAAAAAAATTAGGAAAACCAATTGTCTGTTATCTCGAATTAAGAATAATTAAAACTGAGGCATTTATCATAGGAGGAACATATGTTGTTAAATAAACAGGAAATAGGAGCTCTAATATTACGATTAACATTGGGTGCATTATTTTTTATACATGGCTTTGCAAAATTTCAAGGAGGGATAGAAAATATCGTTGGCTGGTTTAGCAGCATGGGAATTCCAGGATTCATGGCTTATGTTATAGCTGTCATTGAAATCCTTGGAGGTTTCGCTTTAATTCTTGGTCTTGGAACCCGTATAATTTCTTCTGTATTTGTTTTACTGATGATTGGGGCTATACTAAAGGTAAAGCTTGCTGTCGGTTTATTAGGCAATGGAAAAATGGCAGGGTACGAGCTGGATTTAGCATTTATAGCCATTGCTCTTTATCTTGGTATTAATGGAAGTACTTTCTATTCTATTGACCGGATGCTATTTAATTCAACAAAGGAAACTAAAGCTGTTTAAAAAGGGGAACAAGGGGGATTTATGATGAGCCAGGCGGAATTAAGCTCAAAGGTTCTTAGCGTTTTAGAAGATAAAATCAAATTAATTAAAAAGGAAGAAGGAGGTATCTATATAGTTGGTCCTATCCGCCTTCCGGTTAATTTATATGGTGAGACGGTTGTGTTTCAATGGTATTGCTGGCTGAATTGTGATGAAGTTACAGAAGATTTCGATCAAGTAATAGATAGATTATCCTCTTCCAATCTGGCAGAATTTCAGCAATCCAGTGTTCTTGTATACGGGGATTTTGAATATGCGGAAGATGCAATGATCCGAATGCATTCCATTTGCCACACCGGTGATATTTTCGGAAGCAAACGCTGTGATTGTGGATTTCAATTAAAACAGTCCATGAAAATGATTGTCGAGCATGGTAATGGTGCTCTATTTTACTTAGCAAACCATGAAGGCCGGGGAATTGGATTATTCAGCAAAGCTATGGCATATATTCTTCAGGAAAACGGTTATGATACCGTTGAGGCTAATGAAGGCCTTGGTTTTGTGGATGATTCAAGAAACTATAGTGATGCAATTGATGTATTAAAATCTTTGCGCAGCAAACCAGTAACCCTAATTACAAACAATCCGAAAAAGATGAATGCCTTGAAAACTGCAGGTTTGCCTGTTAGCGGAAGGGTTCCACTATGGGGAGATATATCAGAGTTTAACGAAAAATATCTTCAGACAAAGATAAACAAATCCGGCCATTTAAAAACTGAAGGGACTTGTCCAAATGACTAACCATGAGTTTTATATGGATTTAGCATTGCAAAATGCCAAAGCAATGAAAGGCCAGACGGATCCTAATCCGCTGGTCGGCTCTGTTATAGTAAATGATAACCGGGTCGTTGGCATTGGTGCCCATTTAAAGGCTGGCGAGCCTCATGCAGAGATCCATGCACTAAGAATGGCGGGGGACAAAGCAAAAGGAGGAACTATCTATGTAACACTTGAGCCATGTTCCCATCATGGAAGAACAGGGCCTTGTGCTGTTGCTATTGTCGAAGCAGGATTAAAAAGAGTAGTGATTGCAACACTCGATCCCAATCCAGTAGTTTCGGGGAATGGTGTTAAAATCCTTGAAGAAGCAGGGATTGAAGTCATTGTTGGTGTGCGTGACGAAGAGTCAAGGAAAATGAACGAGGTATTCAATAAGTTTATTGTTGAAAAAAAACCCTTTGTCACTCTTAAATCTGGTATAAGTCTCGACGGAAAAATTGCTACTCATACGAATGAAAGCAAATGGATAACTTCTGAAGCAGCCCGATTGGATGTCCACCATTTAAGAAATGAGAATATGGCCATTCTCGTTGGTGTTAATACTGTTATAGCAGATAACCCATCTTTGACTACTCGTATTCCCCATGGACGCAATCCTTTAAGGATCGTATTGGACACAACTTTAAAAATCCCATTGGACTCCAAGGTTATTACCGATAAAGAAGCTGACACCTGGATCTTTACTGGCAGTGAGTATGATAGGGAGAAGAAAAAAATCTTAGCATCTCTTGGAATAAAAGTAATCCAAACTTCCGGGTCAGGGATAATCAATCCTAATGAAGTGGTACAGATATTAGGTGAAAATCTTGTTTCCTCCTTACTGATAGAAGGCGGTGGCACTGTCAATGCCTCTTTCCTGGAAAGCAAGGTTATTGATAAGATTGTCCTCTATTTTGCGCCTAAATTAATTGGGGGAAAACTTGCACCTACTTTTCTTGAAGGAATGGGAATTGAAAAAATGCGGGACGCTGTAGAGCTGACTGACACTGATTTTGTTAAAATCGGGAAAGACTTTAAATTTACTGGTTACCCTGGTTACCCTGTTTACCCCAAAGAGGAGATTTAAAATGAAATTCGGTTTTGATATTGATGACACGTTAATTAACCTGCGGGAGCATGCGTTTCACCTATACAACAAAAAGCTGAATCGCAATGTTCCAATTCAGGCTTTTCAGGAGTTAAAGAAGGTATTTATCCATGAACCCTTTGGCTTAACGAACGAACAAGGAAAAGAAATGTGGAATAATTCATTGAATGAAATTTATTATACGAATTGTCCTCCTTATCCATTGGCAGTTGAAACACTTCAGAATCTTAGCAATCAAGGCCATGAAATATTCTATATCACCGCCAGACCAAAGGAACATGGAGAACAGACAAGGGAATGGATGAAAAAGAATGGTTTCCCGGTACAGGATGAACGGTTTTTCTATGGAATGGAAGACAACGAAAAGGCCGCAATCATACAAACACTACAACTAGATTATTATTTTGATGATAAGCCAGAAATTCTGGAAACCATTCTGAACGAATCAACCCAGGTATTTTTAAAGGATCAATCATATAATCGCCATAAGGATTTACCGCGAATCACTGAGTGGAAAGAACTCATTAAAATCATTGAAAACGAGCCAAAATAACGCTTGTTTTTAATGATTGTTTTTTTATGTACATTTTAAGAATGATTTTTTTTGGCAAAACTAAGAGAAGAACTCTGAATGAAGAAAAGGGGAATTTCCTTTGTTAAGCCATTTGCCTTACTCAAACAAATTAATCTACCATATTCAAACCAAACTCCAATGTGAAATTCCTGATGATTTAATAAATGATATTAATTATGCCATATATGATTTTGGAATGAATTGCAGCAAAATTTCGGAGAGCGAAAAGATGTACTGGAGGGAAAAGGCTTTACGTAATAACTAAAAGGTGTCAATAAAAGAAGGGACCATTAATGATTTATATTTTTTCAGCAACCGTTCTTGCCTTTTTTATTATTGCATCTTTAATCGCCAAAAAGAACACTACAAGAAATTCTTCTTAAAGTATTGTTTACATTATTTGCAGGTAGCATTTTGGACGTTTACCTGGATTTGAGATATATGAATTCTACTGTATTATTTCCAAATGGAAGTTAGCGATTGGAAAGCCTTTTTGGACAATCCTCTGTGATGATAATCATCTTTAATTACTTCCCTATGTTCAGCTCTAAGCTTAAGAAAATGATATACATAATAACTATGTCTATTGGTCTCACTCTACTGGAGTTGTTTGCTGTTATCGTAAAGGTATTGCATTACGGGAGCAGGAAAATACAATATTCTTCCGTTATTTATGTCGGGGCATTGTATCTTCTTTATTTAATACTGAAGTTCACATCAGCAGAACGAAGTAAAGAAAGAAAATAATCACCCTATAACTTTTCCTTTTCATAACATATAGAAAAAATACTTCTGGAGCTGATGGAGTGGAAAGAGAATACAATCAGGAAAATATTATATTAGAGCTCGAGAAGGAAGTAGCCTTAGGCTTGTGGATTCAAGTTATTGGCCAATTAATTGAAGTAAAAGGATTAACAGGTCTCTTACAGGTTCAGCAGGATGGGGACACTCGTGGCGAAGAGCAAATTTTGACAGGTGCCTGGATACGGACGATTGGGCAAATCCTAGAGGCCGTATCTGTTTCAAGCCAAATTAAAGAAACGGATAAAATCAAACGAATCCAGGAACAAAAGATTGCCATTGCCGGTGATGCGCTTGTTTCATTCGGTTCTGGCCTAGAAGTTATTGGCGGGCTGAAGGTGCTTGACGAGGAAATCAGCAAGCCTCCAAGTATTGTCCCATAAAGTTTATTAATTTTCAGCCGGCAAAAAGCGCATTGGTTTGAACCAATGCGCTTTTTATTACACTTTTTCATATACCTTTTCGCCCTTAATCCATGTTTGGAGTATCTATACTTGATTCCATCATCTAGTATTTTTTTGCAAAACGAGATTTTTAGTTAAAAAAGGGGTCAGATGATTTTTAAACTAAAATTGGCTTGACTCTTACTAATGTGTATTTTATAGTTAAATTAAATACGAAACCAAATGGTTTCGTTTTTCAAGTGCAAAGGAGTGCTTTTTTGTGGAAGAATTATTAAAAAAACTGAGGTACAAAGAAGGACGAGCCCTTGTGCTAAATGCTCCGGAAGGGTATAGCCTGGACATTGAAGAGGACACACAGCCTGAAGGTACATATGATTTTGTTCAGCTATTTGTCCTAAATAGTGAAGACGTGAAAAAGTTATTTGCTGCAACGATTCCCTTTTTAAAAGAGGATGCGCTTTTCTGGGTAACCTACCCTAAGAAAAGTTCAAAAATTAAAACGGATATTAATAGGGACGTTTTATGGAAGCTGGCCGAAGAAGAAACGCCATATCGCCCAGTAAGCAACGTGGCGGTAGACGAGACATGGTCAGCCCTTCGTTTTCGTCACTCTGATAAAGTAAAAACCAAAAAATAATAAAGGTGGATTTTAAATTGGAAAATAACGCTCAGCTATTAGATATCGTTCGCAAGGTTAGATTTAATGCCCCAATACAAAAGGTTTGGAATGCAGTAGCAACCTCAGAAGGACTTGAAGCCTGGTTTATGCCAAATGATATGCAGCCAGTAGAAGGCCATGAATTTCACTTAAATGCCGGCCAATTCGGTATGTCTCCCTGCAAGGTGACAAAGGTAGACCCGCCTAATACTCTTTCTTTCCGATGGGGAAAAGACTGGACGCTTTCTTTTGAATTATTAGAGGTAGAAGAAGGAACGGAATTTACGTTGATCCATTCCGGCTGGGATGTCAACAAGGTTACCGAATTTGGTGCTCCACATACTGCGGTTCGGGGGAATATGGAAAACGGCTGGGCAGCGATGGTCGAGAACAAGCTGCGTGCGTATGTTGAGGCTTAATGTCTGCTGAAAGAGCAAAACATGACGTATTCCATGCCATAGCTGATCCTACCCGCCGTCAATTATTAAAACTGCTCAGCAAGGAAGAGATGCCTGTTACCGCGATTAGTGCAAACTTTCCCATAAGCCGCACCGCGGTTTCCAAGCATCTTCGGGTCTTAGCAGAGGCTGATCTTGTCCGGGAGCGGAAATCAGGAAGGGAAACCAGATATAGCTTAAATCCGGAGCCTCTCCGTGAACTGCAGGACTGGGTCCAATATTTTGAATTGTTTTGGGACAATAAACTTAATAAACTCAGACACCTGCTTGAAAGTGAACAGCAGGGTGAATAGAAGGAGTGGAGAAATCCTCTCTTTTTTTCTTAGTTTAATTGCCTGTGCGGGAGGGAAATAATTTAGTACAAAAGATTGGCCCACCGGTCAAACAGGAGGAAAAGATATGTATATATATAAAGTCGCGGAAAATTTACAAGAGGCGAGAAACACGGTAAATGGACTCAAAAACGAGGGCTATTTACTCGATGATATATACATCTTTGCCTATGATGAAAAACAATCTGAGGAAGTAATTGAAGAAACTGATACAAATGATGACACCATTGAAGAGGATGGATTGATTGATATTATGGCTTACTTTTTCTCTAGCCGAATAGAAGAGGTACATGATAAGATGCTTTCACTCGGGCTTTCACATGAGGATGTGACGGTTTGTGAAAAAGAAGTGGAAAATGGAAAGTTTGTTATAGTCGCTATTCAGGCAGATTAAGTGCCTTCCCCAGAGAGGGAAAGGTACTTTTTTAATATTCACTAATATTTCAAACACCCTCCATAAGGAAAAGCCAAATTTAAAGGATAATGAGGAAACGGCTGGAGGGGAAAAGAGTTAAAGATTAGATAGATGTGCATCAATTCTTTGAAGCATTACATGCCACGCTTAGGCATATCATTTCCTGCCTAGGCATAACCGTCCTGGTTGGGCAGTCGTTAGAAAAGTCGGAGATTCTCTCGCAGAACCAGGGCATACCTTCTTGGAAGCTAGGAATTCTTTTAGTAACTCATCGTTTTGGGAAAACTAGGAATCACTTATAAATTTTTTTAATAGAAAGGCACCATCTTACTAAATAAAGGAGGCTGTCCTCAAAAGTGAACAGCCTTTTTATACATTTATCAAGTTAAAACATATGCTAACGCAATACTTCCGTAAAATGCCACTGCTGATAAAATTGTTAATCCCCATAGACCGCCTGCAGACATACAATCATTCCTTTCATTTCTTCTTACCATTATTATACCCTGTATAACATAAATCCTCCAAAACCGAAAGAACCTTACCCGAAAAGAGACATTCCTGTTTTATAACCAGCTTGAATGGATTCCATAAATAGATAGGCAAGCAATATTAAAGCCACAATCCGCGCCGTTTTTGGATAAAGGATAAAAAATGATTTGATTTGTTCCACTTGACCACTCTCCATTTTTTAATCAATAGCTGTGTTAAAGAACATTGTTGATTTTTATCTATGTTGATTGTAGCAGAAGGACTCGAGACTCCAGCGGGAAAGCGAGTGTCTTGAACGAAAATCAACAAGCAAGCTTAACAGAGCTTAATTTATATAATTCTATCATATACCATAATATCCCTTTTAACTCATTCTCAAATTTATGGCTATGTTAAAGCTCATTGTTGATTTGGCACAATGGTAATTGGAACGAGAGGTGCGAGACTCCGGCTGGAAAAGCGGGTCAGGTAGACCCCGAAGCGCCAGCCGAAAGCGAGGGCATAAATCGGGAAATCAACAGGCAAATTTAACAGAGCCAAATTTATAAAAGAAAATAAATAACTAGTGAAAAAAACAAAATAATGTATTAATATAATATTATATGATTTTTTATACATTCATATATTAGGGAGATGGAAAATATAATGAAACAGTATATTATTGATCAGATCGAATTATATAAAGAAGATTTTTATAGAATAAGCAAGTACATTGGGGAAAATCCGGAGCTTGGCCATGAAGAGTTTCTTGCATGCACGGTTTTAACAGAGGAATTGAAAAAACACGATTTTGCTTTAGAAGTAGGAACATGCGGACTAGCAACTGCCTTTACAGCAACCTTTGACAGCGGCAAGCCAGGTCCTGTAATTGGATTTATGTCGGAATATGACGCGCTTCCTGACGTAGGCCATGCTTGTGGACATAATCTTATCGGAACAATGGGAATCGCTGCTGGGATTGCTTTAAGTAAGGTAATCCAGGAAACTGGCGGAAAAGTAATGGTTTTTGGTACACCTGCTGAAGAAACAAGAGGCGGAAAAGTAACGATGGCAGAAGCTGGTATCTTCGATGCTTTGGATGTGGCAATGATGGTTCATCCAAGTGACAATTATATAAAAAGCGGTGCTTCATTGGCGATGGATGCCATTCAATTCGAGTTTTTCGGAAAATCAGCCCATGCAGCTGCAAGCCCGCATGCCGGAATTAATGCCCTTGATGCAGTTATCCAGACATTTAACAGCATTAATGCTCTCCGTCAGCACATTAAGCCAGATGCAAGAATACACGGGATTATTCCTGAAGGCGGAAAAGCAGCTAATGTTGTACCTGATTACGCAGTTGCCCAATTCTATGTTCGTGCAGCAAAAAGGGATTATGTGAACGAGCTGGTTGAAAAGGTGAAGAAATGCGCTGAAGGTGCAGCACTTCAGACAGGATCCACTATGAAATGGTCTTTCTATGAATTTTCCTATGATGATATGATCACAAACAATGAGTTATCAGAGGCATTTAACAAGGAATTGGTTTCATTGGGTATTAACGAGGAGCAAATCGTGGTTGAACGCGATGGCTCAGGTTCTCTTGATATGGGAAATGTTAGTCAGGTAGTTCCAGCCATTCACCCCTATATTAAGATTGTTGATGTGCCAACCGTTGCCCATACTCATGAATTCCGAGAAGCAGCGATGAGCGAGCAGGGCAGAGAAGGCATGATTCTTGGAGCGAAAGCCATGGCCCTTACTGCATACGAAATTTTAACAAACCCAGAACTTCTTGCAAAAATAAAAGAAGAGTTCGCCAGCCAAAAAGTATTTGCATAAAAAAACTGCCTGGACCCTTATTGAGGATCCAGGCTATTTTTTATTGGCTAATAATAATAACTGGCGGTTTATGTAAAAACTCTACAAGATTGGCAACATCCTTTTGTGTTTCTTTTCCTTCTTTAGAGCTCATAGATTCTTGAAAGACATCTAAACTTTCAAATTCTAATTCGGCCATTAAATATAAATTTTTCTCCGTATTTTGTGCCTGTAACACTTTTTGATAGGACAAATTTTTTAAGTTGGGGATCTTTTGAGCAAGAGGAATGTGAACCTCAAAATAATGCTTTTCAAAACCTTCCTGGTTTTTTGGCTGTTCATAAATAACATGCATTTTCACTATAAATTTCACTCCTTTAATAGCGGTATTCTTAATATTTATGGAAGACTTATTAAATTTATGACAAGCTTTTTTCTTGAAGTTATAAAATTACTTCATTTAGTTACTCCGAACCTTTCCTTGAAAACAGGACTTAATTCACTCCAAACATCAAACATATTGCCATCAGAATCAAAGAAGACAAAGTTCCTTCCAGCATGGCCTCTGTCTTCAATCTCTCCAGTTTTGATTTCTTTTTCTTTAAACTCTTTATGCAGGGCTTCCAAAGCACTTAACCCATTTACCTCAAAAGTGACCGAAAAACGTTTCACACCTTTATTATCATAAAAATTTGTACTTTGATCCTCAGCAGCTTCAACTAGGAAAAAGCTTTGATTTGCCAAATTGATAATTGCTTTATCTGCGTCTTTATAGTTCAATTCTGCACCTAAGTTATTTACATACCATTCGGCAGATAGTGCAACATTAGTGACCGGAATATAGGTTGTACCAATCCTCACTAATTTTCCCTTCATTAAGACACATCCTTTCTCAGATTAATAAGTTATTCTCCGCAAAGGTAAAAAATCCTATTTGAATCCTCAAAAAAAAGATTACTCGGCCAGAGCAATCCTATACCAGCTTAATATGGGAGAATAAAAGGTCTCTGCCATCTGCAGGGTCAAATACTTCAAAGAATTGGTAAGAAGGCTTCTCGGCCGTAAGGTTCTCGAGCTCCTGTTCAAGCTTCGGAAACAAAACTTGATTCGCATTTTCTGCATCGTTTTTTGTATCCCAATAGTTTAGCGCCCTGTACTCGCAAAGTGTATCTTCAAAAAAATATACGTTTCCTCTGAACCCAGCTAATGTCCTGCTTATCTGATCAAATTCTTTGGTTAATCTTTCTGCGAAAACCCTCTGCCCAAATCCCAACTTATACTTCACCAAGCGTGCATAATACATTTTCATCCCTCACCTTAATTGATTTATATATAATTTTATGATTTTCCTAAAAAAATATGAAATGTCCCAACAGGTGTTTACCCGTCAATCTTTCAAGGCATCATGAAAAATAACCTGTAAGCTGGTTAAGATATGTTTTAACATAGGGAACTCCCTTCCTGGTCCTCGCGTGCCCCTGGATTATCTAGAATAACCATAATTGGAGCTTCTGAATTTCCCTCACCCCAAATCATTCAAGAGCCTTGTTTATATAAACCGCACTCCTTACAGTCTTTTACATTTTCAGGAACCGGCTCCTCAGGCCATATATTTGAGCAAAAATCGGTCATTTATAGTCACTCCCTATTTTATATATTTTAAAAAGAAGGTCAGTGCGGGCTTATGATAAAGAAAAGACTAGAGAAATTTGCATAGGCCATCTAAAAGAGCAGCTTGAATCAAAGAAACCCTCACTCATATTATGTTTAGGAAATGTTGCACTCCAATCATTTTTAGAAAATACCCTTGCAGAAGTGAAAAATATGAGAGGCTGATGGACAGAGGTCCGTAACATTCCCTTAACCGCTGGGTTCCATCCGCTGGCGGTTAGGCGCCGGCCTAATTTATGGCCTTTCTTCCTGGATGATTGGCAGCTTGCTGGCAAACAGGTATAAAGAGTCATAATCTCAATAACCCGCCATAGGATGAATAGTGATGGATGGGAGGCGGGGAAATGGCAAAAGCGAAAAAGATATTTGTTGGAAATTATAAAGGCGGGGTAGGAAAAACAACGAGTATTTACCAGATAGCGTGCCATATGGTTTTACAGGAAAAAAAAGTACTTTTGGTTGATCTTGACCCTCAATGTTCTTTAAGCGAAATTTGTCTCTCACGAATTGATTGGGATTTATACCGGCTTAATCCAGGAGAGTGTCTGAACTATATTTTCGATGCCTGGATTCAGAAAAAAATGCATTTAAATCTCGAGTTTCCAGTTGATAAGGAATTGCTTGTCAAACAGACGGGAGAAGGCATTGATTTTATCCCATCTAATATTTTTTACGAAGGTGGGGGGCTTGATGAACTATCCATCCTGCTGAAGGATGATTTTGACGACCTCTTCGTTCTCCAGCAATTCTTTCAAAAGACTGGTTTAGACCAAGATTATGATTTTGTTTTATTTGATTGCCCTCCCAGCAATAACCTCATCACCCAGGGTGCTTTCCTGCTATCTGACTATTATTTGATTCCTTCTATTATTCAAACCGTCAGTATCCGCGGAGTTGCCCATTATATTACAACGGTCGATAAAATCTACCTGAACATTTGCCAGGAGCACCGCCATTCATCATTAGCCCGTCTATTGTTTGGTGAGAGGCCGCAGCTTCTTGGCATTTTTGAAACCCTAAAAAAAGGCACGGTGAAAAACCAACAGGTGCTTCTGGATCTAAAAGAATATTTAGACGCAGCTGAAGTGCAATGCAAACTGCCTGAAGGCACATACTTTTTTCATACAGTTATTCATAATTACGAGGAAATAGCAAGAGCAACAGCTGCCGGAAACAGGCGGGAGGAATACGCTTCATTAGCTGCTGAAATATTAAATTGTCTGGAAGGCCAGGGATGAATATGAACGAACTCACCTACAAAAAAGTATCCAGTTATCTGGAACATCTTCAGCTTATTTATAAAGCTGCCTCCATACAAAAGTTTAAAAAAGAGCTAAAAGAACTCGATCAAATAATTGAGGTTTTGAAACCCCTGAAAGATACTTTCCTTATGCAGGAACCATCATCAAAGAATTTAATGAAAAAAAATAAAGCAGCTTTTCCAGATATAGCTGAACTGTTTTTACGAAAGGAGTTCCCTATTAATGGAACGAAGTTGGATTTTTCCCTTTTCAACAGCAAAGAGAAAGCCGCCGAGTGGTTTGAAAGTGAACCGAAGACGAAGCTTTTAAAAAATACTACATTGCTTGATTTAAAGCTTTTGTACTGCCTTCTTACTGGACAAATCATTGAGCTTAAAGGAAAAAAAGAAGAAGCCTACGAAGCGATTAAAACCCATACACGGGCGAAGAGAACGGGGGAAGCGTTTGCTAAAATGAAGTAAAGCGTAGAAATAAAAAGAAATTCTAAGAAAAGAAGACTTTTTCGGAGGTTATTGTTAGATAATTCAAAATACTAAAGGCTTATCCTTATTTATCAATGTTGAAGCATTTCACAGATCCTTTATAATAAAGGTGTAAGATGAAATTCTGAATAGGAGGGGTTTAGTATGAAACTCTGTATTGTTTGCGGACAGGAAATTGCCGATTTGCAGAGAGACAGCCCTTGCTGCCCATCGTGTGAAAACGCGATTCATAAAGGCGCATCAAGCGGCGACCTGGTCTATGATGAATGGGAAGATTACGAAATGGCCTCCGGTGAATATTGATCTTTTTGAAAAAGTTGTTTGAAATTAAGGAGGGCGTTAACATGACTGCAAAAACCGTTCGGAAGAGCAGAAAGATTAAACGTTTCCTTCAAATTGAACTGAAAAAGGCAGGCCAGCAAATAAATGCACCGCCAGCAACAGTTCATTTCATTGCAACCTTGACAGCAAAACAAATTAAATGATGACACACGGCACAGTCCGTGTGTTTTTTTGTCGGTTAGGAAATTATAGATTTTCACCTTGTGGAAAACTCCGAACTAGGTTATTGTAATCCAGCTCCAG
>NZ_JAAOEO010000017.1 GCF_011393025.1 Neobacillus terrae | reverse complement strand
AACTTCTTGATATAAAGCAGTTCAATGTCTTCAATAAGCCTCCTTGAGGACAAAGACGTCCATAGAAAGAGGCGGAACGTCTCCAATAAGTCAAAAAAGGATCAACAAAACAGATATACATTCTTTAAATGGCCATCTTGAGGACAAACTGCTGGATATAAAGCAGTTCAATGTCTTCAATAAGCCTCCTTGAAGACAAAGACGTCCATAGAAAGAGGCGGAACGTCTCCAATAAGTCAAAAAAGGATCAAAAAAACAGATATACATTCTTTAAATGGCCATCTTGAGGACAAACTTCTTGATATAAAGCAGTTCAATGTCTTCAATAAGCCTCCTTGAGGACAAAGACGTCCATAGAAAGAGGCGGAATGTCTACAATAAGTCAAAAAAGGATCAATAAATACCCAGGAGCCAAGAGCTTCTGCTTAAATCAACTCGGATGTAGTAAGCTAATTTAACTTGATTGATGTCAAGGGTGGCAACTCCAGCAGGAATAGCGGGATAGTCGAGACCCTTGACTGAGCGTAGCGAGGGAAGCGGCTCGGCCCCGCCAGCGGAAAGCGTCCACCCGTAACGAATCTACCTAGACTGTTTAGTTTAATTAAAAGAAAAAAGACTGTAGGTAAACTCCAAATTTTCGAGTCTGCCTACAGTCTAATTGGCAGCCAAAGTGGCTGTCATTTTTTATTTAAGGACATATTCTGCCAGAACACTTTGAAGCTCATAAATGTTAAGGCTTTTGTTAAATTGCTTTTGTAAAGGAAGAGCATTTCCTGAAATCCAGATTTTAAGCTCTGCATCTAGATCAAAGTTTCCTGCGGTTTCAATGCTGAAATGAGTTATGCTTTTGTAAGGAATGGAGTGATATTCCACCTTTTTGCCGGTTATGCCTTGCTTGTCCACAAGGATTAAGCGTTTATTTGTAAAAATAAACAAGTCCCTTATGAGCTTATATGCTTTTTCAATTCTTTCATTTGGAGAAAGAATTTGAACAAAATCTCTTTGTATTTCAGAAACACTCACTTCTGAAGCATTTCCCATTAATCCGTTAAAAAGCCCCATTGCATATCCCCCTTTTATTACCTCGAACTTATTTTACACCTTCCCCTGAGAAAGAGGTATTATTTTTCAAGCCAGTTCGTATGGAAGGTTCCTTCCTGATCCACTCTTTGATATGTGTGGGCGCCAAAATAATCTCTCTGTGCCTGAAGAAGATTAGCAGGAAGAACCTCTGATCTATAGCTGTCGTAATAAGAAAGAGCACTTGCCAATCCCGGAACTGGAATACCAGATTTAATAGCGATAGCAACGACTTCCCTTGCCGCTTCCTGATAGTTTTCCACTATGGATTGGAAATAAGGATCCAGCAAAAGATTTTCAAGTTCAGGATTACGGTCGTATGCTTCCTTAATTTTATGAAGGAATCCTGCACGAATGATACAGCCCCCGCGGAAAATCATTGAAATCTCGCCCGGCTTAAGATCCCAGCCATACTCTTTAGAAGCATTCTGCAATTGAGCAAAACCTTGTGCATAGGAAATAATTTTACTTAAATAAAGAGTTTTTCGGATTAATTCAATAACTTCTTCTTTGTTTCCGGAAAACTTCGCCTGTGAAGGGCCTCTTAAAATTTTGCTTGCTTTTACCCTTTCACTTTTCATTGCTGATAGGAATCGGGCAAAAACAGATTCAGTGATAATGGAAAGAGGCACTCCGAGATCCAGAGCACTTTGGCTTGTCCACTTACCTGTTCCCTTTTGACCGGCTGTATCAAGGATAACATCCACGAGTGGCAAACCTGTTTTTTCATCTATTTTTGTAAAAATGTCTGCAGTTATTTCAATAAGATAGCTGTCAAGTTCACCGCTATTCCACTCTTTGAATACCTTGTGAAGCTCCTCAGCGGATAAACCAAGGATGTTTTTCAATAAATGGTATGATTCACAAATTAACTGCATATCCCCGTATTCAATACCGTTATGAACCATTTTCACATAATGGCCAGCACCGTTAGGTCCAATATAAGTACAGCATGGATCTCCATTTACTTTTGCAGAAATGGATACTAAAAGGTCTTCAACCTTCTCGTATGCTTCTTTCTGCCCGCCTGGCATGATGGCCGGTCCTGTAAGGGCACCTTCTTCTCCTCCAGAAACCCCAGCGCCAATAAAGAGGATTCCTTTTTCCTCAAGTTCCTTATTTCTTCGAATGGTTTCCTCAAAATAGCTGTTTCCGCCATCGATCAGGATATCACCTTTTTCCAAGTATGGAACCAGGCTCTCGATAGCTTTATCAGTAATAACCCCAGCATTAACCATCAATAAAATTTTTCGTGGTGTTTCCAAAGATTGAACAAACTCCTGAACATTATTAGTTCCTGTTAAATTCTTTTCCTTATTAGTTTCAAGAATTTCATTTATTTTTTCTTTGGATAAATCATAAACAGCAACAGAAAAACCCCTGCTCTCAAAATTTAGTGCAAGGCTTCTTCCCATTACTCCTACTCCAACTACTCCAACATTCTGTCTTTCCAATTCAAATCATCCCTTCATGATGCAAAACATAAATTATGTAATGTTATTTTTTGTACACTGAAATATTTCTATTATATCCAAAAGTATCGAGGAATCAAAATGTTAAGTTTTGTTAGCCCTTTAGACACTCAATGTTCAGAAAAGACATCGATTGTTCAATTTTAAGCATTCCGCCATTTTATATAATGGATAAGAGAGTATTAAGTGAAGGGGCTTGAAAATATGATGAAACTTCTATATATTACAGCTAATCCAAAGGGTATTGAAAAATCAAAAGGACTGCAAATAGGGGAAACCTTCCTCAACTCTTTTTTAGAGGAACAGCCAAAAACCGAAATTAAGAGGATCGATTTGTTTTCATATGATTTAGCACATATGGATGCGGATCTTGTATCCGCCAGAGGTAAGCTGGCTGGCTACGGTTATACGATGGACCAGCTGACTGAACCTGAAAGAGAAAAAATTAAAAAAATGCGTGCTGTTGCTGATGAATTCGCAGAGTATGATTATTACGTATTTGTCTCCCCACTTTGGAATCTAAGCTCCCCTGCAGTTTTAAAGGCTTATATTGATAATTTATTTGTTTCCGGAAAAACATTTGCCTATACTCCAACCGGAGCCAAAGGACTTTTGACAGATAAAAAAGCTGTACACATCCACACACGGGGCGGCCAATATATCGGAACGCCGATGCAGGAGCTGGAATCCGGCGACCGTTATTTAAAAATTGCATTAAGATTCCTTGGTATTGAAGTACTGGAAACAATTGTAGCTGAAGCATTTGATCTATACCCTAAAAGGGTTCCGGAAATTGTTGCAGCTGCCAAAGTACAAGCTGCAGCCGCAGCCAAAGAAATGGCAAAAGGAACGATTATGATTTAATAAGAAATGCGGAAACGCTTGTTCAGCGAAGCAACTACTAAGACTGAATATGCATCTTCGGAAGTACTGTCAGCAGCTTTGCGACCAGCTGAACATAAGGTTTTTTGAAAAAGCTTTGGCGCTTGAGCTAGACAGTTTTAAAAAGCTGCATTTTATAAAATGCAGCTTTTTCCTTATAGTTATAGTACGCCAGAAAACAGTCTTGCAAATGACTCTTTTGAACGATTAATAATACCTCTTTTGTAAAACTCTACAGGACGAATTCTTTCGCTGTCCTTCATATCTTCCTCATAGTGAGCTACGAGGTCCCGAATCGCACTGGAGCCATAAAGAAAAACGTTAACCTCAAAGTTTAAATGGAAGCTGCGCATGTCCATATTGGCAGTTCCAATTGACGCAAGATTTCCATCTACTATTATAAGTTTTTGATGTAAAAATCCTTTTTGGTAGGAATAGACCTCTACTCCATAGCGTAAAAGCTCAGGAAAATAGGAACGGCTTGCATATTGAGTTAAAAAGCTGTCATTAATCTCCGGTACCATTATCCTTACCTCAATCCCTTTGGCAGCAGCCACTCTTAAAGCTGTTCGAATAGACTCATCAGGAACAAAATATGGTGTGGCAATCCATATCGACTGTGTCGCACTGGAAATTAAAGAATAATAAAAGTCACTCATAATGCCCTGCTGTGTATCAGGTCCGCTGGCAACAACCTGGACGGCTCCATCAATCTCACCTTCCTGGACAGGAAGCCTGTTCGCGCTGTAACTTTCAAGAACCCTTTCTCCGCTTAGATACTCCCAATCGAGTAGAAAAACAGCCTGAAGGTTGAATACAGCCTCCCCTTCCAAAACCATATGAGTGTCTCGCCAGTGACCAATTCTTTTGTCTTGTCCTAGATATTCAACCCCCACATTCAGGCCGCCTACGAATCCTATTTCCCCATCGATAATGATAATTTTCCTATGGTTGCGGAAGTTGAATTTCTGATTAAAAAAGCCATATTTTAATGGAGAGAATGGATGAACTTTAATACCCGCCTCCATCATTAAGGCAATATCTTTAGCCGAGAGGCTTAAACTTCCCGCAGCATCGAAAATAAAAAGAACTTCCACTCCGGCCTTTGCTTTTTGAATTAAGATATCAATAATCTCTTTACCGAGACGGTCAGACCTGAAAATGTAATATTCAATATGAATAAACTTTTTAGCTTTCTGAAGACGATTTTTTATTTCAGTAAAAGTCTCATCTCCGTTCTTTAAGACGGACGCCTTCGTTGCAATGCTAATCGGAGTAACCGAAGCATTCTCCGCAAATTTCGCAAAGGACCGCTGCTGGTCGAGTAAAAAGTTCAAGTCAGGTTTCGTTTCTGTCCTGGTAAGCTTCTCCCACGCCTCCCTGTCATTTCTTCGCTTAGTCTGAAAGAGATACCCCTTTAAATAAAGCTGTCCCGAATAAAGATAAAATATATAACCGATAAGCGGAAGGAAGAATAAAACATACATCCACAATAAAGTGTGGGGAGCAGACCTGTTTTCCAGTATAAGAGAAAAAATACTGACCATAATAATCGCCAGATAAAAAATACCCGCTATCAGTTTTATATAAAAAGGATAGCCGGTAAAAAACATGAGATAAACACATATTGCAAGTAAAATAACAAATAAAAATTCCATTCTTCTCTTTTTTTTATTCATAGCAGTCTCCAGCCCAAAAGTTTTATAGCAACACAGTTACCTTTACCCTTAACTCCCTTAAAGAGAAACATTCATTAAAAACACAAAAAATCTACTTTATATTAAACGTCCGGTATGGTTTCAGGTAGAAGGGTAATTGGAGCATTAAAGGACAGCTTATTGATCAAACTCAGGGTTTGGTCCGAGAAACAAGCTATAAATTTTTAAATAGAAAAAGCCACCAAATTCCGGTGGCTCTCTTCTTCTAGTTTATTTATTTTCAAATGAATTTCTTATTTCACTTAAAGAAATAGATTCAGTATTTGGGTAGATAAGATCAGCTTTCGCCAATGTTTCACTGTTACCGACTCCAACTGCTAACATTCCGGCACCTTTAATACTATCCACTCCGGCCGCTGCATCCTCAATTCCAACGCAATTTGAAGGATCAACATTTAATTGCTTTGCTGCTGTCAGGAATATTTCAGGATCAGGCTTTCCCTTCAAAACCTTTGCTGCATCCACAATAGTATCAAACTGGGAAGTCAGTTCCAGGCGGTTCATAACGGTAAACGCATTTTTGCTGACTGAAGCAAGCCCAAGTTTTAAACCGTCTGCCTTTAGTTTAGTTATTAGTTCCTTAATGCCTGGAAGTATATCCGCCGGGGTGATATCTTCGATAAGCCTGCAATAGTGGACATTTTTTTGGTCAGCAAGAATCTTTTTTTCTTCCAAAGTAAAATCATTCTCGCGGCCGCCCAGTACAAGTATTTTTTCGAGTGAATCCATTCTTGATATTCCCTTTAATTCCTCATTAAACTCCCTTGTAAAAGGAATATCCAATTCCTCACCCAATGCTTTCCAGGCAAGATAATGATATTCTGCTGTATCTGTAATAACCCCATCCAGGTCAAAAATAACAGCTTTTAACATTTGTGACATTATAGTATTTCCTCCAATTTTTGTTTAGCCACAGCTATTACCCGGCCATTTTCTTGGATATTGACATCTTCGCCATATAGATTAATAGTGAGAGCTGGACCATCCAGAGTAATCGCTGTTTCATCTTTTGTAGCTTCTACATGGATTAAACGGCCGCGGTAAACAATTTTAAAGGCAAACCGATCCCATGCTTCAGGGATAAACGGCGCAAACGATAAGGTTTCGTTAGCTGTACGCATTCCTGCAAACCCCTGGACAATTGAAAGCCATGAGCCAGTCATACTTGTAATATGGAGTCCATCCTCTGTGTCGTTATTGTAATTGTCAAGGTCGAGGCGTGCAGTACGATTGTACATTTCATACGCTTTTTCCTCCATGCCAAGCTCTGCAGCAAGAATGGAGTGCACACAAGGTGACAACGAAGACTCGTGAACAGTCATTGGCTCATAAAATTCAAAATTCCGGCGCTTTTCTTCTTCACTGAATTCGTGGTTCAAGAAGTACACACCTTGGAGTACATCCGCCTGCTTAATAAAACAACTGCGAAGAATTTTATCCCATGACCAGTTCTGATTTATAGGTCGTTCTGCCGGATCTAGCTCATCAACAGTCATCAAATTTTTATCAAGGAATGTATCGTGCTGGACAAATACATCTAATTCTTCATCATACGGGAAGTACATTTTTTTAATAATTTCTGTCCACTTTCCGATTTCCGCGCCATCAATCCCTAAATCCTCGACCCGCTTGCCATACCCATTTTTCTGCAGGTATTCAACTGCCTCAAGGGTATACTTCAATGTCCAGACTGCAATTGTATTGGTGTACCAATTATTGCTGACATTATTCTCGTATTCGTTGGGCCCTGTAACACCATGAATCATGTACTGATCCTTTTTCTTATTGTAGTGTACTCTGTCAGC
The DNA here is from genome assembly GCF_011393025.1 of Neobacillus terrae. Classification (GTDB taxonomy): domain Bacteria; phylum Bacillota; class Bacilli; order Bacillales; family Cytobacillaceae; genus Neobacillus_A; species Neobacillus_A terrae. The sequence goes on along the minus strand of NZ_JAAOEO010000017.1, from coordinate 86,263 downwards.
CCAGAAACGGGAGATACCTGTAAGAACGTCTATACCATATTCATTTAAATATTCTTTGTCCCCAGTATAGTTCACATAATTATAAATAGCATAAGCAATTGCACCATTCCGGTGGATTTCCTCAAAAGTGATTTCCCATTCATTATGGCATTCAACACCTGTAAAAGTAACCATTGGATAAAGAGCACCTTTAAGACCTTGCTGGCGGGCATTGTGATAAGCCCCTTCTAATTGGTTGTGCCGGTAGACTAGTAAATTTCGAGACACGATAGGAGAAGCTGTTGACAGGTAAAAAGGAATGGCATAAGCCTCTGTATCCCAATATGTTGCACCACCGTATTTTTCCCCTGTAAATCCTTTTGGTCCGATATTTAGTCTTGCATCCTCACCATAATAGGTACTGAAAAGCTGAAACAGATTAAAACGAATACCTTGCTGAGCTACTTCATCTCCATCAATTTCAATATCAGCAATGTCCCAACGCTTTAGCCAGCCATTCTTATGTTCTTCAAGTAATTCTTCAAAACCTTTAGCTGTACTTCTTGCCAGAACCTCCTCACCTTTTTGGAGAAGTTCTTTTTCAGAATAGTCACGGTCTGTTGTAACAGCAATATATTTGTAAAGTGTTACTGATTCTCCCTTTGCTGTTTTTGCTATGATGGTGTTTTCAACGTACTCATTTTTAAGTGCAGTTGAAACAGAATCAACATTGCCTTTAACATCAAGCTTCATTGAAGCTGCCACTTTAAATGTTGGTGTGCCAAATGGATTATCCTTTGTTTTCATGACCAGGCTGCCCTGATATTCAGAAATCCCCTTGCTGATTTCAGTCCAGAAATCTTCATCATAGTTAGAATCTTCGTTGCGGATATCCCCATCCATGTACGGGATGAAGGTAATTTCACCTTCATAGTTTTTAGGAGTTACAGAATATTTAATAACAGCTAGTTCCGGCTCTGCAATGGACAGGAAGCGAACTGCCTCAACTTCTGTTATTTTTCCGCCATGATTTACAGCAAATCGTCGGGTTAGAACACCATGCTTCATATCAAGTTCACGATAGTATTCGTTAACCTCATTTTTATAAAGGTCAATTTCCTGTCCTTCTAGTAAAACACGAATACCAATATAATTGATGGAGTTAATCACCTTGCCAAAATATTCTGGATAACCATTCTTCCACCAGCCAACCCTTGTTTTATCAGGGAACCAGACTCCCGCAATGTATGACCCGCGGTGAAAATCGCCTGTGTAAGTTTCTTCAAAATTGCCGCGCATGCCCATATGTCCGTTACCAAGACTTGTTAAACTCTCAGCAAGACGAAAATCATCTTTACGGAGTTCAGTTTCAACAATTTTCCAATTGTCCACTTCAAATAGTCTTTTCATCTATTTTCATCCTTTAGCTAATTTTATTGCGCAACCGTTTTCCTAAAAGTTCAAAAAAAATAAATGCGTTTCCAATCTATGTATCTATTATAAACAATTATTCTTAAAATAAAAGTGAATATTTATGTAAAACAGCAAAAAAAGAAATCGTTTGCACAGAGACATTGAAGCAGTATCTTAGTCTCTACTATTTTAGATGCTGAAGCAAAACAAAGAAGCAGCAAGAATAATTTTTCCTGCTGCAAGTAATGTTTATTGTTTTTCATCCTGTGCTTTTGTCTGCCCTTTTTTATTAAGCGAGATTTCCCCGCATGCAATTCTATTCCCTGAATCGCCGGAGGGCTGAGTCATTCCATCGTCTTTTTCCTCATGAATAACAATCGAAGTTCCCTCTTTTGTAAAAAGTGATGTTTTTCCATTCTTTAGAGTTAGCTGAGGTGCCACTAGCTCCTCTTTTGCTTTCCCATCGCTTTCAACTATTAAATTTGGCAGGTCTCCAGCATGCGCGCCTTTCGGATGAAGGAGGCCATGTTCTTTTTTCTCCGGATTAAAATGGTTCCCAGCAGATTTAAAATCAGGAGCCTCACACTTACCTTTTTCATGAATATGTATAGCATGCTCACCAGGAGTCAAACCACTAACATTTACTTCAAGTTTTATCCCCTTTGCCTGTTCTGATATTTTGACCGTCCCCAATGAGTCCCCCGCTGGATTGTACATATTTACATCCACTTTTTTCGGATTCCCTTCCGTACACCCCGCTAAAAACAGCAGCGGAATCAGGATCAAACCTTTCTTCATCACCATACTCCTCCAGAAACGCAATTTGTCCAACAGTATCTCCTTAAAGGCTTTAAAATAAACTTCCCAAGACAAATGTGTTGCGGAGAATGATTCTTTTTCTTAGTTTAACGAATTTTATCTCTTTAGCCTTTATCAGTTAAACTTTTCCCGATCCGTTACCGGGTTTTATCCATTAGACCCTCTTTATTGGGCATTTCCCCCGATTTTATTCACTGTTTATTAAGAAAAGCGCAAGCGCCCGTTAAGCGACGTATGGCCATTTGAAGAAAGGCTAAGGTCGCCACGTCCTGTGGCAACACCTTTCTGACCCGCGTCCTGCGGGCCTCAACTTCGACTGAGATAAAGGATACACGAAATGCGAAGCATTTCGATGTTGACTTATCGTAGGGAGAAGTGGGATGGACACTAGCTGCGCCAAGTATCACCTAACGCTCATACTTGATGCAAGATAATCCGGGAAGCTTATCAGGGATGAAAACTCGCTGGGCGATGGAGCTAGATAATTTAACAAAGTCGAATCTAATATACTTTCTTATCTTGCAAAAAAAAACAGCTTCTCAGCTGTTCCTTTCAGTGTCTTTTTTCATAATTTTATCTTCCAGCTCTTTTGCCTTTTTGGCTTCTTTTCGTGAAATCACGATAAAGTATCTCATTGCGATCAGAGCCATAATAAAGAAAATAGCAAGGGTTATGCCCGCTGGTATATACTCTCTTTTATCTTCAGGAAAATATAAAAACAATGATAAAACAAACCATTGAACCATTTTTGTCTTCCTTTCTGCAAAAGGTGATGCTCAATGATTTATTATATCAATAACACTTTCATCAACCAAGCATTTCATTTCAACTACAACACTTATTCAATAACAGTAATTTTTTTGATCGTTACATCTTCATTTGGTTTATCCTGAGCGCCAACTGGAGTATTGGCAATCTTATCGACTATATCCATCCCCTCAACAACCTGTCCAAAAACAGTGTGCCGGAAATCAAGCCAAGGAGTTCCTCCATGCTCATTATAAGCATCTATAATTTCCTTCGGATAACCTGCCTGCTCCATTTGTGACTTCATCTGTGAATCAAGATCAGATTTCTGTACGATGAAAAATTGGCTTCCGTTCGTATTTGGGCCAGCATTAGCCATAGAAAGAGCCCCCCGGAGATTGAAAAGATTCTTTGAGAATTCATCCTCAAACGGTTTTCCGTAAATACTTTCTCCTCCGGTTCCCGTTCCTTTTGGATCACCGCCCTGAATCATAAAGTCCTTGATAACCCTGTGGAAAATAAGGCCATTATAATAGCCTTCCTCGCTATGCTTGATAAAATTCTCAACGGCTTTTGGAGCATATTCCGGAAATAGTTTAATTTTTATTTTGCCCATCGATGTTTCCATTTCAACGGCTTTTTCATTTTCTGCAATTTCGGTAGAAAGCTGTGGGTACTCCATTTTTTTACCTTCCTTTTGTGAAGTTTTTGATGCAGCCTTATGGGACTCCTGCCCTGTTTTGGTTTTGCTGCCGGATGTTCCGCAGGCAGCGAGGGTCATAATAACTGTGATAATAATTGCTGCACTTTTCAGTCTCATATATCATTCCTCCAAATATTATGCTTAAACACTAAGTCTTTGTTTTTTATTAAATCATGCGCCATAATAAAATAAAACTGATATTTAAAAAGGAGAGTGAAACTGTGAGCGAATTCCAAATAGGAGATAAGGTTACTGCGATCTATAAAACTGGAAAATACATAGGTGAAGTTACGGATATTCGTCCCGAGCATTATTTAGTCAGGGTTTTGGGAGTATTGAAACATCCCATGCAGGGGGACCTGCATAACCCAAAAGAAATAAGTTCAGGGATTTTCCATGAACGCAGAGCCCTTGCCTTTCGTGAACAAGCCAACATACCGAAGAAAATGGTCAGGCTATATGAAGAGGAAATGCCGGAATACAGCTCATCTTTAAGGGAAGCTGTTGATAAAATGAAAGCAGACCTCTCCCAGGATTCAGCACCTTGGAACGAACTAAGCCTGAAGCTTATTGAAGGACTTGAGAAAGATTATTTTAAGTAGAAAAATAAAGGCCAAATCACAATTCTCGTGATTTGGCCATTTAAGCGAACTCATTTAATAATTTTGAAAAATCAACCCGGTCTCCAATAGTAGTAGGTTCCGGTTTTTGAAGGTACCTTTTGTCTTTTTCTACTAGCTTGAAAATATGATAGGTTGTCAGTGCATCATCTAATGCCTTATGATGTTTCCCGGTTCCTTCCTTACCATATTCCTGAACTGCCTTCCAGAGCCCTGTCTGGTTCTGGTCTCCAAAGAACCTTTTATATTCCATTGAAAGATCAATTTCAGCCGCTTTAAATGGAAAAGATATTCCAGCACGGCTGCAATTTTGACGGAGAACCTTCATATCCATGTTTCCCCATGTAACAACCGTATTGTCGTAATTCCTGCCTATCTCCTCGAGCATCCGCGCAAGCTCTCTAAACGGCAGGCCATCGTTCACCTGTTTTTGCGTAATATGTAAGAAAGATTTGCAGCGTTCAGACAAAATAGGAAACTGCACAGGTGTAACGTAAGTGGAGAATTGCTTCTGGATTTGATTGTCCACAACAGCTACAATCCCCGCCTCAATAATTTCAGGATAAAAATCCTTCGCTCTCATATTTTTTTCAGGCATTGTAAATTCAAAATCGATAAATAAATATTGGCGTTTCCCTTTCATACTATCACCCTCTTTCTCTTCTCTCCGTTTATTTATATTATTATATAAGAGACCTGTACAAAAAAATTGTGCCTTTTCTCTAAGCCTATTTATTTTATTATAGCAGAATTTCACAGTAATTTTTTAAATTTTTTCACAATGATATTCCAGTTTCGAGGTAATTATTCCTTTAAAAAAGAATGTCCGAACCGATAACAATACAGTACAGCATAAAAACTTACAGGATTGATTTAATTATGAGAACTTTATCAGGATACCTTATTATTTTACTTCTGCTGCCTCTGTTTGGCATGACCGTTTTTATGGCATCGGAAGAATTGGGACATGCAAAAAATATCCATAGCACTCTCAATAAAAAAATAAAGATTAAAGATTTACGCCTTAACCAGACAAGTGAAATTCTTGACCGAAGTGGGCAGCTTGTTTCTGAAATTGCAGGAGCAGAAAAAAGATATTACGTTGGCTCAAAAGATATACCTGTTTTAGTAAAAAATTTGTTTATTGTTTCTGAAGACCGGAACTTTTACCAGCATCCCGGATTTGACTTACCAGCTATTGCTCGCGCAATGGCTATTAATATGAAAAGCCAGGGTATTTCTCAGGGAGGAAGTACCATTACCCAGCAGCTCGCCAGAAATATCTATTTGGGACAGCAAAGAACGTACAATCGGAAGCTGAACGAGATTATGTTCGCTTACCAGCTGGAACGTTCCCTTTCGAAGGAAAAAATTTTGGAGCTGTATTTAAATACTATTTACTTTCATAATGGTGCATACGGCATTGAAGCGGCGGCAAGGGAATATTTTAATAAACATATTGGGGAACTATCTGAGGGAGAGCAGGCCTTTATAGCAGCTATTCCCAATAATCCCACACTTTATGATCCGCTGAAGCATTTTGCATTTACGAAAGCCAGACAGGAACGCCTGCTGGATCAGCTTAGTGCTGCAGGAATCCTTACTGCTCAGGAAACAGCAAAGATTAAGGCCGAGCCCATTCGTTTAAATATAAGGAGAAAAGTCGACTTATTTCCAGATTATACTGATTATGTTGAAGCTGAATTGAAGGAATTAATTTTTCAAAAAGAAGGCTTGAACCAGCTTGTTGCCAATGCTGCCCCAGAAACCAAAGCAGCCATAATAGAAAAAGCTGAAGCGCATTATCAGGAAATTGTTCATTCAGGACTGGTCGTCCATACTGCCCTTGATCCTACACTTCAAAATAAAACAATAACAGCCGTACAAAAAAACCTTCCCTACCTGGAAGTTGAAGGAGCCGCCACAGTAATCAGGCAAAAGGATCATAAGATAGTGGCAATGGCAGGCGGTAAAGCATACCGAAAATATGAATTTAATCGAGCTTACCAGGCATTCCGGCAGCCAGGCTCCTCTATTAAGCCTCTGTTGGATTACGCACCTTATTTTGAGCGAAAGCATGCAAACATAACACAGAAAATTAATGCAGGTACATTTTGCTCCAACGGCTATTGCCCGGAAAACTATGGTAATGCAAAGTATGGATTTGTGACGCTAGAGAGTGCGTTTATCCATTCCTATAACACCCCTGCTCTCCGTTTATTACAAACAACTGGGATTTCAAATGCCTTTAAAGATCTAAACCTTTTCCATTTTCAGAATGTAACCAACCAAGACCAAAGGCTTCCGGCTGGAATCGGGGGATTTTACACAGGCATGTCTCCTCTTGAAATGACCCGTGCATATACGGTTTTCGGAACAGGCGGCAGCTATCAGCCATCAAGGGCAATTGTTAACGTTACAAATCGTCAGGGGAAAATTTTATATACCTGGGATGACAAACCTGTTAGGGTCTGGAGCCAGGAAACAGTTGATAAAGTGCGGGTTTTGATGAAGGAAACACTCAGGGCAGGCACAGCTAAAAGGGCTTATATTCAGGCTCCCTATGCAGGAGGAAAAACAGGTACAACGAATGATTATAAAGACTATTGGTTCATTGGCCTGACAGATGAGCTCACCATCGGGGTTTGGGTTGGCAAGGACAAGCCACAAAGCATGGAATTCATTGAAAAAAAGGGTCCACACCTTATGATCTGGAAGGATATTGCTAAAAACTAAGAGTAAGGGGTAACTAAGCGAATGCTTTAGTTACCCCTATTTTGGTCTAGACTGGAAGGCTGGCAACGATGCTGTTATATACTTTAACAGCCAGAAAAGCAACACCGAGAATTAGAATGGACCAGGTTAATATTTGAAAAAAGATAATTCCTATTAATCCGGAGGTTTTTAAAGCCGGGCTTACTTTAAAAACAAAAAAGACAAAGTATACAAAAGATGTCGCCAAAAAAACTCCTGCTAACACCGTTAAATGCTGAATACTTAATAAAGATAATGCTGCCCCTCCAGCAAAAAAGAGTGGGCCATTGCGAACCTTCCTTAAGCTTTCACCATCCGAATCCTGTGAAAAGAAGAGCAGTGCGAGTTCATTTATGGTATCAGCGACCAATTTTAAAGCAGCAAAGACCATAAAGAACATGACAGTTAATAAAGCCATAATAGAAAGCTTTACACCGCTGTCCGAAAAAAACTCGAGCATACCTGTGTAAATACCTGTTTTTTGCAGAAAGGAAAGAAGCGGAATTTCAATAGCAATTGCAAAAGAAAGGCTGAACAGAATAATTGATAAAAGCGGAAAATAACTTGTTAAATAGGTGTTTTTCATTATAAATCTCCCTGTTGTTTATCCAAAGAACATTATGGGATAAAAATAGGTCGGAGACAACACAAGAATTTATTATCTGCATACTAAAGGTGCCCTGATCAGTCCAGGGCACCTTCTAATTTCCCTTCCGCGGGCGGTTCGGGAGATAAAAATCAATAATGTTCTTTAACACAGCTATTTTAAAGGAAAAACAGCCATCGTACACCTCGAAATGCAAATCATTCGATCCTGCTCATCCTTTATTTTGATATCCCAAACCTGAGTAGTCCTCCCCTGATGAAGAACTTCACCGTAAGCTGTTACCATACCATCTATTTTCGGGCGTACATGATTAGCGTTAATTTCAAGGCCAGCGACCGCTTGTGTCTCTTTGTCTACTAGCTCATATGCACCAACACTTGCCACAGTTTCCGCCAGAGCTACAGAAGCACCGCCATGAAGAAGTCCAAACGGCTGCCTGGTTCTTTCATCCACAGGCATTGTGGCAATAACCTTTCCCTTTTCAAGCAAAGTTACTTCAATACCCAGAGTTTCGATTAGCGTATTCTTCAATTCCATTTCCTCAGCTCCCTATGTAAAAAATTCCATTTTATTTATTATAATATGGAGCATACTATGGTTGTCCACTTTTGGACATCCTCCATTAAAATAAGGTGAGGACGAATGGATATGAGAGAAGGTTTAATTCCTGCTGTACTGGGGACAGCTGTGACAACAGCAGGATTTGTAAGGAAACAAAATAAAAAAATTGACTCCATGATATCCAACACGGTTTTCGGTTTTGGATTAGCCCATATAGTATTGGGAGCTATCGACTTATACGAGCATAGAGATTAATTCTAAACACTTAAGAAAGGCAGCCTTCTCTGCCTCAGACTGTAGACATACTCGATGAAACTCGAGCTTGTCTACAGTCTTTTATTTTTGTAGAGGGGGGGCACCAGAACCAAGCCTATTTTAGAATATAACGCTTGAGGTGAAAAGATGCTTTCGAAAAACTGTCCCTTTCAAAGAGATCAGCTTGAAATAGTTACATTAGACCAGCTTGTTCCTCTGGATCATTTGGTCAGTAAGATGGAATCAACCCTTGATTTCTCTTTCATTTAAGACTTAGTCAAGGATGTACATTCGGAAGTAGGTCGCCCAAGTATTGATCCGGTTATCCTCATTAAACTTACCTTTATTCAATATACTTTTGGCATGCGTTGGACAACCATGGGAGACTTAAAAATGGAGTTGATGCAGGTGATGCTTACTTTCGCTGCGCTGAATTTAAAAAGATACAACTGGACACGGCGGGGTCCAGTAACAGCCTTGAATACAATCAAAAAGGGGGTTCGAAATAAAGCATTCCGAAACCCCTTTTGTCGACTAACTGAGGCATCCTTCGCTGCCTTTTATTTTTGCTGGGAAGTTTCCGAATATACCCATTCTTCCACTGCCAGGAGATTAATATCTTTATTTTTGCCGCTATTAGCTTTTTTATGTGTTTTTTTCCATAGCATCCATACAATCCCTGCAGCACCAACCACCAGTACACCAAGGATAATGGCCATTTTCCCATACTGTATGATCTCTTCAAGGTGATCACCAAACAGAAAACCAGCTGAATACATTAGGCTAAGCCATATAAAAGCGCCTGAATATGCATAGAGGGTAAAATTCCGGAATGAAAGCCGGCTAAAGCCATATAGAAACGGGACAAAGGTGCGGAGACCAGGAACAAAGTAGCTTAACAGCAAGGATTGTGCTTTGTATTTATCCATTAACTTTAACGAGGTATCAATAGCATTCGCAAACTTAGGCCGTTTGGTAAAAAATTTTAGCAGAGGCCTTCCCACAAATCTCCCCATCACATAACTTGTCGTTAAGGCTGCAAAAATTCCTGCTAATGTAACGATAAATGTTAAATAAGGATTCAATACCTTTTGAGAAGAGGCCAAACCAACTGACATACTAATAATCTCATTCGGTACTGGCAGTCCGAATATTCCCAGCCAAAGCCATAGAAATAATCCGACGTATCCGTTCTCTTCAAAGAATTGAAGAAGAATGCCTATGTCCATGGTGATAGCCCTCCTTTCTCAAAAGGTTTATTCCTTCCTTCCCTAATTCCCTTTTTTTCCTAAAACAATCCATTAAGTTGAATTTTCCATTTATCACCTAAATATCGCCAATTAAAAATAACAGACTGGCCTAAAGGACCTGCCCTATATCAAAATTTATATAACTTAATAATAAGGGTATCCAAATCCTCCACCATAGCCGCTGTAAAAAGGCCTTCTTCCAGATCCATATCCTCCAAAACCGCCATAGCCGCCATGATGTCCAAAACCGCCTTAGCCTCCGTGGAAGTGGGGCATTCTAAAATCGTTCATACGGGTTCCTCCTTTTTTTAAGTGCCTACTCTATTTCATATGCGGGCGGGCAGGCTTTTGCATGGGCTTTAATGGGTTATTGCTGAATATGGCTTTTAAAAAGAAAAAAGCCCCCGGAATTCCGGAAGCTCATAAATATTATTTTTCAAATGGTTCAAAGCATTCTACAAAAATGGCAAGGGTTCTGGCCATAACTCCTGTAGCACCTGAAGGGCCAAGGTTATATTCCTTTGAAGAAGTAGCTGTACCTGCAATATCAAGATGGACCCAAGGAGTTTCTTCTGCAAATTCACCGATAAATGCTCCTCCCATGACAGCATGTCCTTCTGATCCAGGAGAATTGTTCAGATCAGCGATTTTGCTTCCCCTCACTCTTTCTTTATCCCTTTCAAAGATTGGAAGCTGCCAAATTGGCTCACCTGCTTCTGCAGAAGCTTCTAATACCTGTTCAAACAATGTCTCGTTATTTGTCATAGCACCCGTTGTGTGCAATCCAAGAGCAGTAATAACTCCTCCTGTCAGAGTAGCCACATCCACTAAATAATTTGCTCCATGTTGTTTAGCATACGTAACTGCATCCGCTAAAACAAGACGTCCTTCTGCATCTGTATTAAGCACCTCAATGGTTTTTCCGCTCATAGAGGTAATAACATCATCAGGTTTAAATGCCCCGCCGCTTATCATATTGTCCGTAGATGGAATGACAGCCACAACATTTTGCTCCGGCTTTAATTCCCCAATAATCTCCATTGCGCCAAGTACAGCAGCTGCGCCGCCCATGTCGGTCTTCATCCCCACAATACCTGTTTTTGTCTTTATGGAATATCCTCCGGTATCAAAAGTAATGCCCTTACCGACTAAACCGATGACATCTTCCCATTGTTCTTTACCCTGATACTTCAGGACGATCATTTTTGGAGGTTCCTTAGAGCCCTGATTAACCGCTAGGAATGCTCCCATGCCAAGCTTTTCAATTTCTTCTTTATCAAGGATTTCCGATTCAAATCCATATCTCTCGGAAAGCTCCTTGGCATACTCTGCTAAATCTGTTGAAGTCAGCATGTTCCCGGGCAGATTCACAAGCATCCTGGCTGAGTTTGTTCCTGCACCATAGGCATAACCTACTGTGAGCGAAGCCTGGAGTGCATCTGCCTCCCCTGACGTGCTGTAGACAGTTATTTGCTCAAGCTGCTTAACTGGCTCATTGGATTTTTGCTTATAGCCCTCAAATTCATAAGTTGCCAGCGCAAAGGCTTCACTTAATGCATGCGCAGCCGCATCAGCATCTAATTCTTCCTGGCCAACAAAGGAATCCAGAAGAAATGCAGCTTCCTCCTGCCTGCTCTTCTTTAAGGTTTTAAAAAGGGCACCGAGTGATTCCTTCAGTAAATCAAACGTTAAATCCTTTGGTTTCCCAAGTCCCAAGACCCAAATTCTTTTTGCCCCTATTTTTCCAAAGCTATGTACTTTATTAACTGCTTTTGCTTTCGCTGAAAGGTCACCGCTTTTAATAAGTTCGGTCAAGTGACCTTCAAATGCTTCATCCAGCTTTTCTAAAGGTCCCTCAAACTTTACAGGCTTGTCAAATAGCCCAATAACAATACCTTCATGTTCACTATTCAAATCAAAATCTCTACTCACATTGAACAATTCCTTCACCTCCGATAAATTTTCCCACACTTTTCTAGCACAACTTTCCGTATTTGTTGTTTAAACCATGCTAATGGGTGTTATACATTTATTATAGCGAAAAAGAGTAAATATTTCGAATGTCTAACTAAGGGCTTTTAAACTGTTTCATTTTTATAAAAAATATTGTGAACTTGCAGTCTAAATATATGTATCATTGGATAAAGCCATAAAAAAAGAAAAACAGGCACAAGGCCTGCTTTTACTCTGATTTTGTATATTGCTGACGGAACACCTGCATAGATTGATTTTCATTCCATTCTTTTAATTGCTGTTCACTTAACTTGCCTTCACCCATCTCAACAATATAGACATCGAGGGTCTTTTTTCCCCATTGTTTATAAACATCCTTGACAGTATTGTAATAGAGGTCCAGCCTATTGCCTTTGATAGCCCCACCCTTATCCGCAACAACACCATAGCCATAACCAGGAATAAATAGGACTGTCCCAATTGGAAAAACGTTCAAATCAGCAGCGACGGTCGAATATAAATCACGTTTAACTTTGACTCCTGAATATGTAATCCCGTATTCTGGATGGTTGCTATATTTGCCTGTTGATTCATAACCAGCTGTATAACCTGTGGCTGTCACTGTTTTTTTGGGATACTTTGACCAATTAACAGATTCTTCTAAGGTCTGCGGTGGTGCTGCTGCCTCCACACTGGATGAAATAAGTGGTTCTGTATCTGCCACTCGATTTAATGATTTGAATGCCAGGTCAATTTGCTTAAGTTTATGTGTAAAAAGAGAGTCTGCATACTCGTCCTGCTGCCAGCCATCTGCTATGGCCGTAACGGAAATAAGGGATTTCGCTTCAACGCCTGAAATGGATTGGAAGGTCGTTAATAGAGCCATTACAAATAGAACTGTCATGGTAAAACGCCTTGTCCAAGTTGTAAATTTTTTCATGTATTTTTTCACTCCTCCCAAACATAATAATTTCCCAAATTTAGAGAAAGTATGCCTATTTGGAGCAAAAAAGTTATTAACCAGCCTAAAACTTACTAAAACGGACATAAAAAAAGTCTTTTACTCGAAAGTAAAAGACTAGAACATTTGATAACCATTTTTACGAAGCATCTTGATTGTAATACCGGCTGCAATAGCACCTGCAAATCCGCTTATAAGGATTAGAATATCTGCCGAACCAAGCGACATAACCCGATTACCCAGATCTTTAAATGCATTGCCGCTGTCTGTAAAATAATTAATGAAGCGGACCTTGTCTATGATAAGAATAGCTATTATGGGGAAAATGACCGCCATAATCCAGGACATTCTTAAAAGCATATTTAATAAGAAGCCAATCCCAAAAAATAATACGAAAAATAACAGCATCGAAATGATTAAAACACCAATCGACATAAAAAACTCCCCCTCTGCACATCAACACTAAGTGTACTGAATGCAGAAAAAGGAGTCAATTGTCATGTTTAAATTTATTTTACTCTTTGCTTTTCCCTGAACCTCCGCAGCAGCTGCAGGTTTCAGATCCGCCGAGAAGCAATTGAAAATATCCATTACCTGAACAATAATCACAGTCTTTGTTAGTATCCGCTTTCTTCATCAACGATCAGCTCCTTAAAAATATTTACTTAATTTTCTGATAATATATCAAGAAATCACCTCATTTGAAAAGGTTCAATTTCGGCTAAAATGGACGATGAAAACGGATACATAGCAAATTATCTTTCAATTCCTCTTTGTTACTCATTTTTTGATAAAGTTTCTCTGTCGTTATAAAACGACTCTCGTGATATTTTTATAATCCCAAAAAAATTGATTCCTGGATAAGCGCACTGCTCGAATAAGTTTCGAATTCAAAAAGTTTGAAGTGGCCCGCTTGGTCCAATAGCTGTAAAGAGGCTTTTCAAAAGTCCTGTCATAATTAACTTAACAAACTTTATTAAAAAAACAACTTATAGGAAGTATAACCAAATTGATCTCCAGGGTTAATTCCTTCATTAGATTGTTTTGACAAGATTTCTTCAATTTCTATCAAGAAATGCAACAGTACTGAAGCTTCTTTATCCTTAGCAAGCTCCTCAGTTGAAATAAATTTCGCCTCAAAAAGTTCCGTCTCCTGATGCTTTAGCTCTTCATCATCTAATCGTTCAAGGTGAAACACAAGCATATTATCGCTAATTTGACCTTTAATAACGCCTGTCCTAAGACCAATTAGTCCTTTTACCCTGCAATTTATGCCTGTTTCTTCTTTTACCTCTCGAACGGCAGCTTCATCTGCTGTTTCTCCTGCTTCAACAAAACCGGCCGGCAAAGACCAGCTGCCCTTTAATCCTCCATACTTTTTCTTAACTACCAGCCAGCGGCCATCCTCAGACTTAACGAGGCCTGCTGCCGCAAGCCAAACCTTTCCCCTTTTGTTTTCTTTTGGCATGTCTCTTCCTCCTCAGAGCAGTTACATTCTATTTTATCAAAAAAGTAAAGGAATCCTCTTCCTCGAAATGAGGAAGCTTATGTTCACCACTTGGTGGCCCTCTTATCTCCGAGCTTCGATATCTTAGATATAGCACTCTTTATATAACGCAAAAAAGGGCAGATTTCTCTGCCCTCTTAGTTAGGTATTAAAAAATGTTGAATTTTCCTTTTTTCAATACAAGAGAAGGACCGCCAACCATGAACAATGCACGGTTATCAATCATTTTCTTCATAAAGGATGCTTTGCTGCCTGTTAACTTTTTGCCATAAACAACGCCAATTGCATCGTTTTCACCAAGTGAACAAACAGTTCCTTTAATATCTGGTTTGAACGCTTCAAGTTCTGATTTTTCACGAACGAGCGCTACAAGGTTACGTGCACAAACTTCACCCTGCTGCATAGCAATCTGTGCAGTTGGTGGATATGGACGGTTAATTTCCTCATTAATTATTAATGAGCTGTCGCCGATAACAAAAACATCATCTTGTCCAGGAATACGAAGATCTGGCTGAACCTTTACACGGCCGCGCATTGCTTCGAATCCGGATTTTTCAATAATGGAATTACCTCGAACACCGGCAGCCCATACAACTGTGCCGGCTTTTATTTCTTTTACTTCATCTTCACCTTTAGCAACAATAATACCGTCAGGAGTACATTCCTTAATCGCTGTCCCAATCATGAATTCTACGCCTTTTCTTTCAAGGTAAGATGTAGCATAGTTCACAAGCTCAGGATCAAAACCAGGAAGAACCATTGGTGCTGCTTCTACGCAGATAATTCTTACTTTATGGAAGTCCACATCATACTCGTGGCACAATTCAGGAATACGGTTGGCTAGCTCTCCAAGGAATTCAATTCCAGTAAAGCCCGCTCCTCCAACTACGATAGATAGTCTTTCATCCTTTTTCTCTTCTTCCATGTTATAGGTAGCAAATTGGTACTCAATATGCTCACGTAATTGACGTGCTGAATTAACATTTACAATTCCAAATGCATATTCTTTTAAGCCTTTAATTCCAAAGGTTTCAGGCTCTGCACCTAATGCGATAACTAAATAATCATAAGAAACTTCGCCTTTTTCAAGAATAACCTTTTTCTCTTCTTTATTGATTTCCACAGCAGTGTCCTGTACAAATTCAACCTTGCTTCTATCAATTACATCACGGATTTCATAACGAACACGATCATGATGAAGGGTACCAGCTGAAGCTTCATGCAGCCATGTTGTTTCATAATGATAATCGTTTTTATTAATTAAAACGATATCAGCTTCGTTTGCTCCCATCATTTTTTGCAGACGGGTTGCAGTAATTAATCCTCCGTATCCAGCTCCCAGAATAACTATTTTCGGCTTTCTCAAAGTGATCACTTCCACCTTTTATAATAAATTTTTGAGTATTTCTTAGTTTCTGCTGCTTTTGGAAATATTATTTTTTATTCCAAAAAAAGTTTGTGATATTGTTCACTAAATAGGTCAAAAAAAAGTGCTGAATTTGTCACAAAACAGTAACAATATGTCCAAAATACATCTTATTCCTTTTTTAAGGCTTTTTCAAGCTATTTATATTGTTATCTTCACTAAAGAAATTTCCAATTATAAACTTATATCTTTATTCCCACATTAAGAAAAGATAATCTAGGCTTTTTACACTTTTAATCATTAGAGATATCAGTGAGCAAATCCAATATTTGTGGTATGATATTAAATGGATTTCTTTACTACATAGTTAGGGGGATATGGAGTTGCGAGAAGATCAAAAAGTATACGACATTACCATTATTGGAGGCGGGCCTGTCGGGTTATTTACCGCTTTTTACGGAGGAATGAGACAAGCGTCTGTTAAAATTATTGAGAGCCTTCCACAGCTTGGGGGTCAGTTATCAGCGCTTTATCCTGAAAAATATATATACGACGTTGCTGGTTTTCCTAAAGTACGTGCCCAGGAACTAGTTAATAATCTAAAAGAACAAATGGCAAAATTCAATCCTGTTGTGTCCCTGGAGCAATCAGTTGAAAAGCTGGAAAAACAGGAAGATGGCAGCTTTAAATTAACTACCGATAAAGAAATTCATTACTCCAAAACCGTCATTATTACAGCTGGTAATGGAGCATTCCAGCCGCGACGTCTTGAATTGGATAGTGCTGTTCAGTATGAGCACACTAACCTCCACTATTTTATTGATGATTTAAATCATTTTGCCGGTAAAAAAGTTGTCGTTTTCGGTGGGGGAGATTCTGCAGTAGACTGGGCTCTTATGCTTGAGCCAATTGCTGAAAAAGTGACAATCGTACACCGCAGGGATAAATTCCGTGCCCATGAGCATAGCGTAGAAAATCTATTTAATTCAAAAGTGGAAGTAAAAACGCCATTCGTTCCAGCTGAATTGATCGGTGATGCTTCCGGAGTTAAACAAGTTGTTCTTAAAGAAGCTTCAGGAGATAAGCTGGAAGCCCTTGATGTTGATGCAGTTATTGTTAACTACGGATTTGTTTCTTCTCTTGGACCAATTAAGGAATGGGGTCTTGAAATCGAAAAGAACTCCATTTTAGTTAATTCCAAAATGGAAACAAATGTACCAGGAATTTATGCTGCTGGAGACATTTGCACCTATGATGGTAAAGTTAAACTTATTGCCTCAGGATTTGGCGAAGCTCCAACTGCTGTTAATAATGCCAAAGCATTTATGGATCCGAAAGCAAAAATCCAGCCTCTTCACAGTTCTTCTATGTTCCAATAAATATCAGACTTCGAACTAAGTTTTAACAGATATAAAAGGCGTCCCAAAGGGGGGCGTCTTTTTTTGTACAAATACTCATTAACAGCAAAACGTAATTAAATAAGTAATGACTTTAAACTTGTCCTTAACATTAAATAAGTCCGAATAAAATTCAACTATACCCCACTTTAACATCAAAAAGGTCTAATTAAAGAGGATATTAAATTTACTACCTAAGGTTCAAAATGTAATAAAAACCTTCCTGGCCATGCAGACTCAGGAAGGTTTTTGTTTGGATTAGCACTCTTCTGGTGTTCCTGCAGCTGTTGCAGTCCGAAATGATGAACCGCATCCGCATGAGGCGATGGCATTAGGGTTATCAATCGTAAATCCCCCGCCCATCATGGACTCTTTGTAATCAATTTTAGTGCCCTTAAGAATAGCTGAACTTTCTTTATCTACCACAATCTGGATTCCGTGCTGTTCAAAGCTGAAATCATCTTCCTTTGCTTCCTGGTCAAAGCCCATTCCGTAAGATAGACCGCTGCAGCCGCCTCCTTTAACTCCAACTCTTAAAAGAGAGCCTTCTTCTTCATTGTGCTTCATCATTTCTTTTATTTGAAGTGCAGCAGCTTCTGATAAGATAACTACTTCATTTTCCATCTTAACTCCTCCTTGTTTATTTCTTAATATATCTGTAAACGTTTTTTATAAAAATAGTCAAATGCATTCAGGATTAGTCCCTTAAGACAACATATCCTATTTACAGTATATACACTGTATAAGCTGTACTCAACTTATTGAGTTCATAAAAACCCCCTATTTTAAGGAAATATTTAGCCAAATATATTCCTTATAGTCTATAATAATAGTTATAAAGAACTACTTTATACTACGGATTTAGTAAAAAAACGAGGGGGAGTGAGTCCAATGACTCAAATGGAGCCTTTATATGATAAAGCTTGTGAATGTCTCATGTGCAAAAAGCCATTTACCTCAAAAAAAATAAGATCTCGATTCATTAAAATAAACGGTTATGATACGGACTTTCTGCCACTTTATCATTCAAATGAAGTTAACCCTATTTTTTATTATATATATGTCTGTCCGAATTGCGGATTTTCCTTTTCAGACGAAACTTTAAAATCTTTTCCCCCTAACAGTAAAAAAGATATAGAGGATAAAGTGTGCAGCAAGTGGGCTCCACAAAATTATGGAGGAAAACGAACGATTGAACAGGCTATTATTACATATAAATTAGCGATTTATTGTGCAGCCCTAAAAAAAGAGAAACATATTAATCTTGCGGGGATGTACCTACGAATAGCGTGGCTGTATAGAATAATGACAAATGTCGAGCAGGAACAGCGATTTATAAAGCTTGCTCTTATGGAATATGAAGAATCACACCAGACAGATGACTTTAGGGGTACCCAAATGTCAGAGTTTAAGCTTCTTTATTTAGCTGGTGAATTGTCCAGAAAAACCAATAATACCGAGCAAGCCATTTATTATTTTTCAAAAGTGATCGAACGCCAGCGACAATCGTCTGAGCCAAAAATTATTGAAATGGCTCGGGAACGCTGGCAGGAAATCCGAGAGTCCAGGACCGTACATTTAAAAGGTTAAAGGGTTTCATTGGAGCAATGTGATTGAAAAAGAGAGGCTAAATGTATTAAATAAGCATTAAAGAGGACTAAGCGACGGTCACAGGGGTAAACCTCCCCGGGATGGGCAAAGTTCAAGGATAATTAATTGTGGAAATACGAAAAGGGAATGGAATATCTCCATCCCCTTTTTTAGCTAATCAGAATCTATAAATTCTGAACGTATAAGTGCAGCTAAAGCTCGGCAATGCCGAGTTTTCTTTATATTAAAACATTGGATTTTCCTCAAGAAATTGGTAAATGTTTTCAACTAATTCTTCAGGTGTATCTCCTGTTACTGGCTCTCCATTTACAAGTGCATAAAGTGAAGATGCACATTTCCCACAATACCCAAGGCAGCCATATTCAATTACATCCAAATTCGGATCTTTTTCCAGCTGCTCTCGCGCTCTCTGTGCTCCGCTTGCAAGATTACTTATGCAAAATTCAATGATCGGCTGCATTATTACTTTCACCTCACTACTAACATATTATCCTAATCCTTTTAACAACTTTCGTCAAATTCCTCTTAAACTCTGGATGTCAAGATGCTATTAAAAATGTTGTTATTTCGTCACAATTCCTATATACTCTTAATGGGTAAAAAATAGATCGGGGTATTTTTGTTATATTCAGATAATAATTGATATTGGCTTTTGCAAACGATTTCCCTTCCCTTGAAGGATGGTTTAATCGTTGAGAAAACAGCATTAAGGGAATTTCCAAGAATGGAATCGTGTTAAAAAGGGGCAATTGACAATGAAAAACCTTGTAATCCTAGGTGGCGGTTACGGCGGGATGAAGATTCTTAATGAACTCCTTCCCGATCATCTTCCAGAGGATGTCCAAATCACTCTTGTTGACCGCGTACCATATCACTGTTTGAAAACTGAATATTATGCTTTAGCTGCTGGAACCATTTCCGATAAGGAAGTTCGCGTTTCCTTTCCGCAGCATTCACGCCTGCAGGTAACATATGGCGAAGTAACAGGCATTGAATTAGACGAAAAGAAAATCAATCTTAAAAATGGAGATTCAGTTGAATATGATGACCTGATTATCGGTCTGGGCTGTGAAGATAAATATCACAATGTTCCGGGTGCTGATCAATTTACCTTTAGTATTCAAAGTATTGAAAAGTCGAGGGCAACTTACTCAAAACTTAATAATCTTCCTACTGGTTCAGTTGTTGGCATTGTCGGAGCAGGTCTTAGCGGGGTAGAGCTCGCAAGTGAACTGAGCGAGAGCCGCTCTGATTTAACTATTAAGCTCTTCGATAGAGGAAATCATATTCTTTCAGACTTTCCTGATCGCCTCAGCAAGTATGTCGAAAATTGGTTTATAAAACATAATGTTGAGATAGTCAATAATTCTAACATTACAAGAGTCGAAGAAAATCTGCTTTATAACCATGATGAGCCTATTCCATGTGATGTAATCGTATGGACTGCAGGCATTCAGGCGAACCGGGTTGTTCGCGCGCTTGATGGTGAAAAAGATAAGCTGGGACGTTTAAAACTAACTCCTCACCATCACCTGCCAAACGATGAGCATGTTTTTATAGTTGGTGACTGTGCCAGCCTTCCGCATGCACCAAGTGCACAGCTTGCTGAGGGACAGGCAGAGCAGATAGTTGAAGTCCTTAGAAAGCGCTGGAAAGGTGAGGAGTTACCTCCTTTCTTCCCTGCTATAAAACTTAAAGGAATCCTTGGATCACTCGGAAAACGCGAAGGTTTTGGAATGATGGCTGAACGGGCTATTACAGGCCGGGTAGCACGATTGATCAAGTCGGGTATTCTTTGGATGTACAAGTATCACAATGGGTAAGTTCCCCATGACAAAAGGCTGTCTCCTTAAAGGAGCAGCCTTATTTTTTTGTTTATTCAGCTTTATAACCGTGATTTTCCAGCTCGGCAAAAATTGTTTTTAACCTTGGATTTCCTTCGCCGACAATCTTTTCCTCAATCAAAACAACGGGATAAAACATATCCTCTTCAATTACTCTTTCAGCAAACTGTTTTTTTGATACCTCTTCTGGCGGATTAAAAATATCAACGTATGTAATTCTGAATGGCTGATTGGCAAACTTTCTCGCAACCGCTGCTTCAAGCCACTCATATGTTTCCTTTGACGATGGCATATTTACACAGCTTGGGCATATTTGCTCTGCCCCATAAACAATAATTTCTACTCCCTGATTCGTCAATGCAGCAACCTCTCTTTTTTCCTTTTATTTTATACTATAAGTTTAGTAATAATCTAAAAAATTATCTTCAAACTGAGAATTTCCTTTTTCAGAGAATGGATTTTTATGCTTGATGACATTATAATAGATATTATGAAAGGAGTCGATTTTGACATGACAGAACAAGAAATGATATCACAAGTTCAAGAAGTTTTAGATAAATTGCGCCCATTCCTTCTAAGGGACGGCGGAGACTGCGAACTAGTAGATGTGGAAGATGGTGTTGTGAAGCTTCGCCTTCTTGGCGCATGCGGCAGCTGCCCAAGCTCAACCATTACTTTAAAAGCTGGGATTGAACGCGCTCTTTTAGAGGAAGTTCCTGGAATTGTTGAAGTAGAACAAGTATTTTAATTTATACATCAAAGCGATTGCCACCCGGCAATCGCTTTTTTTATTATCAGCCTAGCTCCTTTTTCTTGCATTACAGAAAGCCATACTTTTTAATTCACCAGCCAATCGGGCATTGGCAATTTCATTTTTCTTACTGGTGCTCCCGCTAAATTATAAAAAGTTCTCAGAAAGGCCTCATATTCCCGGGATTGATTTAAAATTTTCTGCAGTCTCTCTTCCAATATTTTTTTATCTTGTTCAGACCGCGTTATATAATAATTTTCAATGCATTCAAAATAATGAAGAGGAAATAAAATCCGGGAATACAAAAGCCTCCAAGAGAAGGGCGAGAGGGAAGAAATACTTTGGTAGTCCTCATAAAATTGAGTAATTTCTCGTTGATAAGTTTGTATATTGTAGAAATAACGTTCCCTCGTCCATTCAGCAAGATCCCGGCTCCGATGATCAAATACCCAGTCAAAAGGATTTTTAATTAAATAATCCTTCCCCCAGGAGGATGATAAGAACCGTTCGTGGCACACTGTTCCATTGTCAGTATTCCCAGGGTCAACGTCTATTTCAGTATCAACTAAGTACTGAATAGCGTTTTCCGTCAGCCCCATATAATAGGGAAAGGTTTCGATAAATAGACGTTCAAATTCATCCTCTGGTGATTGAAAAAGAAGCCCATTCCACACCTTTTCCATTTGTTCAAGCCTTTTTTCCCACAGTTCTTTCCACTTTCCAATCCTGCTGGACCTTTCCACATAAAAAGGCACCATTCCACCGCGTTCATGAAATTTGGCAAGCTTTCTTCCAAGCTTTTGTTTTGGAGGCGGAACCTCTTCCTGCCTCCGTGCAAGGACACAATAGTTGTTCTCTTCCCACTTGGTTAAAATTTTTCCATCCTTTGTTGTAAGAAAATAAGGAACATGTCTGTCACCATATTGATGGAGATGTTCGGCAATGCGCTGAAGTTCGGTTATCTCCTCCTCTTCCCTGCCTCCTGGCTTTGCAATCAAATAAAGCCATCCGTTCCCTCTCAGAGCATCGTAGGCATCTATTTTTATATATTCCTGGACCTGTACTCCATACTCCTTTTCAAGCAGCTGCTGAAGCATACTCGCACCCCATTTAACTTTCTTCTTTATCACATATATATGTTTGCGAATGAGAAACTTGTTTCCTGAAAGTATAAGAATAGTAAACAGGGAAAAGCTGAAGGAAGAAATAAATTCGAGCATTCCCCTTTTAGGTTACTAGTGCATACTTTAAGGAAAAGGGTATATAGATAGGGAAAAATAAAGGAAAAGGTGATTCGGTTATGGCAGATGATAAAAAAATGGATTTAACTGAAGAAACTGCACGCAGATGGCTGAAGGAAAGAGGAGTAAAGATTCAGGACATAGCCGACTTGGTCTACTTTTTACAGCAGCAGTATCATAAAAACCTTAAAATTGAAGATTGCCTTGAGAATGTAGAGCGAGTCATTTTAAAACGTGAAGTTCAAAATGCCATTATTACGGGTATCCAGCTTGATATGCTGGCGGAGAAGGGAATGCTTGAGGAGCCTCTTCAGTCAATCATTAAAACCGATGAAAGTCTTTATGGGGTCGATGAAGTGCTAGCTTTTTCGATTGTAAACGTATATGGTTCGATTGGTTTTACCAATTATGGTTACATTGATAAACAAAAACCTGGTATTTTACGGCGCTTAAATGACAAATCAACGGGAGAATGCCACACCTTCCTTGACGATATTGTCGGTGCGATTGCAGCCGCTGCTTCCAGCAGACTGGCCCACCGTGCAGCACACGTGGAATAGAAACTATAAAGCAAAGCCTGTTTTACTACTTAAGGAACACTTATAAATTAGCTTTACGAAGCTCAACATCAGCGAATACTAAAGGAACTTTTGCACAGTATTATAAATCCAAAAAGCCGGGCATATTCCCCGGCTTTTGTTTTTTATGGTTCCCAGTGGTCAAGTGAATCAATTGCATAGGTTGGCTGGGTGCCATATCCTTTTAACAGTTCCTTAGTGGTCACACCGGTATGAACAAGCAATGTATCCATTCCTGCATTGATTCCAGCTAGAATGTCAGTGTCATAGTAATCCCCAACCATTAATGTTTCGTCCTTCGGGGTTCCAAGTACCTTTAATGCCTGTTCCATGATAACAGCCTCGGGTTTTCCGATAAAGATAGGCTGAGTCTGCGTAGAAACTGTTATTACGGAAGTCAGCGATCCATTCCCCGGCACTAATCCTCTTTCCGTTGGAAGTGCAATATCCGCGTTTGTGGAGACAAAGATTGCGCCATTGCGTACTGCCAGACAGCCAATAGTCAGCTTTTCATAATTAATGGAGCGATCGATGCCAACCACGACAAAATCAGCATCCTCACCAGCAAATCGGAAACCCTTTTCCTCTAAGGCAGTCCGAATCCCCTCTTCTCCAATGACATATACACTTGCATCTTGTTTTCTTCCATATATGTAATTGGCCGTAGCCTGGCTTGTAGTAAAAACCTGTTCCACTTCAGCAGGTATGTCAAAGCCCTTCAGCTTTTCAGCTACTTGTTTTGGAGTTCTGGAGGAATTATTTGTAACAAATAAATAAGGAATTCCCTTTTCCTTTAGTTTTTTTACAAAGTCTGAAGCTGCTTCAATTCTCTCTGTACCTTTATACATAGTCCCATCCAGGTCGATTAGATATCCTTTATATTTTTTCATCCTTATCCCTCCTAAAGAGTATCTTACCCTATCCTAAATAATATTAAATGAAAAGGCCTTGTTAATCTTGCCTGTTGATTTCCGCTCCCGGCTCTCGCTTTCCGCGGGCAGTCCGGAAGCCTCCTCGACAATGAAAAAAAGACCCCAAGGTCTCTTTCCTAATTTTTAAATGCCGAAACTGGACCCAGTTCCTCAATCAGATACTTTCTTACGTGATCCGCAAAAGCATGAATATCCTGAATCCTTTTGGAAAATTGATCAGCCAGGTCGTTGTGACTAATTTCAGTATAGGATTGAACAAGGATCTTTCTGAATAAAATAAGCGTTTTGAGGCTGCAGCCTATTTCCTCAGAAACCACTTTTTCATCCATTAGGATATCAATGATATCCTCATAGCTTCCTGGATCCCTCATGATAAATCCGTCAATCATCAAATTCCCAACATCCAAAATAGATTCAATCATCATCTGGGTGAGTCTTTCAAGAGCTGCTTTTTCCAATCGGCCTTCCCAATTCTTCACTTCGGAGAATGTACGAATCAATTCTTCCAGGTACGATAAAATCTCTTCAATTTTATTGCGGTCCACAAAATACATACATCCACTTCCTTTGTCATTTCTAGGTAGCCATAGATTTTGCCAGCGCGGCAGGCCTTGCATAAAAATACCCCTGGGCCAAATCCACATTATTACGGGACAATACGGATGCTTCGGATTCATTCTCAATTCCTTCTGCCACAACCAAAGAACCAGCCTCTCTTGCCACAAGCAGAAGCCCTTTCAGCATCGATTCCTTAACTGAATTTTTGTCGATGTTCTGGATGACTGAGCGATCAATTTTTATAATATCCGGCATAATTTCACTAATTGTATTAAGACTGGCATATCCCGCCCCTGTATCGTCAACGGCAAGCCGGAACCCCATTAGCCTTAAAACTTTAATATTATAATTAAAATCTTTGATTCCCTCGATGGAGTCGCGTTCGGTAATCTCAAAAGTAATCTGTTTAGGGGATATTTTCTTATATTTTATCATTAATTTTTTAATATCACGTATAAAACGCATATTTCCGATGGTAAGCGGCGTACAATTGAGGAATATATCTTGTTTGCAGCTTAAATCCCTTACCTGCTGAAGAGCTTTTTCGAGAACAATCATCTCCAGATCATAAAGAAGGCCAGTCTGCCTTGCAATTGAAAAAAGAGAAAGCGGATTTTCAAGGACTGTTCCCTTTGGACCCCTAGTCAGCATCTCCCACGCCCTGACCTTATTTGTTGCCACATCAATAATAGGCTGTGCGAGAAGGCGGATATCCTTTTGGGAAACAATTCTTGTCATTGTAAACAGCATTTCATTGAACTCTGTATCAATACGCTTTTCAGCCATAGCAATGGCCTGCTGCTGTGCCTTAAGTACTGCTTCCTGAACAGAATAATGTTTTTTCTCAACAAACATATACCCCGTTTGAAAAACGGTAGGAACCATTGGATATTCAATTAGAAGGAAACGTTCTGCCTCACGGGAAATTCTTTTTATCAAAAGGTCTATTTCAGAAATTGAATGATGCTCGGGATTCACTCTTATTGATAATGTTAACCCATCACCATAAAAATCATGAAGGGTGATAATATCGTTAATGTCGATTGCTTCCTCAATTATATTCCGAAAGAACTTTTTTACTCTTTTGATGTAACCCTGGAATTGAAATTGGCCGAGCATATCAGCCAGTTCTTTAATATCTTTAATATTAAATACAATCACTGCCACCTCGCAGCCATTGTTAAAGGCATTTTTTACTCCTTCAGCAACAGGATTTCTCACAATAAATTGAGGAGGATAAAAACGCATGGCCGAATAAGGCATAAAGAGTTTCCCCCATTTTAATATCCTTTTCGCTTTTTCGACATAACGGCGGACCATTCGGTTTCATTCCTCTCAGAAGTCGATATCCATTACATGAGACTATTGTACCACATTCTTTATCTCAATTTTCCTTAAAAAGAAATTTTTTCAAAATAACACTTTTACGGAGGACTGACATTTCCATTGAAAATCTGATAAGATTAAATGTGATTAAAATATTGAGAAAAGTTAAATTCCTAACAATTTTTAAAGGAGAAAAACTATGACAGACCATTTCTTTTTATACGATGATAAGGAATCTGCAAATACACGTTTTGTGAGCTTTTTGGGTGAAGATAAACGTTATGATCTTGCCATTATTCAAACTGGCCGCCATTATGGAAAAAGCCTCGTACTCGATATGCAGGGAAACCGATTTGCGATTATTGGGCAGGATGACCTTCAGGAAGAAGGTTATTTGGAGTATGCTTTCCAGCTAACAGAATCTGAAGCTGAAGAGCTGCGTTCGTTTTTAACAGAGGTTGTATAATTTTTGCGGCTAAAAGCATGTTTCACTTTCAAATGACCATAATATAAAGAAAACTCGGCGATTGCCGAGCCCTTAGGTGAGGGCTGAGCCGTAGTTGCGCTTATTCGTTCAGAATTTATCGATATTAATTCTGATTAGCTAAGAAAATTGGCTCTAATGGGAGTGAAAGCATGTCAAAAAAAGATGCGGAAAAATATAGTGATTTTTCAAATGTGGAAAAACAAAGAGACTACCTTACTGCAGAAACTCTGCCTGAAGGGCCTTATGGTTCTCCAATTAGAGAAAATGAACCTGTTGAAAATAAAAGCACTCCCTGGGAGGAAGGGCAGCGTTATTATACTCCCTTTAATTATGAAAACAAATCTCTTCATCAGAATAATCCAAGACAAATGCCTGGTGCTCATCCAACTCATGATGACCCTAACAGTGATGATCAGCCACCCTATTCTCCATAAGTCATAAAAAGGCCGGTACAAAAAGTACCGGCCCCTTTTTAACTTTTTACTTTTTTAATTACAAAATAAGCACAGCCGAAATTACAGTACTCATAAAGGTACTCACTTAATGTGCTGATTTTTGTATCAAAGGAGGCCTTTTGATTTTGGTCATCAAAGAACCCTCTGAGGCGGAGCTGACCATAGCCCCAATCCCCTACAATATAATCATACCGCGCTAAAATATCACTAAACCGCCCTATAAATGCATCTTCATTAAAAGCGTTTCGATAATCCTCTATAACCTCATAAAAAGTATTATTGATCGAAATCATTGTCTCACCTCTATTTTCCAGCTACCTTATACTCATTATAACCGATTCCCCATCAATTTCTAAGTGAAAAAAACACAGTCATTGGCAATCCTAATAACAGGAGGTGTAAATATTGAAAAAAACCTTGTCAGTACTGGGAATTGCCTGTCTGCTTGGCACTGTTGGCTGCTCTAATGACGCTTCCCATAAGGATGTTTACGAGGAAAGCGGGCATTCCATAAATGTTAATAATAAACGCAATGAACTTTATAACGAAAAACAAACACAAGGCGTTAGAAATATGAGTAATGATTTTGGATATGTGAGGCACCAAAAAAGCCCCGTTATGGGAGATGCGCACTCAAATGGACGCCCTATTGCCATGAATAGGGAACAGTTGGCCCATGTTATCAGCAGTCTTGGAACTGACCTGCCAAATATAAATGATATTGCCACTTTGGTAACCGACCAGGAAGTCCTAATTGCATACGATACGGATGCCCAAAACAGAAACCGGACAGCGGATATGGTAAAAAGAACGGCGATGTCAGTGGTTCCCCGTTATTATCACGTCTATGTAAGTGATAACAAAAGGATGTTCCGGGAAGTAGAGAATTTATCACACCTGGATTCCACCAGCAGGGGATCACGCCATCTTGTGGATAATTTAATTAAAGAAATGAAAAAGTCACCACAGGGAGCACCAATGAATGCAAGTGAAAATGCCAATGGCGAAACTCCCGATGATCACATGGAGAAATCCGGTAATAACACAGGAAAATCGGATAATAATATGGGTAAATAACGATAAAGAGTTCAGCTGAAAATTCAGCTGAACTCTTTTTGGTGTTTCACCTTATGCTTCTTGTGCTTCAATCTCTGCAAGAGCATTTTTATGCTTGGCAGCAGCATTAACCTGTTCATCCGCATGGTATGAAGAACGGACAAGCGGACCTGCCTCACAATGGCTAAATCCTTTGCTTAAAGCAATTTCCTTCAGTTCTTCAAACTCAGCAGGGCTGTAATATTTAATAACGTTCAAATGCTTTTTAGTTGGCTGAAGATATTGGCCAATGGTCATAATATCCACGTTATTAGTACGAAGATCATCCATCGTTTCCAAAATCTCTTCTTTGGTTTCGCCTATTCCAATCATGAGGCTTGATTTCGTTGGAATAGTAGGCTGCATTTCTTTCGCTCTGCGCAAAAATTCAAGTGAACGTTCATATGTAGCACGCGCTCTAACTCTTGGTGTAAGCCTGCGGACAGTTTCTATGTTATGGTTCAGAATATCTGGTTTTGCATCCATAAGAACCTGTAAATTTTTTTCTTTACCCCCCATATCAGAAGGAAGTACTTCGATGCTAGTAAAAGGATTTTTACGGCGAATAGCCCGAACTGTCTCAGCAAAAACGGCTGCTCCCCCATCCTTTAAATCATCCCTTGCAACTGCTGTAACAACCACATGCTTTAAATTCATGAGCGTGACTGAATCAGCAACTCTTTCAGGCTCCTGTAAATCCAATTCAGTAGGAAGTCCCGTTTTCACAGCACAAAAGCGGCATGCACGTGTACATACATCACCTAGAATCATAAAAGTCGCAGTTCTTCTTACCGCCCAGCATTCATGAATATTTGGGCATCTGGCTTCTTCACAAACGGTATGAAGCTGCTTTTCCCTCATCATCTTTTTCAAGCCAGTGTAACTTTCGTTCGTATTAAGTTTTATCTTTAACCATTCCGGTTTACGCAAGTGTTCACCTTTGGTGTTCATATTTTCCACCTCATTTAATCTGAAAAATTCCAATGCACAAGAATGAGTGTCTTCAACTGTCACTTTATCATACTAAAACAGGCAGGACAAGCCAGGAGTTTATCTTTACCATTTATTAACCATAATAAATCTCACGCTTCTTTTGCAAACTAATTTTGTATATTATCCGAAGGGAGGATTCCTGTGCGGGCGCTTTTGATATTAGGAACAGTATTCGTATTTATATTTTTACCCTTCCAATCTGCACATGCCGAAGAAGAAGATGTTTATCAGAAAAGAATGGCTCTGTATAAAAAAGTAGAAGCTGTAACTCAAATCCCCTGGTACTACTTGGCCGCTATCGATCAATATGAGCGGAACATCCGCCAGGTTCGCAGAGACTTGCCAAAACCACAGGGATTAACCGGCATCTATTTCCGGCCGGAAGAATGGGCAGGGATAGCAAATCCCCATCCTTCAGATACCAATCCAGCGTCCATCTCCTTTTTTAATGGCGCTGGGGTTGATGGGAACGGAGATAGAAAAGCAAGCATCAATGATGATGAAGATGTTCTCTATTCCTTTGCTGTTTATCTTCTCTCCTATGGAATTGACCAGGAGAATATTAAAATTGCTCTATGGGATTATTATAAACGTGATAAAACAGTGGGCATTATTGCGGACAAAGCAAAGATCTACAGGCACTTTGGAAGGATTGATTTAGAGGATTCCGCCTTTCCTGTTCCTATACGGAGCAACCATAGTTATAACAATACATGGGGAGATGCACGAGGCTGGGGCGGGAGAAGAATACATGAAGGAACGGATATTTTCTCCCATTACGGTGTACCAGTCCGGGCAACAAAGTATGGAATTGTTGAAATGAAGGGCTGGAATAAATTTGGTGGCTGGAGAGTAGGGATTCGTGATATTAACAATACCTATCATTATTTTGCCCATCTTAGCGGCTTTGCCAAAGATCTTAAAGTAGGCCAGATTGTAGAACCCGGCACCTTGATAGGCGGGGTAGGAAGCACAGGCTACGGGCCTCCTGGGACCTCAGGAAAGTTCCCGCCTCATTTGCATTACGGCATGTACAAGGACAACGGTTACTCTGAATGGTCCTTTGATCCATATCCACATTTAAGAATGTGGGAGAGAACCGAAAAATTAAAGGCGAGAAAAAATAAGTAATCCGGCATGAAAAGGACTGCCCCTGACGGACAGTCCTTTCCACTTTTTAATGTCCAGGTACTGGGAGTTCCAGAGAAGGCGATGAACCTCCTCCGCCATTGTAAAACTGAGGAACATCCCCTTGTATCAATCCGGCTGCTACCGGTATGTTTTGTTTCAGCTTGGTAATTTTTGTGGCAAAAGGAGTAATAATTTGAATAGAGACATCCAAGTGAATGGAAATTTCAATCCAAGTATTATTAATCCCCATTGGTTTTACAGTGGTTTTAACATCAGGACGGACGTTTCCAATCGCGTTAAAACGAACTGGAATTTTAGGTCCCAGGTTACCTAACAAAGTAATATTTGAGGCCTGGCCTAAGGGAACATACCAAATAATACCCTCCAAATCCTTTGGCTTATCCGTTTCAATTCTTACATCTGACAGTTGTTCGAGTGCAGCAAGATCACCCTTTTCTGCCATCTTTATATTCTTTTCAACTTCCAGAGTCGTTTCTGCCAGAGCTCTGTTAATGATGTCTGTTTTCATATTGTAACTCGAAGCCTTGCCGTTTTTCCCCGGAATTTCTTCCATAATTTCATTGATATCTTTTACGTTAACGGTCTTCTTAATAACAGCCTTTGTTATAACCATAGAGGCAATTTTTCTTGTCTGAGATTCCGCATAGCTCATGAGAGTGGGGGTAATTCCTTTATTGACAATCCACATCCCGGCTGCTGTAGAAAAAATGAAAAAAATAAAAGTTAATAAAAATACATATCTATAAGGCAAAGGGCCTCTACGGAAAGACCTGATGCGCAGCTTCACAAAAAAACCCCCTTTACAAGCTAATTGTATGCTTGTAAAAGGGGAACTAGCTCTAAAAGTTATTAAAATTGAATTAGTTCTTTTTAAAGGTGGTGTCGCATTCAGAAATAATGATATGCAGCTCTTTTTTTAAATCAAGTTCATAAGGCTTGATTTCTTCTCCCTTTTCCTCGAGGACCCTTACAACCGGACGGTCACTCAATCCCTTATTTTGCCTGCTTACAACTCCCTTACGTCCATCTGAAAGCACTACAGTAATTCCCACAGGGTAAATTACGACTGCTCTTC
The DNA here is from genome assembly GCF_011393025.1 of Neobacillus terrae. Taxonomy (GTDB): domain Bacteria; phylum Bacillota; class Bacilli; order Bacillales; family Cytobacillaceae; genus Neobacillus_A; species Neobacillus_A terrae. The sequence goes on along the minus strand of NZ_JAAOEO010000017.1, from coordinate 55,273 downwards.
TAAAAGCATCGACCACTTTTGTATCATAAAGAGTTCCAGATCCGGCGTATAAAATTTCCAGAGCCTCATGGGGCAGCATTGCTTTTCTGTAAACCCTGTTGGATGTGATCGCATCGAATACATCAGCCACCGCAAGGATTTTTCCATAATCGTGAATATCATCTCCCGTAATCCCGCGGGGATAACCCGACCCATCAAGCCTCTCATGGTGCTGAAAAGCACAGTGTGCTGCTAAAAGAGGAACTGTCGGGATGCGTCGCAGAATGTTAAATCCATCCTCCGCATGTTTCTTAATTTCTTCATATTCCTCTTCAGTTAACCGCCCGGGTTTCAGGAGAATCTGCTCAGGCACTTTCATTTTGCCAACATCATGCAAAATTGCTCCCAACCCCAATATTTCAAGCTCTTTTGATGTTAATTTCATTTCAAGTCCGATTGCCAGGGTATACATGGTAACGTTCAAGGAATGAGTAAAGATATAATGGTCGTAAGTAAAAACATCAGACAGCAGTACGAGCAGATCTTGATTTCCTTTTATTTCTGAAAGGAGATATTTTATTAAGGATTTAAAATCCCCCGAAGCTTTTTCTATCACTAAGGAACCGGAAACGTACGTATCCTTTTGAATCTTAACGAAATTGGATTCTATCGTAGTCATAGCCTTTCTTCTGGCTTTAACAGGAATAGGGTCCTTTAGTTTAATATCATCAGTCTTTTTATCCTTTACATAAATATAACAGATGCCCATTCCCTCGAGACGGCTTAAAAGCTTGTCCTCCAGTTTGACCCCCTCGTTCAAGAGAATCTTTCCACGGTCATTATATATGGCCTTGCCAAGTATTGCCCCTTTAGGAACGGAGCTGGTGGCGACTAATCTCATAGTAAACTCCCATCTCAAAATAAATCCGAATCGGCTGAGGAGTTCCAGCCGTTTGGAGAGGTAACAGATTTAGGTACAAAGTTCGACAAATTCCTCTATTTCTATTATTATCTAATCCTTTTAATACTTTCAACTATCTTATGTCCCACTTTTATGATTTTTTTAGTGAAAATGAAATTACCCAATAGTGAAAGGTTACAGGACGGTATTAGTCTGGCCTCCGGGAACTAAGTAATGAAAAATTTAAATTTACCAATTTATGATGAAAGTGACTTTCATTAAGAGGATGAACAACAAAGGCAGGCCGCTGCACGAGAAAAAATCGTTCATCCAGGCTAAAGCTCTGGCCGGCTGCAAGCCCGGAAAGTCATTATTAATGTCCATCTGACCACTGCAAATGAATCCCCTTTCTATCAGGAAGGCAACATTGAGGCACTATGTTTTCTTAAAAACACAAAAAGCCCACCGCGATGGCAGGCATTATATCATTTTTAATAAAGCTTCTTTTCCAAACATCCCTGGCAAAATTCCGAGCTTTTCAGCCTCATAAGTTACCGATTCCAGCGGTGCATCAAGAAGTTCCTGAATCGTTTTTACCCCAACCGCACGACCTGCAATGATTCCCCGGTCATGTAATTTAGTATTTAATAATCCAACATCAAGAGCACCACACATAATATAGCCCTTATCATTGGATACAGACAGCAGAGTGGTTTTTGGAAGCTTTACCATAACAGCAAAAAAAGTATTGCCTTTTATGTCAACAGGAAACAGGTCAATCATACTCTCACTCCTTCCCTATCCATAACACTTTATGTTACGGACAGGAAAAGGTGAATTTGTCTATTTTGTCAGTTTCCATGCAAGGAGATCTCGGAGGAACTCGGGCATGAAATACCTTTTATGAGCTGACCGTTGTATCACTGGGAAAAACCTCCCGAAAGTAAACATATCAGGTATAGCAAGCTTGTAAATAGTATTAGGTTTCAAATTCCTTCCTTTTATCCGAATTTCTTGCAGTTCATCAATAAATTCTATCTGATCATAAACCATATTACCCATTACCTTCCCACGGAAGCCAAGCCCTTTGATTTGCATATGAGGCCACTCCTCATCCCTTGTCTGTAAAAGAATTTCCCTAAGTTCATTTCCGGGTAATTCAACTACACAAGGATTAATTGGGTGAGGACAAACAGTCAGCAAATCATATTTTGTTACATCACCCGAAATTGGACCGAGCAAAAGCCCTGCATTTAAAAAGGCACAATCAGCATCGCACCACTCTCTTAATGCCTCACAAAGCAGCTGCGGAAGTTGCGAAGGTTTAAAGTACTCGCTTTTAAGAGGCTGCTCCAGAGTGACAATTTTTTCACCCAGGAGGTGCTTTCCGTTTTCAAAAAGATTACTTGCCTCCTCAGTTTCTCCTACTGGCGCCTCTATTTCATTCACATCGTATAATATAGCCTTTTTATTTGCTGTCAGGCCAATTGAGCTTACATTAAGCTCAACATGTCCAACAAAGGCACCATGCTTTCCAGCCCCGCATAGAAGGGTTTCATTCACCATTTTTCCTTCATGGAGAATATGGTGTGTATGCCCTCCGAGGATAATATCAATATCAGGATAATCTGCGGCAATTCTTTCATCCTCGTGTAAACCGAGATGAGAGAGAAAGATAATGATATCTGCTTTTTCTTTTAATTCAGGTAAGATGTTCTGCAATTCCTGTAGAGGCTCCTCCAGCTTCCAGCCAAGCAAGTCATAAAAAAGGTTGAAGTACACAGTTAAACCGAAGACACCAATCCGAGTGCCTTTTTTTGTTGTGTAGATTGTATACGGTTTTGCCCAGCCGGGACGTTCCCCATTCTTATAAAACAGGTTTCCGAGCAAGACATCAAATTGAGCATCCTGGTAAACACTATCCAGGTCTTCATGAGGAAGGGTTATACCCTCGTTGTTCCCAATCGTTACCGCTGTGTAACCAGCCTGGTTTAATAACTGGGTGTTCCCTTTGCCATGCGTTCCTTCGGTAAAAGGGTGCCATCTATCCATATGGTCACCTATATCGAATAAAAAAACTTCATCACCGGCCTCTTTATGCCACCTTTGGCGTTCCTGAAGCAAATGCCGGATTCGGGGCCAGTGATCAAAATGGCTATGTAAATCATTTGTATGGTAGATATGAATATTTTCCATTTTTGCCCTCATCCTCTAATTTCTTATATGTTAACCAAAAAACCCTTGATAAATAAGCCTTACTCCCACAATAACCAATATGGTTCTTAGGAGAATTACAATTGTTTTGCTCTTAAGTCTTGTATTCAGATAAACACCGACCTTTGCTCCCATCCATGCACCGGGAATTAAAGCGAAAGCATATAACCAGTTCACATTTCCTAATGCAACATGGGTAATGGAGCTGAGGACTGAAGACGGAAATATCATAAACATGGAGGTAGCTACTGCCACATGAGGCGGGAAAAAGAAAATTAAAATCATAGCAGGCACCATTAACGAGCCTCCGCCTACTCCAAAAATCCCGGAAAGAAAACCTACCACAAATGAAATAAGAATGCCTGCAATAGGATTAAAACCATATTCAAAGGTTGTGCCAGTATTATCGGTAAATGTTCTTACAATTCCTTTATCCTTACGATAAGGAATCGGTTTTAATTTATTCTTTAAGGTTAGGATAATTGAGACAAGAATAATAAAAAGGCCGAAAAAAATATTAAAGGATTTAAGATTCAGACTTTCTGTAACCCAGGCTCCAAGAATGCTTCCCGGACCGCTTCCAATTAGGAAAAGCAAGCCGCTTTTATAATCTACCGTTTTATGTTTCATATATGATAAGGTAGATGATAGTCCTGTGAAAATCATCGTGAATAAAGAGGTCCCCACAGCCACCTGTGGTGTTATATGATCAAATCCATGAAGAGTGCCTAAGTATAGCAGCGCCGGCACAACAATGATGCCTCCTCCAAGGCCAATCAATGAACCGAGAGAGCTCGCTGCCATTCCCAGCAAAACCAGTAAAACCCATTCCATATATTATCCTTCTTCCAAGTTAAAATAAATCAAGCTGTCTGGGAGCAAGATTTTCATATTCAATATTTAACAGGCTGATCATTTGCCTGGCATTATCTGCAGCATCTCCGCCGGAGTTGTTATTAAATAAGACATATACTTTCTCCGATTGTTTTTGAAGATTTTTAATGTATTCTGCCCATTCTTCCAGTTCCTGTTGATTATATCGGTACAAGTAACGAACTTCGCGCCAGTTTGATGCATTTTTCTGCTGCCATCCATGGAGATTACGGCCATGAAAGCGCACAAGTACGTTTTGAGGGCTTATGGTTTCTAAAACAATCGGGACCGACCCTTCCCCTGTCTGAGGCTCGTCACACACAACATGAATCCAATCTTCTTCCTTCATAAAAGCAAGTGTCTTTTCGCGAAGATCAGGAGAAAACCATGTTTGATTCCTGAATTCAAGCGCACAAGGTATACTTCCCATTTGCTGCCTGCACCATCTTAAATAATCAACATTTTCCTTTTGGCAATCAAACCATGGCGGAAACTGAAAAAGAACCATCGCGAGTTTTCCAGCAGTTTGATAAGGCTCCAAGGAATCAATAAACGCTTCAAACATTTGCTCCTTGCTTTCGAAGGGGATGGCTCCCCGCTCATGCCCTGTCATACCCTGATAGGCTTTTACGATAAACTGAAATGCATCAGGAGTCTCGTCAACCCATCTTTGTGCATTCTTTTTCGGCTGAACAGCATAAAAAGATGCATCCACTTCTACCGTTGGAAAATAACCTGCATATTCTTTTAATTTATCTCGCGGCGGGATACCTTTTCGATAAAGGCTCTCATGATCTCCCCACCCGGTTACTCCGATATATATCATTAACCCCACCCCCAAAATAAATTTTAACATAGCCTTATGAAAACGCACACTTTGTCGTATTTCTCCATTTCCCCTTTAATAGACGGAGTAAAACTTTAAGACTTAAACAACAAAATTCATAACATATCATTGCCTTCCGCTTATGTTTTTCCTTTTTGAAAAAGAACTTCTTTCAATTCCCCCAGCTTCTGCCTCTTTGAAGAAGTCTTCTACTCCTTTTTCCAAAACTTCTACCTCTTTGTGGCAATCTCCTACTCCTTTCCCCAAAACTTCTACCTTTTCTTACTAAAATAGGAAGTCTTTTCAAATAAAAAAACCGCCTGCCGTAGCGGCGGGCGGTTAGGTTGAATAATATTATCCGATAGAACCTTCCATTTCGAACTTAATCAGGCGGTTCATTTCAACTGCATATTCCATTGGAAGTTCTTTTGTGAATGGCTCGATGAAGCCCATTACGATCATTTCAGTAGCTTCTTGTTGTGAAATACCACGGCTCATCAGATAGAAAAGCTGTTCTTCAGAAACCTTTGATACCTTAGCTTCGTGTTCCAATGAAATATTGTCGTTCAGAATTTCATTGTATGGAACTGTATCAGATGTTGACTGATTATCCATAATGAGTGTGTCACACTCAATGTTAGCACGGGCACCGTCAGCTTTACGGCCGAAGTGAACGACTCCACGATAAGTAACCTTACCACCATGCTTAGAAATTGACTTGGAAACAATTGTAGATGAAGTATTCGGAGCCAGGTGAATCATTTTTGCACCTGCATCCTGGTGCTGTCCTTTTCCAGCAATCGCGATGGACAATGTCATGCCGCGTGCACCCTCGCCTTTTAAAATAACAGCAGGATACTTCATAGTAAGTTTCGAACCGATGTTACCGTCAATCCATTCCATTGTTGCATTTGCTTCGCAGACAGCACGTTTTGTAACCAGGTTAAACACGTTATTCGCCCAGTTTTGGATTGTTGTATAACGACAATAAGCATCTTTTTTAATAACAATCTCAACCACTGCACTGTGCAGGGAGTTAGTTGTATAGACTGGGGCAGTACAACCCTCAACGTAATGCACGTGTGCACCTTCATCTACAATGATTAAGGTACGTTCAAATTGACCCATGTTTTCAGAGTTAATGCGGAAGTAAGCCTGTAAAGGAGTATCCACTTTTACACCTGGTGGTACATAGATAAATGAGCCCCCTGACCATACGGCAGAGTTAAGTGCAGCAAACTTGTTGTCTGTTGGCGGAATTGTTTTTCCAAAGTGTTCACGGAAAATATCTTCATTTTCTCTTAAAGCGGAATCGGTATCTTTAAAGACGATTCCTAAATCTTCAAGTTCTACCTTCATATTGTGATAAACAACTTCAGATTCATACTGTGCAGATACCCCAGCAAGGTACTTTTGCTCTGCTTCAGGAATTCCTAGTTTATCAAAAGTAGCCTTGATTTCTTCAGGTACTTCATCCCATGACTTCTCAGATTTCTCCGATGGTTTTACATAATACGTAATTTCATCAAAGTTTAATGCATTCAAATCGCCGCCCCATTGTGGCATTGGCATTTTGTAAAAATGCTCAAGCGACTTCAAACGGAAGTCTAACATCCATTGTGGTTCGTTCTTCAACTTAGAAATTTCTTTTACTATATCAGCTGTTAAACCGCGTTTTGAACGGAATATGGAAACGTCTTTATCGGCAAAACCGTATTTATAATCACCTATTTCAGGCATCTTTTTTGCCATCTTCGTTACTCCTCCTTATTAAGAAATGCGTAAGCGCCCTGCGCTGGAGCCAAATAAAAAATGGCTCGGTGTAACGCATCCTTTTATTATTCCCCTTCTCCCTGGAATCCCTTTTCCATAGCCTTCCATGCTAGAGTAGCACATTTAATTCGGGCCGGAAACTTGGAAACTCCCTGAAGGGCTTCAATGTCACCTAAATCCATTGTGTCGTCGTAGTCTTTTCCCAGCATCATGTCGGAAAAAATTTTCGAAAGCTTAACTGCATCTTCGACTTTTTTTCCTTTAATAGCTTGAGTCATCATGGAAGCAGATGACATCGAAATGGAGCAGCCTTCTCCCTCAAACCTTGCATCTGCGACAGTTCCATCTTCCACTTTCATGGTGAGCTGTATACGGTCGCCGCATGTAGGATTATTCATATTGACTGTTAGGCTGCCATCCTCCAAAACACCCTTATTTCGTGGGTTTTTATAATGGTCCATAATTACCTGGCGATAAAGAGTATCTAAATTATTGTTAGAAGACATTGCTGAAATACTCCTTTGTTTTGACAAGCCCCTCTACCAGCTTATCAACATCTTCTTCTGTATTGTACAGGTAAAAGCTGGCACGTGCAGTTGCAGTTGCTTCAAGCCAGCGCATAAGCGGCTGAGCACAATGATGGCCGGCACGCACTGCGATTCCTTCAGCATCCAAAACAGTTGCAACATCGTGCGGGTGAACATCGTCCAGGTTAAAGGTTATTACGCCAGCCCGCTTTCCTGCTTCCTTCGGTCCGTAAATCTTTATACCTTCAATTCCAGACATTTTTTCCATAGCATATGCTGCTAGCTTATGTTCATGAGCTTCAATTTTCTCAAGGCCCACCTGCTGAAGGAAATCAATAGCAGCTCCAAGACCAATTGCACCTGCAATAATTGGTGTGCCGCCTTCAAATTTCCATGGAAGCTCTTTCCATGTCGATTCATAGAGGTGTACAAAATCAATCATTTCTCCGCCAAATTCGATTGGCTCCATTTTTTCAAGCAAGTCTTTTTTACCATAAAGGACACCAATTCCGGTTGGACCGCACATTTTATGTCCTGAAAAGGCAAAGAAGTCACAGTCAAGATCCTGAACATCAACTTTGATATGCGGAGCAGCCTGTGCCCCGTCCACCACCATTACTGCTCCGTTTTCATGTGCAATTCTTGCTATTTCTTTAATTGGGTTAATAACACCCAGTACATTAGAAACATAAGTAACAGATACTAGTTTTGTATTAGAAGTTATGGTTTCACGAACATTATCCAAAGACAGGGTGCCATCTTCCTGGAGCTCCAAATACTTAAGAGTAGCGCCAGTCTTGCGGGCCACCTGCTGCCAAGGAATGATATTGCTGTGATGCTCCATCAGAGAAATAACAATCTCATCGCCTTCTTTTAGGTTATCTGCAGCATAGCTTGCAGCCACCGTATTGAGGGCGGTTGTTGTTCCTCTTGTAAAAATCACTTCCTGGATTGATTTTGCATTTATGAATTTGCGGACCTTTTCCCGGGCTCCTTCATAAGCATCAGTTGCTCTTGTTCCCAAGGTATGGACTCCGCGGTGAACATTCGAATTATAGCCGCGATAGTATTGATCTATCGTTTCGATTACTTGAACAGGTTTCTGTGAAGTAGCAGCACTGTCAAGATAAACAAGCGGCCTTCCATTGACTTCCTGGTCTAAGATGGGAAAATGTTTACGAATATCCTCGATATTCATTAGCGCACTTTCCTTTCAATTACTTCCGTAAGCTGATTTTTAACCCCTTCAATTGGAAGCTGATTTACAACTGGTGCAAGGAACCCGTGAATAACCAGGCGTTCTGCTTCTTTTTGAGGGATTCCGCGGCTCATTAAGTAATAAAGCTGTACTGGATCTACACGTCCGACTGAAGCAGCGTGGCCCGCTGTTACGTCATCCTCATCAATTAACAGGATAGGATTCGCATCCCCACGTGCTTTTTCACTAAGCATTAAAACGCGTGACTCCTGCTCAGCATTCGCTTTGCTTGCGCCATGCTCAATCTTCCCAATACCATTAAATATAGCAGAGGCACTGTCCTTCATAACACCATGCTTCAGGATAAACCCTTCAGAATTTCTTCCAAAGTGAACAACTTTGGTAGTGAAGTTTTGAGTTTGCTCGCCACTTCCAACTACTACGGTTTTAGTATCAGTAAAGGATCCATCGCCTACAAGGTTTGTTGTATTCTCAGATATAGTATTTCCGTCATTCATCAACCCAAGAGCCCATTCAATTCTTGCATCTCTGCCGACAACTCCACGTCGGTTTACATAGGTAGTGATACCTTTTGCCAGGTTGTCAACCGCACCGTATTGAACTCTTGCATTGGAATTAGCAAAAACCTCTGTCACTATGTTAAAAATGGCATCAGATGAATCAACGGTAGAAATGTAATTTTCCACATAAGTAACAGAGCTGTTATCTTCTGCAACTACAATCACGTGATTAAATAATGTCGCTTCCGCATTATCATGTACATAAACCGCTTGAACTGGTTCACTGATTTCAACATTTTTTGGAACATAGAGGAAAGTTCCGCCGTTTAATAGAGCAGCATGTAAAGCAGCCAGACGATGCTCATCTGCTTTTACTCCTGTCATAAAGTACTTCTGCAAAAGATCGCTATGTTCGCGGGCTGCTGTTAAAATATCTGTAAAGATAACTCCCTTACCTTTTAAATCATCTGTTAATGATAAAAAAGCAGAAGTCTGATTACGCTGAATATATAAATTTTTACTGCTTGCTTCTGTTATCAAAGCCTTAACTTCCGGAGCAAGCTCATCCAATGAGTTAAAAGTCTGGCTTTCAACTGTATGGCTGCTGAACTGTGTGAAATTCCATTTATCTATTTTAGTCTTATCCGGTCTTGGCATCGGAAGAGTTTCCGCGTTTTCAATTGCTTTTAAACGCAGGTCTCCAAGCCATGCTGGTTCGCCTTTTCCCTTTGAGAAAGAAGCAACATACTCCTTGTCAAATGGCAATTTGGTTTCAGTTGTCATTTCAGATCCTCCTCAACGCTTACGCTTCTTGCCCAACTGTTTCATCTTCAATGCCTAGTTCTTGTTTGATCCAGTCATATCCTTCTGCTTCCAGGCGCTGCGCAAGCTCAGGTCCGCCAGACTTAACAACTCGGCCCTGCATCATGATATGCACAAAGTCAGGAGTAATATAGTTTAAAAGACGCTGATAGTGTGTGATAACCAAGCAGCCGAAATCTTCGCCGCGCATTTCATTAATACCCTTAGAAACTACCTTAAGGGCGTCAATATCCAGACCGGAGTCAATTTCATCAAGGATTGCAATTCTAGGTTGAAGCATCATTAACTGCAGGATTTCATTTCGTTTCTTTTCACCGCCGGAGAAACCTTCATTTAAATAACGCTGGGACATATCCTGGTCCATTTCAAGGAAATCCATTTGCTTATCCATCTTACGGATAAATTTCATAAGGGAAATTTCATTACCTTCACCAAGGCGGCTATTTAGAGCTGAACGTAAGAAGTCAGCGTTTGTTACGCCGTTAATTTCACTTGGATACTGCATTGCAAGGAAAAGGCCTGCACGTGCACGCTCATCCACTTCCATTTCAAGAACGTCCTTGCCATCAAGAGTAATGCTTCCGCTTGTTACAACATATTTTGGGTGTCCCATAATGGCAGAAGAAAGAGTAGACTTTCCTGTTCCATTTGGTCCCATAATTGCGTGGATTTCTCCGCCTTTTATTTCAAGGTTAACACCCTTTAAAATTTCTTTCCCATCAATTTCTACATGAAGATCTTTGATCGTTAAAGTTGACCCAGCCATATATATACCTCCGAAAAATATAATATCTTGTCATAAAGAACTTACTCACCGCTGTTAAAACAGCGCAATCTAGCATCCCTTATGAGATCAGAATTTAAGGACCTAAATTCTGCTTGTACTTAAAATGACATATTTCTATTCTCATTTTATTCTCATTACAATCTTATAACAAATGAAAAGTGTTAGCAACTCTTAAACAGTATTAAATACAGGGGCTGTTACTGGCCTACTCCGTGCGTAACACACTGCTTTGATGTTCTATTTTTTCCTAAGATAGGTCTTTCATGTATGGGAAAACTGTCTCCATTGGGTGAACCCTATATAGAACATTCATCAAAAGTGGTTTTAGAGAGATGCAGTACATTTCTACATAGTGGCGGATCCCTTTGTCCTTCATTGCATCTAAGGTGAATCAACAAGTCTCAAGGCCCTTAAGTAAAAAAGAAAGCCAGTGAGTCTCCACTGGCTTCCGTATTTCTTCATTATTATATATATTAATCATTAAAGATGAACTTTTCTGTCTAAATCAGCAACGATACGCTGACTTTTTATATAGTCTTTTTCCCTTTTTTGCTCAACTTCCATTCTGACATCATGCTTGCGGCAATACACCTCATATCCAATTCCGTGGGCAGTATGCATTGCTTTTTCCATTTCAGCTGTGTAATTGAGGTTAAGACTACTAATTTTAAACGCTTCCCTTCTGTTATTAAAAGTATGGTCTTTATTTTCATACCCTATGAAATTGAATGAAAACGCCAATAGGGAAGAAAGTGCTGCCAACTTTTGGTATAGGGAAGATATTCAAAAATTATTGTTTTAACTGATTAAAGTCATTCATGGCCTCTTGAACAAGTGTCACAGCCTGGCTCATTGCAGCTCCGCCACCAAATGCAGCAGTTACACCGACAGCTTCGAGGATTTCTTCTTCGGATGCTCCTTCATCTAAACAGCCCTTTACATGATAAATAATACAGTATTCATCCTGAGAATACAGGCTTATACCAAGGGCAATCAGCTGCTTATCTTTTTTAGAAAGTGTTCCTTCCTTAAAGCACTCTTCTGTAAAAGCATTATAGTGTCTTGCCAGCTCAGGCATTTTTTGTGTAAAGGTTCCAAGTCCTGCTTTGTATTCATATAGTGCTTCTTCTGTTGAGTTTCTAGGCTCAAAATGTTCCATTTCACACACTCCTACTTTAAGTTTATCAAAATTAGTATGCAAAAATTTAGAAAGGACTATTCCCAGAAAAGCGAAAGCGCCCGTTCACAAAGCAGCTACTATGAGTAGCATGAATATTGCCTCTTCGAAAGTACGACCAGCAGCTTTGGGTCGAGCTGAACATTAGCAGGCTTGATTATGCTATGGCATAGGAGCAATTTCGTCAGACTTATCGCAGGGAGGAACGGGATGGACACTAGCTGCACCAAGTTTCACCTAGAGGTCATCTCGATGCAAGATACTCATTGTAGCTGTTCAAAGTTAAAAAATCACTTGCATGGAGCCAGACAGAGCAGCATACATCTAGAATCCTATGAATGGAGACTAATTTCCCAATAGAAAAACTTGGCATTCGCCGTGCCTTTTTTTGGCGGATGCCTTAGTTTTGCTTATGTGTTCAGAATTTATGGATATAAATTCTGATTAGCTAAAAAAAGCAGGCACATGTGATGCCTGCTTTTCCAACTTTATTATTCTGATACAGGAACAACTGCCCCTTTGTATTCTTTAAGGATGAAGTCCTGAATTTCTTTTGAGTGAAGAACGTTAACAAGTTCTTTAATTTCTTTTTTGTTTTCATCACCTTTGCGGACAGCAATGATATTCACATAAGGAGAGTTTTTGTCTTCAATAGCAATTGAATCTTTTAAAGGATTTAATCCTGCATCAATAGCGTAGTTAGAGTTGATAAGAACCGCGTCTCCTTCTCCATTGTTGTAAATCTTAGGAAGAAGTGAAGCTTCATACTTTGTATCAAATTTAAGATCTTTAGGATTTTCAACCACATCTTTAACAGTTGCAGTAGTTTTATCAATGCCTTCTTTAAGCTTAATTAATCCTTGTGCTTCAAGTAATGAAAGCAAACGGCCATGGTCAGCTACAGAGTTGCTCATGATTAAGTGAGCACCTTTTGGCAGATCCTCCAGCTTCTTATACTTTTTAGAGTAAACACCGATTGGCTCGATATGGATTCCGCCTGCACTAACAAAATCATAATTGTTTTCTTTGATTTGAGCTTTTAAATAAGGAATGTGCTGGAAGTAGTTGGCGTCAAGTTCTTTTGATTGTAACGCTTTGTTTGGAAGTACATAGTCCTGGAACTTTTTGATTTCTAAATCGATTCCTTTTTTAGCAAGGATTGGTTTAGCTTTTTCAAGAATTACTGCATGGGGAACGTTTGAAGCACCTACTACTAATTTCTTATTGCCATTTTTACTGCCTTCTTTTTTATCCCCGGAAGTTCCGCATGCTGCAAGAACAAGTGCCAATGATAATGCTAAAAGAACACTTAACCATTTTTTCATTTTTTTCTGTCTCCTTTATCTTTTATCTATTTTTGAAGTGATGATGTCACCTAAAAACTGAATAATAAATACAATTATTAAGATAATGATTGTCGCAATCAGTGTTACATCATTTTGGCTACGCTGATATCCTTCTAGGTAAGCGAGATTCCCCAGGCCACCTGCACCAATAACGCCTGCCATTGCTGTATAACCAACAAGGGCAATCGCCGTAACTGTGATTCCGGATACGAGTGCAGGCATGGATTCCGGAAGTAATACTTTAAAAATAATGGTTGATGTTGATGCACCCATTGATTTAGCTGCTTCAATTACACCTTTATCGATTTCTCTTAAGCCAATCTCTACCATCCTTGCGTAGAATGGTGCTGCACCTACAATCAAAGCAGGCAATGCAGCATTCTCACCAATCATGCTTCCAACTAGGATGGTGGTTAATGGTATTAATAGGACTATTAATATGATGAAAGGAATGGACCTGAAAATATTTACAAAAGCACTAATTATAGTATTAACAGGCTTGTTCTCCCAGAGATTATCTTTCCCTGTCAGAAATAATAATAACCCGAGAAGCAGTCCCAGAATAAATGTTGCTACTACTGAAATAGCTGTCATATACAAAGTTTCTGTCGTTGCGGCCCACATGCCCGGCCAATCTATATCCTGAAAATACGGCTTATCCATTTCTGATCACCTCAACTCCCACCTGCTGTGTCCCGATGAATTCAATGGCTTTTGCTATCTCATCCTTTGACCCATCAAGATGAATAAAGAGTGTGCCATATGACCCGCTTTGTGTTTGTGAAATTTTGCCTTGAAGGATATTAACAGTAACATCAAAATGGCGGATTAGATTTGTAATAACAGGCTGTTCAGCTGATCCCCCAACAAATGTTAATTGAACAATTTCACCTGAATGATATTGTTCAATTAACTGTTCAACGGTTTCTTTTGTTTCCTCAGGTTCTGTTACCTGCTGAACAAAGCGTTTCGTAATAGGCTGCTGAGGGTTTTTAAACACTTCAAGAACTGAGCCCATTTCAACAATACGGCCATTTTCCATTACAGCTACTCTATGGCAAATTTTTCGAATAACGTGCATTTCATGTGTAATCAGTACAATGGTTAACCCAAGCCTTTTATTAATATCAACAAGCAGCTCAAGGATCGAATCCGTTGTTTGCGGGTCAAGAGCAGAGGTTGCTTCATCGCAAAGAAGAACCTTTGGATTGTTAGCAAGAGCCCTTGCAATGCCTACTCTTTGTTTTTGGCCCCCACTAAGCTGTGAAGGGTAGGAATCTTCCCTGCCTTCAAGACCAACAAGCTTTATAAGCTCATCAACCCTTTTAGTACGTTCCTTCCTAGTCACACCTGCAATTTCCAGAGGAAATGAAATATTTTCACGTACTGTCCTCGACCAGAGAAGGTTAAAGTGCTGAAAAATCATACTGATTTCCTGTCTGGCTTTACGGAGCTCTCCACCCCTAATTTTCGAAACTACCCGGCCGGCAACAGTAACAGATCCTTCGGTAGGAAGCTCCAATCCGTTCAGCATTCGGATTAACGTACTTTTACCAGCACCGCTATATCCAATTACGCCAAAAATTTCACCTTCATTTATTTCAACGTTGACATTGTCAACGGCGTGTACGTTTCCTTGTCTTGAGGAATAAATCTTTCGGACATTTTTAATAGAAATCAATCAACTCACCTACTTCTCTTCCATGTTAGTTTATTACTCTAAAAAGATTGCAAAAATGACGATCATAATTAATTATAGGATACTTAATTCGGTAAAAAATGCAAAAATGCCTTTCTGCACAGGCAGAAAGGCATGATAAACAAGTCCTTTCTCCCATCTCCCAAAGCAATGCTTTGTGTGAATTGGCACCATTTCAATATAAAAATATTGACGGTTGCCGGGCTTCATAGGGCACATCCCTCCACCTCTCTTGATAAGAGTAAATCCGAATTAATATTCAATTAATTTTAAGGTTAAAAGAATTACGTTTGCTATCGTAACATGGAAAAGAAGGGGTGTCAACAAAAAACGACAAAATATCCCTTCCATTAATTTCTATTCCTTAGGATTTTACAGTTTTGGATACAAGGCCAGTAGCTGCCTCAATTGCTGCTTCCAGATCTTCAATCAAGTCCTCAGCATTTTCAATTCCTATTGATAAACGGATAAGATCCTCTGAAACTCCTGAAGCCTTCAATCCCTCTGCATCAAGCTGCTGGTGGGTAGTACTTGCTGGGTGGATAATTAAACTCTTTGCATCACCGACATTTGCCACATGAGCCCAGAGAGTAATAGAGTTAATGAGCTTTGCTCCTGCCTCTCTTCCACCTTTTATACCAAAGACAACAACTGAACCTGCCCCTTTTGGCAAATATTTTTCAGCCAATTCTTTATCAGGGTGTTTGGAATGTCCTGGGTAGGATACCCACTCAACTGCAGGATGGTTGTCTAGGAAGTCAACTACCTTTTGTGTGTTTGCCACATGCTCTTTCATACGTACATGGAGTGTCTCAAGTCCAAGTGTAAACTGAAAGGCATTTTGCGGACTTAGAGCCGGTCCGAGGTCTCTTAAGAGCTGCACTCTCGCCTTAACAATATAGGCTGCTGCCCCAAGCGCTTCAGCATATACAATGTCATGGTAGCTTGGATCAGGCTCAGTCAATCCAGGGAATTTTGGTGAGTTCCAGTCGAACTTCCCTCCATCAACAATAACCCCTCCCAGCGTAGTTCCATTCCCAAGCAGCCATTTAGTGGCTGAATGAACCACAATATCGGCTCCATATTCAATTGGTCTGCAAAGATAAGGAGTGGCAAAAGTATTATCTACAATAAGAGGAACTCCTGCTTCATGAGCAATGCTTGCCACTTTTTCAATATCAAGAACGCGAAGACTAGGGTTGCCGATTGTTTCTGCAAAAACCGCCTTTGTTTTATCGGTTATAGCTTCCCGGAAATTCTCCGGATCCTCAGGATTTACAAACTTGACGTTAATGCCGTACTTTGGCAGAGTTGATGCAAATAAGTTATAAGTTCCGCCATATAAGGTAGAAGCTGAAACAATCTCATCTCCTGCTTGTGCAATATTTAAAATCGCAAGTGTTATAGCGGCCATCCCACTAGCAACCGCCAGTGCTCCTACTCCGCCTTCCAATAATGCAATCCGTTCCTCAAACACCGTAACTGTCGGATTATGAATACGGGTATAAATATATCCAGGCTCCTTTAAAGCAAATAAATCTGCTGCATGATCAGTACTTTTAAACTGGTAAGCATTGTTTTGGTAAATTGGCACAGCGCGTGCCCCGGTCACAGGATCTGGAGATAGTCCTCCGTGAACACTTAATGTTTCAAATCGATAAGCCTTTTTTTCATTACCCATCTTCAATTCTCCTCCCGTTGACATCACATAAAGAACAAAACCCCCGCTTCATAAGAAGAGAGGGCACTCTTCTTATCTTCCAAAGCATAAAAATGCTCTGCTGGATTTAGCACCGTGTTAAATAACCGGTTGCCGGGCATCGCAGGGCCAGTCCCTCCGCCGCTCTTGATAAGAATATTATGTAGTTGTCAGTATTTATTGAATAGTTAAATAAATACTATAATATTTTGAAAAAATCGTCAATCTTTATTTTTATCCTTTTGGGATACTGCCAGAAAAAAGATAGATTCAAGCCTTAACATGCTTCTAAAGGAAGCATTTGCTTTTAGTTCCCCTCTTTTTATTAAGTCTCTAAAAGTTGCTCTGCCTGTAAATAGTTCCTTAAAGGATTCCGCACTGCCATATATTACGGTTCCTTCAGAAAAATTATTACTGAAGTTGTCTATCACTATCTTGTCCCCACAGGACATAAGCGAAAAACTTTTATTATGATCTTCTACTTGAAAATGGACGGGAGCGGAACTTCTATTCCAATATAAATCTGATAAATATTTTTTCTTCTCAAGTTCCTCAACAAAATTTTGCAGCGCTTTGATCATTTTGAACACCCCTGCAAAATTAATTCCTCAAAAGCGATGAATTTCCCTTTAATATTTCTTCGACAGTTATTTTATATTTTTGTAAAAAAAGAAAATGCCGTTCAGTCATTCGGCATTGTCAAACATTTCCCGAGAAATATGACAGGATTTTCTCTGCTTTATACTGCTTTAGCGGAAACTGTCTTTTTCCCCGGACGTATCATACCCCTAAAAACAGGTTGACCCAACAAGATAAAGAATGGCTGTTATGCAGAAGACATAAGCATATCCCCAGTAGGGCCCATATTCAGAAACAACTCCCATAGAAATAGGTCCCATCAGCGGCCAGTCAAGATTAAAAACCATCTGGTTCACTGAATTACCAAGCTCCTTAACCGAATCATCGACCTTTTTCATCATTAGAGAGGATTGGATAGGATTCGCCGCATTTATTAGGGCTTGTCGAAATAGGAAGCCAAGAGCAGCAATCCATAAATGGTGAGCAAAAGCGGTTAGCAGAAGAAATGGAAGAGAAGAAAGCTGAAGAAATACAACTGCTCTTACCCCCCCTACTCTTTTTATAACCTGAGGGCCTATGATCATAGCAAGAGCTGTTGCCGCCTGGCCAAGAGAAATGATTCAGGTTTAGGAGCAGAAAAACGGTCTGCAAAATAAAGATTCAAATATGGAATAACCAGACCAGCTCCAAAGCCAATCAATAATTTGGCCCAAGTAAAAAGAAAAATCATCTTAAGTCCATTGCTCCTCCAGTTTAGCTTTTTCACTGGTTTTGCCGCTTTATCCTCGGACTTTACTGGAAGCTTCTCCTGGAACTTAGACGCAGGGATTGCCCCGATAAGAAAAATAAGCGTCCGATTATTAAGGTTAAACGGATGCTATTTACATTATCTAAGAATAAGGAGAAACCATCATTTAAAAAGCCACCCAGCAGGTTTCCGGATACGTTTGAACCTGTCATTAACGCGAAATGAAGGCTAAATAAATTAACCCTATCTTCAGCCTTCGAATTTTCAGCCATCCAGGGAATCCCTGAAACTTGAGAGAAAGCCATTGTAAGACCGCCCACAAAAGCAAGAAAAACCAAAGAATCCTGAACAGCCATGACACAATACTGAGAAAAATAACTTTTCTTCTTCCAAACCTGTCACTAATTAAACCGGCAGGAACCATAATAAGTGCTGTGGAAAGTGATGCCATTGAAATGATTTGTCCATTAACGGTTTCTGGCATACCCAGCTTCCTAATATAAAAATTATAAATAACCATAAAAACGGCCATATCAATTTGAGTTAATATATTCGCCATAAAGCTGAGTTTAATGTTTCGATTATAGCCACAGAATTGTGCTATAAAGCTTTGATAGAAATGCATGGTGGGCGGTGCTTACTTTCGCTGCCCTAAATATATTTAAGATGCTAACTGAACATGGTGGGTCGAGTGAACTAGAATGATTACCACAAAAAATCCAAAAGGGGATTCGGAATAAAACATTCCGAACCCCCTTTTGGAGATGAAATCATCATTTGTATTTAGTAAATCATTTTTTTAATTTTCTCCACTAAGTATGGGACCGAATGAAAGGCATATATCTTTTCTAGCGCCTCGCCATCCTTTACAAACAATAGGGAGGGTACACTTTCAACGGAAAGGCTTTGAGCCAGGTCAGGGACATAATTTGCGTTTAACTTTCCGATTGACAAGACAGGCATCAACTCAGATATTACAAGCAGCATTTTTGAAGCTACCTGACAAGTTCCACATAAAGGTGTATAAAAATAAACAAGCCCTGTTGAGCCATTTTCCATAAATGAAGTATATTGTTCTTTCGACCATTCATCCATGTACGGCATCAACCTTCCAAAAACTTTGTATGGACATCTATATTGGCCCCTAAAAGAACGGTTGCCAGATGATTCTGCGGTGCAGTAGCAACTTCCCGATACATCCTGTCAATGTATAGATGTTCTGCCTCGGGAATCTCCCTTTTAAATCTTTTTCGCAGTTTTTCTCCTGCCTCGTCTGCATCAAGGAGAATATAAACATCCTTGTCTTCAAGGAATTCAACCAATTCGTCGAGTTTTGTCATGCTGATGGTTCCATTTGTACAGATTATTTCAACCGGTTCCTTTACGATGCTTTTTACCTTCTTTTTATCCGATGTGCCTTCAACAATAATGACCTTATCAACATACTCATCATTCATAAACATCACCCAAATATAGTAATGGCCAGCCCCGAAAATCGAATTGTATCATTGTACTTTAGCATATTCAATGTCCGACAATATTGTGTAATAATTTAGCTGTGTATATTTACTATATCATCATTGTCCAAACATGAGTAGAAAGTTGCTTATCTCCGCGGGCAAGCGGTAATCTAACACCATCCACCCTCATCACAATCTGTATACCGCGCATCCCGGCCTTCAGACACTGTCACATTTTGATAAATCTTAGACTGGTCCGCTTCAAAATGGTGTTCCAATTCATATTGTATATTTTCAGGGAGCTTAATTTTGCCAATTGGGCTATTTTCAAGAAGCAGTTCAATTCCCCCATTCTTTATTTTCCCGACAATACGATCAGTAACATCAACTTTATCTTGTTTTAACATTTCTTCATTCATCCTTCCCTGACTTTTATGTAGGTTTAGCTTTCCCCCTTTTCACCCAGAAAGTATGGTAATAATAAGAAAAGCTTTTCAGTTGTAATGAAAGAATATGTAAGGATAAAAAAAGGCTCTTTTCTAAGAGATTGTTGCTATTTGAAGGAACTGTGAGAAAAAATAGGCGAGACTCCTCGAAAATGCATTCGCATTTCCTTCGTGCGTGAGCGGATTCCATGATGCAAATTCAATGTCCTGCGGGAAAAGCAAGACCAGGCGAGACCCCGCAGGTCGTTAGCTACCGAGGAGGCGTGCTCCTGCGCCACAGAATACTCGAAGAAGCCAATCTTCAGCTCGTCGCAAAGCTGCAAGTAGCTGTACACAGATGCATAATCACGAAGTTATTTACAGACAGTAGCTTGATTGCCCGCGGAAAGCGAGTCTATTTTTAATATTATATACAACAAAGTTTACGAAAAGAGCCTAAAAAAAAGAGCCATGTGGCTGGCTCTTTTGAAATTTCTTAGAATGTCTGTGCAAGGTCTTTCGCACGTGCAATCCCGTTTTCTTTAATTTCCTGTGCTTTTTCTGGCATTGCAGCTTGACCTTCGATGAATAATCCTTCAAAGGAAGGTACACCAAAGAATTGCATCATAATGGACAGATAACGGTGTCCCATTTCCATTTCAGCAGCAGGACCTTCTGAATAGATGCCTCCGCGTGCTTGAATGTGAAGTGCCTTTTTGTCTGTCAGCAATCCAACAGGGCCTTGTTCAGTATATTTGAAAGTTTTTCCTGCAACAGCTACGGAATCCATATATGCTTTCATAACTGGAGGGAAAGAAAAGTTCCAGAAAGGTGTTACAAATACGAATTTATCTGCTCCAACAAACTGTTCACTTATTTCAGCTAAGCGACCAACTTTTGCTTTTTCGAAATCTGATAGTTCTTCAAAAGCAGAGCCTGAACGAAGTTTTCCCCAGCCACTAAAAACATCGGCGTCAATTTGAGGGATATCTTCTTTAAAAAGGTCAAGATGAATGATTTCATCATTTGAATTAACCTCTTTATATGTTTCAATAAATGCCTTACCTGCTGCCATACTAAATGATTGAGTTTCATCATTTGGATTGGCAGTAATGTATAATACCTTTGCCATTTTCGTATCTAGCTCCTCTTTTGTGCATAATCACTGTTGTGGCACAAACCATATTGTTTTGAACTAAAGCATTTTTAATTCAAAGTAATAGTACCGAATAAAAATACTTTTTTCAAGAAAAAAGTTTAAAGATAACTCGCGATGGCATAGCCGTATTTGTATGAGTTCAGTATTAGTGAATTTAAATTCTAATTAGCTAAGAAAAGCGCAAGCGCCCGCTCAGCGAAGCAACTACCTGAGTAAACTTCCTGTAACAGCTTCTCTGAATAGACGACATGCAACTTTGCGACGAGCTGAACATAAGCTTCTTTGAAAAAGCTGTGGCGCAGGATCACTGGAGTTCAATGTTGACCTATCGTAGGGAGAAGCGGGCTGAGCGCAGGAGCTAGACAATTTAAAAGGTAAAACTTTATACTTTCCAGAACAAAAGGCGCAAGCGCCCTGTTAAGATGAAAGGCTAAATACGCCACGTCCTCGAAAAGCTGCGCTTTTCTTCGTGCGATGCGGATGCTTCTGAAGCTTTCCTTGTCCTGATTTCTGAAGTGATTTGGCTTATGACCCCGAGCTGTTCGAATCATCACCTATTGGTCATGATTCTCACAAGATATTCAAAGAAGCATATTCTCGAGGAAAACTGGCTGGGCGCTGGAGCTGGATTACAATAACCTAGTTCGGAGTTTTCCACAAGGTGAAAATCTATAATTTCCTAACCGATAAAAAAAACCTGCATTTAGCAGGTTCCTTGTATTCCTTATTCACCATTAGATAAATCATAAGGGTTGGCTCCGAGGTTTTTTCTGATTTCATCAGTTAGTTCAAACGCAACAGGTTCCTGTCCGTCATTAAATTCCGGGTGAATACTTCCATCAAAATGTAGTGGTTTATTTTCCATTTGATCACCTCCATTTTCCTTTAATTGTTTTTATTATGTACATACATTTTACTATATATTTGGAAAATAAAATACAAATTATTTAGAAAATTCGTTACTTTTTACTTACGTAAAATATAAAACAAAAAAGCGCCCATTTCCAAAAAAGGAAAAGGAACGCTTTTATAAATCTTTTATTAGTCTTCTTTAGTCATTTCTTCGTATTGTTCTGCAGTCATAAGATTATCAATTTCGCTGCTGTCAGAAGGCTCAATTACAACCATCCATGCTTTTTCATATGGAGATTCATTTACAAATTCAGGGCTGTCATTTAGGTCTTCATTTACTTCTACTACTTTTCCGCTCACTGGTGCATAAAGTTCGGAAACTGTTTTTACTGATTCAACACTGCCGAATGGCTCGTCTGCAGTTAATTCGTCTCCAACTTCAGGAAGCTCAACGAAAACGATATCTCCCAGCTCAGATTGAGCAAAATGAGTAATACCAACGCGAACTTTTTCTCCTTCAACTTTTACCCACTCGTGTTCTTCTGAATAACGTAAATCCTTTGGTGTTGTCATTGAAATCCCTCCACTATTTCGTTTAATAAATCTATCCTTATAAATAGATAGCCTGAGTTAGTGCTTACAGCCGATAATGAATTAAAGCCACTTTTGCTTATATTCCTCTTCTTTAAAGCCGACAGTAACATGATTACCGTCAGTCAAAAGGGGACGCTTGATTAGCATTCCATCAGAGGAAAGCAGGTCCAAAAGTTCTTCCTCGGACGCTGACGTAACTTTATCCTTAATACCTAATTCACGGTATTTTTGACCGCTGGTATTAAAAAACTTCTTTAATTCCAGACCGCTCTTTTTATACAGTTCCTCTAGCTCATGGCGAGAGGGAGGATTGTCCACAATATGTACTTCATTATAAGAAAGCTCGTGCTCATCAAGCCACTTTTTTGCTTTCCTGCATGTGCCGCATTTTGGGTACCAGTAAAAAGTTAATGCCACTTCTTCACCATCCTCTATTTTCTCAATGGGACTTACTCAATATGAATATTATCATATCAGCTTTTAAATTCCTAACAAAAGAAGTACTCTTTGAAACCGTATTCGCGGAAATACCACTATAATATTTTCGACCCTTCTAAAAAAATTCCTTCTAACAAGTAGGGAAACTTTTTTGCCTTTAGAAAATGAAAGGCTCCCTTCAGAAACAGGGAGCCTTTCAAGGCAGTATGCCGATTTTTTCAGCTATGCATTAAACGACAAAACGTTCTGCTTCAATCAGTCTATCGGCTGCTTCACGCTTTTTCGCAATTACATTAATTGGAGTATAACGGGTAAACTTGCGCAGTGAAGACATTAGCATACGAAGAGTGTCCCCTTGCTCTACTGCTACTAAAGTTTCCTTAGCATGCTGCTCGATTTCATTAAATGCTTCTTGGCAGAAAATTTGAGTGTAGAGAAGCTTTTGCTGGTTCTTCTCAAGCCCTGACTTTTGAATAGCCTTTTCAGTACGCAATATCACTGATTCCATTGCATATGCATTAGAAACAATATCAGCAATGTTTGAAAGAATTTCCTGCTCTTTTTCAAGCGCTTTGCCGAACTTTTGTGCAGCTAAGCCAGCAGCTAATAAGCCAATTTTCTTAGCATTTTTCACTAAGTACTTTTCTTGTGCAAGTGGCTCATCCCCAGGCTCTTCCGGCATCATCATCATTAACTCTTCTTGAAGAGCCTGTGCCTTTTGGAATAATGGCAGCTCGCCTTTAAATGCTTTTTTCAAGAAAGTACCTGGAACTAATAATCGGTTGATCTCATTTGTTCCTTCAAAAATACGATTGATACGAGAATCGCGGTACGCTCTTTCAATTTCATACTCCTGCATAAAGCCGTATCCGCCGTGGATTTGAACGCCTTCATCCGTTACGTAGTCAAGAACTTCACTTGCAAAGAATTTATTTAGAGAGCACTCGATTGCATACTCAGCAATAGAATTTGCAACTAATTTAATATCCTTTGCTTCTTCAGTGGAAAGTTGGCCCTGGTTGTTTTCAAACAAGCCAATAGTACGGTATACAGAACTTTCAGCCGCATAAATTTTAGAGGCCATTGTACCGAACTTTTCTTTTGTTAAATTGAATTGAGAAATTGGCGTTTTAAACTGCTGACGGCCATTGGCATATTTAACAGTAATTTCAAATGCCCGTTTAGAACCGCCGACTGCGCCTACCCCAAGCTTGTAACGTCCAATATTTAAGATATTGAAGGCAATAACATGGCCCTTGCCATATTCACCCAATAGGTTTTCTTTTGGCACTTTAACATCTTCGAGAATCAACGTACGAGTGGAAGAGCTCTTAATACCCATTTTCTTCTCTTCTGCTCCTGTTGAAACGCCCGGAAACTCTCTTTCAACAATAAATGCTGTAAAGTGCTCACCATCAATTTTCGCATAAACTACAAATACATCCGCAAATCCAGCATTTGTAATCCATTGTTTTTCACCGTTTAACACATAATGAGTGCCTTCTTCATTTAATCTGGCAGTTGTTCTTGCGCCAAGAGCGTCAGAACCTGAGCCTGGTTCAGTTAGTGCATAGGCAGCAATTTTTTCACCAGAAGCCAAAGCTGGAAGATACTTTTTCTTTTGTTCTTCATCTCCGAATAAAACAATAGGAAGTGATCCGATACCTACATGGGCACCATGAGATAATGAGAAGCCGCCTGCTCTGGACATTTTTTCAGTAATCAGTGCGGAACTTACTTTATCGAGCCCTAAACCTTCATACTCCTCTGGAACGTCTGCCCCTAATAAACCGAGTTCGCCTGCTTCTTTTAATAGCTTTACAGTGCGGTCAAACTCATGCTTTTCAAGGTATTCTACCTGTGGAAGTACTTCATTCTCTACAAAGTCATCTGTTGTTTTAGCAATCATTTTTTGTTCATCGGTAAAATCCTCCGGAGTGAACACATTCTCATAAGAAATATCCTCTATTAAAAAACTACCGCCTTTAACCAACTTTTCTGTTTGGTTTGCCATTTTTTGACCTCCATTCAAATTTTAAGGCTCTCTTAAGCTAAATTTTGATATTCTTGAGAATCCGCTCCCTAGCTAGTTTTACGCAGGAGATTAAACTAGGATCTTCGAACAAGCACCGCACTAAGAAATGTGAAAGCATTTTCAAGGAGTGTCGCGGATTCTCTTTTATTCATGTGTTTACAAAAATTTAACAGAGCTGATTTTAAAACTTACACTTCCCGCAGCAGTTTATCTGCCCATAATGAAAATATTATAGAAGTTCAAAAACGCCTGCAGCTCCCATTCCGCCGCCAATACACATGGTTACAACACCAAATTGTACATTCCTCCGCTTCATTTCATGAAGCAGTGTCAGTGTAAGCTTTGCCCCTGAGCATCCAAGCGGATGTCCCAGTGCAATGGCACCACCGTTTACGTTTACTTTTTCTTCATCTAGTCCTAGCTCCCTCATTACCTGAATGGACTGAGAGGCAAATGCTTCGTTAAGTTCAAACAGCCCAACGTCAGAAACTTCCAGCCCTGCAAGCTTTAATGCTTTTGGTATAGCTACCACTGGACCTACACCCATAATTTCAGGTGGGACTCCTCCAACTGCAAAAGATCTGAATTTTGCCATTGGCGCAAGTCCAAGTGAGTCCGCTTTTTCGCGGTCCATTACCATAACAGCTGCTGCACCGTCACTTGTCTGTGAAGAATTTCCGGCTGTAACAGATCCAGTAACGGAAAATGCCGGGCGAAGTCTTCCAAGTGTATTTAGGTTTGTGTCAGGCCGAACTCCTTCGTCCTGAGTGAATTGAGCTGTTCTTTCAACCAGCTTGTTGTTTTTTCCAACTGATCGGAAAGTAACATCAACTGGAACAATTTCACCTGCAAATTTTCCTTCCTGGATTGCTCTTGCTGCCCTCTGGTGGCTTCGTACCGCAAAGGCATCCTGGTCCTCACGGCTGATGCCGTATTTTTTCGCTACTTGTTCAGCTGTGTGCCCCATTCCCATGTAATATTCAGGAGCAGATTCAGCTAATCTGATATTTGGCCGGGTAACATGGCCCATCATTGGCACAAGGCTCATAGATTCTGCCCCGCCGGCAATAATCGTATCAGAATGGCCCAGCATGATTCTCTCAGCCCCGTAAGCAATTGCCTGAAGACCGGATGAACAATATCGGTTAATCGTAATGGCTGGAACTGTATGCGGAAGTCCTGCAAGTGCTCCAATATTACGCGCCATATTTAATCCTTGCTCAGCTTCAGGCATGGCACAGCCAATAATTAAATCATCAATATTTCCTTCATAGTTTCCTGCGCGTTTCAATGTTTCTTTAACAACAAGTGCTCCCAGATCATCAGGACGAACTTGGGCGAGCGTCCCTTTTTTCGCTTTTCCAACCGGGGTTCTGGCACCGGCAACGATCACCGCTTCTCTCATTTCTGTCCCTCTCTTTCCTACTATTTATCTGCAAATCTGTTTTTCTATTAATTTTGTATTAATTACGTAACGGTTTTCCTTTTAACAGCATGTGTTGCATTCTTTGCTGCGATTTTGGATCTGCAACAAGGCTTAAGAATGCTTCTCTTTCTAAATCCAGAAGATACTGTTCATCCACTTCGGTACCATATGGAACCTTTCCTCCAGAAAGCACAAAGGCTAACTTTTGGGCGATTTTCAAATCATGCTCGGAAATATAACCAGAATAAAGCATAGCCTGTGCTCCCAATAAAAGAGCTGCATAGCCTGTTTCTCCGACTACAGGTACTTTTTTCCGAACAGGTGGCTTATATCCTTTTTCATAAAGGGCAAGTGCCGCCTGCTTTGCGTCATACAGTAAGTGATCCCCGTTTACGCTGACACCATCAGCAAGGTCAAGGAAATTGTTTTGGCGGGCTTCATCTCCTGAAGTTGAAACCTTTGCAGTAGCGATTGATTCAAATACTTTGTTAACCACCTTTTGCAGATCAAACTCTACACCGTTTGGAAGGTTTTCAAGATGCTTCATATAAAGCTCTTTATTTCCGCCGCCTCCAGGAATCAGTCCCACACCGACTTCAACAAGCCCCATATAAGTCTCGGATGATGCCTGGATATGTGCAGCAGGAAGACAAACCTCTGCACCCCCGCCAAGGGTCATTCCAAAAGGAGCAGCCACTACTGGCTTTGTACTATACTTAATTTTCAGCGCGGCCTGCTGGAAATGTCGGACAACCATATCGAGTTCATAAACATTGTCATCCTGAGCTTCCATAAGAATCATAGCCAGGTTTGCACCAACGCAGAAATTTTTACCCTGGTTGCCGATTACAAGACCTTTATAATTCTTTTCGACCTCATCCACTGCAAAATTGATCATTTGGATAATATCAAGTCCGATTGCATTGTTAGGCGAATGGAATTCAAGAAGGGCAACACCATCACCCATATCAATCAAGCTTGCACCGCTATCCTTTTTGATTACACCATTTTTCTTTTTTAATGCTTTAAGGTCAATGACCTTTGGGTTAACCTCAATTGCTTTGTATTCGCCATTATCATAATATTGGAGTCCGTTTTCACTTTCTTTATAGAAAGAGGTAAAGCCTTTTTCGAGCATTTCAGTTACCCAGGCAGGAACCTCCAAACCTGATTCCTTCATTTTCTGAACGGACTTATCAAGACCGATGGCATCCCAGGACTCAAATGGACCCTTTTCCCAGCCAAATCCCCATTTCATGGCACGGTCGATGGCTACAATGTCATCTGCGATGGTTCCAAGAAGCTGGGCAGAATAAACAAAAACCGGGCTGAAAATATTCCATAATAATTCGCCTGCGCGGTCATCAGCGTATACAAGCGCTTTCAATTTATTTGCCGTGCCTTTTTCCTGTTTGCTTAATTCAACAGATGCTGTTTTAAGTTTTTTGCGAGGCCCGTACTCAAGAGTATTCGGATCAAGTTCCAATATTTCTTTTCCCTGCTTCCAAAAGAATCCCTGTCCTGATTTACTTCCCAGCCAGCCTCTTTGAAGCATCTCCTTCATAAATCCAGGCACTTCAAAAATTTCCTTCTCCTGGCCTTCAACCTGTTCATAAACGTTATTTGCAACATGAACAAAGGTATCAAGCCCTACTACGTCAAGAGTTCTAAAGGTTGCACTCTTCGGTCTGCCAATCAGGGGACCTGTTACAGAATCAACTTCACCGACACTGTAGCCGCCTTTCAGCATTTCCTTTAATGTTACAAGCAGTCCGTATGTACCAATACGGTTGCCAATAAAGTTTGGAGTATCCTTAGCTAAAACCACACCTTTTCCAAGAACATCTTCACCAAATTCCTTCATGAAAGCTACAACTTCAGGAGAGGTATTTTTTGTGGGAATTACCTCTAAAAGCTTTAAATAGCGCGGTGGATTGAAAAAGTGTGTACCAAGAAAATGCTTTTGGAAATCTTCCGTTCTTCCTTCTGCCATCTCTTCCACCGAGATACCAGAAGTATTTGAACTAATAATGCTTCCAGCTTTTCTATAATGATCAACTTTTTCAAAAACCTGTTTCTTAACATTCAAGTTTTCAACGACAACCTCGATAATCCAGTCAACTTCACTCAGTTTGCTTAAGTCATCCTCGAGATTTCCTGCCTCAATTAATCCCAGGTTCTTTTTAGATGTTAATGGAGCCGGTTTTTGTTTTAAAAGCTTTTGAATAGATGCTGTACTGATACGATTCCGGACTTGCTTATCCTCCAGGGACAGCCCTTTTGCCTTTTCATCTTCTGTCAGTTCACGAGGAACAATATCCAGTAATAAAGTTGGTATACCTATGTTAGCCAAATGTGCCGCAATCCCTGAACCCATAACGCCCGAGCCCAGGACAGCAGCTTTTTTAATCAGTTGGGTCACCTTTGTCTCCCCCTTCGACACTTTTGAATGAACACTCATTCATTTTATATACAAAAAAAATTTCCTGGTTGAATGAGCTTTGTTATTAATACTATAAAATATTTCAAAAATTTCCGCAATAATTAAGCGTGGAAAAATGAAAATTTTTAGAAAAGTTTTTTTTCTGCTTTCCGCTTTTTATTTTACATTTTGGGGAAGATTAAAAAACGGGGTGATAATATGGCAAGAATGAAGAAAAATCCTTCCAAGGCAGGGGTCAGTGCCGCTAGCGTTAAAGGAAATGCCGGCCCGACAGTTGAAGGAGATGGCGGCGGAAAAAGAAACAGCCAAAATAACCAATACAAGAAAAGATAAAATCCTATTCCAGAACTTGCTGCAAGCAGGCGTGTACCGCGACTATTATTATTTTATGTAAGTAAATACAAAATGGCCTGGCAAATGCCGGGCTTTTGCATTTTATTTTTCTGTTAACTTTTTATGTAACAAATTTATGTCTAATTTAGCTATCTGTATAGAAATAAGGCAATTACACAAACTTAAAAAAGCAGTTACAAAAAAGCAAATCCATTTATTCAGGAGGAACACCTATGCAACAGCAAAATATGAACACACAAAACCAGCAAGGTATCATGCAAACACCACCTTCAGTGATTTCTACAAAGGATGCACTTTATGTAAACGACATGATGTCATGGAATTTACTCGCGGCTAAAAAAGCAAACTTTTTTGCTCAGCAATGCCAGGATCCCGAGGTTAGAGCAGAAATTGAAAAATGCAGTGCTATGCACCAACGCCACTACCATCAAATCCTTGGACATCTCAACTCCCATCTAAATCAAAACCAATCTTCAGGAACCATGCAGCAATAAGTATCTAATAGCCGAAGGAGATATGAATATGAATCAAAATTCAAACCAGCAAAAAATCCAAAATCCTGAAACACAGATTCAAAAAACTCCGCAAATGAATGACCGGGATTTTATTAACGATATGCTTACTACTGAAAAGTATATGACCACTGCCTATTCAGTTGCAATGCATGAAGCAAGCCATGATGGATTATATCAGGATATCCTGTCTATTTTTAATGAAACCGAAAATTGCCAGCGTGACCTTTATAATGCTATGTTCCGCAAGGGCTGGTATAAAATCGAGGCAGCTGACCAGCAAAAGCTTCAGCAGGCTTATCAGCAATTCCAAGGGTACACAAATCAATTCCCAGGCGGAAGTAATATACAATAAGAAAAGCGCATGCACCCGTTCAGCGAAGCAACTACCTGAGCAACTTCCTGTAACGGCTTCTCTGAATAGACGACAAGCAGCTTTGCGACGACTGAACATAGCTTCT
The DNA here is from genome assembly GCF_011393025.1 of Neobacillus terrae. Classification (GTDB taxonomy): domain Bacteria; phylum Bacillota; class Bacilli; order Bacillales; family Cytobacillaceae; genus Neobacillus_A; species Neobacillus_A terrae. The sequence goes on along the minus strand of NZ_JAAOEO010000017.1, from coordinate 25,445 downwards.
TTGAATAAGCTTTGGCGCAGGAGCACTTAAGTTCGATGTTGACTTATCGTAGGGAGAAACGGGTGGACACTGGGTGCTGGAGCTAGACAATAGAAAATTGTAAGGGCAGTTCCAAAAACAACCGCCTAAGTAACAAAAACGGGGATTAGCCTAAGCTAGTCCCCTTTTTTTATGCTTTTGATGAGCGGTGCTGCTCATTTAATTCTTTTATTTCACCGATAAGTATCTTCATATTTTCTTTTGCTTCGGGATATAACCCGTTCCAGTGCTTGGCAAGGGCTGGCATCGATTTGGCGATATGGGTATATAAAGCCCACATTTTTACCTTTTCCATTATTTCTGTGTCTGTTTTGCCAACCAGCAACTCGGAATATTTTTCAATCAGGGCATCAAACTGGCGGGAAAATTCTTCTTCCATTACGAACACCTCTCTTACTATATGCTAAGAAAGATTGTACCCTTCTCAAATTCAAACAACAAGTTTACTTGGGATACTTTTTATAAAGAAAAACAGCACGCCGATTTGGCATGCTGCTTTCCGGTTATGCTGTTGTGGAGAACATATATTTTTTATAATGATAGCGGATGGAGAAAATAAGGCCGATGCCCAGCATATTCCCCATGAGCGAGCTTCCCCCATAACTGATAAATGGCAATGGGATCCCAGTAATCGGCAGCAAACCGATTGTCATTCCGATATTCTGAAAGACGTGGAAAGTGATCATACTGATAACTCCGACACAAAGGTATGAGTAGAAATTATTTTTCGTTTCCATCCCAACCTTTGTAATATGGTAAATCAGTAAAAAGAACAAGCTAATTAAAATACTTGCGCCCACAAAGCCAAATTGTTCGCCTACAACGCTGAAAATAAAGTCGGTATGGCTCTCAGGCAGGTAAACATCCCGATGCCCATAACCTTTTCCGCTCGTTTCCCCAGAACCAATAGCCAAAAGAGACCTGGTCAGCTGATATCCTGTAGAGCTCTGGTTATTATAAGGATCAATCCAGGAATATATCCGAGCAAATTGATATTGCTGTACACCAAGGTATTTCTCCAATAAATCAGGCTGTGCTAAAACAAAGTAAAAAATAACCGATATAAAAAATACGCCTGTCGAAAAAATTGGAACAAGAATTTTCCAGGATATACCCGATATAAATATCATTCCAATCATAATTGCCAGGAATACAAGAGATGTTCCAAGGTCCTGTTTAATAATTAATGCAAGCGGAACCATTGTCACAATTCCCATCTTAGCCAGAAGCCAGAAATCCGTTTGAAGGGTTTTAATCTGATTTTTATGATGATGTTCCTCAATTACCCTTGCAAGTCCGAGAATAATAAAGACTTTAACGAACTCCGAGGGCTGAAGTGAACCCAGGCCTGGTACCTTAAACCAGTTTTTTGCTCCATTGATTGTAGGAGCAATACTTGCAGGTGCAATAATCAATAATATTAGAAGAAATAAGCCAAAACCGTATGCATACCAGGTCAGTTTTTTTAGCTGATCCGAATCAAGGGTAATAACCCCCGCGATAATTCCGCCGCCGACAATATACCAAATGATTTGTTTCACTACAAAGTTTTCTTTATACTGCCCTGTTGACTGTGCTGTGTAAATGCATAGACAGCTTGCTACAAACAGGAGGAACAAAATAAATACTAAATTATAATCAAGTCTTGGAGTTGTATTTTTATTAGAAGTCATGTCGTCATTTAATTCTCCTTTATTAGAACCCAAAAAAGGAACCCGTACAATATTCCATTATATTTTTTCTGAGAGTAAATCACAACTTCTAAAGGCAAATGGATTTTTTTACAATTTTAGTTTCCCCTCAATATTAGTTAGAAATTCCTTTAGTTACTTCCTCAGCGAAATAAATCTCCCTGACTTTCCGTGCCATCCAATCGAGGTTATTTGGAACCTGTGGAATCCCATAACCAATGTAGAGTGGCGTAGTTACAAACCGAGGAACAATTTTTGCATAAATCCTTTTATCTAAATGATGGAAAAAGATATTATAGCTTGAACATTTAAACGGGAAATGATTAAGGAGATAATGAACAGCTGTCTGTACATAGACACCAAAGTCTTCCTTATACTGAGAATCATCCATTTGAACATTTAATTCATAAAAGCCAATTCTTGGCTTCGTTGAAAGTGTAAAGCTGACACCATTGTTTTCCTCAATCAATAATCCATCAAAGCAATCCTGGTTAATATTTTCCCGGTAATCAATATCATTGAGGCCAACAATTTGCATATGTGGATGTGCTAAAGTCCCTCCAGACAAAGGGCCATGATTTTTGAAGAATATTACGGATTCAAAATTCTCGCTTTCCTCCATCTCAAGCCAATGTTTTAAACCAAACTGTAAAAGTTTATGTAATTGCCCCGAACTATAAGTTGAAATCTCCCCCTCACAATCGTCCGTTTCAATTAATACAGTTTGATAGGCATTCTCCAAAACCGGAAATTTATTTTTTAAAAGGATCATTCCCCCATCTTCCGCTATGATATCTGATAGCTGGTTTCTGTCACAAAAAGGACATGCCTGCTCTTTATTTCTGATATTCTCTGGTTTTTTAACTCCTATTGAAGTATTAAAAAAAAGATATCCGTTTCCCAATGTCAACTTCTCCTCCCCGAAAATCTACCTCTATTTTATTGGTTTTATCGAAATTTTACGATTATCTTGCATGGATTTTAAGTTTATCTTGTACTATTTAATATATGGTCTTTTGCCTTTGGAAATAATCCCCTTTCTTTTATTGGCGGTATAAAACTATCCACCTAATATGAAGAAGGAAACCAGGTACATATAAAATACTAGAAATAAGCGAGGTTTTTGTATGCTGACAAAATTGGAATCTTTTATTCTTGGAATTATTCAGGGATTAACCGAGTTTTTGCCGATAAGCAGTACTGGCCATCTATATCTAGGAAGAAAACTGTTTCATTTGCAGGAAGCTGGATTAATGCTAGATACCATGCTCCACCTGGGGACTTTGGTTGCTATCCTCATTTTTTACCGAGCAGAATTTATTAAAATCCTAAAAAAACCATTCAGTAAATTAACTTTCTTACTAATTATCGGCACCATACCTGCAGCTGTGATTGGCATACTATTCAAGGATTACTTTGAGGAAATCTCGAAAACAGGTGTTACTATTGGATGGGAGTTTTTGATTACGGGGGTTTTCCTGTGGATGGCAGACTCTATTAAAAATGGCCATAAAAAAATGGATGATATAAGCTATGCGGATTCCTTTATTATCGGGGTCTTTCAGTCGGTCGCGATTTTTCCAGCCATCTCCCGCTCAGGCATGACTATAGTTGCTGCTTTATGGAGGAAATTAGACCGGGAAACAGCAGCTTATTTCTCATTCCTACTTTCCACTCCAGCAATAGCCGGAGCCGTTGTTCTCCAATCTCTTGATTTATTTGAAGGCCAGGGGGAAGAAATCTCATTGGCTGCTTTACTTGTTGGAATTATTTCTTCCGGAGTGTTTGGCTATATCGCTGTTAAGTGGATGATTGGCTACCTGAAAAATCATTCTCTTAAGCCATTCGCCATCTACGTTTGGGCTCTCGGGCTATTGATCTTATTCTTTCAGTTTACAGGAAGATTTTAAAAAAACGCGGCCAATGCAGGCCACCTCAGACTGTAGACAAACTTGAAATTTTTCGAGTTTGTCTACAGTCTTTTAAAATGAAATAGGTAATTAGGAAAGTTGATTTCCACTACGGGTGGACGCTTTCCGCGGGCGGGGCCGAGCCGCTTCCCTCGCTGCGCTCAGTCCAGGGTCTCGACTTTCCCGCTTTTCCCGCTGGAGTCGCCACCCTCCGTTCCAATTAATTAGCAATAATCTTTACTTTACAATAAGTATTCCTTAGGTGAAGAACCCGGATGACCAAAATCAATACAATGAACACGTGCATATAAAAAAAGTTTCAAATAGAACTAAATCATGACCGTAAGGAACATGGAAAAAGGCCGTTTACCCCTAAGAAGTTTTACTATGTAAGATAAGTAATAGTTAACAAAAGCTCATACAGCGTCATATTCGGGAGGCCTACCTAGAAGAGGGAGAACATTAACGCAATTATTTAAATCAATAAGATAAACACAAAACTCAAGGAAACGATTGAACGTGTCTTTGCTGATGTTAAAGAATAGCATGGTATGTGATGGACAAAACCCAAGAAGTCTTAAAAAATTGTCATGCAGGTGTTGGCTTAGTTTGCTGCCATTAATTCAAAGAAACTGGAACTTGCACTTGGCATATTGGATGAGGTAGACTCAAAAAGCTTACATATCAGTTTTTTGAGTCACTTATTTGAAATATACTATTTGATTGGGGAGTAAGGTGCTTAACTCCTGGGGGATTAGCGTTACAGGCGAGACCCCGCGGGAGTTTGCGACGAGGAGGCTCGGCGAACGCCCCCCGGAAAGCAAGCACCTGGAAAGAAAATCACCCTATTTTCTATTATTTCTATCAAAATTGACAAAAGGCATCGAGAGACCGTGCTCCCGATGCCTTTTGTCGACAATCTTACGCGGCCAATGCAGGCCGCGTTTTCTCTTTTCATTATTAAACTCTTGCAGGACTTAAAGCCATTTCTCTTGCTGCGTCTGCAGCTGCTTCCTTTGCAGCTGCAACAATCTCTGCGGCCTGCTTTGGGAAGTGGTCCATACCTTCAGCTATAACAGAATCCATAAGCTCCAGTCCTAAAAATCCAAGTGCTTTTCTTAGGAAACGATCACCGAATTCGAAGTCAACCATTGGACCGGTTGTATAAATGCCGCCCCTGGTCTGAATATGAATGGCTTTTCTGCCCGTCAGCAAGCCCTCGGGGCCATGTTCCGTGTTTTTGAATGTTTTATTAACAATAAATAAATTATCAAGGAAGGCTTTTAAAACAGATGGCGATCCGAGATTCCATAATGGTGTAACAAATACATAATAATCCGCATCAATAAACCTGTCAGCGAGAGCATGCATTTCAGTCAGCTTCTTTTGCTCACCCTCGGATAGCAGTTCAAAGGTGTACCCCATAAAAGAAAGTTTGGCTCTTCCATAAAGAAGATCCATATCTATTTCAGGAATTTCCATATCATATAAATGCATTTTTTTTACTTCAACATCAGGCTGTATCTTTTTAAACTCCTCTAAAAAAACCTCGCCGATTTGCATTCCTTTAGAGCGTTTTACGTCGTTTTTAGGATTTGCAGTAATATATAACAGCTTAGCCATCAGGATCCCTTCCCTTGCACGGTATTTTCTTCTCTCCTTATAGTACAAAAAAATCTTTTGTTCACGGATGAACAAACAGTGACGTTAGTGAACTTTATGTGAATTTTTCATTGAAATTAACTGACTATTAAAAATTCCTTCTTGCCGGATAAATTTTTTTACCTTATATTTAAACAAAACGGAACAAAATTACATAAAACATAACAAAACTCAACAAAACGGAACTTTAATCACAGCAACAAAGATACACACTACATATAATTTTGTTAAACACCTTGCGAAGGAGGACTGCGAAATGGAAGAAAAAGCTTTTACTCCAGATGAGGTTGCGAAAATCTTTCAAATTTCCAAGCACACAGTCTACGAGTTAATTAAGAGGGGGGAATTAAGGGCCTTCAAAATCGGAAATAAAATGAGAATTGAACAATCCGAGATTGATAGGTTCAAAGAAAGCGCAAAGGCTCCAGCACGAAAAGAATTTGATCAGCAGGATGTTTCTCCAGCCAGCGGAACTGCTCCTGTGAGACTCTCGGGAAGCCACGATTTTCTTGTTGAACACTTTGTTAAGGCTGCTTCATCAGATCTGGCTCAACAGATTCTTCCTACATATATCGGGAGCCTTGAAGGCCTCATGATGCTTTACAGAGGCCAAAGCGATATAGCTGCCGTGCATCTTTTAGACCCATCATCACAAGAATATAATCTTCCATTTATTAAACAGCTTTTTGTGTATGAAGAAATTTCTGTAATACGATTTGCTTCAAGAGAACAAGGCCTGCTTGTCGACAAAGGCAACCCTAAAAATATCCAAGGGTTTGAAGACCTGACAAGAAAAGATATTCAGTTCGTTAATCGGCAAAAAGGCTCCGGCACGAGATTCCTTTTAGATTCTAAGCTTATGTCACTCGACATATCCCCCTCAAACATTAAAGGATATGAAATAGAAGAATGGAATCACCTATCGACTGCTTCTTATATTAGCAGCGGCAGAGCAGATGCAGCTTTTGGGATTCGTTCCGCGGCTGGCCAATTGGGGCTGGATTTTATCCCTGTTGCTAAAGAACAATTCGATCTTGTTTTTCGCTGGTCCCAGGAAAATAAGAAAGCGCTCTCTGGAACCCTTGAGTACTTACAATCCAATGTTTTTAAAAGCAGTCTGACCAATCCAGAAGGCTATGATATAACCGAACTCGGAAATATCATTTATCAAACCACAAACACGGAGGTATCATCTATATGAAAAAAAGTTTTTTAGCCAGCATGCTTGTCCTGCTTCTTGTTATTTTGGCAGCGTGCGGAAATACAAGTGGAGAAAAAGCATCTGCAAAGGATAAAAAAGAAAGCCCGGAAAAAGCCGCTCCAACGGAAATGATTCTTGCTACTACAACCAGTACACAGGATACAGGCTTACTCGATGTTCTTGTTCCAAAGTTCGAAAAGGAAAACAATGTAAAGGTAAAAACCATTGCAGTCGGTACTGGACAAGCTCTTGAAATGGGAACTAAAGGCGAAGCTGATGCCCTTCTTGTCCATGCACCAAAATCTGAGCAGGAAATAGTAGACAGTGGAGATGCTATCAACTACAAACGCGTTATGTATAATGACTTCGTTTTGGCAGGCCCTTCGGAAAACCCTGCAGGTGTATCAGGCGATGATATCAATGCAGCTTTCAAAAAGCTTTATGATTCAAAAGCAGTCTTTGTTTCCAGAGGTGATGATTCTGGTACTAATAAAAAGGAATTGTCTCTATGGCAAGCCCTGAATATCAAACCATCCGGAAGCAACTATATTTCCACTGGCCAAGGGATGGGAGCCACACTTCAGGTAGCTGCAGAGAAAAAAGGATATGTACTGACAGACCGCGGAACTTGGCTTGCACAGGAAAAGAACCTGAAAGGCTTGAAAATTGTGGTTGAAGGCGGCAAGAACTTGATGAATATTTACCACGTTATGCAGGTGAACCCTGAAAAGCATGACAAGGTAAACAGCAAGGATGCTAAAAAGTTTGTTGATTTCATGGTTAGCAAGGATGTTCAGGATATCATCAAAGACTTCGGTGTTAAAAAATATGGCCAGCCGCTGTTCCATCAATATACGGAATAAGAAAAGCCGAAGTGCACGAGGAAAAGGCCCTGTTTTTTTGGGGCCTTACCTTTGTTTTTACTGATATTTATAAGGCGGGAGAAAAATGGAACTAATCATCGAAGGACTTAAAAAGGCCCTGGATATCATTCTTTCAGCGGATCCTGAGGTTATCAGAATTACGCTGCTTACTTTAAGAGTGTCCTTCACTTCTATCCTTATAAGCACCATAATTGGCCTTCCGCTCGGCATGGCTATTGGACTTTCTCGGTTTAAAGGAAGAAAAATCATCCTTATTTTTATAAATATAGGTATGGGCCTTCCTCCCGTAGTGGCTGGACTATGGATTACGCTTCTTCTTTGGCGTTCCGGACCGCTCGGCAACTTCTCGCTTCTCTATACACCTACAGCGATTGTGATGGCTCAGGTTCTTGTATCTCTCCCAATTATTACAGGCCTGACAAGCTCAGCATTTCAGCAAATTAATGATAAGTTGCTTTTACAAATAAAAGCGATGGGTGCTACCAAACGGCAAACACTGCTCATTCTTTTAAAGGAATCGAGGATTGCAGTAATGGCAGCCATAATAGCCGGATTTGGCCGTGTAATTGCTGAAGTCGGGGCTGCCATGATGGTAGGCGGGAATATACTTGGAGACACCCGAATCCTCACAACAACAATAGTTATGGAAGTCTCAAAAGGTAATTTTGATCTTGCGCTTGCCCTTTCATTTATTCTGCTGTCTGCCGCCTTCTTGATAACCGGAACACTGACTTTTCTTCAGCAAAGGACGCGAAACCTATGACACCTTTATTACAGCTTGATCATGTAAAGTATCATGCAGGAGAAAAAGAGATTCTAAATATAGCCAGTTTCCAGCTTGAGCAAAATGAATTTAAGGGAATAATGGGGCCAAATGGCGCTGGGAAAAGCTCTCTCCTCAAGGTAATGGCCTTCTTGGAAAAGCATACTTCAGGCAGTATACTTTATCGGGAAGAAGCAGTTTCAGCAAATACTCTTCCTATTGAAACCAGAAGAAAGTTCGCCGTTGCTATGCAGCAGTCACTGCTGCTGGACTCATCCGTTTTCCAAAATATTTCCTTAGCTCTTCGGTTAAGGAGCGTTCCTAAAAAGGTCATTAAAGAAAAAACAGAATTATGGATGGATAGATTTCAAATCAGCCACTTAGCCAGAAAAAATGCCCGCTTGCTCTCAGGCGGGGAAGCACAAAGAGTTAATCTCGCCAGAGCTATGATTATTGAGCCAGAAATTTTATTTCTTGACGAACCATTTTCAGCTTTGGACTTCCCTACTAAAATTAAACTCATGGAAGACTTCAAAAAAATCACTGCACAAACAGGAACCTCCTGTCTTTTTGTGAGCCACGATTTATCAGAAATCCAGTACCTGACCTCCAGGCTTGCTGTCATGATGGATGGGCAGATTATTCAGGAAGGAAACACCAGCGATGTTATAGACCGTCCCAATAAGCTGGCAGCTACCTTTTTAAATGAGTGGAAACGATTTTATCATATAACCACTAGGGAACAGATGGTTTAATGGCCGTCTGTTTTTTGATGCTATTTTTTTGCTAAAGGGTTTTATCAGTTGATAAAATAGTATTTGAAATGAAAGCGCTGAAACTTAACCATATTATGGTCAGCCCTGGAGGAGAAAAAAATATGAAATACGCTATTATAACTGGCGCATCACGCGGACTTGGAGAAGCTGCTGCTAAAAGAATACTGGAGGAAGGCATTTCGGTCGTTTCGATTTCACGAACCGAAAACGAAGCACTTGCAAGGTTTGCGGAAGAGAATAACTATTCTTTCCGCCACATTACATGCAATCTGGAATTAGAGAAAGAAGTAGAGGAGGTCTTTTCCGATTTAGCCTTCGCTCTTTTTAAAAAGAATCCGGAAAAGATTTATCTGATTAATAACGCAGGGGTTGTGGACCCGATCGAGAAAGTCGGTAACCTTGACCAGATACCAGTTTTGAGGAACTTCCAAGTTAACCTGGCTGCTCCGATCCTGATTACAAATACTTTCTTCAAAGCCTCTCAGAATATGGAAACATCTATCTTATCTATAAATATAACTTCAGGAGCTGGGGAGCACCCTATAGAAGGCTGGAGTATATATTGCAGTGCCAAGGCAGGACTTAACATGTTTACACAAACTGCTGCCCTCGAGCAGGAAAGCATGGGAACGTCCAATCAGATTATTGCTTTTAGCCCCTGGATTATGGATACTGGAATGCAGGAAACGATCCGTTCAGCCGCACCGGAGGCCTTCAAGGACCTTGACCGTTTTAAGGAATACAAGGAGCAGGGCATGCTTAGAAAGCCGGAAACAGTTGCTAATGCATTAGTTGACCTTATCCTTCACGAAAACATCATAAACGGGAAAATTTATAACGTCAATGATCTTTTAAATTAACCTTATGTATCAGCCCTTCCGGATTATGGGAAGGGCTTTTAATTTATCTCTTAATCCTCTTCTTTTGGGAACCAAAGATTGATAGTCGTTCCCTTTTTCAACTTACTCTTAACCTGAATTTTCCCTTTATGGGCATCCATAAGTGCTTTTACGATGGATAAGCCAACGCCCACTCCACCGGTTTTTCTGTCCCTGGATTTATCCCCTCTATAAAACCGTTCAAAGATATGGGGGATATCATCTTCATCCATACCAGCTCCTTCATCCCTGATCTGAAATCCGATATAATCCTCTTCCTGCACAACGGAAAGCGAGACAGTTTTTCCTTCAGGTGTATATTTTAGTGCATTATTAAGAATGTTTGACAGAATCTGCACGAGCTTGTCTTTGTCCGCCTTAAACCATTCCTCTTGTTCAAAGGGCTCCATCTGCAGCTCAATACCTCTTTGATGAAAAATCGGTAAAAACATTTCCCATACATCAGCAAGGAATGTTCCCGCTTCTATATCAATCTTTTCCAGCTTAATCTGCGGATTTTCAGCTGCCAGCAGTTTTTCTAGTTCATTGATAAGCCGAACTAGCCGCATTAGTTCTTCATGGCTTTGTTTTAATCGCTGTGGAGTAGGTTCCCAAATTCCGTCCTGAAAAGCCTCAATCTGGCTTCTTAATGTGGCAAGTGGCGTTCGGAGCTCATGCGCCAGGTCTCCCGTAAATTGCTTTCGCAGCATCTCTTCCTTTGAAAGGGATTCAGCCAGATTATTAAAGGATACAGCCAGCTGCTTCACCTCATCCGGAAGCCCTTTTAATGGAGTCCGCACAGTAAGATTATGTCTTTGCAGCTCATGAGCTGCAAACGAAAGAGTTTTTAGCCCTGCAGTAAGTTTCCTTGAAAAGATAAGGCTAAACAGGATCGCCAAAACAATGGTTAGACAGACAGCAGCATATATATATAACTGAATGGTTTGGAGAAATGTATGTTCGTCATCGATCAAGCCTTCAGGATAAATAGCTACCAGCTTGCCTATCCGGGCATCATCTACTTTAAGATTGTATGTCTTGCTCCGCCACTCATCCTTATTTTTAATAGGCTCGGTTAACCCAAGACCATTCATCATTCCCCTAATGCTGGATGAATCCATCTGGAGCTGGCCAAACCTGTCATAGAGCTGAAAATACAGCTGATCTGTCAATGCATATTCATGCAGGCCAATAATTGGCTCGCTTGTAAAGCGGCCATTGCTTTTAAAATCCTTTTCAATCGCCAGGACAACCCGGTCAATCTTTTTTTCCCGATTGGTATCCAGATAGTTTTTAAAGCTTTCTTCAAAGCCCCACTGGATAAAAAAACTGACAAATAAAATGCCGATCATGCTGATAAGTAAAAAATAGAATAATATTTTAGACCGGAGAGTTTGCAGCATCCAGGGTCCCTCCAAACTTGTATCCCATTCCAAAAACAGTCAGGATAAAGATCGGCTGTCTCGGATCCCCTTCCATTTTCTTGCGGAGGTTTTTAATGTGTGTATCCACACTCCGCTCATAGCCTTCATAGTACATCCCTTCATCCTGGATTTTCTCCAGCAGGTCAAGGCGGCTGTAAACTCTTCCAGGACTCATCGCCATATTCGTTAAAAGCTTGTATTCTATCGGAGTGAGGCTGATTAAATGACCGTTTGCTGTTACTTCTTTTTTTATCAAATCAATAACCAGCTTGTTTTTATTAAAAGAAATGGAGTCTTTTTTCTCAGCCTTTTTAACCCTTCTTAAAATCGCCTGTACCCTAACGACAACCTCCCTTGGGCTGAAGGGTTTTGAAACATAGTCATCCGCGCCCATCACAATTCCATTTATGCGGTCATCCTCTGCCGATTTTGCTGTCAGCATTAAGATAGGAAGATCTGAGTCTTTCCGGACAAGCCTGCAAACTTCTTCCCCCGATATGTCAGGAAGCATTAGATCCAAAATCATTAAATCGAGTTCTATGGTCTTTGCCTTTTTCAGTGCATCAATACCATTATCGGCAGAATGAATTTCATAGCCTTCTCTTTCCAGATAGGCCTCGAGGACTTCTATTATTCTCTTTTCATCATCGACGATCAGAATTTTCATTGCCCCTCACACTCCCTCTATCTACACCCCCATCATATCATTTTTAATCCTGACAAAATTCATCTTCACAAATTCCCCACAAGTTCTTCATAACATCTTCAATCTTTCCCGATAAGATGTAAATGTGATTCGGAATTAAAGTTTGAACCATTCAGCTTTACCCTTTATTTAACCTCCCTTTTTTATACATAGGATGCCTCAGTCGCTGAGGCATCCTTTTTCTTTTGACCTCAGCTATCTATTACTTTTGATTTTTTATACAAATGCTCTTTGGTATTACTTTTTAAAAATTCGCTACAATCGACACAGCCGCCCTGTTTAATTTTGATGTATTCTATAGAAAGGGGGCGATATTTTATGAACAAAATCTCATTTAAGATTGGATTGTTTTTCTTCCTGGCTGTTTTGCTTCTGGAGGGTATCTCGATGTTTTTTCTTCATAATAATATTATTCATTCTAGGATTCATGATGAGCTATCGGCTCTTCTTACCAGAGGCAACAATCATCGGGAAATCCTTGAAGCCTCCTACCATGAGGAAACCGTCAAACATATCGCTTTAATGGAATCGAAGACAGATACACAGGTTATATTAACGGACACTAAAGGCACGATTTATATGTCCTCCAATAAAGTGGTCCCTGAGATGAGACGTATTATTAAAAAACCGCACAGAAAAATCCCTCATGAAGGCAAGATTTTGGAATACGACTGGCAGCAACAGCCGTATATTGCATCCATCAGCCCCATTGTGATCGACCATAAGGCTAATGGCTATGTTTATATGTTTCAAAACACAGAAAAAATTAAAGAGCTCATTTCCGGTTTAAACCGGCATTTCTTGCTTGCGGGAATTCTTTCCCTCATCTTTATGTTTATCATGATTGTTGTTTTAACTAGACTTGTTACCCACCCGCTTATAAAAATGAGTGAAGCAACGAAACGGATTAGTAAAGGTGATTTTAGTGTAGCTCTTCCAAAACTAGGAAAAGATGAAATAGGCGTATTAGGGGAGTCGATCACTGTCTTAGCAAGGGATTTAGAAGTATTAAAAAATGAACGCAATGAATTCCTGGCAAGCATTTCACATGAATTACGCACCCCATTAACCTATATAAAAGGGTATGCTGATATTGCGAGAAGACCGGAAACAAATGATGAAGACAAATCTCAATATCTTGGGATTATACATGAAGAATCAGTTAAGCTGGCCAAGCTGGTGAAGGATTTATTTAATTTAGCCAAGATGGATGAAAATACTTTTTCAATTGAAAAAGAAACAGTCCAGCTTTACCCGTACTTTAGAGGGCTATATGAAAAAATTGCTCCCGCTTTTAGAGAAAATAATATGGACCTCCAAATTGATTGTTCTGCCGAACTGTCAGCGGATATTGACCCCATCCGTTTTGAACAGGTCATTCTAAATCTGCTGGATAATGCGAGAAAATACTCTGAGCCATTTACAAAGGTCATGCTTGAGGCAAAAGAACATAGCGGAAGAATTGTAATTCAAGTCAGGAACGAAGGAAAAGGAATCCCGGCAGAGGACCTCCCGAGAATATTTGATCGTTTTTACCGTGTCGATAAATCCCGGACAAGAGCTCTGGGCGGCTCCGGCCTTGGCCTCTCCATTGCCAAGGAGTTAGTAGAGGCACACGGCGGTACAATCACAGTAACGAGTGAAACTAACAAGGGCACTAAGTTTGAGATTATATTGTAAAAAGAACAAAAGGCGCAAGCGCCCTGGAGCTGGATTACTATAACCTAGTTCGGAGTTATCCACAAGGTGAAAATCTATAATTTCCAAAACGATAAATAAACCTTCCCAATTCGGGGAGGTTATTTTAATAAAAAGTCATCTTTAAACATTAGAAAAACTTAGCATTGCCAAGTCCTTTTTGGTGGATGCCTTAGCTTTTCTTATGCGTCAGAATTTATGGATATAAATTCTAATTAGAACAAAAAGGGCGCCCTTTGGGCACCCTCATTCATTTATGCTGATAAGGCTTTTTTCTGTTTTTCTCGTTTTACTTTTCTACGATGCTTTAGCATTGGGCTGTAGAAGAGAATGCCACTCGCCAGCATCATCACACCAAACGTGAAGGTTTTCATATCTGCTGTTCCTGCAACTATAACCCAAACGGAGTAAATAGTAGAAAGCAATCCGATAATACCATCAACTATTCTTGAGCGGGTATTTTTATATGTTTCGCCCGTAACGACCAATTTTACTTGGTAGACAGAGGAAATCAAATATGGCACCAGATAAGAAAGTGTTGCTATTACAATGACAAAATCGAAAGCCTGTGATATTGATTTCGATACTGTTGAGAAAATAAATAATTGCCCCAGTGCGTTTGTAACAATTAAAGAGAAGCTTGGAAGACCTTTTTTGCTTTCTTTTAAGAAAACTGGAAGGAACATTCCCTGTTTAGCTGCCTGATACGGAACCTCTGCGCTGAGCATTACCCAGCCAATAGTAGAACCAATCAAGCTTATCAATCCAAGCCCTGCAAGCAGCTTTCCGCCAATTGGACCAAGTACAGCTTGAATCGCATCAATTAAAGGCTTATCTGAGTGAATAAGTGCCTTTTGGTCTAACATACCCATAACAAGGGTGCTGATACCCATATAGATTACAAGAGCAATAACCAATCCAAGAATGGTTGCACGTTGAACATCTATCTGCTTTTTCGCGCGAGATGCAAACACCATGGCAGATTCAACACCAATGAAAGCCCATAGTGTTGCAATAGCAGCACCATTTACTTGAGACATAAGGCCAAGAACATGCCCTGCTTCATCTTTTCTTTGTGCAAGTATAGGAAGCATATTGCTTTTTTCAAAAGCAAACAGCCCAATTACGATAAAAAGGAAAAAACCAATAACTTTTGCTGCAGTTGCTGCAAAGTTTAATTTACCTGCATTCTCCATACCGCGTAAAATAATAAAATGTGTTCCCCAAAGAAGGACTGTACATATAATAAAGGTTAAACCATTTCCAACTTTCATTGTAAAGCTTCCAATAGTAAACCACTTAGCATTGCTTGTTAAAATCGGGAAGAATGTGGACAGATAACTTGCGAAGGTAGTAATAATAGCAACATTTCCTGCAAGGTTTCCAAGCCAGTATCCCCATGAAGACATAAATCCTGATAAAATCGATGCCTGTGAGTCTGGTTTAAAAAGCTCCTTGGCATAAATTTGCGGTCCGCCGGTGAGATTTGGTTTTCGAATCGCTAAATTTCCAAAAACAAGCGCAATCATTAATACTCCTGCACCGGTTAAAAGCCATGCAAGGACTACACCTGCCGGGCTTGCTGCTTCGGCCAATGATCTGGGAAGCATAAAAATTCCCGATCCAACCATATTTCCTACGACAAGAGCCGTTAATATCCATAAACCTAATTTATTTGAATTTCCCATGAGGTATTATTCCCCTTTCAGGAATTTTATTTTCCATTAAAATGGCATTAGCCTGTACAAGAATACAACCCAAAGCATTTAATGTCAATGGAAAAATTTATCTCATTAAAGTGTTAGAGTGTTAAAATTAGTTCACTAAATAGAAGAGCCCCTCTTCTCAAGAGGAGACTCTGTAAAAAATGTTATTTATTACCTTGTCGAAACCGCAGGATTTCTATTACTGGGGGATAAGGCTTCGGCTCTTGGCCTGTCTGTACAATATCTGAAATGTCCG
This sequence comes from Neobacillus terrae, assembly GCF_011393025.1. GTDB lineage: Bacteria > Bacillota > Bacilli > Bacillales > Cytobacillaceae > Neobacillus_A > Neobacillus_A terrae. The sequence goes on along the minus strand of NZ_JAAOEO010000017.1, from coordinate 9,851 downwards.
TAACCACACCCATTACCTCACTCTTATTTCTTTCTTCGAAAAGGGGCATAAGTGAAATGACAATGGATTTATTTCTCCATCTGGCGTTAAAAGTAATCCTTTCACGAGTTTCCCATGCGAATTGGTAAAAATCTAAAATATTACTTTCCTTTCCAGAAAAAAAGCCTGCTACATCTTTTCCCACCATTTCACTGGGGGAGTAACCCATTTGATATAATAGGTCTCCATCACAGTAGGTATATACAAAATGATCCCCTATCTTTTTAAATTTAAATAGAATTCCCGGATGTTCAATCATTACTGCCTCTATCTTATTAGAGATATCTTCCTCCATAATTTCTTCTGTATCATTTGAGGAAGAGAAATAAATTCCTTTTAGGATAAAGTAATAACCCACCATTTTAAAAAGATGGCCAGAAAAATTATCGATATCAAAAATACTTAAATAAATCGTGAAATTTAATTCCGACAAAAACAAAAAGGTAAAGGCTAAAGCAACGTATAGCTCGCTAAGCTTTTTTTTAAGATAATATTGGTAAAGACTAATAATAATGGATAAAAACTGCATAAAGCTGACTGCATATTCTATCCCATTTTTTATTAAGGTGGTTCCCTTTCCCTCAATCACCAGCATTGGCAGCCTTTTTTCATAAAAAATGATTAGAAATACCGCTACTACTACAAAAAAGGCGGAAAAAAGAAGGGCAGCCGTTCGATAATCTTTTTTTAATTTTTTATCCGGAAGAAGCAATACCATCAGCATGAACACCGATTCCAGAATCCTTGCAATTACCCAAGCCCAAGTCGCTTTTTCAACTGAACTAGGTGTAATAAAGTATGGCATTCCTTTAAAGGATAATGTATGAAGCAAATCAACCATACCCACTATAAAAAAAGTAAGAGAAATGAATAAAATTCTCCTCGTTCTTTCCTTTTCGAGCCTTTTCCATCCGTTTAAGAAAATGGCCATTGAAATAACAATGCTGAAAAACTCCAAAAGCGTATGAAAGCTAACGTAGTTAGTTCGATCGTAAAGCATTGCGAGCTGTGGATGATAGATGTGTATAAGCATTAATAAAAGTGTAGCCCCAATGATGTAAAACAAAAATTTGCCTTCAGTCAGGGTCGATCTCATCATCATTCCACCCCTTTCGAGAGTAAAAGCATCTACTTGAAAATCCTTTTCTATTCATTATAAAAGGTCTTCACCGGGATCACCCTACCAACAATTGGCTTTTTTATGAACTTTGTTGTTAATATAAAATCCAGAGTGAGTTATATTAAAGAAATACCCTTTCAAGCAACTAAAAACTCAATTTTCCATTAAGAATAGTAAAAAGGAAAAAGGCTGTCCTTAAATCGGGACAACCTTTATTTATCATTGCTTGCCAACCGTGGCACTATTAAACTCGTCAATTATTTGGTATTTCTTTTTCTCGGTTTTCAGCGCAATTTGGCAATACTTTGTATCATTTTCAAAGTATCTTTTTCTTAGCGGCTTACCGCAAACAAGTACATAAGCCCATGGATAAGCATGGTATCACCCTTATAGTGAAAAAGGGTAAAACCTTCCTTTTTTCTTAAAGTAACCGCCTTGCTGATTAACAGTAATGTCTCCTAAAAGCGCTCCCCCTCGAGATAAGCTTCTTTATCTCAATTATATAAAGGAAAAACATTTTCCGATCAGACCTTCTTGACAGTTTAAAGGATGTTTAAAAAGTTAAAAAAAGGGGTATAAAATGTACAAAAGCCGCAAGCGCCCTGATCAGATGATGAAAGGCTAAAATCGCCACGTCCTGTGGCAACGCCTTCCTGACCCACATCCTGTGGGCCTCCAACAGGCATAAGACGAATCACGTAGTCATCCTCGGAAAAGCTAAAGCTTTTCCTTCGTGCGATGCGGATGCTTCCGAAGCTTTCCTTGTCCTGATTTCTGAAGTGATTTGGCTTGACCCCGAGCTGTTCGAATCATCACCTATCGGTCATGATTCGAACAAGATAATTAAAGAAGCATATTCTCGAGGAAAACTGGCTGGGCGCTGGAGCTAGATTACAATAACCTAGTTCGGAGTTATCCACAAGGTGAAAACCTATAATTTCCTAGATAACAAAAAACCTCCCTAAGGAGGTTAGATTCTCTTTGATCCATAAAACGCTTTGCTCCAGTAAGGGTTTGACAAGCTGTCGACGCGTACCCCTTTTGAGCTTGCATGAACAAATTGATTTGATCCCAGATAGATTCCTACGTGGCTTGCTCCCTTTGTATAAGTAGCAAAGAAAACCAGATCACCTTTTTGCATGCTCATTTTTGATACAAACATTCCTGTGGCATACATTCCCGATGCTGTTCGTGGCAGCGCTTTTCCTGCTGCCTTGAAGGAATAGCCTACCAGACCTGAGCAGTCAAAACCACGAGGTGTTGTTCCTCCCCATCTGTAAGGAACTCCGATATATTTCTTAGCTACATTTGAAGCACTTACTCCATAGGAAGCAGCTTCCGCTTTATTAATTCCCGATCCGGCAAATCCACTGATGAAAAGAGTTGCTGCAATAAATGCCGTCATAAGTAATTTTCTCATGATGTCCCCCGATTTCAATTTAGTGATTTGTCTCTCTCTTAATCTAGTATCAGTATCTCATAGAAATAGGGGGAGAAAATTTACAGATTTATTTTAATATTGTTTCATTTGTGTTACAAAATTAGTGTTATTTTTACTATAAACGACAGAAAAACTACATTTTTTTACGCGAAAAATTCTGAAAACCCTTACACATCAATGATTTTGTAATATTAAGGGCTAGCTTCTGCTTGTACATTTCTTGCTTGCGAGTCTCTCCAATAGTGTCAATTTTATGACTTCACTATAAAAGATGGGCTCTATTAATGTATCTCAGATTCCATTACCATCTTGGCCTAAAAGCTAGAGAAACTGGCTCTAGCAATCACTCCTTCAAAAGTTTAATTAGAGAAAAATAAAAGACGGGAAAGGAACTCCCGTCTTTTCATCTATTATTGAATTATTCCTTCCACCACTGATCAAACATGGATGCGGGCATGTGCCGTTTGTGTTCAGATATCAAGTAACGCTGTTCAATTTTAGCAGCCGCTTCCTTTGATACTGTCTTTCCTTCAAGGTAATCGTCCAATTCATCGTACGAAATGCCAAGTTCTGTTTCGTCTGCCTGGCCTGGCTTTTGATCAAGAAGGTCTGCAGTAGGAACCTTTAAATATAATCTCTCTTCCGCACCAAGCTCTTTTAGAAGAGCCCTGCCCTGACGTTTGGTCAATCCGCTAAGTGGCAGGATGTCCGCACCACCATCGCCATGTTTTGTAAAAAATCCTGTAACAGCTTCGGCAGCATGGTCGGTTCCGATTACTAATAGCCCTTCCATTCCGCCAACTGCATACTGGGCAATCATTCTCATTCTTGCCTTCACATTTCCCTTTTGAAAATCACTTAACGGCTGTTCATTCTCTAAGCGGTTGTATTCATTCTCCACTTGATCCACAGCTTCTTTAATGTTAAAAACCAGATCACGGTCTGCTCTGATGAATTCCAACGCACGCTGGGCGTCCTCTTCATCCTTTTGAGCACCATAAGGAAGTCTCACCGCAATAAAAAGGGCCTCCTTTCCCTCCTTGCGAAGCTCTTCAACAGCAAGCTGGGCCAGACGGCCTGCTAGAGTAGAATCCTGACCTCCGCTTATACCAAGTACGAACCCTTTAGATTTTGACTTTTCGAGGTACTCTTTGAGGAATCCTACCCGTTTTTTGATTTCTTCCTGTGGATTGATATTTGGATTAACATTTAAATCTTCCATTATTCGCTTTTGAAAATCCATCTGTTCCACTCCTTTATCAGTAATTAATTGTAAATATGTATATCCTTTATACTTCCCCAAAAACTCTTGGAGAAACAGCACAGGAATCTTTACATCATTTTAGCATTTATGTTTCATGGTTTCTAATTTCAAGCAGGAAACGGAGTTTTTAGGGAATCTCCTGAACAATTTAAAAACCCCTGGAAGACAGGGGTTTTTAAACGTATTGCACTCTGCCCTTTGCCTACATGCCAGGCAGAGACCAATTTGTTAGCATCTTACTTCTTCTTCTCTTTCGGTCCGGAAAAGGATTGCATCTGTCCCATCAACTTTTGGCGTGAATCCTTGCTTCGAAGTAAGTATGCTGCTCCTAAGGCGACGGTTGTCATCATCATTTTTTTTCTATCCATTTCCTTTACCTCCTTGAGATTCAAGATGCTACATATAGAAAGTTCCCTTTTTATACTAGAATCAAACGTCTTTTTGAAGGGTTAAAAATGGATAGGAGCCATTGAACTATTCAATGCTTTAAGTTCAAAGTTTTGGCTTTCCAAATAGTTTAATAGTTTTGGCAGATACTGAAGGGTTTCCTTCCGCTCATGAAGCAAAATAATAACTGGCCCGCCTTTCCCCGGATTTTTTTGAAGTTGGCCTATAACGCTATCAACATAGCGCTGATCTCTGTAGTACCAGTCCTTGCTGTCTATATTCCAGTCCCACATAAGATAATTAGCCTGTGCGACAGCCTGCTTATAAGCAGGAGTCATAAGAGGGGCACTTCCATATGGAGTTCTGATTAACCGGGAATCCACCCCGCTAATTTCTTTTAGCGTATTATGAGCCTGATTCATTTCTCCAACAACGGATTGAGAGGAGGCATAAAATTTCGTTTTATCATGTGTAACACCATGCATGCCTACACTTTGGCCATCCTTCACCATGAGCTTAACAGCTCCAGGATATTTTCTCATATTACCATCAAGCATAAAAAAGGTTGCCTTGGCATGATACTGATCCAATAAAGAAATGATTTCTCCTGAAAAAGCTTCAGGGCCATCGTCAAAGGTCAGGTACACCGTCTTTTTTCCGATGGGCAGCGGCTTTGAACTTGCAGGTACAGGTGAACTTGGAGGCTGTGCAGCAGGTACAGGCTTTTTAACTGGCTGGACGGGCTGCGGTGTTGGTTTTGCAGGCTGTGGAACTGCTGCTGGTTTTATGGGCTCAATAGCTGGATTAGCTTGCTGATGCGCCCTTGCTGCTTTTTCCTCAACCATTCTTTCTTCCTCAATCTTATCCTCTTTCCAGAATTCGGTTTCAGGCGAGTTGTCTGCTATATATTTATTTGAATTGTTTATTGTAGTGGCTGCGGTTAGGTTTTCATGAGGCAGTTGAATATTTGCATTTCGCCGGGCTGAAAAATTCTTTATATCGGCCTTAGCCTTAAAAAAATTCATTCCAAGCATTCCTGCAGAAAAAATCACAAGGAGTAAAGCGACAGGGAGGACTTTTTTAAATCGGTGTTTTTTATTTCTTGCCATTTCCCATTCCCTCTTTGAAGTATTTGTCTAATATATAGACGAATTTATGCGCCAGGAAGTTACAAATATATCAAAAATATTACAAATCTATTAAACCATAAAATTAATTAATAGAAATGCATCTTTTTAACCAAAAAGCGGAAAAGCCCGTTTAGCGACATAAGGTCATTTGAAGAAAGGCTAAGGTCGCGACGTCCTGTGGCAACGCCTTTCTGACCCGCATCCTGCGTGCCTCAGCTTTGACTGAGATAAAGGAAAAAGAAATGCGGAAGTGTCTTGCCCAGGGGCGACAAGAATAAGACGAGCCGGCGAGAAGGTTGTTCTTTAACCTTCAGACGGATTGGCTTATGACCTCGAGCCCCTAGACACTAAAGCTAGACAGCACGAAGAGTGAAGTGATTCGATGTTGACTTATCGTAGGGAAAAGTGGGATGGACACTAGTGCACCAAGTATTTACCTTTAGGTCATACTTGATGCAAGATACTCAAAGAAGCTTTACATAGATGAAAACTCGCTGGGCGCTGGAGCTAGATTCAGAAAACTTTGTGGAAGTAGTAATCAAGGTGTTGCCATATCAAAATAAAACAGGCTACTAGGGCCTGCTTTTATTAAGAGCCAATATATTTTGAATAATAGGATTTGGCTTTCGCAATATCGTTTGTCCCATGGACCATGGCCCGGCCCGTTTTAAAGAAAATCAATGTGATTTCATTGTCAGGGAAAAACCGAAGCAAAAATGAGTTATATTCTACCCTTCCTATTTTCCTCAAGCGTTCAGCTGCTTGAGCAAAATCAATCTCTAAGCCACTCCGTGGATTAATTTGGACGGTATTCCTCCCACATAAAGATGTAAATGCTGTCTGGCTGTTTGAGGTACGATCAAGAAAATCAAACTGGTTCCCGACACAGCAGGGGCAAGCAGGATTTTTCCCTTGTGTGATATCCATCTGAAAATATTCATTGTCCCATATATCAAACTGTTCCAGGTTTTGATTCGATTTTTCTCCCACTAAAATTTTTAAGGCTTCGACAGCTTCGAACGACCCGATAATGTCTGTGATTGGCGAAATGACGCCAACCGTGTCGCAGGTTTCTCCTCTGCCTGCCGGGGCATCTGGAAAAAGGCAGCGATAACAGGGGGTGGTCCCAGGATGAATTACCGCAAACATCCCTCTCGAACTGACAGCGCCCCCATAAATCCAAGGAATATTGTGTTTAACTGCTATATCATTGATAAGATAACGAGTTGCAAAATTATCTGTGCCATCAATGATCACATTGACATCCTTGAGCAAGTCTTCACCGTTATCAAGGGTAAGATCAGTGAGAACTGCATCAATTTTTACATTAGAGTTAATCTCACCTAACCTTTGTCTGGCCGCTATAGCTTTAGGAAGCTGTTCGAAAGCATCTTTCTCCGTATAAAGGGTCTGCCGCTGCAAATTGGAGAGTTCTATATTATCGCGGTCAATGATTCTTATAAAACCAACACCTGCTCTGACAAGATGGCTTGCAATAACTGTACCAAGTGCCCCCATGCCAACTATTGCGGCTTTGCTTTTGTTCAATTTTCCCTGGCCTGCTTCCCCGATAGGCGGAAACAATATCTGCCGAGAATAACGCCCCATCTCCATGACTGAACTCCCCACTTCCGTTATGACAACCTAAATTTTATTAATTATAAAAAATTTTACTAAAATTCTTTTAATTTTAAAATAGAAAAAGGAATTTATTGACCGGATATCTAATATTTAATAAAAGAGGATTTTTAACAATATTTTCGTTTTTTGTCATGCGGCAAAGTACGAAGTAGAGATTTTTAAAAATAAGGGTAAAGAAAGAGGTGTGTTAGACGATGAATCTTGGCGGTTTTAAAAACAAAGAAGTATTAGTTGATCTTTCTTCCGGTGTGGTTAGTTACAGAGGACTCAATGAAGACGATGCCAGAAAATACATCGGAGGCCGTGGACTTGGCGTTAAGTATGTTCTAGATAATGGTCCCGAGGTCGAACCTTTTTCAGAAGAAAATATTATTTGTATTATGACTGGTCCTGTGACTGGATCCCGCTCCTCTATGAGCGGACGCCTTGCGGTGGTAACCAAATCTCCTCTGACAGGAACAGTTACGGACTCCCATATTGGCGGCTGGACTGCAGCCCGATTAAAGTGGGCTGGAGTAGATAATATCATTCTTTCCGGAAAAAGTGATAAACCTGTCTACCTGTACATTGAAGATGGCAAAGCCGAGCTTCGCGATGCTTCCGATCTTTGGGGCCTTGGAACAAGGGGAGCCATTAAAGTCCTTCAGGATAAATATGGACAGGATGATTTAAGCGTTATGGCAATAGGCCAGGCTGGTGAAAATACAGTTCGTTTCGCTGCTTTTATTAATGAGCATGACCGGGCTGCAGGACGCGGCGGTACAGGTGCTGTTGCAGGGTATAAAAAACTGAAGGCCATTGTTATCAAAGCTTCTCAAAAAGGCAATATGCCTGAACCAGCTTTAAAGGATGACTATAAAGAAGCAAATAAGAAAGCAGTTAAAGCCATTTTGGAGGGCGGCCTTACAGCTCCAAATAAGGGCGGTTTATCCGTATATGGAACAAATGTGTTAACTAATTTAATTAACGAGGTGGGAGCGCTTCCAACAAAGAATTCCCAGATGACACATTGGGAAGAAGCGGAGAAGCATAGCGGTGAATATGTAAACAAGCACCTGCTTGTAAAAAATAATACCTGCCACGCATGCCCTGTCGGCTGTAAAATCGAAGTTGAAGTAAAAGATGGCAAATATAAGACTAGAGTTGAGAGTATCGAGTTTGAGTCAGCCTGGTCCCTTGGTTCCAACTGTCTTTTAAGCGATGCCGAAGCTATTTCTTATATGATTGACCGCTGTAATGAATATGGCCTTGATACTATTGAGCTTGGGCATGCGTTCTCCGTAACAATGGAAGCATATGAAAAAGGCATTATTGATGAAAAGCTTATTTGGGGCGATGCCGATAATATGATCGATTTAACAAGAAAAATTGCTTTCCGTGAAGGCTTTGGCGGCATACTTGCTGAAGGACCCGCAAGAGCTACAGCTCTATGGGGAGCTCCCGAGCTGTCGATGTCCGTTAAGGGCCAGTCTATCCCTGCTTATGACCCACGAGGCATTCAGGGTATCGGCCTTGGTTATGCAACAAGCAACCGCGGTGCCTGCCACCTTCGCGGCTATACAGTAGCCAGTGAAATTGCTGGAATCCCTGAACCAACAGACCGTCTTAAGCCTGAAGGAAAAGGTGAATTGTTAAAGGTATTCCAGGATATGCTAGCATTCTCTGATTCCATGAATATCTGCAAATTCTCATCCTTCTCGGAAAATGCGGAGCATTATGCAGAGCAATACAGCACAATGACAGGCATCCCGTTGACAGCTGAAGATGTAATGAAAGCTGGCGAACGGATTTACAACCTGGAGCGGTATTATAATAATCTGGCCGGCTTCGATAAGCGTGATGATGATTTCCTTCCTAAACGTTTTACTGAAGAGCCTGCAACTGGAAACAGTACTGGCGCAGTCAGCAGAATGGATATCATGCTGGAAGAATACTATCAGGTCCGCGGCTGGAAAGATGGCGTTGTGCCTGAGCAAAAGCTTCGTGAGCTTGGAATCATCGATCCCGAAACAACACAACTGGTTTAAAAATAAGAGAGGCTTCTGCAGCATTTGCAGAAGCCTTTTTCATATTTAAGTACCTTTTGTTTTACCCGCCAATTCTAGTTGTTTTATAGCGGTAGTTTTTTATTAATTCCTCAAGAGACCCTTCTTCCTCGGCCTCAAATCGGATCTTTACGGTGTTTACTTTAAATATTTTGGTAAAGGCTATCTCCTCTTCACTCAAAATGGATCCTGTCCATCCTGCTCCCTGATAAGTATTTGGAAAGGAACTAGTGATTTGCCTGCCGCCAAGCTCTTCAAAATACATTCCAAGATGATTCCTATTAATCCCCCGGAATTCCAAGTCGCGAAATGGCATATTATCCACCTGCCACTGGCGGAAAAAGGGCAAACTGGTCGCTCTCCTTAACTTCTGTCAGAAGTCCCGCCTCATGGATAATATTTCTTCCATTCACATATACATGGACAAAAGGAAGAAGTTCTTTTTCTGCTGTAAATATTTCTTTCTGAAGGTCTGGAAACATCTCCACCATTTTATCCAGTACATCAATTACCCGGCTGCCTTCCGGAACTACCTCAACTGTTACCCCGCCGCAAATTTGGCGGAGATTTGCAAACACTTTTACTTGCACAGTCATCTACCCCTTTCTCCTTATTTCCATCATAAATCGATAGAGAAAGGTTGTCACTTTCTAATTTAGAATAGTCAGTAATTTAAAATCGCTAGCAAAATAAATATCAATTTAAATAAGAACAAAAGGCGCAAGCGCCCTATTTTTATGATGAAAGGCTAAATACGCCACATCCTGTGGCAACGCCTTTCTGA
>NZ_JAAOEO010000016.1 GCF_011393025.1 Neobacillus terrae | reverse complement strand
ATTGAGGACATATGGATACAAAAAAAGAGGTTCTTTGTCTTTAAGAAGCACTCTTGAAGACATTCGGTTTAAGAAATGAGGTTCCATTGTCTTCAATAAACACCATAGAAACAATTTTGGCTCACAAATTAGGATGAACAGGTCTCATTGAGGACATATGGATACAAAAAAAGAGGTTCTTTGTCTTTAAGAAGCACTCTTGAAGACATTCGGTTTAAGAAATTAGGTTCCATTGTCTTCAATAAACACCATAGAAACAATTTTGGCACATAAATTAGGATGAACAGGTTTCATTGAGGACATTAGGATACAAAAAAGAGGTGCATTGTCTTTAATAAGCACTCTTGAAGACATTCGGTTTAAGAAATGAAGTTCCATTTCCTTCAATTAGGCCCATGGAAGCAATTTTAGCGAACAAATCAGGTGAAACAGGTTTCCTTGAAGACGTTTCACTACAAAAAAGGGATCCATTGTCTTTAATAAGCACTCTAGCAGACATTCGGTCTAAGAAATAAGGTTCCATTATCTTTTATAAGCCTTCTTTAGGACAGACGAAATGACAAATGAAGACAAATTTGATAAAAAAGTTTTTTAAAGAAAGGTGTAATACGATAGAAAGATGCCCCCAACTACTCCTCCTATAACAAAAATGCCAGGTCCGCCCGAAAGCGGTGCCTGGCACTTATTTATTAGCAAATGTTTTATTGCTATCATTAAGAAAATCCGTTATGGCTCTATCCGTATATACCCAGCCTTTCCAGCCGATATGAATCGTATCCTTCATAAAATAGGGATCGTACTCATGATCTGAGAAGTCGGCCACTTGGAAGCCTTCTTGTTCAATTTGATTTTTAATTCTTGTGTAATAAGCGGTGCGGCCTTCTTTTGGAAAGCCAACATAATCGTACCAATTCCCATTAACTGGGACAGAAATGAAAAGTGGCTTTGCACCGGATTGTTTCAGCAAATCAAGAACGAGCTGGAAATCCTGATATTCAACAGAACGTCCGTAGCTTGCACCGGCCTTAGAATTTTTTAATTCCGGCACGCGTGCTTCTATTTTGTTGTACTGGGAATCAGTAATAGCAAATTGATTGGAGCGTGAATACTTTTTACCAACTCTGTCTGCATATTGTTCCAGCTGGTTCCACGATTTATTTTTCACACTATGGCTAATGGTGCGATGGCGATGGGGACCTCCTGCCAGAGTATAATATAAATCCTTTTTAATAAGAACCTGCTGGTATGCTTTTGCAAATGGTCTAACCAATGCAGCTTCACTGTGTACCAACGGATCCTTTGAAATATCAGCTTTATAAAGAATCGTCAGCATCGGATCGGCATTCACAGCGTTATATTTCAGTAACCGCTTTATAGCTCGTTTCTTCATATTAGGGTCGATTTTATCATTAAAAGCAAAATCATATCCCTGAAGGGAAGAGAAGTTCGGCGCAAAGTGTGACTCATCTGCTCCGCCGGGCTGAAACCACTGCGGAGAAAGGACAAAGACAATCTTCTTGTTTTTCAGCTGTTCAGTATGCTCTGAAAAATTCAAGAAATGAATAAGTGATTCCGTCCCGCCACGGCCAATAAGGAAGGGGGTTACTCCTTCTTTATTAACCTGAAAATAATTGGAGGGATGGAACTGGTCAAGCCTTGCCAGCTCAGAAGATCCGTAAACTGGCAGATATTTATCGCTTGATAGCATTTTATCCTGAACGTATTTCCCCTGGAACATAAAAGGATTAAGTTCCGTTGCTGCCTGGCTTATTCGGTTATGAGGAATCAGTTTGATAATCCATTTATTTGGGACTAGTACCAATGCCAAAAGTAGAATAAACGCAAAAATCAGCGGTGTAAATAACGATTTTTTCATTTGAAATCAGCTAGTTGTGCCGCGATATTGTTTGGAGTGTTCCAAACGTCACGGTCGAATTCTGTAATTGGCACTGTGATCCCAAACCGCTCTTCCACCTGAACCAGTAATTCAACTGTACCAAATGAATCAAGTAGTGCATTTTCAAATAAATCGATATCCGGATTCTCTTTTACTACATCATCTTGGCAAATTTCTGCTAATAGCTCTAAAACTTCCTTTTTAAATTCCATGATTCTCAAACTCCTTTATGAAATAGTTGTCCTGAAAAAATATAAAAACCAAAGCAAATAAAATGGAATGTAATAATAATAGCTAAAACATGAGTAACTTTGTTTTTCGGCCACCATTTATGCTTTTTATTAAAGGTTTCAAATGTGTTATAAGCGACCATCAGCAGGGCATGGTACATTCCGTATACAATGTATTGTATTTCGAGCCCATGCCAGACCCCCATTAATAAGAATAACAGGATATAGGCCAAATTTGATACTAAATTCCTATTTTTTATTAGCTTTTTCTTCGTTACCCAGAAAACAAAACGCATGTACACATAATCCCTGAACCAGAAGGAAAGGCTCATGTGCCAGCGATTCCAGAAATCTTTTATATTTCTGCTGATAAAAGGCAAATTGAAGTTTTCTGGTGATTTAATACCCATGATATAGCTGACGCCGATCGCAAAGGCACTGTATCCGGCAAAGTCGAAGAACAAATAAAGACTGTAGCCGTACATATAGTAAAGATGATTTTGAAAATCGCTGTGCGCGATAAACCGTAAATTTGCGATAAAGAAATGGTTGATTGAATAACCAATAATGTATTTATATAAAAATCCTAAAAAGATTTTGTTAATTCCATCATATAAAAGCAGTTTGTACTGCTCCTGTGTAAGTTCCGCCTTTTCGTCCTTTTCAAAGCGGCGGTAACGATCGATTGGACCAGAAGATATCGTAGGAAAAAATAAAATGAAATATAGCAATCTAATTAGCGGCAGCCCGTTTTTAATGAGGCCGTCACGTGTCTCCATAATCAGCTGAGTGCCTTTAAAAGTTAAATAAGAGATTCCCAGAAATCCAATCCAATTTACCGTTCCCAGCATAGGGGTAATTTTTGAAATAAATAACGGAAGAATGGATGCGATCACCGCCAGGCAAAATACCAATGTGCTATTATGATTTTTTCGATAGACCAGATAGGCTTTAATCAATAGAACCTGCCAAATGGTAAAAATAATTAGTGCAATCGTTCCTCTAAAATTCCCTGCAAAAATAATCGCCAGGGCAACTAGAGAAATAAACATATTGTAATTTTGAAATCTTCTCCCTGTCAGTCCAAGGATGACTGTTGGTGTCAGCAGGACAGCCAGGATGAAGAAAAATGTAAAAGATCCATAGGGTGTCATAACAATACCTTTTCTCTAATTAATTTTCGGTCTACCTTGCCATTTGCTGTCATCGGCAATGCGTCCCGATAGGTAAACTTCCTTGGAATCATATAAGCTGGCAGGACTTCACTCAATTCTTTTTTGATAGTGGCTGTAAGCTGGAATTCCTTTTCAAAGGAATGTTCCGCCGGAACGATGGCTGCCATCAAGTATTCGATTTTTTCATTTTGTGTAACCGGAATCACAACTGCTGCTTTTACATACTGCGACTTCGCAATTTGGTGTTCAATCTCCTCCAACTCCATCCGGTAGCCATGAAGCTTGATTTGAAAGTCCATCCGGCCCTTGTAGAAGAGAAGACCGTTTTCCATATACCCGGCATCACCGGTACGGTAAGCCATTTGGCCATCTTGACTGTAAAAAGCTTTTTCATTTATTTCTGGTAGTCCCAAATAGCCTTTGCTCACACTCGGTCCAACTATAACGATTTCGCCTTTCTCGCCCTCAAGTACTTCTGTTCCGTTTTCGTCAAGCAAGAGGAGGCGAGTGTCACTCTTTGGCTGTCCAACAGGGAGGGCTGGATAGCGCTCTAATATTTCTTCCGTTACTTCAACAGACGTAACAGCGACAGTTGCTTCAGTCGGGCCATAAGTATTATATACAGCCGCTTTTGGGAAACGTTCTTTTAACTGGCGGCTGATGATTGCCGGAAGAATTTCACCGCAGAATAGAAATACACGAAGCTCAGGAAGGAGCCCTTCATTAAAGGAAGGATCCATCAGACACATTTGGACAAAAGATGGTGTTGACGTCCAAACCTGGACATTGGATTTCTTCAGTTCTTCAAAAAGAATCTTCGGCTTCGCTATCATTTCCTTTGTAATGGCAAAAAGTGTACCACCGCTTGCAAGGGCAGGGTACAGATCCATTACAGATAAATCAAAGGAGAAGGGAGCCTGGTTTAAGAATCTTAGCCCATTATTAATGGGGAAGTCCTTTCTCATCCAGTCCGTGAAGCTTTGCAGATTGCTGGCAGAAATCTGAACTCCTTTTGGGTTGCCCGTACTTCCTGATGTATAGATAATATAAAAGTTTTCATCATCACGAACCCAGTTATCGGGAGAAGTTTTTCCATTAAAATGAAAAGACTCTATTTCCTCCAGGCTTATAATCCTAATCGATTCCTGATCAATTGGCAGGGGACTCCCCGACAAATTCACCAGCAACTCAGCCTTTGAGCTTTCAAGTATTTTTATAATCCGTTCCAAGGGGATGGATGTATCAACTGGAATGTACGGATGACCTGCTTTTACGGACCCAAGAAAGGCAATAAGCATTTCTGGCTCCATATGACCATAAACAAGGATGGGAGAAGCATTCTTCAACTTAAGCCCATGAAAAAATCCCGCAAATCTTTCTGATTGATTCCAAAGGTCACCGTAGCTAATTTCTTTATTTGTCGATATAAAAGCCAATTTTTCAGGGTGTATTAAAGCAATATCTTCTATGTTGTATAACAATTTCATGTAAAAGTACCTCCAGGATTAAAAATCATTGTAGATATAAGACCCGGAACTAGCATCATTAAATCCATACATAAAAAAGAGCAAAAGCAGTATAAGGGCATAATAAAGAAAGCGGACAGCCCATTTTGTACGCTCAAGCTGGAAAAAAGTTTTAACTTTGTTGAGCATGGTTCTTCACCTGCCTGATTTAAAATTACCTTTCTTATCATAAATCCTTTTTACTTCGGATTCATTAAAATTAAATGAGAAATATATTAAATTGTAACATAAGCGAGCTAAAGACTAAAACAAGACAAAAAAACCGGCACTTTTGCAAGTGCCAGTATATATTCTACAGCAAAGACTCTGCGCCATCAATATAAACTTCAGTGCCAGTGATGTGGGAAGACATATCGGATGCAAGGAATAATACCAGGTCTCCAACCTGTGAAGGTTTCCCTGGTCCGTTTTCAAGAGGCTGGTCACCTTCCGGGAATTCAATTGGAATTTTGACTTTTTCAAGACTTTCTTCTTCTGGGAAGGTGTTTTGGTCAATATTGGTTTCGATTGCACCTGGACAGATGATATTCACCCTAATTTTATAAGTGGAAAGTTCAAGGGCGGCCATTTTACCAAAGCCCATTTGCCCGATTTTCGATGAAGCGTAAGCGGAAAAACCAAAGTTTCGATAGACGCGGTTGCCGTTAATCGAGCTTGTAATAATAATGCTGCCGCCATTTTCTTTCATATAAGGAATGGCATATTTTACTGTTAGAAATGTCCCTTTCAGATTGGTATTTATGGTTGTATCCCAATCTTCCGGGTCGATGTCTTCAATCGCTGCCATTACCCCGTTAATTCCGGCGTTAGCGAACACTATGTCTATTTTCCCCCAAGCTTCAACCGTTTGTTCATAGCAGCTTTTTACCTGCTCAGGAGAGGAGACATCGGCTTCAAGAACGATTGCTTCTCCGCCTTTTTCTTCAATTTGCTGTTTCACTTTTTCACAATTTTCGGCTTTTATATCAACAAGGGCAATCTTAGCTCCCTGTTCGGCAAGCTTTAATGCTGCGGCTCTTCCAATACCGGAGCCTGTCCCTGTAACAAATGCAACTTTTCCTTGTACTAATTTTTCCATTGGATGAACCTCCTTTTTTTCTCTCTAAGTAATTTCCCTTTCTTAGGAAGAAGAAACCTATTAAAAAGAGGATTGGCCAATTTTTATGGAAAAAACAAATGAAAAAGACCATTTGGGAAAATGGCCTTTAACTGTATTAAGCTTTAAAATACCAGAAATTAATACTCCTTTAACACTCTTTTCGCGCCAACATAGCGGTCTTTCCAGTATTTTGAAGAAAGTGACTGGATGGAAACCCCTTTATTGACTGTTACAGCAAGGAACTGATCTTTGTTTAAATAAATTCCTACGAAAGAAACACCTTTTCCGCTTGTGTTAAAGAAAACCAAATCGCCTTCTTTAAGGTTTTTTAAGGTAACTGCTTTACCCAGCTTATACTGTTCCTTTGAAGAGTGGGGAAGAGTCATTTTAGCAGCAGATGTTTTAAATGCATACTGTGTATAACCGGAAGCATCAAAACCTTTTGGAGTAGTACCATTCCATTTATATGGTTTTCCAAGGGAAAGCATGCCAACAGCTGTTACTTCCTGCCCCCATGAGACAGAGGCATGTGCTTTTTCCATGGAAGAAGCAAACATAAATGCAATTGCCATTGCTAAAATAGTGAAACCTGCCAAAATTTTTTTTGAAAAACGTAAAGACATTTAAAAACCCCCAATTTTTTTTTTGTTTGTTACAACATTTTAGTCGCTTTTGAAGGGGAATTGGTTTCGAATTTTTTGTGATTTCTCTTCGTCAAAAAATGCTGCAAAAAACGGCAAAAAAAGACAGCTGGAAGGGAACCGGCTGTCAATTCTTTAATAATTCATTTCGGACTGCAGGTAATGATAGAGAAGCTTTCCTGTATTCTCGATCGATGATTGATGAGTTCTTTCAAAGGCGTGAGAAGAGTCAATTCCCGGTCCAATTAAACCATGAACGATATCATGCCCCGAACGGATCGCAGCAGATGCATCTGAACCATAATAAGGGTAAATATCAAGCTTGTATCCAACGTTGTTTGCTTCTGCAAGTCGGACAAGCCTTTTTCTAAGCTCGTAATTGTATGGGCCGCTTGCATCCTTTACACAAATCGAAACCGTGTATTCATCAGTAGACTGGCCGTCACCCATAGCACCCATGTCTACTGCCAGATATTCGACTGTTTCAGGAGTTATATTGGAGTTGCCGCCATAGCCGATTTCTTCATTGTTGGATATCAAGAAATGGGTAGTATAAGGAAGTTCTATTTTTTCCTCTTTCACTAATTTAATGAGCTGAAGAAGAATGGCCACACTTGCCTTATCATCCAAATGTCTTGATTTAATAAATCCACTTTGGGTAATTTCCACACGAGGATCAAAGGAAACAAAGTCACCGACTTCAATTCCAAGAGCCCGTACTTCTTCTGCGTTATGTACTCTTTCATCAAGGCGAATTTCCATATTCACCTGATTGCGTTCCGCTTTGCCAGCATCCTTATAAACATGCACGGAGGTCTGGTGCATCAGAATGGTGCCGGTATATTTTTTTCCGGAGCTCGTCTCGATCTGGCAGTATTCTCCTTCAATAGAGTTGTACTTGAATCCTCCGATTAAATCGATGCGTAGCCTGCCGCTGGATTTAATTTCCTTTACCATTGCACCCAGAGTATCAACATGGGCAGTAAGCATACGGTGCTGGCTGTTATCTTTACCGGGAAGAGTAGCGATTAGACCGCCTTTTCGGTTTCTTTTATGTTCGACCTCAATTTTTGTTAAAAAATCCTCTACAAAACGAATGACTTCATTTGTGTTTCCAGAAGGGCTTGGTATAGAAACAAGCTCTTTTAAAAGCTGAAAGGTTTCCTCTGTGCGATTAAAAGTCATTTCCAAAACTCCTTTTCTAAATATTTCTTATTTTTTTAATGGTTAAGAAATTATATAGTTTTACTTTTTAAATTGTCTAGCTCTCAACGCCCAGCGAGTTTTCATCTCTGTAAAGCTTCCATGAGTATCTTGCATCAAGTATGACCGTAGGTGATACTCGGTGAAGCTAGTGTCCATCCCGCTTCTCCCTACGATAAGTCAACTTCGAACTCAATCAAGTGCTCCTACGCCACAGCTATTTCAAAGAAGCTTATGTTCAGCTCGTCGCAAAGCTCCATGTAGTCTATTCAGAGAAGCAGTTACAGGAAGTTTACTCAGGTAGTTGCTTCGCTGAACGGGCGCTTGCGCTTTTCTTATTATAACTGATTTACATACTTCATCTCTTATCTTTCATAAAAATATGGATTTTACCAGGTAATTTTTTAGATCTTCTGCATATTGTAGAAATTGTAAATCTTTTTTGGCTAATTAGAATTAGTATCAAGAAATTCTAAACGCACGAGAGAAACTAGGGCATCCGACAAAAAGGCATGGCGAATGCCAAGTTTTTCTTAAAAAAAGGATTAAAAAATGGCACGCCCGGGTAATAATGGGAGTAGAATCATCCTGCGAAAAAGGCATACAGCAATTATTCATTATTTTCAACGCAGGATTATGAAAACAGGGGGGAGAAAAAATTGACCAGATTGGAACTATACCATGAAAGACCGAAGCAATTTCATTTGAAGGGTTTGATTTTTTTCATTCTGTCCTGCGCAATTTTAGTGGGCGGCTTTATGTGGCTGAATCAGTATTCCCAAAGCAAGATCCGAATTGAAGCACCAAAACAGGATGTGGGAAGAAAAGTAGTCGTCCACCTTCCGAATGGTAAAGATGTAAACACATACGAAAATCTCATTGTTCAAAAGGGTGAGAAGCTTTTTTATAAAGGTGAGCGCAATACACTGGATTTAACAGGCGGAACCATAGATTATAAAGAATGGAAATAAAGAAAAAACATCAGCCACTGAAGCTGATGTTTATTTTTTTGTGGAGAGAATGGCTTGGGAAGACCAGTGCCTTCTCTTTCTTCGATCCTGCTGCCATTTAATCAGGCTTTGAATTCCAAGATACGCAGAAACAATAAGACCACTAATTGTCGTAATAAGAGCAATGTATTCAAACAGTCCATAAGAAGACATATGGCTCCATCTCACTTTTCCTTTAAAATCATGGATTACCAGGTTCATTCCAAATATCCCGCTGACCACAGTGTATAGAGTTAAAATTAAGAGGAGGAAGCTGGTTTGCTTGGAAGAAACCTGTTCTTGATATCGGTATAAGCTATTAAGTGTCTGCCGGGCATCTTGATAAAGGGCGTCTATTTGAAAAACCTTCCGAAGGTGAACAAAAATGTCCCTGCCCTGTGATTGCGTTGCCAGTTCCAGGAAAAAGAAATTCGCTGTAAAAGAGTTAATCGAATGAATCAATCTTTCAATTTTTTCAGTATCCTGCTCGATTTCGATCTCTGAATAATCACTCGCCATTTTTAAAAGTACTATTTTATGAAAGAGATTAAGCAACAGTCCGTAATAAAATTCCCCGTACATCTGGGCGGCAAACTCCGACAGCATGTTGGTCTCATTTGTCAGGCAGGTAAAGGAATGCTCATCCATCATAAAGTAGGTAAATGGAGCCCAGCGGTCATAACCATTTCTTTTTAAATACTTATGGATATACGCCAGATTGTGAGAAGTGACATAAGGTTCTCCCTTTCGATTTAATCCATTTAGGTCACCTGCTCGATATACATCGACTCTGTCTACCTTTTCGTTTTCGTCTAAACAAATAAGAGACTGCACATACATTTTTTCATCTTCGAAAAATGGGAAGGTTTCAAAGTAAGCGCCTTTCATATTTTTTCTTTCAAAAAAATCAGGAAGTCCGGGAAAAAGCTCTTTAAAGACAAAATTTTCTACCTGCTTAAAGGATTGGTCCCCCATCTGAATTTCTGTCTCGCGGTCACGCCTGGTTCTAGGCTCAAGAACTCGGAACCGCGCTGCCATTTCCACTGCATGAGAAAAGGGCATTTCTGCAAAATTGGCTACCTCTATACGAATGGTAATAAACCCTAGGTGAAAAGGGCATAAAGTGACATCAAGTGAATGAATATAAAAAGGGACGTCAACGTGATCCGTTTTAAGTCTGCAATTTAAGTTGGCCTTTTTAGAAAAACGATGGAATCCTTTTTGCTTATCGGTATGCGGAAAAAGAACTTTATTTGTAAAAGGGAGATAGTAAGCCTCCATATCTTTATGAGAAACATGAAATTCTCCATAATAAGCTCTTTCTTTATTAAGCTCGTTCAGGTGGAAGCGCTCAAACCCTTGCTTAATTAAAAAAGAAATCAATTCACTTTCATTAGTAGAAGTCATCGCAAAAGGAAAAATAAATTGAAAAATGGCCTTTTTTACTTTTTTTTCAGTTAACTTTATATGCTGCAAGAGGGTCTCCTCCTCAAAATAACCTTTAATATCAACATACCCTACTTTGATTGAAACGAACCGGAGGAATAGAAAAAAGCTGACCTGCAGGGATCAGCTTTGTACAAGAATTATTTAAACCAGCCTTTTTTCCGAAACCACAGGGACATACCAATCCCAACAAAAAACATAATTGAGAGGGTTATATAATAACCATATTTAAAGTTCAACTCAGGCATGTACTTAAAATTCATTCCGTAAACTCCGGCTATAAAGGTAAGAGGCATGAAAATGGTTGTAAAGAGAGTCATTACCTTCATAACATGGTTGGTTTGATGTGAATTCAGCGATATATAGCTGTCTCGAATATCAGTCGTTAATTCGCGGTTTGCCTCAATCATTTCACTTAATTTTAATAAGTGGTCATGGATATCTGCAAAATACTCTTTCCTTTCTAAAATATCCGGCAGTCTTTGAGAATTAAGGATCCGGTAGACCAGATCTCTCATTGGGTTTACCGTATGCCTCAGAGATAAAAGATGGTGGCGGGTGTCGAATAAATCCTCAAGCAGCACCTCCATGGACCGGCCTTGTGAGTTCTCGTCTATTTCGTTTAGAATATCCTCTATTTGATAAACAGGCGGGAAGTAGTTATCGACCATATTATCTAAAATATTATAAAGAATTAAAGAGGAATTCCAATACGCTACGTTTTTGGTTTGGGTAAACTTCTCCCACACCTCGTCAATCTCGGAAGATGAATTATAATGAAATGAAACTATGTAATTTTCTCCTAAAAAGAAATCTACTTCTTCTCTGGAGAATTCAGCTGGATTTAAAGCCTGCACGACAAAAAATGTATGGTCTTCGTAGTAGTCTAATTTCGGGCGCTGCAGGTGATGCAAACAATCCTCAATAGCAAGAGGGTGGAAGTTAAGAGGTGTTCTCAAATATTCAACCTCTTCGTCCTTTGTTGGATGGAAGTCAATCCAGTACCATAAAAAATTACCTGCAACGACTTCCGGAACAGAAAGATCTCGAATCAACTCATTATTTTCATTAATAGCAACTGTTCGTATCATTGGTTCTCCTTCATTTTAAGCATTTCTTCTTTCATATTATTTGATAGGAAGAAAAAAAGAAATCAAAAACTTCTTTAAACCCTGTTATTAGTCTTCACCGGAGGAGGGCTGCTGGCAGATTGTCATATTATTTCCTTTTATATTTTGGTTACAGGAAGAAGGCGAGTTATCACCGAAGTTATGGTTAGCGCCAATATTAACAGAATTGGCAGTATGACTGTTCTGGTAGGTGGATTGAAAATTAATATTGGCATTGTTGCTAATGGAGTGAACCTCAAATTGACCGATATTAATCGAAATTTCCATAAAAATAAACCTCCTTACCAATAGTTTATTGAAAAGTAAGGACGGCTGTCTGGATGATTGCCCTTCTATAAAGAAAAAGGCAAAGCCCGAAGGCAATGCCTGTTTAAGTATTACTATTATTTTTGGATTCGTTTTGATCAATAATCTTATTGATTTTATCCGTATTATTTTTGGCGTTAATAATCCTTGCCAAATCACTTAAGTTTTCCGCTTCAAAGTCTTCATTTTCATCATCTTTAAACCACATATAAAAACACCGCCTTTCAGCCTTCTTTTAAACTCATACCCGTTAATATGAAAATTACACATGAAAAAGGAAGGTTTTAAAAATGGCGATATCGGGCAGTAAAATAATAATTTAGTAAAAAGGGGGAACCGCAGGTGAATATATTATGGGATTTTGATGGGACGCTTTTTAATACATATCCCTCTTATACCAAACTGTTAAAAGAGATGCTGGGTGACTCAGCAACAGAAGAGGAAGCATTGGCTCAGCTAAAGGTTTCCTTTGGACACGCCTTTCGTTTTTTCAAAATGACGGAGGAGCAGAGCAGGAAGATGATGCAAAAAGTAAGAGGGCTTAAGGCCGAGGAATTCAAACCCTTTCCGGGTGTGGAAGAGGTATTAAAACTTGCCGAGAAGAATGTGATTATGACCCACAAGGAGCGGGAGGATGTCTGGAAAGTGCTGCAAAATCATAGGTTAGACCATTATTTTGCGGATATTATTGCAGGGGATGATGATTATCCAAGAAAGCCTGATACTTCCGCTTACCGGCATTTGCACCGAAAGCACAGGATTGATCTTGTTATCGGAGACAGGGATCTCGATCTTCAGCCAGCAAGAGAGCTTGGCATCGGAACCTGCGCGTTTCAGAACCATGAGGCGGAAGCGAACTTCTACCTGGACGATTATCGCGATTTTGACCGCATCTGGAAGATATTCAAAGAGGCAGAAAGGTAAGAGGAGTGCCCCACTCGGGAACCGAAATTATTAAATAGAAGAAAAAGCTTTTATCTTTAAAAAAAAGGAATTCCGACTCTATCTGTTTGCTGGACTGAAACAGTGGTACATTATCAACTCTTATCAGATTAACGATAAAACCCTCCACACCTTATTTTAAAGGAGCTGGAGGGTTATGTTTATTATGGGATAAAAAGAAGCCCATGAGAGCAGAGTTCTCTTTGATTCCTTATTTAATCGCCTTGCTGACTCTCAATTGCTTTCCTTTGATTGTTGTATTCTCCATGGCTTGAAGGACAAGCGATCCTTTTCCGTTTAGAATGTCAACGTAGGACATAGAATCCTTTATGGTGATAATACCAATATCCTCCGCAGTTACCCCTGGTATTTTAGTGATAGTACCGACGAAATCCAGCGCTCTAATCTTCTTCTTTTTTCCCCCGTTGAAATGGAGCTTTGTGATATCTTTGTTTACACGAGCAGTTTTGTTGTTTTTCACCACTCGCCGCCCGCTGATTTTTTCTTCGAATGCAGCTTTCCCTTTAGAAACTTCCTCCGGGAGTGGAGCTTCCATTTGAAGAATTTCAAAGCCAATGTATTTTTCTATGGCTTTTAGGAATTTTCCCTCATATGGAGTCGCTAGCATAATCGCTTTTCCTTTATTACCGGATCGGCCGGTTCTCCCGGTTCTGTGAACATAGCTTTCTTTTTCTGCTGGAACGTCGTAGTTGATAACAAGAGTTACGTTATCAACATCAATGCCTCTTGCTGCGACATCCGTGGCGATAAGATAACGGAAGTTCCCTATTTTAAATCCATTCATAACACCGAAGCGGTCTTCCTGTTCAAGCCCACCATGAAGCTTTTCACAAGAATACCCGGATTTGTCCAGTTCTTCGAACAAGGTATCAACATGATCTTTTGTATTGCAAAAAATGATACAGCTATCTGGATTTTCTACAACCGTAATGTCTTTTAGAATCTCCATTTTATTTTCCGTTTGCACTTCGATTACACGATGCTCGATTGTATCAGTAGCAATCCCACCAGTAGTGGCAATCTCGATATTTACTGGATCTTTCATATATTTATAACAAAGATTTTCAACATCTTTTGGAAGTGTTGCGGAAAATACCATCGTAACTCTGTTTGAAGGTAATTCATTAATAATCGATTCTACATCATTAATAAAACCCATGTTCAGCATTTCGTCTGCTTCATCAATGATAACAAACCTTATTTGGTCAAGTTCGAGTGTTCCTCTATCGATATGGTCCATTACACGTCCAGGCGTACCAATAACTGCATGCGTTTTTTGTTTCAATTCTTCTTTTTGCTTCGAAAAAGGTTCTTTACCATAAACAGCCAGCGCTTTAATTCGTTTAAAACGCCCGATATTTGAAATATCTTCCTGAACTTGAACGGCAAGCTCCCTCGTTGGGGTTAGAATTAAGGCCTGGGGCTTTTTTTCCTCCCATTCAATCATCTCGCAAATTGGTATTCCAAAAGCGGCTGTTTTACCGCTGCCTGTTTGGGATTTTACAACAAGATCCTGCTTTTTTAATGCAGCAGGTATGACTGCACTCTGAACTTCAGTAGGGTTTTCGTATTTTAACAATTTCAGTGCTCTAGAAATTTCATTGCTTAACTGATATTCTTCAAAACCTTTTATCATATATAAACCTCATTTATTAGTATTATCTGACTCACTGATAGGGTTCTCTCTAAGAAAAATCCTATGCAAAATCCGACTAGTGTCCATTATACTTGAAATGATAAACATAAATTAAATTTAATGATAAAACAGCATGAGAAATTTCATAAGAAAAATTTTATTCAGTTAAGATAATAAAAAGTTTAAAGTGACCCAACCTCTAAAAAAGCCTTAGATTTTTTAAGGAAAGTATGTGGCAAATTACAACCACAACATTTAGACGGCGTATGCAACGGATAAAAGGGCAAAACTTAATTTGGCTGTATATATAGAAGAAAGGCATTCCCACCACCGGGAATGCCTTTCTTAGCTAATCAGAAATTATATCCATAATTTCTGAACGCATAAGAAAAACTAGGTCCTTCGCCTAAAGAACTTTGCGAAGGCCAAGTTTTTCTAATATTATACTGTTGTTTCCTTATGGCGCATGGCTTCTGGAATATATAAGCAGAATGGTTCGCTTTCCATATAATCGCCGGTAACAGCGTAGGTTCTGGAACGGGAGCCTCCGCAAATTTTGTTATATTCACAAACGCCGCATTTCCCTTTGTAGTTATCAGGCTGACGAAGGTCTTTAAATACCTTTGATTCACGATAAATTTCAGCAAGTGGAGTTTCACGGATATTTCCTGCCACAATTGGCAGAAGTCCGCTTGGCACAACATCGCCAATATGTGATACAAAGGCAAACCCATTGCCGTCGTTCACACCTTTTGGTGCACGCTTTAAACCATCCATCATTCTGGTTTGATCCATCGTCATGGTGTCAGAATAGTTGATATCGCCTTTTTCAATCAGATGCTCCCGTGCTTTCTGCTGAAGTACCACACGGCGGTAATGCTGTGCTGCGGTAGTTTTAATATCATAAGGAGCCGTTTTGCTCAATTCATACAGCCAGCGGAAGACTTTTTCATGCTCAGCAGGGGAGATGCAATCATCCATTTGGCCCCGGCCGGTCGGAACAAGCAGGAATATATACCACATTACGGCCCCTAATTCCCCAACAAGCTGTGCCATTTCCTCTAGATGGTCATAATTATAGCGAGAAATTACTGTATTTATTTGAAGCGGCATATTTAATTCATTTAAATATTGTATTTTTTCTAAGGTTAGGTCAAAAGACCCTGGCGTGCCTCTGAAGTGATCATGAATTTCCGGAGTTGGGCCATCAAGACTAAGTCCCCAGCGGGACAATCCGACTTCCTTTGCCCGCTCCATTTTTTCCTTTGTTACGTTTGCTGTAGCACTTGGAGTCATGGAAACCCTCATCCCTTTTTTTACTGCATAATCAGCAAGATCAAATAAATCCTCCCGCATCAAACAATCTCCGCCTGTGAAAACCAGCATTGGATTATTCATTTCATAAATATTATCAATTAACTTTAATCCTTCTGCAGTAGTCAGTTCTCTTGGATCAGCCTGGAGCTGGGCATCAGCCCTGCAGTGAACGCATTTCAGCTGGCAGGCACGCGTTACCTCCCAAATAACAATGTACGGATTTTCATTATAATCGATTGGCTTGCCAAGACCATGAGGATGTCTCATACCATGTGGATGCCCGCTTTTATTCATCATCATCACACCAGACTTTTAAATTTTAGGAAAGCTTACTGAAGGTTAATCAGGATAGTACGTTTTTTATGAAGATTTCTATAGTTTCATTATAAATTTAACGAGTAAAAGAATGAGTTATCCTTTGTTACAATATTTCTACATTAAAAATTTATGTGAATAATGACTTAGGACTTTTGGCAGCGATGGCAGAAAATGAGAACAATCTATTCAAATATTAAAAATAGATTACAGGAATGTTACAAAAGCTTGGTAATTTATCCAATAGAACCATTGAAAACCCTTATTCCATGCTAACTGGAGATATTGCTAATTATTGTTACAAAGATAACTTCTATTTCCTTTAGAGGATATATATACCAGTAGTACCATTTTTTAAAGATATTACTAGTGTTTAAAAGTCGGTTAAGATAATTTGGGAAATACAAAAAGGGAGTGCAACGATGAAAAAACAAATACTTAGTGCAGCAACTGCAGCAGGAATCATGTTAACAGCTTTTGGGGGAGCCGCAAGTGCGCATGAAAATATTTATAATGTTCAATCTGGAGACAGCCTTTGGAAAATATCTCAAATAAATAATCTGACTGTTAGCCAATTAAAGTCTTGGAATAACTTAAGTGGAGATACAATCTACGTAAATCAAAAACTATCATTATTGGCACCTCACAGCCATACAACAACTGCAGCGACAACTCCATCTGCTTCCGTGATCAACTACACAGTAAAGAGCGGAGATAATTTATGGAATCTTGCAAGAACTTACAGCACATCAGTTTCTGCGATTAAATCATTAAACGGACTTACTTCCGATACTATATATGTAGGACAAAATTTAAAAATTAGCGGCAGCAGCCAAACTGTTACGACAGCATCGACACCAACTCCAGTAACTTCCACTTCCACGACAACTTACACAGTAAAAAGTGGAGATACATTATCAGGACTTGCAGTAACCTATAAAACTACTGTATCAGCTATCAAATCATTAAACAGCCTTACTACTGATACTATCTATGTAGGACAAACTTTAAAAATCGGTGGACAAGCTGTAGCAACTTCAACTTCCGTTACTACAACAACCACTAAAACTACAACAATCACTACAACAACCACATCCAGCGTTTCAAAAGCTGATGCAGTTGTTGCAGAAGCTAAAAAATACATAGGAACTCCTTATGTATGGGGTGGAAACACACCATCAGGCTTTGACTGCAGCGGATTCGTTAAATATGTGTTTGCCAAAGTAGGAATTACGCTTCCAAGAACAGTAGCTACTATTTGGGATGCTACTACACCAGTATCTTCACCAAGACCTGGAGATATCTTATTCTATCAAACTTACAAAACTGGCCCATCTCATGCCGGAATTTATATTGGAAACAATAAAATGATTCAGGCTGGTTCAAACGGCGTTGCTGTAAGTGATATCACTTATTCTTACTGGACTACACGTTATCTTGGGACAAGAACAGCATTCTAATTTTAAAAATCTTCAAAAGCCTTTGCCAATTTGGCAAGGGCTTTTTTAGCTAATCAGGTTTTATATCCATAACTTCTGAAGGCATCCGCAATGGACTTGGCGAATGCCAAGTTTTTCTTATATGAATCCTTTTAACAAAGCATTATTATCAAATATTTACAAATTTTGGTTTGATAATATAAACAATGGATTTATAATGAATTTAAAGAATTCTTTTTAATTTTATATTCATTTTTAATTTTTCATTCAAAGGGATTTCAGTATATGTTTCAGTCAAGCTTATTTAAAGAAACCTTTTTTTAATCACGAATTCCTCAAATACAAATCATTGAAAATCACAGTGGAAGCATTATGATTCACAGCAGAGAGGGAGAAGGAACTGCAGTAAAAATATTACTTCCGCTAAAAAAATAATTTTTTATGGGGGTCAAAATGGGTCTATATGTATTTCTAGCAATCTTGTCAGTGTATATCTTCATATCTTTATTGCTGTTGCCTTTGCAATATCGATTCTTGAAAGCCCTGAAAGAAGAGGAAGCAAAGAATAGAGCTAAAGGGAAGTCCCAAGGTGAGTTGTACGATAATATGAATGCTGGGGAGCTGGCGCTTCAGGAGAATATTCAAGGTAACCCATTATTTTTTCTTGCCAATATCCTTGCTTCTATTATGTATAAATGGAAGCACCCGAAACAGAAAAAATTCTGTTGAAAAAGGAATCGGCTGTTCTGCCGATTCCTTTCTTCCTTTTATGTCTAGCACAACTTCCAGCGAGTTTTCATCATTGATGATAAACCTTCTTGGATTATCTAAACAGACTATCCAGCTTTTATTCAGTCTTATGCTAATTTTACTAGCATATGAGCTAGTTAATGGCGTTCGTCTTCGTCGCCAACCATCCAAAGCTCCATTAATAGCTGCTCTTCACGGTTTTGCGGGATGGCATGGTCAGCCAGATAATTGGGCACTTTTTGAGCAGAGAATCCTTTAATAAAACCTTTGTATTCGAAAAAATAGCTTTGGATCGTTTGGGGCAATCGGTAAGCAGTTGATTTCTCTCTTTTCAACTACATCCAGAATGTTTGTAAGTTCTATCTGTACCGCTGTATTAAATAATGCCCATTCACCTTCATCCACCGACTTTTCAAGTCTTATAGCAGCCGATTCGGGTCGGGAAAGAACAACTTCCCCTTCTCTAAAACTTTTTACATCTTCCATTGTTAAATAGACTGTGATTTTTTCCGACACTGTATCATACATCCTTTTTAGAAGAATATTGATATATATCTATGAAGGAACAGTTTTTTTATACCATTAATTTAGAGGGATTTTATTTTAAAAAAATAATCTTTATATTTGCGCCGTTTGAGTTTCCCTGATGTGCCTTCTCAAAGAATGTTCTTTAATGCAGGACCGAAGATTCCGCCTCCACAATACAGTTAAAGAAGCTTTTTAAAATAAGCCATCTTGCCGGATATGCGGAGATAAAACTTTCCAGGACTTCCATACTATACACCAGCAGACAGTCGTGATGCCCGCCATCATCTTTTAAATCATATAAAAGTGCATGCGGAATCGTATAAAAGGGATTAAGTTGATAGGGATTTAAACATTCGATTCGGAAATTTTGCTCTTTGAGATATTTTAATAGATAATCTTTTTGTAGGGAATTACTTTCCTCTATTGATAATCCGTTTAGGGAAAGACGCTCGTTTATATAATAGATAACGTTCATTTTACACCTGGGCCATTGTTTTTTTAGAAATAGTTTTGCCGAAATATTTGGAATTTATTCAAAGGGGAGTGGACAAAGTGCCGGTTTGGGAGAAGGATGGATTCTTTATCACAACGGAAAAAGAGGACTTTAATATAGGGGTTATTCATCAATTTTTAAATGAAGAATCCTATTGGGCAAAAGGAATAAGCAGGGAGGATGTTGAAAAAGCCATTCGGAATTCCTCCCTTTGCTTTGGAGTTTTTGAAGGAAATAGAGGGAAAGGAGCCGCAAGGCAGGTGGGTAATGCAAGGATTTTAACAGATTTCGTTCGTTTAGGCTGGATCATGGATGTATTTGTTATTCCTGAATATCGGGGCAGAGGCTTGTCAAAATGGCTGATGGAAGTCATAACGGAGCAGTCAGAATTAAGACGAGTAAAAAAATTGATGCTCAGCACGGCCGATGCACACGGTTTATATAATCAGTTTGGCTTTGTGGAGATTGATAAGCCTGATTTGTATATGCTTAGAAGAAAAAAAGAAAATGTTAATGTTTAAAAGGAGAGACAGTCTTTGTTTACTGCAGCTATTCATGGATTTACCCTTGCCCTTGGGCTTATTCTCCCCCTAGGCGTACAGAACATATTTATTTTTAACCAGGGGGCCGTCCAGCCTCGATTTTCAAAAGCAATTCCTGCAATTTTGACAGCTGCTCTCTGCGATACATTGCTGATTGTCCTAGCAGTTGTGGGAATATCAGTAATAGTACTTAGCAGCACGTGGGTAAGTTCAGTGCTGCTGTTACTGGGTATTGTATTTTTAATTTATATGGGGATTGCAACATGGAAAAGCAAGCCTTCCAATGGAAGCAATAATAACGCAGCTATTTCATGGAAAAAACAAATTATATTTGCGGCTTCGGTTTCGCTTCTGAATCCTCATGCTATCATGGATACAATTGGGGTCATTGGAACAAGTTCACTTACATATAGCGGCATAAATAAAATTGCTTTTACCATCTCCTGCATCGCTGTATCATGGTTGTGGTTTGCAGGTCTGGCTGCAGCAGGAAGATTTACAGGTCTGCTTAATCGGGGTGGAAGATTACTAGTGATGTTAAATAAGCTATCTGCAGTGATTATGTTTGCAACAGCTGTCTATCTTACTCTAAGGCTGTTATAAGAAGCAGATACCTCAATTAAATCAAGTGCAGGAAGTAAACCTTGAAAAGAGGGCTTAACCAAAAAGCTCTTGGCGCCATAATCCAGGGATTCATCGATAAAGACTCTGGTATCTAATGAAGAAAACATAATGACATTCGCCTGTGGGTTAATTCTCATTATCTCTTTAAGGGCATCAATACCGTTCATTTTTGGCATGGCATAATCCATTAGCACAAAGTCAGGATGAAGATGAATATACTTTCGAACAGCCTCTTTTCCATCATCTACTTCAGAAATAACCCTATACTCACTCTTCGCCAGCAATTTTTTAAGGATGCTTCTTGAAAACAGGGAATGATCCGCGATTAGAATTGTTTTCATGGTTAAAAAACACCTTTCACTATTTGTTTAAAGGCATTAAAAGCATCTTTTGCAGCCCGGCTGCCATGTCAGGATAACTCCTGCTTTAGGCCCGTGGCTTTGCGTCTTTTACTTTCGTAAAATTTGCCCTTAAGTTAATCCTAACAGAAGGAAGAATGGCGAATCATGGGGAAATGGGTCTATTTTTTCTGACAATTCTGTTAAGTTTATGTAAAAATAATGTTAATGTAAGGTTAAATAGAGTATTTATTCTGCTTTGAAAGAAGGTTGGGGTTATTTTGAAAGCAATCATCCTGTTTCTTCTTGCCGGTCTGGCTGAAATAGGCGGAGGTTATCTGGTGTGGCTCTGGCTGAGGGAAGGCCGTCCTCTCTGGTATGGTGCCGCAGGGGCTGTCATACTCGTTGTATATGGGATTATTCCCACCTTTCAGAGCTTCCCCTCGTTTGGAAGGGTTTATGCAGCCTATGGAGGCATATTTATCATTCTGGCCATTTTGTGGGGATGGGGAATAGATGGAAAAATACCGGACTTATATGACTGGATTGGTGGTTTCATTTGTTTAGCTGGAGTAGCAGTAATTTTATGGGCACCTAGATAAGTTAATTCGTGTACAGCCTCATATAAGAGGCTGTTTTTTTAATATAAGAATATTATTTTAAAAGTACTTGTAGAAGAATAAATAGCTATCTAGGACCATGGCTTCATCTCGTAATTCGTTATTCCTAATAAATGGTTTTGGCTAGTTTATTATTATAATAGAATAGTCCTAAAATTGGAAATTAGGGCAAAATAATCCAGAAATACGCAAAATAATCCAGCATTTATTTCGGTTTTCTAAAAATTTTGTAATGTATAGTGAAAATGTAAGCGTGTACAAAAATAGAGAGGAGGCAAATCTTTTAATTTATTTTCCATAAAATATATTGGAGGTAATGAAACTTGTCCAAACGAAAACTTCGAAATTCTATTTTTACTGGTATTACTTTACTAGCTTTAACAGTAGGATCCACAGTCGGGACAATGTCTAGAAATGTAAAAGCACAAGAAACCATTGCTCCTTACAAAAATTCAAAGCTTCCGGTTGAACAAAGAGTAGAAGATCTGCTTTCTAGAATGACAATGGATGAAAAAATTGGACAGATGGTGCAGCCTGAACGGACTTCCGTCACTGCAGAAGATATTAAAAATTATGGTATTGGCTCTGTTTTAAGCGGAGGGGGGTCATTGCCGACTACTGGAAATAAACCAACAGATTGGGCGGATATGGTGGATAACTTCCAAAGCGGTGCCTTGGCTTCAAGATTAGGAATTCCAATTATATATGGGATTGATGCAGTGCACGGTCATAATAATGTTTATGGGGCGACTATTTTTCCACATAATATTGGACTTGGAGCTGCAGATGACTTGGATTTGATGAAACGTATAGGCAGCGCCACTGCAGAAGAAGTTCGAGCAACAGGGATTTCCTATACATTTGCGCCAGTCCTTGCTGCACCGCAGAATATTCGCTGGGGCAGAACATACGAAGGCTATAGCGAAGACCCGCAGGATACTGGAAAACTTGGCTCCGCACTTGTAGAAGGATTGCAAGGAAGTCCTAATGACAGTGATTTCTTAAAGGGTTCTCATGTAGTATCTTCTATTAAACACTTCGTTGGGGATGGTTTAACCGAAGGCGGCGATGACCAGGGGAACGTAACAGAATATACTGACGAGCAAATCAAAAAGTTTATCAAGCCATATAAAGAAGCCATTAAAGCTGGAGCAAGAACCGTGATGGTTACCTACTCAAGTATTAACGGATTAAAAACACATGGTGACTACCACCTCATAACAGAAGTGCTGAAGGGAGAACTTGGCTTCACCGGGTTTGTTATCTCTGATTATAATGGACCGCAGCAAATTGTGCCTAATGACTTTAGGGAATCCATTAAACGCAGTGTTAATGCAGGTGTTGATTTATTCATGATTCCAAATGACTGGAAAAGGTTCATCACTACAACAAAAGAATTGGTTAGCACTGGGGAAGTTTCGCAGGACCGTATCAATGATGCTGTGACAAGAATTTTACGAGTAAAGTTTGAGAATGGTTTGTTTGAAACACCTTATGCTGACAGAGACCTTGTAAAACAAGGAATTGGCCAGCCGGAACATCGTGCCATTGCTAGGGAAGCAGTTAGAAAATCTCAAGTATTATTAAAAAATAAAAATAATATTCTGCCACTTAAGAAAGATGGCTTAAATATTTTTGTTGCTGGTAAGAAAGCTGATAGTATGGGTTACCAGGCTGGCGGATGGACCATTAGCTGGCAGGGTGGTTCACCTCAATGGATGGGTCAGCCGGAGAAAAATCTAATTCCGGGAACAACTATTTTACAGGGAATCAAGCAAGTATCAGGACCAAAAACGAAGGTTGATTTTAGTAACGATGGTTCAGGTGCTGAAGGACATGATGTAGCAGTCGTTGTTATCGGAGAGCCGCCGTATGCTGAAATGTTTGGAGACCGCGATGATTTAGGCTTGCTTCAGGAGGATATTGATCTATTAAATAAGGTTAAAGCATCTGGTGTGCCGATGATCGTTCTTCTTCAATCCGGCCGTCCAATGATTGTAACGGATCAAATTAAAGATTGGGATGCTTTTGTGGCCTCCTGGCTTCCTGGAAGCGAAGGCGCTGGTGTAGCAGACGTTCTTTTCGGAGACTACCAATTTACAGGGAAACTTTCCTTTACATGGCCAATGAATATGGAACAGGTGAATAATCACGATAAGGTTCATCCATTATTCCAAAAAGGATATGGTTTAAGAACCAATCAAACTGGCCAAAAATCACTGAGTAAATAAAGAAGTTTAAGGGGCTGGCAGGAAGTTGCCAGCCTCTTGTATTATAGTAGTAAGAATGACATGGGGGGTTTTAAAATGAAGGATTTTCATTGCTGTGCAACCTGTAAAAACTTTCTGGCCAAAAGAGAGAATAATAGAATGACTTATTCCTGCGTTCGGCTCGGATTTGAAACAAAGCCGGATTATAAATTCAATTGCTGGGATCCAAAAGAGAAAATAGTAGAATTGATGAAGAAGAAATAGTAAAGGGGGGAAGCAACTGCGTGCATTTCCTTGTAAAATGGGTGCATTCCCTCCGAGAATTGTGCATTCTTTTATAAGAATCGTGCATTTCCTTTTGAGATTCATGCATTCTATTATAAGAATCGTGCATTTCCTTTTGAGATTCGTGCATTCTTTTGTAAAAATCGTGCATTTTCTTTTAAGATTCATGCATTCTTTTGTGAAAATCGTGCATTTCACTAATCAAATTTTGATATTTTCAAAGAATAGTCCGGCTTTTATCCTATAAAATACATACCGGAGCAGAAAAAATCAATTTTTTGATAAAATCATCTATTTTTAATAAAAAAAGACC
This sequence comes from Neobacillus terrae, assembly GCF_011393025.1. Classification (GTDB taxonomy): domain Bacteria; phylum Bacillota; class Bacilli; order Bacillales; family Cytobacillaceae; genus Neobacillus_A; species Neobacillus_A terrae. The sequence continues at coordinate 69,655 of NZ_JAAOEO010000016.1, read as the reverse complement.
GCCAAACTCTACTTCGGCAGCCTCATTTATCCTCAATTTATGATGCCTGGTCTTTCTTAAGCCGGCTATAAATCCTGGAGCCCTCAACACTTTTAATTGATTCTTCGAGTTTACCTTTTCCATTTAATATAAGGATAGCTGTATTCTCAAAAGCGCTAAGTTCTTCGGTATACTTCTCGTATAATTTCTCTTCGAATTCTTCCACATCTTTTCCTTTGGGCATTATAACCTTCAAACCTAATAGGAATAATTCTCTTTCAGGTATCGCTGCAAGTACTTTTCTTACCAGGAAAGCTTCGGTTATGATCGTATTTTTCCGGATTTGTTCTATCCCTTGTGTTAGCATTTTTTCGCTAACATCAGCAGAGACAAATAAATCTGCAGGGTGGAAGTAGTTGCATTCTTCATCGGATTGATCAACAAGATCCTCCCATTTTTCCAGTTCATCTCTTACAGCTTCGAATTCTTTTCTCAAATCATTATGAAAATAGTAATCACAAAGCATGTTTAAGCCTGGCAGTCGAGCCTCCCAATCTAGCTCTATCGCTTTATTCGTAAGTGAAATAGCCTCTTCAGCCTTATCGTCGCTTTCAAACTTTATGGCAGCAAGATTCAAATACGCAGGGGCAATTTGTTCAATAGCAGCAAAAGAATCGATGATTTTTTTGTAAATCGCTTCAGCTTCAGACTTGCCCTTAAACTCTTCTGCCAGCTTAGCTTTTTCATAAAGTTCATCAAGGCTGTAAGTTGTAAGAGCAGATAATTCATCAAATCTTACTTTTGATTGGTTAAACTCTTTTAAATCGTTTTTCCAATCATTTTCATTTTCCTGAATCCAGGACTGATCGAAATCATGTAGAATATCTCTGTAATTACGAATTAAAACCTCAAGGGCGTTTTTCTCTGATATGGCTGGTAAGGAAGGCTGAGCGTTAATGGAAGCAAGCCTGTCTGCCAGACAAGGGTGAGTATCAGAAAAATAACTTTTTAACTTTAACTCTTTATTTAAATAGGTTTCCCGTTGACTTTTATCCACACTTTTAAACTTACTGATAAAGTCGGAATAAGGGGTAGGAACTTTATTGTCTTTCGAGCAGTCGTGAAACAGCTCATTATAGAAATCGTCATAATAATATGCTGCTCCAATAGGAATTGTACATAATGTATCCCTGACAGCCTCAGGTGATGTTACCCTTGCAGAAGCGGCATCTGCGTCGTATTCCTGCTGCCTTGCCAAGGCAAAAGTGTAAGCATTGTACCTTGGATAATACCATTTAAAAAATTTACGGAAAATAAAGGTTCCAAATTGCTCGTTTTCTTCAAGTGAAATTAAAAGCCTTTCCCATGTTTTCCTTATACGATAAATTTTTGCCCCAAAAGCAGTATCTGAATGGGATATATGGGCAAGCTCATGAGCCAGAACAGCTTTAAGTTGCTCCGGATTAAGAGTTGATAATAGAGGAACGCCTATTAGCAATATATTCTGTTTGGGGCCGGCAAAGCCATACTTTGAATATTGTTTAACCCCTGCGTTATATTCATAGTTTAAGATGATTTTATGAATGGGGGGAGTTTTAAGCTGTAAGCTAATTTCGTTGATGATCTTCCTTAGTGATGCAGCTTCAATCTCTGAAAGATAGTAGCCATCAGGCATTTCATCTTTAATCCACAACGCTTTTGAAATAAAGAAGGAAAGCGCTCCGGTAAGGAGTAATACTTTTAAATTTCCAAACGTAAAATGACCGTCAGCAAACATTGCGATTGAGATTACCAGCAAAAATAAGAATAAGGCTAGAAAGAAGAGTACATAGCTGTAGCCAAGCCCTGTAAAAAGCAGCACTTTAAAACGGTAGCTTCCCGTATTTGCTGACGCGCTTTTTTCGTGCTTCTTCACCAGAGACTCAAAATGATTTATATCCATTCCCATTTTCCTTTCTTTTTTCAGTTTCCTAGCTTGTATTATAACAGCCTGGGAATTATGGTTATAGCTTTAATTTATGGAACATTCTGGATAAAAGAGGAGGGATAACGAAGGGAGAAGTGGGGAATATTTGGGGAAAATAAAAAGAACCATCCTTTCCTTCCTGGAGGGGCTGGTTCTTGTGTTTACAGCGGTATAGATAATCCTTTTTAGTTTTGGTTACTCTTGTTTGCATATCAGCTGCTGCGAAGGGGCTCCTGGATTCTTCCGGATTTCTTCTTCCTTCACGGACAAGCTTGTCACGCCATTTTCTGGCGGTGGATTTAGCCATTATTTATCACTCCTAAATTTTTATAAAATAAGTATACATCAAAAATCTTCTAACTTAAATCTATTCGTTAATACACCGATATTGCAAAACACGGAAGGATTTATCTTTTAAAGATGGGAGTTTGTTTTTTTGGATTTCAAGTTCAGATGTATATGGAACAATTAAATACAACTGGCCATTCTCTTTCGGATTTTTTTTTCTTAAGCGCTTGTACATCAGGTCACTCGCAACCTCAAGTGAAGACGCATTAATCGTTCCGTATACCTCATGTCCATCCTTTCCATTTTGTTTATTACTTTTATAAATTATGAACTTCATAGAGATTAGTCCCTTCGTTTTTTTCTCTTTTCTTCCCTCAATCTGCTTCAGGCAAACCATCTGGCAGGCAATCAGCCAAGCAAAGTAAGAAGTTTCACCCCTTAATGTTTTTCCTTTTGACAAGTTGGGTAGTGAAAAAAGAGGAAATTTAATTATTTCTGTAGAGATAAAAAGAGAGAAAGGGTGAAACCATCTTGACAGAAAAAATAAGAGTGAAGATTAATGGAGTGGAGGTCGAAGCTGAAAGTGGACATACTGTTATTCAGCATTTAAATAATAGTTCAATTGAAGTGCCACAAGTATGCTACCATCCAAGTCTTGGACCTATCGAAACCTGCGATACCTGTATTGTAGAAGTAAATGGAGAGCTGGTTCGCTCCTGCTCCACACAATTAAAAAACGGAGATGTAATTGATACAGTTTCACCGTCAGTAATGAAGTCTCAAACTATGGCGATGGACCGAATTCTTCATAATCACGAGCTGTATTGTACTGTCTGTGATTACAATAACGGGGGATGTACGATACATAACACCGTTAAAGAAATGAAAATTAACCATCAAAGCATCCCATTTGCACACAAACCGTATGAGGAGGATAATTCCAATCCATTTTACCGCTATGACCCCGATCAATGTATTCTGTGCGGCCGCTGTGTTGAAGCGTGCCAGGATGTACAGGTAACAGAAACACTTCGGATCGACTGGGATCGGGAGCGCCCGCGTGTTATTTGGGATAACGACGTACCAATCAATGAATCATCTTGTGTATCCTGTGGCCACTGTTCAACCGTCTGCCCATGTAATGCCATGATGGAAAAAGGTATGGTAGGTGAAGCCGGATATCTGACTGGCATTGCAAAAGATACACTTCGTCCAATGATTGAAATAACAAAAGGTGTTGAAACTGGTTACGGATCCATTCTCGCTATCTCTGATATGGAATCTGCAGCACGTGATGCAAAAATAAAGAAAACCAAAACAGTTTGTACATTCTGTGGTGTAGGCTGCAGCTTTGAAGTATGGACAAAGGGCCGCGATATCTTAAAGGTTGAACCTAGCGTAGATGCACCTGCTAATGGAATTTCAACTTGCGTTAAAGGAAAATTCGGCTGGGACTTTGTTAATAGTAAAGAGCGTTTAACTAAGCCTCTAATCCGTGAAGGAGACGGCTTCCGTGAGGCTGAATGGGATGAGGCCTTGAATCTGGTAGCACGCAAATTCGCCGAGATTCGCGACCAATCCGGTCCTCAGTCCATGGGATTCATCACATCTTCAAAATGTACAAATGAGGAATCCTATTTAATGCAAAAGCTTGCAAGACAAGTAATTGGAACAAATAACGTTGACAACTGCTCCCGTTACTGCCAGACTCCGGCAACTGTCGGATTGTTCAGGACAGTAGGCTATGGCGGTGACGCCGGAACCATTAAGGATATTGAAAAAGCAGGACTTGTTATTATTGTTGGTTCTAATACAGCGGAAGCCCATCCGGTTTTGGCAACAAGAGTTAGAAGAGCTCATAAATTAAGAGGGCAGAAATTAATTGTTGCGGACCTCCGTGAGAATGATATGGCTGAACGAGCAGACCTATTTGTTCACCCAAGCGCTGGTTCAGACTTAGTGTGGTTATCAGCAGTTACCAAATATATCATTGACCAGGGCTGGGCCGATGAGAAGTTCTTAAACAGCCGTGTTAACGGTGTGGAAGAGTATATTGCAAGCCTGCAGCCTTATACACTTGAATTTGCACAGGAAGTAACAGGAATTTCAAAAGAAGACCTTGTCACCATTGCTGAAACGATTCATGAGTCAAATGGCACATGTATTTTATGGGCAATGGGTGTTACCCAGCATCTTGGCGGCAGTGACACAAGTACAGCGATTTCCAACCTTCTATTAGTTACAGGCAACTATGGCAGACCTGGCGCCGGTGCATATCCGCTCCGTGGACATAATAACGTTCAAGGGGCAGGGGATTTTGGAAGCAGTCCAACTCAGCTGCCTGGTTATCAGTATGTCACAGATGATGAAGCCCGCATGAAGTTTGAAAAGGCCTGGGGTGTAAAACTTCCACCTAAGCCTGGCATCAACAACCATGATATGATCGAAGGCATTCATGAAGGCACTGTAAAAGCGATGTATGTAAAAGGTGAAGAAATGGGATTAGTTGATTCCAATATTAATCATGTCCATGCAGCCTATGAAAAACTTGAATTCTTCGTTGTACAGGATATCTTCTTCTCAAGGACTGCCCAGTTTGCTGATGTTGTATTGCCTGCAAGCCCAAGCCTTGAAAAAGAAGGTACCTTCACAAACACAGAAAGAAGAATTCAGCGTTTATATCAGGTTGTGGAACCAATGGGCGAATCCAAGCCAGACTGGGTAATCATCCAGGAAATCGCCAACCTTCTTGGTGCCGGATGGGATTACAAACATCCAGGCGACATTATGGCAGAAGCAGCACAACTCATGCCTATTTACTCAGGTGTAACTTATGAACGTCTTGAAGGCTTCAACAGCCTTGTATGGCCAGTTAAAGAAGATGGAACTGACACACCGCTTCTTTACACAGACGCCTTCCCGTTCCCGGATGGAAAAGCAAGGCTTTATCCGGTTAAATGGACTCGTCCGATGATATTTGAAGAAGAGTATGATATCCATGTGAATAATGGCCGTTTGCTTGAGCATTTCCATGAAGGAAACCTCACTTACAAATCTGAGGGAATTACTTCAAAAACTCCGAAAGCATTCCTTGAAGTATCACCAGAGCTAGCTGCTGCAAGAGGAATTAAGGATGGTACGCTCGTCCGCCTGACTTCTCCTTATGGTAACGTAAAAATCAAATGTACGATTACTTCCAGGGTAAAAGGCAATGAAGTGTACCTGCCAATGAACGACCAAGGTGAAGGAGCAATCAACTATCTGACAAGCAGTGCGGCAGATAAAGATACAGATACTCCTGCGTATAAGGATACGATGGCCAAGATGGAAATTCTTCAGGTAGAAGGAATTAATCCTCTTCCAAGAAATAACTTCCGTTATGGCAATCCACAGCCTCAAATGGGGGTTCAGGTTCAAAAGAAATGGGCCCGTAATGATTACATCTTCCCAGGTGATCTTGTGAAGAAAGGGGAAAGGGTAAATGGCTAAAGCGACGTCGCAAATTCATCGTATCCGAATCAGTGAAGAAGATCAGAGAAAGAATGATTTACGTGAAATAGAAGATACCCTTTTAAAAAATAAAGAGGCCCTTTTGGAAACCGTCGGGGTTATCCAGCACGCCCATGAGCGGGGACTTATCTCTCTGGTCAGTGGGCTTTTAGCCGAAGGAGATAAAATCCTCAATATTCTTGTCAAGAAGGCTGATACTCCTGAAACAGCAAATACTCTTAGAAATTTGCTGTTAATGGTGGGTGTTCTTGGAACATTGAATGTGAAGCAGCTAGAACCCATGCTGTTAAAGGTGAATTCAGGTATCGCCCGAGTAGCTGAAATGAAGGATGACGATGATCGGATTGGCTTATTTGATCTTTTCCGTTCACTTAAGGATCCTGAAATCAACAGGTCTATTGCGCTTATGTTTGAATTCCTAAAAGGTATGGGCACAGACACAAGCAAAATGGAACGTACTACTCAGCTTCCAGAACACCAGGCTCAGCATCAAAACAAGGATCATACTCTTAAAGTCTAATCATTAAGCCCCTGCCTTATTGGCGGGGGCTGTTTAAATATTGGTGGATTGGGATATTAGAAATATAGAAGATTTTATCAACAGAGGGGATGGCTAGGATGGAACCAGTGGAAGTAAAACGCGAGATCCTTCGCTTTGGAAATGGCCAGGCCGAGCGTGTGGAGGACCACATCGTTACTGAATATACAGTTACAGTTAAATTAAATGGACAAGAATTTGTTACAATGGTCTGTACTCCTGAATATATAGAAGACATGGTAATGGGCTTCCTTGCCTCTGAGGGAGTAATTAAGAGCCATGAGGATATAGAAGATATATGGATTCAGGAAAAGGAAGGTTTTGTACATGTTACAACCTCCCGACAAAATCCATACTATCAGGATTTACAGGGGAAAAGGTATCTCACCTCCTGCTGCGGTGCCAGCAGGCAGGGGTTTGTTTTTGCCTCAGATGCCTTAACCGCAAAGAAAATGACAGAAAACCAGGTGAAAATAAGTGTAGATGACTGTTTCCGTCTTATGAAAAACATGCAGGATTCTGCTGAGGTTTTTCAGCAGACAGGCGGTGTCCATAATGCGGCGTTATGCGATAAAGACGGTCCTCTCATAATGCGAATGGATATTGGCAGGCATAATGCCCTTGATAAAATCTACGGATATTGTTTGAAAAATGAAATTTCAATTGATGATAAATTCATAGTTTTTAGCGGACGAATATCCTCAGAAATTCTTTTAAAAGTGGCTAAAATCGGCTGTGCAGTAGTTTTATCTAAATCTGCCCCGACGGAACTGGCCTTAAACCTGGCGGACCATCTGGGTATCACCGCTATCGGATTTATCCGGAACGAATCAATGAATGTGTATACACATCCTGAAAGAATAATTCATTCAGGAGTTAACCTTTCAACAGCAGCAGGGAAATAATTAGCTACGCGCAATGGCCTCGCCATTGCGTTTTGTGTTTATTTGTTGTTATGGATTAAATCTTGGTTCTATGGGAAATGAATAAAACAAAAAGTGCTCCCAATCCAATTCAAAAAGTAGCCTAAGTCTACTTTAAGCGATCCAAATCCATTGTCAAAGCGAAACCCAAAGAGGATGGAAAACTGGGAACGAAAGGGAGAGTTACGTGACCGAAATCCCTAGAGGGGAAGAAATACGGGAACGAAAAAAGTTGTGGGTGCTATTGAATGGCTAAGTTAATGGGAATTTGCGAGTTATGTGAAAGGGATGAAATAGAATTAACGGTCCACCATTTAACTCCAAAGGAAGAGGGAGGCACCTTTTTGCCTACTGCTCTTCTTTGCAAAGCCTGCCATAAACAAATTCATGCTATTTATACCAATAAAGAGCTTGCTGCAAGGCTAAACACGATTCCATTATTAAAAAATGATGACGAAATTAAAAAGTATATTAAATGGATTCGAAAGCAGCCTGCCTCGCGATCGGTTAAAACAAAAAAGTCAAACCGAAAACGAAACAAATAAATCCTGCTGGTCAAAATACCATGCTGGTTTATTTGTATTTATACATGGAAATTCTGGAGTGTTGGAAACGGTAAAGTGTCAGAAATTAAACGGGATGATGCAAGTGTAAGGAAAAAGGGACTGAAATGGTTCACCCCTTATTTGATTCCATTCAGATAGGGGAAGGAGAAAGCTAAAAAAGCGTGAGCGAGTCTGATAGAGGGTTCCATTTGGACAAGACAAGAAGACAAAAGTCCGAGTCAATCTTAAGACTTATCAGCAAATTCTTTTGATGAAAGAGAGACCAATAAAATAGGACCCTCCGATTGGGGGTCCTGATTTTATTTTTATACCATATCTCCGTTGTAAGAAGCTTTTCCAAAGGAAGAGGACTTGGACATTTCCTCATCATATGCCCCACTAGGAACAGATGTGGATGGCAGACTGTCTTTATAAACTTCGCTGCCAGGGTGGCCTGTGCTGCTAGTGTCAGCAGATTCACTAGAACTGAATTTTGACATTCCCATTTGTCCGATTACTTTTTGTCGGGCTTGTTTGTTAGTCATTAAATATGCTGCAGCTCCCATAGCGAGAGAACCTAGCAATTTTCCTTTTGAAGCCCCAAGAATGCTGCCCATTGACTTTTGATCTGTTGCAGTTGTTCTTTTCATTGTGGACGTTCCATCCATCGTAGATGTTTCATTCACTGAACTGCTGCTGGAAGAAGATTTGCTCCCAGGCATCATTGATTGAACTTGTCCCATCAATTTGTCCCGCAGGTCTTTATTTTGCATAATATACGTTGCGGCTCCAATTGCCAAAGAACCCATTCCCATCATCTTAGTGTTAGTAGCCATTAAGCATCCTCCTTTAAATTTGTGAATAATAATTTATTCCCTTTACAGGGGGAGCTAAACAAAAAAGCAGGCTTTTAAGCCTGCCTCTTATTGCCAGTTTATCTTGCAGAGGGATAAAGATCGCTGATGCTAAAATGTCTTTCCAGCTTTCTTTTGATACGCTGCAAGGCATTGTCGATAGATTTCGTATGCTTATCCAGTTCCTCGGAAATCTCTACATAAGAATGTCCTGCAATGTACAGGGATAAAACCTGCTTTTCCAAATCACTTAATTTCTCGGATATTCTCTGCTCAAAGTCGGAACTAACTTCCTGGTCAATAAAAAGCTCAGCCGGATCAAGTGCTTCGGGCCCGCTCAATACATCAATAAGCGTATGGGCTGAATCATCTTCATAGATTGGTTTATCCAGGGAAATATACGAATTCAGGGGAATATGTTTTTTTCTGGTGGAGGATTTAACAGCAGATATAATTTGCCTTGTAATACACAGCTCGGCAAAAGCCCTAAAGGAATAGAGCTTGTCTCCCCTAAAATCGCGGATAGCTTTATAGAGGCCAATCATGCCTTCCTGTATAATATCTTCCCGATCTCCTCCGCATAAAAAATACTTACTCGCCTTAGCACGCACAAAATTCCTATATTTATGAATCAGTATCTCCGTAGCTTCCGAGTCTCCGCTATGTACTCTAAAAACCAGTAATTCATCTTCCGATAATGTATATTCTTCAACCAGTCTTTCTTCGATGAGTGTACTCACATTTATCCCTCCGCTTGGGTTTTGCCGCAAAAGCGCTTTCTATTTAAATTAATAGTAACCGAGAATATGACTGAAAGAAATTGAAAAATTACGACTTTTGTTAACAATTCTTGTCAAAAAAAGAAAGTTAACATAAGCAAGCGAGGGATTTCCCCTTTTTTAGCTGTCAGGTTATGTAAAAAGCTGTCGAAATTCCTCCAATTCTTTTTTAGGCAAAGAGGAATAAAATCTCTTTTCTCCAATAGGGAAACAAAAAGGCAGACCTGGATGTCACAGGCCTGCCTAACCATCTATTTTTTAGGTTTTAGATGATTTAAATATATTTCTGCATCTTCAAGGGTTTTTACAGGTACGATTTTAATATCTTTATATCCAAGCTTTTTGGCCTCGTCTTTAACTTCTTTTTGGTTTGTATCATCGGGACCCTGGTCAGCAGGGCAGAAGAAGATATCTACATTTTCATTATGGGCGGCAACAATTTTATCCCTGATTCCGCCGATCTGACCCACATTTCCTTCCAGGTCCATTGTGCCGGTTCCAGCTATTTTATAACCCTTTTTTAAATCCTCAGGGAGTACCTGACTTAATATTTCAAGAGAAAACATCAGTCCGGCAGAGGGGCCGCCAATATCTTCCGTATGGAAGGTAACCTTCCTTGGCGTTTTAACAGCAATTTCGTCTTCAGGATAGATCCCAAGACCCGCTGTTTTTGTTTTTTTATCGATCTCAATCAGTTTGATTTTATTCGTATGCAGCTTGCCTTTTCGAACCGACTGAATGGTTACTGATGTTCCCTTTGGTTTACCTGATAAATATTTTTTAAAGTCGGTAGTGTTTTTAGTAGGGACTCCATCAATGGAGGTAACCACATCTCCTACCTGAAGAACACCTTTTGCTTTTGATTCTGGTAAAATATTTGAAATAAATACGCCTTTTTGCTGAATATCGACCTTTTCACCAGCGGCTCTTAGTCCTGAAGCCATCGCGCTTTCCTGCGAGGTTTTCATCATATGAGTTAAAAGACTGTTATATTCACTTTCAGACATATCTCCTTTTACTTCTTCTTCCTTCATAATTTGAGTATGAGGGGCAAACTTTCCATATATCAAATAATATATATTGCTCGCTTTAATTGAAAGGATGGTTGTTAAGTAAAACTTCCCATTATGCGATTTATGGCCGTTCTCAACACTTACCTTCGAGGAAAGTTCTTCTACAGAGCCAGGCTGATAGAGATAATAGGGAGTTGGGATAAAGAGAGTAATCAGGAATAGCAAGCCAATAACAAGGAAGACAGATAACCTTTTTGAATATCTTTTTTTATTTTGTTCCAAGCACTTTTTCCCCTTTAAAAATGAATGATTAATATCAAAATAGTAACACACTGGTTATCCAAATAAAAATATGAGGTAAAAAAATATAAAAGGACACAATACAAATGATTTTGTCCTTCCATATCTATTTATCTTAAAACACTTCGTTTGTCATCGGATTCTGACTTGGCAAAACGCAAGCTCATTATAATGCTTAAAGCTGAGATCGTAATCAGCACCATTCCAAGAACCTCCATATGCCAGCCGGATATTTCTTTTCCAAAAACAATCCCAAGAACAATAGAAGAAAGTATGGATCCCAGATAGCGGCAGGTTTGGAAGAGTCCTGAGGTTGTTCCAATAATAGTACGAGGACTTGCTTCCAGCATCGCGGCCTGAAGAACAACATTCCCAATCCCGTAGCTTAGCCCCAGCAGAGAAAGTATGACTCCCATCCGCCAGTAAGGTGCGTCTACAAAGAAAAGAGTAAATAAGACAGCTCCTGCGAGAGATAGAAAGGCAAATGCCAGAACTGGCTGCCGTACTCCGGATTTGTCCACCCACTTACCAGTTATTGTTGAAATGATGATACTGACACCAGACATAAACAGCATAAGAAGACCGCTTGTCCTCACACTTAAACCCATTCCATCCTGAAAGTAGCTTGGAAGACCGAAAAACAGGCAATAGAAGAAAATATTGAGAACGATAAATTGCAGATAAACCCATGAAAGCTTCGGATGGGCCTTAAATAACCTTATATCAATAAAGGGGGCTTTAATCTTAAGTTCACGCCAGACAAATAGGCCCAATAGAAGGATACCGCCTATCCCGGAGGCATAATGGATTTTCGTTTTGAAGGAGAGCAGGAACCATAGCAGCAGCACCATGCCGGCCGCAAACAAGCCAATTCCAGGCATATCCAGCTTACCGAGGAATTCCTTCAGGCTGGTATTTTCTTTTTTCGAATCGGATGGGAACATGTACATTCCTAAAATAAAGCTAATAACTATGAAAGGGAAGTTTACCCAGAATATAGCAGGCCAATCTCCGAGGACTATCAAAAATCCGCCAACTGTAGGTCCTAAAGCTGTCATAGCGGAAGCAAAAATGGAAAGAACGGCTAGCGCAGAAGCCTGGCGTTCACGGATATTGTCCCTGATAAGCGCCATTCCAGATGGATAGATTGCACTGCTTCCGATTGACTGAAAAAGCCGCATGATAATCAGCATCAAGAAAGTGGAGGAAAGAGGAGCTCCAATGGCTGATATGGCTACTAACAGCAGTCCTGCTAAAAATGTTCTTTTCCGGCCTAAAAGGTCTCCAATTTTACCTGTAACAGGCTGGGCTACAGCACTGGCCAGATAAAAAGAAGAAATCAGCCAGGAGACGGTAGTAAAGGAGAGATGAAAATCCTTCTGAATACTGTGCAAAGCCAGTGAAATCATAGAAGAGTTTAAGGGATTAAGCATCGTACCGCTAGCAACAGCAGTTAAAAATAAAGCTCTGGTTTTTTTCATATTATTCATCCTTTTCTAAGGTGAGGGCATTTATGGTAAAAAGTCTATTCGATGATATCTATACCGTTTTACTATCTCCATAGCTTGTCTGTCAGATTCAGTAAATGTTTTGAGGGTTTAATTGTATAATACAACAATCTATCATAGTGAAAACCTTGTTTTGTGTCAATTAAAATAGACTTTAATTTTTTAAATATTTCGTAATCTCTGATATAATAGTAGAAAATCACTATTTAGGGTGAAGAAGATGAAACTTGGCGAGCTAAAGAAGGAATTTAGTAAAAGAATGTATTTTCAATCAGAGGAAATTGCACGCGGAATGATTGATGGTATGCTCAAGGAATTCCACTATCAGTTTAAAAATAAAGAGGAAGAAGAACAGACTTTCAATATATTTCTTCAATGCGTACATATAATTGCCGAAGGATTACAGGGAGGCAATGTTTTAAACAGGGCATCAGCCTGGGGAGAAGCAATAGGGAAATTATCCATTGAAAATAACGGAGAACTCGGTCCTTCTCTATTGTCTGTTTCTATATATAAAAAAGCAATTTTGTTTTTTATCCAACGTGAAACTAGGAACATGAAAATTTCCTTTGAAATGTTGGTTGAAATGATAGCGGATATCGACCATATTTTTAATTTGTTTGTATACGGGTTCAGCAATGCCTTTACACAGAATGCGGAATATTTGCTGGAAAAATCGGAACAGCTTTATCTCAAAATATCTGTTCCGATTGTACCTATCTCAAAAGCGACAGCGGTTTTGCCGCTCATTGGTGAGATTAATGAAATCCGTTCTGAAACCATTATCCAGGACACATTAGAAGCTTGTGTGAAAAATCGGTTTGAAACACTTGTTATCGATCTTTCAGGTGTATACGAGGTTGATTTGGTTGGTATTGAAGTTCTATATAAACTAATCCGGTCACTAAATCTGTTGGGTGTAACACCACTGGTGACTGGAATGAGTGCAAGTATAAGCAAAACTTTTGCCGAGCTGGGAATTTCCCTTTCTAATGTCCAATGCTTTCATTCTTTGGAACAAGCCCTGAAAACTATAAACCTATACTAAAATCAAAAGGGCCGTTCAGTACAGCCCTTTACTTGTTAGATATTAATATTGATTAATTCTGAACGCATGGCAGACAGGACAAGGAAGGTTTCGTCAGCTATGGCATAACACGAAGGTCTTCGGTCTAAATGACTTAAGGATGCCAAGTTTTTCTAAGGTGGCAATACTTGATAAGGTCTCATCATTTCATAGTCTTCATGTTCGAGCATATGGCAATGCCATACATATAAACCGGTATAAGGAAAAAAAGGGACAATGATTCTTGTTACCATCCCCGGAGGTGATTGTGCCACATCCTTCCAGCCTTTTTCCTGGCGCTTTGGTGAAATGGGACTTCCGGTATATTTTATCTTACCAGTGTTCTTGAAATTTTTTACATCAAACGGCCGTCTATCCAGAATCTGAAATTGTACCAGGTGCAGATGAATGGGATGGTCATCCTGAGTTGTATTAATTAAGTTCCAAATTTCTACTGTTCCTGCAATGGGATTCTCTGAAATAGGGGAATCCCATTTTTTATTGTCCAGCAGCATGAGCTTTCTTCCAAACTGATCCTTTGTTTCACCGAGCTCCAAATAGCGCACATCATTCACGGATTGTTCAGTGAGCCAATGAATCTTACTTAGAACTGGCGGAATTACACTGTGATTCTTTTCAGAAAGGGGCTTTGTAACCCGGAATTGCATAACACTGCCAGTAGTCTCCGGTTCGGGAGGCTTGCCCGATGGAAAACCTGCAGGGGCGTTGTTTTTCAAATTGATGGTTTTTCCTGCTGAATTTGAAAAATCTACAATAATATCAGCCCGCTCAGCAGGTGCCAAGGTAATCGTTTGAATGGAGATTGGCTTTTCCATAAACCCGCTGTCTGTGCCTATCTGATACATATATTGATAGGGCTCAAGGTAAAGGCGAAAAAAACGTGAGTTTGAAGCATTTAGAACTCGAAAGCGATAGCACCTCGGTTCTACCTCCAGAAACGGCCAAACTTTTCCGTTCACTACAATGGTGTCTCCAAAAAACTCCGGAACGATTGAGGGTTTAATTTTACTAGGATTATCCTTGCTGACATCAGGATAGAATAACGCCCCATCCTCCAGGAAGGACTTATCCTGAATCATTAAGGGTATTTCAAATTGGCCCGAAGGAAGATTTAGTGATTTCTCAAAGGAATCTCTAATTAGATAAAAACCAGCCAGGCCTGCATATATATTAAGTCTTGTAATTCCAATGGCATGGTCATGATACCAGAGGCAGCGTGATGATTGAAGATTGCTGTATTCATAGATCTTTTTTCTAAATAAGGGCCCTGTCTCCTTATAGCTGCTGGTAAACCAGGCGTCTGGATATCCATCACTGTCAGGCTCTGTCCTTCCTCCATGCAGATGGACAACGGTTCTGACCTCTGGAGTATCGGGATGTGCGCCGTGAACCGTTTTGTCCAAAGGCAGAAAGTGCCTGGATGGCAGATGGTTTTTCCACTTGAAGTAAACCCTTTCTCCCATTTCTGCCTCAACTGTAGGCCCTGGGTAGATGCCTTCATAGCCCCAAATCATTGTTGGAGCAAGATCACTGTGAAACTGGTGAATTGCCTCATTCATTACAACTTCATAATAGGTATAATCCTTGGCCTTCATTTGTGGCTTTAGAACTCGTGGAATGGGAAGCGGGTCGATAAATTTTTTAAGTTTCATGCCTTCCGCTCCTTTATTTAAAAATGTCTTTTCAAGGGATAGCTGAGAGACAAGTCGGGTTTCTTTTTCAATTTTATGCAGGAAGTTAATGCCTTAGAAACATTATGAGCGATTTCCTTAGTCTAAGGGACCAGCCCTGCCTAATAAATATAGAAGGAATGAAGTAAAAAGGGGGGAGTTTTTTTGAAGGACTTCCATCTCATTTATAAAGCTTTGGAAAAAGTGGAATCTGATTCTGTACTTGCCACCATCATTCAGGTAGAAGGGTCTGCATATAAAAAGCAAGGCTCCTGCATGCTCCTTCTGGAGGACGGCAAGCAAGTTGGACTGTTGAGTCCTGGATGCCTTGAAGAGGAACTAAAATCAAGAGCGGAGCAAGTTTTTAAAACAGGTAAATCGCAAATTTTTAAATATGACCTTGCTGAAGAGTCGGATCTATCCTGGGGTCAAGGCTATGGCTGCAACGGGATTATTCATGTTCTGCTTGAAAGAATTGGTGAAAACGAAAGAAAGGTTTACAGGCTTCTTAAGGTCCTCTTGGACAAGGGAATTAACGTACTGAATGTTAAAAAACTAAACGGACCATTTGATCAGATGTTTATCGCAGAGAATGGCAATTCATTTGGGCCGTGGAAAGGGCCAAACAAGGTCTTTGCAGACTTATTCGAGTTAATGGAAAAGGAAAAAGTAAAAATTACTCATTTGGAAGAAGAAAAGGTTATTGGAACTAAGAAGGTAATGTCTGTTTCTCTGCCCGTTTACCTGCAATTGTATGAGCCGAAACGAAGCTTGTATGTCATAGGGGCAGGAAAGGATGCAAGACCCCTCGTATCACTGGCTGCACGAAATGGGTTCGCTGTTACGATTTGTGATTGGAGAGAAGAACTGGCAAGCAGCTTGCATTTTCCTGAGGCTGATAGCTTCTTAATCGGTTTCCCGCACGAGGTTTACCCCCAGATATCTTTCAAAGACAAGGATCATGTCATTATTATGAGCCATCATTTTCAGCGGGATAGGGAGTGGCTGGAGCTTTTAAAGGAGAACAAGCTGAAATACCTCGGTGTGATGGGACCGAGGGATCGTACCAGAAGACTCCTGGGTACAAATGATATTCCTGAAGAAATCTATTCACCAGCAGGCCTCGATATTGGAGCAGCAGATGAAGCGGAAATTGCCGTAAGTATTATGGCGGAAATCCTCCAGGGCCTTTATAAACCGAAAAAAAGGAGGAATATACCTTTGTGGACGCTTCCGGAGTAATAGGGGTCCTTCTTGCAGCGGGGCAAAGCAGGCGCATGGGACGAAACAAACTGAATCTCCCTTTTGGTCCCGGCTTATTGGGAAGCTGTGCTTTCGGAACTGCTTTAGAATCAAAACTCAGCTTTGTATTTACGGTAACAAATGGGATAAGGACGGATGAGTGGCTGAGTCCTTTTTTAAAAAACATACGGTGGAAAAAGGTCTCTATAACAGAAGGTGCAACAGGGCAAAGCGAGTCACTTAAAGCAGGTCTCCGGGAAGCAGAAAAATCAGGGGCTGAGGCGATAATGATTCTTCTGGCTGATCAGCCATTTATCAGTACTGCCATGCTGAATCAGCTATTAGCAGCTTATAAACAAGTGGGGCAGGAGTGGATTGTGTCTGCAGCAGACAATGGTATTTGCAAGCCGCCTGTTATTTTTTCAAAAAAGTTCTTTTCACGATTGGCCACACTGGAAGGTGATCAGGGGGCTCGGAATATCCTTCGCCATCATGAGAAAGTTCTTAGGGTGGAATTGCCAGCCATTGCTTTTCGGGACATTGATACATGGAAGGATTACTTGATTTTTAAAAAGGAGGGTGGAGATGAGGACAGTCGGTAAAAGTGTCATCAGGAAGGAAGCCTGGGATAAGGTATCGGGGACAGCGCGTTATACCCATGATTTTCAATTTACAGAGCTGCTGTACGCGAAGATGGTTACGAGCCCGTTTGGCCATGCAAAAATAATTTCAATTGATACGTCAGAGGCGAAAAAAATGCCAGGTGTCAGGGGTGTCTTGACCGGGGAAGGGCTCCCACTTATTGGCGAAGCCATTAAAGACAGACCGCCGCTTGCTTTTGGAAAGGTTCGCTATCATGGCGAGCCGGTAGTGATCGTGGTAGCAGATACGCCCGCTCTTGCAAAAAAAGCGGCTGACAAAGTAAAGATTCAGTATGAACAGCTTCCTGTAGTAAACTCGCCAGCACAAGCGTTTCAAAAAGGGGCTCCCCTTGTTCATGAACAGCTTGGGAAATATAAGAAGGATGAAGATAGTTATCCCGTACCGGGGACAAATATTGCCACACACCTGAAAATTAGAAAGGGAGACCTGACGAATTTTTGGAAAGACGTGGAGTTCACCGTTGAAGGCAGGTATTCTTTTAACCCCTCTGATCATGTGGCCATGGAAACAAGGTGTTCGATTGCCGAAATTACCCGCGAAGGCAGGATCCTCATTACCACCTCCTCACAAGCACCCTTCATGGCCAAAAGGTTAATCAGCCAGTACTTCAACGAGCCGGAAGGAAATATTGAAGTTCATACTCCACTGGTGGGCGGGGCTTATGGCGGGAAAGCTTCTGTTCAGCTTGAGGTTTTAGCCTATCTTTCTTCTAAGGCAGTCGGCGGAAGGCCTGTAAAGTTATGGAATAGCAGAGAAGAAGATATGATCACTTCCCCTTGCCACATTGGTCTGGATGCCAAAATTAAATTCGGAGCGGACCGGAATGGAAAAATAAGAGCCGCGGAAATTCTTTTTTTATGGGATGGGGGAGCTTACTCAGACAAAGCGATTGATTTAACGAGAGCCGGTGCGACGGACTGTACAGGACCATATGGAATAGAAAATGTTTGGTGTGACTCCTTTTGCATGTATACTAACCATCCTTATCCCGCACCATTTCGAGGGTTTAGCCATTCGGAACTTTCCTTTGCGATCGAACGGACAATGAATTTACTTGCTGAAAAATTAAAGATGGACCCTCTTGAATTAAGAAGAATCAATGCTATAAGGCCAGGTGACCTGACCCCGACCCAGGTTAAGCTAAACAAAAGCAATGTCGGTGACCTCCCAGCCTGTATTACGAAATTAAAAGAACTGATCAAATGGGAGGAGGGTGAGGTTGTTCCCGTTAACGACAGGATTGTAAAAGTAAAAGGAATTTCCTGCAGCTGGAAAACCTCAACTATAGATACGAATGCACCATCAGGAGCCATTTTAACCTTTAACAGGGACGGAACCATTAACCTAATGTCCGGTGTTATCGAAATCGGTACAGGAACGAAAACAGTACTTGCTCAAATTTTAGCTGAACGGCTCAAAATGGATGTTAACCATATCTATGTAAGGATGGAGGTTGATACACAAACCACTCCGGAGCACTGGAAGACGGTAGCCAGCCGGGGAACCTTTATGGGCGGAAAAGCCGTTTTGGAGGCAGCAGATGATGTCATTCGGCAGCTAAAGGACATTGCTGCCTGTGTATTAAGAGCTCCTATTGAGGATTTAGAAGTTGCGGACAGCCGGGTATTCCTTCGGGATGATCCGGAGCAAGGGGTTCATTTTAAAGAAATCTGTTATGGTTATACCTATCCAAATGGAAACGCTATAGGCGGACAAATTATTGGTCGGGGTAATTACATTTTGCGTGGTTTGACTCATCTGGATCCTGAGAATGGAAAGGGAAAGCCAGGCCCGGAGTGGACAGTTACAGCTCACGGAGTAGAAGTGGAATTTGATCGTAAAGACTTAACCTATAAATTGCTGAGAGCCGTATCGGTTATTGATATTGGGAAGGTGTTAAATGAGAAAGCAGCAAAAGGGCAGGTAATGGGAGCAATGAGCATGGGGCTCGCATTTGCCGGCAGGGAAACCTTCGTTATGGATGAACTGGGCAGAATACTCAATCCACAGCTGCGAACCTACAGACCCCTGAGGTATGGAGAACAGCCGGAATACATGGTTGATTTTATTGAAACCCCGCAGCTTGATGCGCCATATGGAGCAAGAGGAGTGGGAGAGCATGGGCTGCTTGGAATGCCGGCAGCGCTTGCGAATGCCTTATCAAAGGCGATTGGAGTACCTATTTACCATTTACCGCTTACTCCTGAGCTGTTGTGGAGAACAAGGGAGGGGCTGCTCCGGTGATATCCTTTGATTTTGATTACCTTACACCCACCACCATGCAGGAGGCAGCTGAGCTTTTTCAAAGGCTGGATCAGGAGGGGAAAAGCCCCTATTATTATTCAGGCGGAACTGAACTTATCACGTTGGGAAGGCTGAATATGGCTTATAGCGAAGCCGTTATCGATTTAAAAAATATACCAGAATGCCACGCCCACGGCTTATCTGGAGATTTTCTTGTCCAGGGCAGCGCACTTTCTTTAACCGCAGCAGAAGTAGCTAATTTTTTTCCGTTTTTAACAAGTGTGGCCAGCCAGGTTGCAGACCATACTGCCAGAGGGAAAATAACAATTGGCGGCAATATCTGTGCGGCGATTTTTTATCGTGAAGCAGTCCTTCCATATTTGCTGGTGGACAGTACGGTCATAATTGCAGGGAACAAAGGCATAACTGCCAAAAAAATGAGCGATGCATTTAAGGAAAAAATCCAGCTTAAAAAAGGTGAATTTCTGGTGCAGTTGTTAACAGAAAGAAAATGGCTAAATGCACCTTTTATCCACATTAAACGCCGTCAGCAATGGCAAACTGGATATCCATTGATTACAATTGCGGCTTTACAAGCAGAAGACGGACTCAGAGTAGGCTTAAGCGGGCTTTGTCCTTTCCCTTTCAGGTCTGCTGCTGTGGAAGCAGCTTTGAACAAAAAAGAATTTAACAGGGAGGAAAAAATCCGGGAGGCATTGAAGGCAATGCCATCTCCAATATTAGATGATGTAGAAGGTTCAAAAGAATACCGCCTTTTTGCACTAAGGAATTTATTGGAGGAAATTCTAAACTGGCAGGAGGGAGGGTTTAAGCTTGAAAACACATAATCTGGTATTAAGAATAAATGGAGAGGATCGTCAGGTAACAGTCAGGTCGGCCGATACCCTTCTATATACGTTACGAGGAAGACTCGGACTTACAGGTTCAAAGCCAGGATGTTTAAACGGAGACTGCGGTGCCTGTACCGTGAATGTCGATGGGTGGCCGATGAAATCCTGCCTCATGCTCGCTGTTGAGGCACAGGGGAAAGAAATCACCACAGTTGAAGGCCTTCATGATGCGCCTATCCAGAAAGCATTTGTGGAACATTTTGCTTTTCAATGCGGATATTGTACGCCAGGGTTTATCATGAATTGCCATTCTCTTGTTAATAATCATCCGGGTGCTGATGACAAAAAGATTAAAGAATGGCTTGAATCAAATATATGCCGCTGCACGGGTTATGCTGAAATTGAAGCAGCAGTAAAAGAAGTACTCGGGAAGAAGAGTTAAAGGACCGGCTTCAGCTGGTCCCACACGCTGATGTTCTTCCTTTTTGAGAAGAAGTTCTACCTCTTTTCTTAAAACTTCTACTCCTATTTCCGAAACTACTACTTTTCCTATCATAAATCACAAAAAAGAGGCTGTTCCCATAGGAACAGCCTCTTTATGTCTAGCTCCAGCGCTCAACCCCTCGGGGCTAATCAGGGTGCTTACGCTGTTCTTATTAATACGGAGCTGTACGCATTTTTGATTTTCTGCTGCGGCGTTTCCTTGCAACTATTGCCATCGGCTTAAACTTAAACAGTTTTTTAACAGAAAAAGCAGTCTGCTTTGCTTCACCAACAACTGAGTTGACAGCTTCCTTTTTAAAATTAATATCGGCCATTAATTCCTGCTGGTTCAGTGTCAGTTTGTCCGTTTCATCCTTTATTCTGTCTGTCTTTTGCTGTACTCTTGCCACCGTATGGTTCAACGCATTGATGGTCGGCTTTGCCGCCTTCAATGTTTTAAAAGCAAACCAGCCTAGATAAGCAAGGGAAGCAACAATAACGATAAGACTTAAGTATACAATCCACATAAGTGCTAGTCTCCCTTCGTATGATGGTATTAATCTTTACCCCTTTTTTAAAATAAATAACAAAAAGTTTTTGACAGAAATAAACCAATTACGAGAAGATAAAGACAAGAAAAATAAAGACAGGGGAATTTTTATGGGAGAATATCAATTTGAAAATGCTGTAACTTCTAAGGAAGAACTGCGGGAACTGCTCGGAACACCAAGTGAAATGGTACAGAACAAGGTGATTAACTATTTGGATGAACACTGCCGGAGTTTTATTTCCAAGTCGCCTTTTATTGTGGTTTCCACTACTGACAAGGCTGGAAAAACCGATGTTTCTCCAAAAGGGGATCAAGCGGGCTTTGTTCATATTTTAAATGATCATCAGATGGTGATTCCAGAGCGAAAAGGAAACCGAAGAGCTGATACCATGATGAATATTCTTGAAAATCCTTATATGGGCGTGATCTTTTTTATACCTGGCTTTGGAGAAATGCTTAGGGTAAATGGCAAGGCCACATTAATAAGGGATGAGGATATCCTTGATATGATGGCTGTTAATGGAAAAAGTCCAAAATTCGGTATCGCTGTAAATGTAGAAGAATGTTTTATTCAATGTGCAAAAGCTACAATCCGCAGCGGACTATGGAAACCTGAATCCTGGCCAGATAAAGAGACATTACCATGGGCGGCACAGATTCTTGCTGACCACGCAAAAATATGCGGAAGAAAAGCAGAAGACATTGACGCGGGTTTAAAATTAGGATATACAAAAGATCTTTATTAAAGACCGTTTTTAGAAAAGTGGAAATTTAAGTATCATTTTTTTCCTTTTATTTGTAATATACATATAAGAGGTGAGGACAATGGGCTGGATCCTAATCATAGGCGGGCTGCTTGCTTTTGGCTTTATCGTTGACTGGTTTTATAAAAGCAAAGGCATTGACCATTTAGATCCTTCTGAGAATGAAAAGCATGTTTCTGAATCCGAGAGGGTTTATATTGGATCGCATTTGCACAACATCCGAAATGATCATACCAATGGACCTTTATAAATTTTATAACGTTTAATTGCCCGGCTGGCGCCGGGTTCTTTTTTTCGATGAAAAAGGAAAAGATGATCCTAACGATTAGTGCCCTGCTGGATTTACTGAGGTCACTGTATATGTAAGGTGCTAAAAACTGGTGCAAAGCAGGAATTACAGTGCCAATTATAGAAGTAATTTTTACATTCGCGTATTGGCAAAAGAGGAGAGAAACAATTTGAAACCTATTTTATTGGATTTTTCTACAGAGTTTACTACTGAAAGATTACTTATAAGAAGCCCTAAACCTGGTGACGGAAAGGCTGTTTACGATGCGATTGAAGCAGCTTTGGAAGAATTAAAGCCTTGGATGCCCTTTGCTCACTTTAGTCAAACAGAACAGGATGTAGAGGCAAATATCCGGGAAGCTCATGTTAAGTTTCTAACAAGAGAAGATTTAAGACTGTTGGTTTTCCTGGGTGAAACAGGCGAATTGATTGCCTCCTCCGGATTGCACCGAATTAACTGGGAAGTTCCGAAAATGGAAATCGGGTACTGGGTGGATACGCGTCATAGCGGAAAAGGCTATGTGACGGAAGCGGTAAAAGGGATAACCGAATTTGCCTTCAAGGAATTAAAAGCAAGGCGGTTAGAAATCCGCTGTGATGCTAAAAACGTCAAAAGCCGTTCTGTTGCGGAAAGAGCTGGCTTTACTCTTGATGGAATATTGAAAAATGAAGCTATGTCCATTGAAGGAAACGAACTCAGGGACACATGCATTTTTTCAAAAACGGTATAAGTCATGCTTACTGAAAGTTTTAAACAAACGCTTCATAACGTTCATGGTGAAAAAGGCAGAGCATGGATGGATGCTTTTCCTGGCCTTCTCCAATATTGTGAAAAGCATTGGAACCTGACAATAGGTAAACCTTTTTCCTTGTCCTATAATTATGTTGCTCCTGCAGTATTGCAAAGTGGGCATGAAGCAGTTTTAAAACTTTGTGTACCCGGGGATGAGTTTTTGTCCGAGCTTCAAGCACTTCAGCTTTTTCAGGGGAGAGGTATGGTGGAGCTGTTTGATTATAATAGGGAAAGAGGAGTTTTGCTTTTAGAAAGGATTCTTCCTGGAAATCCGCTTGCCGATTTGGAGGATGATTCAGTGGCAGTGGTTTTGGCTGCCAAGGCATTGGACCAGCTTTGGGCAGAGGTTCCACTAGGGACAAATCTTCCATCCATAAAATCAAGAGAAGAGTCCATGAAGAGAATAGAAAGGGAGAATAAAGATGGTCTTGCAAACATATCCGCAGAGCATATAAAGCAAGCTTCTGCCTTATTTACATACATGATTGAAACATCAGAAAAAGAATATTTACTTCACGGGGATTTCCACCATTTTAACCTTTTAAAAAACAGTGTGGGTGACTGGACAGTTATTGATCCTAAAGGATTAATCGGAGAAAGGGAATATGACCTTATCCAATACTTCCTTAACAAGTGGCCTCAAACGAACCTAAAAAACATAATACGAAACCGGGCAGAAATATTCACAAGGGAATTAAAGCTGAATAAGAAAAGACTTTTCCTTTGGGGATATTGTCATTCTGTATTATCCTCCTGCTGGTCAGCCGAAAGTGGTCATGACACTGATACCATTCGAGCAGCTGAAGTTTTCCGGGAACTTCTGTTAGAAGAACACATTGTGCTGGAAGTCTTTAAATAAAGTCCTTTTCTAAAAGATTGTTGTAATTTGAAGAAATAGTAAGCAAAAATAGGCGAGATCCTCGAAAATGCATTCGCATTTTCTCCGTGCGTTGACGATTCACCGATGGAAACTCAACGTCCAGCGGGAAAAGCGGTCCAGGGGAGACCCCACAGCGCAATGCGACGAGGAGGCTCCCGGATCGTCCGCGGATAGCGAGTCTATTTTTGTATTTATAAACGACAAAGCTTACGGAAAGAGCTTTATAAAATAGGGGTAGGAACATGGAATGCTCTCGCTTATTACGGATTGATAAAGGCCAGGGAATGACAGGAAAAGGCATTGAGCCTCATATTCACTATCCATAGACGCCTAACCATTTAAAAATAGATGTCGATATGGAAAAAGCGTTAAATATTTTTGTTCAGCAAAAGCCTAATCCTATAAGGAATTTCAAGTCCCGGGATCAGTGATCCCTGGATTTTTTTATGAAAATTAAAAGAGAAGAAGCAACATTCGCCCAGAACCTTCGTATGATAAAGCATATTTGCGGCTGCCCATTTTATGGGTGCTTTAACATCTTGGAATTTGGGGGAATGAGAATGGCAAATAATCGCGGGGGAAACAACGTTGTACCTCTATTCCAGAACAATAAGAGAAAAATTTTTGCTGTAGTTGCTGCTTTCCTGATTATTTTAATTATTGTCATCGGCTTTTTTACTTTAACTGTGAAGATTGAACCAGGCTATAAAGGTGTTGTGTACAGCTTAAATGGAGGACTAAAGGAAAAAGTACTTGGTCAGGGAATGAAATTTATTTGGCCTTGGGAGGATGTGACCCAATATCCAGTTTCAACAGAAACAGTATATTTGACTAAATCACGAACAGATGGGTCCCCGAGTGATGATTCCTTCAATATTAATACTTTTGACGGAAAGTCAGTCAATGTAGATGTGGTTTACTCCTATAAAATGGAATCGGCAAAACTGCCGCATATCTTTACAAAATTCCGGCGGATGACACATCAAGAAATCCAGGCAGGTTATTTAAAAACACAAATTAAAACAGTCATGCAGGAGGTTTCAACTCATTATTCGGTGCTTGGGGTTTATGCTGAAAAGCGGGGAGAAGTGACAAAAGAGATGCAGGAACTCATTATCAAACGCTTGAAGCCAGATGGCATTATTATTGAAAACTTCTCGCTTTCTGATGTCCGCCCTGACAAAGAGACCCTTAAATCCCTTCAGGCGATTGCCGATGCGCAGAACAGGCAGGAGTTTTTAAAACGGGAACAAAAGAACAAAGAACAGGAAGCCATCAATGCCAAAATAGAGGCAGAGGGAAAAAAGAATGTAGGTATTGTTAACGCCCAAGCCGATGCGGAGCAGACGAGAATCCGTGCGGAAGCCCAGGCAAAGGCCAATGAATTGCTAACAAAATCAATGACGCCAGCAATAATCCAGGATAATTGGATTAAAAAATGGAACGGGGTCCAGCCATATGTAAATGGAGGTTCTAATTCCATTATCCAGATGCCTGCCGATCTGTTTAAGCAGGAGGAGAAGAAATAATGTTGAAGGGTAATTTATTAAAGACATTTTCTCTTGAAAATTACATGGACTTGTCCTCAAGGAGGCTTATTGGAGACATTGTCCCTTAAAGAATGAATGAGTTTGTCCTCTATAAGGGAAGGCAAGACACGTTTTGGTTTCAATGTTGCCCAAAATGAGCGTATTAAAGACAATTAGCCTTGAAAATTGAATAGACTTGTCCTCAAGGAGTCTTATTGGAGACATTGTCCCTTAAAGAATGAATGAGTTTGTCCTTAAGAGGGGAAGGCGAGTCACGTTTTGGTTTCATTGCTGTCCAAAATGAGCGTATTAAAGACAATTAGCCTTGAAAATTACATGGACTTGACCTCAAGGAGGCTTATTGGAGACATTGTCCCATAAAGAATGAAAGAGTTTGTCCTTAAGAGGGGAAGGCAAGTCACGTTTTGGTTTCATTGCGGCCCAAAATAAGCGTATTAAAGACAATTAGCCTTAAAAATTACATGGACTTGTCCTCAAGTAGGCTTATTGGAGACATTTCCCTTAAAGAATGAATCAGTTTGTCTTTAATAAATTTATAAGCCATAAGATAAAACAAAAACAGCCCGCTCATTGCTGAGCGGGCTGTTCCCATATATATTACATCCCAAATGACATTACCCAGACAGAGCCTGCCACGAGTATAATTGCCATAAAAATTGCAAAGTAAATATTGATGGTATTTGTTGCACGGTTTTCTTCGCTTTCGTTCATGTGCATGAACATATAAAGCTGAAGGAGAGCCTGGACCACAGCTAGAGAGCCGATGATCCAGATAATTGCTTTATATGACAGGGAAGTATGCAATGCCACTCCTAGTGCAACGAATGTTAAAACAAGTGATGCAATAAAACCAAGAACGTGAGTCAACGGAAAGCCTTTTGAGTGATTATGCATATTAACCCACCATCCTTGCCAGGTATACGAAAGTGAAAATAAAGATCCAGACAACATCAAGGAAGTGCCAGTAAAGACCGATAATAAAGGTCTTACGGGCAGTTGTCGGAGTTAAACCTCTTCTTATAAGCTGGATAATAATCATTGTTGCCCAGCCAATACCCATGCTAACGTGGAGACCATGGGTTCCAAGCAATACAAAGAAGCTTGAAAGGAACGCGCTGGTTTGCATAGTAGCACCTTCATGGACATAATTGATAAACTCAGTGATTTCCATGAAAACGAAGCCAGCACCCAGCAATAGGGTAACGATCATCCAGGCAACAAGGCCATTTCTGTTGTTGCGGCGCATTTCAAAGATTGCAAGACCGCAAGTGAAAGAACTTGTTAAAAGTAAAATTGTTTCTGTCAAAATCCCTTTTATCTCAAAAAGATCATTTGGAGTAGGGCCTCCAGCATATCTTGCTTTTAAAACTGAATACGTTGCAAACAGAGTGGCGAACAGGACGATTTCGGCTCCAAGGAAAATCCAGAAGCCAAGAATATTCAGCCTGCTTTGCTCTGTCTGATATTCTAACGGCAGGGAAGTATTCACATTAGCCGACATTATTATTCACCCCTTTAGTTACCTTACGCCATTTGCTTTCAGTTTTCTTAATTTCATCGATGTGGACATGATAGCCATCGTTGTAATCAAACGAACGAACGATCAAACCAACAAGAATACCTACAGCAGCAATAAGAGCTGCAATTTTCCATTCAAAAACAAGGAAGAAGCCGGCTACACCAATAATGGATGCCATAATAATAGGCTGACCAGAATTGCTTGGCATATGGATTTCTTCAAGTTCATCCTCGCTGATATCGAGGCTTACCTTATTTTTCTTCATGTGCCAGAAAGCATCTAAAGATTTAACTTCTGGAACTTTTGCAAAGTTGTAGTGCTGTACTGGTGTTGCTGTAGCCCATTCTAAAGTTCTTGCATCCCATGGGTCATTTGAGATATTGCGGTCTGCATAACGTGCACTCCAGTAAATGTTGTAGCAGAAGGCACCAAAGCCGATCGCAAGTATAAACGCACCAATACCGGAAACAAGGAACAATGGAGCGAAACCAGATTCGACAGAGAAAGTGTAAGAACGTCTTACTGCACCTTTTAAACCAAGGAAGAACATTGGCATAAAGGTTAAGTTAAAGCCGATAACAAAGAACCAGAAATGGATCTTTCCAAGCTTTTCGTTCAGCATATGGCCGAACATTTTTGGCCACCAGTAGTATAATCCTGCAAATACCGCAAATACGACACCAGGAATAAGTACATAGTGGAAGTGAGCAACAAGGAACAGAGTATTATGATACTGATAGTCAGCTGCACCCATTGCCAGCATGACACCTGTTACACCGCCGATAACAAAGTTCGGAACGAATGCAAGTGCCCAAAGCATAGCAGTTGTAAATTGAATACGTCCTTTTCTCATGGTAAAGAGCCAGTTGAACATCTTAACACCAGTCGGAATCGCAATCATCATAGTTGTAATCGAGAAAATAGAGTTAACTGCTGGTCCTGCACCCATAGTGAAGAAGTGGTGGACCCAAACAAGCATACTCAAAAATGCAATACCTACGATGGAACCTACCATTGATTTATAACCGAACAATGACTTTCTCGAGAAGGTTGCTATAACCTCCGAGAACATACCGAATGCAGGCAGAACAACGATATAAACCTCAGGGTGTCCCCATAACCAGAACAAGTTTACCCACATCATGTCCATACCGCCGCCGCTTATTGTAAAGAAGTGAGTTCCGAAAATACGGTCAAAGGTCATTAATGCAAGAGCTACTGTAAAGATAGGGAAAGCAGCTACGATAATAATAGACGTAATTAGGGAAGTCCAAGAGAACATTGGCATTTTCAATAATGTCATGCCTTTGGCACGCATTTTTAAGATCGTAACAATAAAGTTAATACCTGTCATCAGGGTACCGATACCGGCAATCTGAATGGCAACGGCATAATAGTTATTACCAATGCCCGGGCTGAATTCCTTGCCCGCAAGAGGGAAGTAAGCTGTCCATCCTGCATCAGGTGATCCGCCTATAACAAAGGAAATATTAAACAGCATTGCCCCAACGAAGAACAGCCAGAAGCTTAGAGCGTTCAATTGAGGAAACGCAACGTCACGAGCCCCGATTTGAAGCGGAATAACAACGTTCATTAAACCAATCAGGAATGGCATTGCCATGAAAAGAATCATGATAACACCGTGAGTGGTGAAAATTTCATTATAGTGCTGTGCATTTAAAAATTTCTCTTCCGGTGTCAAAGTCTGGACCTTCATTAAGATTCCGTCCATACCGCCGCGGAAGAACATAAGTACACCAGCTAGAATGTACATAATACCAATTCGTTTATGGTCGACAGTTGTCAGCCATTCACGCCAAAGCCAAGACCATTTCTTAAAGAAAGTCAGGCCGGCAAGAATACCAAGCATTGTAAGGCCAATGGCGATTTGGGAACCAACAATAAGCGGGTCGCCGCCCATTAAAATTTCATTCCATTGAATACTGCCTAGCAGAATGTCCATTAATGTCCACCTCCATCTTTCTCGCCCTTCATGTCCATACCGTCCATTGAATGGCCATCCATATTCATTGCTTCATCTTTTTTATTTTTGTTTTTGCTTGTATCTTCATCTTTAAAAATTTGTCCCTGGTAACCGTGTACACGGTACTTTTCAGGGTTCAGATATGTTTTTGAGTCCATTTTTCCATGGTCAACCCATGCAAGATGTGTCCCATTAAAAGTCAATCTGCCAAGATGAGTAGGATCAAGAAGACTCTCATATTTTTTCTCTGTAAGCTTTGGAGCAGTATTCTTAACTTCTTCTATCCATTTCTTGAACTTTTGCGGAGATTGAGCTTCTACTGTAAATTCCATGTCAGCATAGCCCCGGCCGTTAAAGTTAGTGTTACGGCCTAAAAATTCGCCTGGTTTATCAGCTGTCAGATAAAGCTGAGTTTCCATTTTATTCATTGTGTACTTTTGTCCGCCCAATGCAGGAACCCAGAAGGATTGCATTGTACCAGCAGAAGTCAGCTTGAATTTAACAGGAGTTCCAGCTGGAATATTTACATAGTTTACTGTCTCAATTCCTTGTTCAGGATAACTGAAGATCCACTTCCAGTCAGCGGAAGTAACATTAATTGTAATTGGTTTTTTGTTTTCGTAACCCTTCGGTACTTTTTCCAAATTATAAATAGATTTAACGGTTGGAATAGTAAGTGCAATAACGATAAGAATAGGAATAACAGTCCATGTAATTTCAAGAGCAGTACTGCCGTGCTCTTCAGGAGGCTCGTAGTCCTTTCTTTCCGGCCGGTCGCGGTATTTCCAGATAATGTATCCAAAAAGGCCGAATACGACTACTACAACCAGCAGCATAAGTACAAGCGACCAGTTAATTAAACCAAGTATTTCTCTGGCAGCAGGCCCCTTTGGTTCAAATACGACCATGTGTGTGTCACAGCCGCTTAGAAACAGCATAGGAATCAGCGCCATGAACGAAATCAAGAACCCTTTCTTCGATTTCATTCCGTCAGCTCCTCTCTAAATAAAAAATTAATTGTTAAATAATGAATTGAATGATTATTCTAATATTGTTGTGAAAATCTTCACAATCTCAAGCGGACTTGGTGATCACAATCGCATGAGAGTATGCAGTTAACACTACGTTTATGATAATAACATAAAAAGCGAGGTTTAAATGTGACAAAATTAGTAAGGATTTTTGAACCTTTAGTGGAATTTCTTTGTAAAAAGAAGTCTTTTTATTTGACATAAGCCAATGTCAAGGTTCTTTTTGGTGTAATTTTGTTTTACCGCGATAATAAAATTACCCACAAATTGAATAATTTAGTGTTTTTCAACTTAATATGGCATAATGGGAATGAAAAAGATCGAATGGAGGATTTGACATGAAGTGCAAAATTAACAAAAATGCGGCAAAGGTTTTAAAAGAAATGCTTGGCAAGCCAGAAGCAGAGGGAAAGATGATTCGAGTATATGTGACACATATGCATGGCGATCACGCCCATTATGATATTAGATTAGATACTCCGACAGAAAACGATGAAATTGTGAAAACGGATAAGGATATTGATATCCTTCTAGATAAAAATGAAGGATTCCTTGACGGAGTTTGGCTCCAGTATTTCTACGTGCCAAAAGAGGAGTTTGTCATTACCAATCCTTCAAAGGAACACCATCATCACCATTAAAGAAAAGCAGAAGCGGTTCAGCTTCCAGAATACCCATGCTGCTTGGCGGCGAGCTGAACAGGAATTTCAGCAGATAATCATGGCGCTGGAGCCCTGCCCACTAAGCACTTTGTGAGTTAATCTGAATCTAAAAACCGGGCTAATCCCGGTTTTTATTTTTGGTTCTTTTCTAAGAGATTGTTCTAATTCGAAGAAATTATGAGCAAAAATAGGCGAGACTCCTCGGAAATGCATTCGCATTTCCTTCGTGCGTGGGTTAACTCAACGATGACAATTCAAAGTCCTGCGGGAAAAGCAAGCCAGGCGAGACCCAGCAGGTCGTTAGCGACCGAGGAGGCTCGCGGATTGCCGCGGAAAGCGAGCCTATTTTTACTTTTAAAAACAACAAAGGTTACGAAAAGAGCCTTATTTTTTGAATCAGATTTTTTGTCCTATGTTTTGATTAAACTGTATATGGATAATTTAATAACTATTAAATAGGAAAAAAGGGGATCGTTATCTTGGAAAATAAGCAAAAAGAGATTGACATTAAATTAGTTGCACTTGATATGGACGGAACCCTTTTGAACAGCAGTGATGAGATTTCAGAAGGCAACCGCAGAGCAATCAAAGAGGCTCAGGAAAAAGGGATTTATGTTGTTTTAAGTACAGGTAGGTCTATTTTGACATCCAGGCAGCATGCAGAATCCCTGCAGCTTTCATCATTTTTGGTAACAGTGAATGGAAGTGAGATTTGGGATCAGAACGGAGAACTAGTCGAACGAAATTCCGTAAAATCCGACCTTGTGCAGTGGATGTGGGAGCTTTCCCAAAAGCATGGGACAAAGTTTTGGGCCACTGGTGTAGATAAGGTTTGGAATGACAGTATGCCGGAGGATATTATGGCAGGTGAATGGCTGAAATTTGGTTTTAATATTGAGGACGTTCATGTGCGGGAATTGATATTAAAAGAACTTCAGGACAAAGAATTGTTTGAAATAAGCAATTCCAGTCCTATTAATATAGAAGTAAATGCACTTGGAGTAAACAAAGCAAGGGGTCTTCAGACTGTTTGCGAAAAGCTTGGCATCGGGCTCGAGCATGTAATGGCAGTAGGTGACAGTTTAAATGACATGGCTATGATTAAGGAAGCAGGACTGGGGGTTGCTATGGGAAATGCGCAGGAAGCAGTCAAGGCTGAAGCTGATTTTGTGACAAAAACAAACGATGAAGATGGAGTAGCCTTCGCCATTGAAAAGTGGGTATTAAAATAACAGTTTTATTTTCAACCGGCGCTGTTAATGGAAACTTTCCTTGCCGGCGAGGAAAATGCAAAAGCTGTGCGGATTTCCGCACAGCTTTTACAATTCTATTGGCCTTGGATTTTTCTGATTATATCATCAATGGTTCTGCCAAGTCCCTGCATCCCACTATTAAGCTCCTGTTTCCACTTTGGTGCTTCATCTTTTAGTTTTTTGCCTAATTTGCCGGCATTGTCCTCTAACTCTTTACGGATTTGATCCGCTTTTTTCTGAAAGGCCTTTCTGGCTTCCTCAGCTGTTTGTCCTTTATTTGCGAGCTGGGTGTTAACCGATTCCACCTCGAATTTTTCCTTTTTAATATAAGGAAGTGATTCATCCATCATCGCTCTGAAAATAGGGACAACATTCCCTGAACTGTTATTTGGAAGGTAATGATTACGGTCAGTCTGGTCAAAACCAATCCAGATAGCCCCTACAAGATTAGGTGTATATCCCACCATCCATTGGTCCTTTGTTCCGTTAATATCATTATACGGAAGCTGGGTAGAGCCTGTTTTACCGGCAATATCATACCCAGGGATGTGTGCTCTTCGTCCTGTTCCGGTTTCAACAACATTCATTAACATGGAGGTCATTTCGTTTGCTACTGATTTGGAAGTAACCTTCGTTGTCTCAGAATCATGCTCTGCAAGAATATTGCCAGTTGGTCCAACAATCTTTGTAATAAAATGGCTGTCCTCGCGTTTTCCGCCATTTGGAAAAGCCGAGAAGGCATTTGCCATTTGAAGGGGAGACACGCCATTGTACATACCGCCAAGCGCAAGAGCCAGGTTTTTATCTACTTTTTTAACAGGAATTCCGAATTTTTCTACTGACTCAATTCCCTTATTTAGGCCGATCTTATTTAATAGCCAAACAGCAGGGATATTTAGTGATTCTTCAACCGCCTTGTACATTGGCACTTCGCCGGAATAAGTCCTCGAGAAGTTCTCTGGCTTGTAGTTGCCAAAGGACATTGATTTATCCTGAAGCATGGATGTCGCATCATAGCCTGCCTCCAGAGCAGGTGTATAAACGGCTAGCGGCTTCATGGTTGATCCTGGCTGTGCTTTTAAATGAGTAGCTCTATTAAAGCCCCTGAAAACATGTTCGCCACGGCCGCCCACTTCGGCACGTACTCCTCCTGTTGCTGGATCCATCAGTACGGAACCACTTTGAACAAGCGCCCCATTAGGTCCGCGGGGGAATAAATTGCGACGGCTATAAACCTTTTCAAGTCCGGCTTGAAGATTTTGGTCCATTTCGGTATAAATCTTAAAACCCCTTGTAAAAATTTCTTCCTGGGTAAGTCCGTATTTATTGATGGCCTCATCCAAAACAGCATCCAAATAATAAGGGTAATTTCTTTCCGCTTTTGTTCCGCCACCATCACGCAGGCGGATTTTTTCATTTATTGCCCTTTTATATTGAGCGGAGCTAATATAACCAAGTTCTTTCATTTTTCCAAGTACAACATTTCGCCGCTTCATCGCCCTGTCGTAATGATTATAAGGATCAAGGGCGGTTGGCGCCTGTACAAGGCCAGCCAGCAGAGCCGCTTCACTTATTGAAATATCCCGTATATCCTTTGCGAAATATTTTTGAGACGCCTGCCCAATTCCCCAGGCACCTGAACCAAAATAGACCTGGTTCAAATACATCTGCAAAATTTCATCCTTTGTATAAACCTTTTCCAGCTTTACGGCAAGGAATAATTCTTCAGCTTTCCGTTTATAAGTTCTTTCTGGGGAAAGAAGGGCGTTTTTCGTAAGCTGCTGAGTTAAGGTACTTCCGCCTCCAGTTACTCCACCAGCTAAAAGGTTGCCAAAGAAGGCACGTGCAATTCCTCTAATATCAAAACCGCCATGCTGATAGAAACGTTCATCTTCAATGGAGACGACCGCTTCCGGAACATACTTGGGAACATCCTGAAGGGAAATTCCTTTCAGACGGTTTGGCTGAAGCTCACTTGCCACATCACCATCTTTATCGTATATGGTTGTGGACTGGCTAAGACCTTCCTTAAGCGACTCGACATTGGTCCTGCTTGCGAGCCATGCAAAATAAAGAATGGTTAACAGTATAACTGTAAGCAAAATAAGCAGTAATATTTGCGTCAGATGCCTTCTTTTCCAAAATCGAATAGCGGCATCTTTTATAAATTCTAATTTACTCATAGGAATCTCCTGACTTTTACCGCAAGTGCGGAATGATACAAAATGTTTCTGCGTTATATTATAAGGATTTTTATTAAAAAAAGACAATATGTATCATTAAATTACTTATGGGTAGAAAAAATTTCATTGGAAGGTACAAGTGCGTACAACCTGAAGATTTTTAAACATAGTATATAAAAAGGCCATTAACACCGGGGGGATAAGGATGATTAACTGGAAGGTCCGGTTGAAGAACAGAGGATGGGTAATCGGTTTTATTTCCCAGCTGATGATTGTTTTAGAATTGCTGCTGACAGGTCTTCATATGATGGGTGTTACCGATTTTCAATTAACAGAATCGGTAAAAGAATGGGTACTTGCACTGGTAAATGCTATTTTTGTTATTTTATCTATGCTGGGAATTGTTCAGGACCCGACAACGAAGGGTTACTCGGATAGTGAACAGGCTTTAAAGTACCATGAGCCAAAATAATTTTTGATAACAGGCAGGATTGCCTGTTTTTTTTTTGAGTAAACAAGAGTCTTTTTCAACGTTATGGAAAAACTGAATAAAAAAGGAGGTTGTTTTATGTGGACTGCCGCTTTATGGGGTGGCGTTTCTGGATCTGCCGTTTTGCTCGGCGCCTTGGCGGCAATGTTTTTTCCTATAAAAAAGAAAATAATAGGCTTTATTATGGCTTTTGGTACAGGAGTCCTTATTGGTGCAGCTACATATGATTTGCTTTGGGAAGCTGTACATAGCGGAGGGATCAAGGCAACAGGGCTAGGGTTTTTATTGGGGGCAGGGGTTTTTACATTGCTTGACTTGCAAATTTCAAAAAGAGGGGCACTTAACAGGAAACGTTCTGATAGTCAAAGAAGGTATAAAGGATCCGGAATGGCCATTTTTGCTGGTACTGTTTTAGACGCAATACCTGAATCCATCATGATAGGTGCTACCTTTGTTGAAACACACCGGATTAGCTGGCTGCTGGTCATTGCTATTTTTATCAGCAATATTCCCGAGGGCCTCTCAAGTACAACCGGTTTACTAAAAGGGGGGTTTTGCAGGAAAACGGTTCTGTCACTCTGGCTTACGGTTCTAGTCATATCCGCAATATGCTCATGGGCTGGATTTGTTTTTCTTGATCACGCTCCGGATACGCTAATGGCAGTCATTGCCTCGTTCGCAGGGGGAGGAATTATTGCAATGATTGGCTCTACCATGATGCCCGAAGCTTATGAGGAGGGCGGCTCCATTACAGGACTGTTTGCCGCCTTGGGGCTATTTGTTTCATTAATATTAGACTCAATGGGATAAAAGAAAAGGCACCGAGGAGAATCGATGCCTTTTGTGCTAGTAGTTAGTTGTTGAATATTATTTTATTTAAGATAAAATTCTCTACGATCTTGGCGACGCCATCATTCATATTGGTATCTGTCACAAAGTCTGCTTTCGCTTTTATATCGTCAGGCGCATTACCCATGGCAACACCGAGTCCAGCAAATTCAATCATGGCCAGGTCATTATAGCTGTCACCCATGGCAATGACTTCTTCACGCTTAATTCCAAGTTTTTTAATCAGGTGCTCCACGCTTGTCGCTTTTGTTACTCCCAGATTCGTAAATTCAAGGAAAAAAGGCTTGGACCTCATGGTGCTGATTTCTCCGTCTAACTCCTTCTGCAGCTTTTTCTCCACTTCAGCAAGTCTTTCCGGTTCAGCAAGCATAAGGGCTTTTACTACTGATTCATTAATGGCTTCTTTAAAGCTGTCCACCAATTTAATTTTCATCCCTGTAATTTCTCCCTCAATATTGGTAAAACGGTTAGGTGTTTCCGTAATAATTTCATCCCCTAAGTAGGATTGAATAAGAATGCCTTCGCGCTGGCTGATATCATAAAGTCTATGAGCGGTTTCAGGAGTTAACATGCTGCTAAAAATCTCTTTATTGGTTTTGCAGTCAATAATTTTTGCTCCATTGAAAGTAATAATAAAGCTCCCAAAATCCTTTAGTCTTAGTTCTTCTGCAATAGGGTGCATTGCAAAATCAGGCCGGCCAGATGCAAGGACGACTTTCACGCCTGCCTCCTGTGCAGCAAATAAAGCCTCTTTCGTTCTTGATGAAATCGTAAGGTCATCTTGGAGCAAGGTATCATCTAAATCGAGTACGACCATTTTATATGTCATTTTTTAAGTCCTTCTTTCCTGTCTTTCTATCATTTTACTATCCTACTATATTTGAAAAATATATCAAGCGGGTTCAAACTAATAACTTAGTGGAGACAAGTAATGATTTACTTTTTAAAATAGTTATGTAAAACTCATTTTAATTTTGGAGCTAAAATCAACAAGCAAATTTAGCAGAAGCGTTAAAATATAGTTCGAGAAAAAAGGAGGAAATAAAATGGATGCTGTAGAAAAGGGAATATGGATGCGGAAAGACGGCTTTTATATCACGATAAAGAGTTTTTAGATTCATCCGCCATACACCAATTTTTAAAAAATGAGGCCTATTGGTGGGATAAAAGCGTTACGGTTGAAATAATTAATGAACTTATTAAAAATTCCACGCTTTGCTATGGCATTTATGAGGGGAATCCAGAGAAGGGTAAGGGAAAACAGGCAGGTTTTGCAAGAGTTGTTACCGATTTGGTGAGATTTTCATGGCTTGGAGATGTCTTTGTCCTTCCCGAATACAGAGGAAAAGGATTAAGTAAATGGCTAATCGACACCATTGTTAGTCATCCAAGATTGAAGGGAACAAACTTCATGCTAGCTACACAGGATGCCCACCTTATATGCACGATTTGGATTTGAACCATTACCGCAGGTAGAGAACCGGCTTGCCAGACCTCTAAATTGGGAAGAGGTTTACAAAAGTTTAAAATAAGGGAAAAGGGGAGAAGTTTTTGGAGACGCTGCCTTGCCAGGGATGCAGAGGGCTTTGCTGCGGTCCTGTCGCTGTGACCAAACAAGAACTTATAAAGATAAAGAAAAAGGTAAATTCAATGCCCTCTAAGATTAGAGAGGAGCTCACCAATCAAAAACGGTATTTTGGGACCTGCATTTTTTATGATCTAGAAAAGGATAAATGCGGTATCTATTCAGCACGTCCTGAAGTTTGCCGGAAATTTGGATATTATGAAAAAGTGGCATGCTTCCGAAAGCCTGAACTGGCTGTGAAAAAGGATAGGGGACCCATTCCTGAGATTGCCGGCATCTTAAGTATTGATTATAAGTGGGATTATTTTAGATAAAAGTGACCGCCGCTTATTGCTCGAATTTCGGTGAAGTAAGGGAAGGGCCGATAAGTATTAATGAAATACATAATAAAGAAGCTCCCGCTGCAGCGGGAGCTTTATTTAGGTGCATATTAACCTTCCAAATCACCAAAGGATCCAAAGAATTCATAATGAATGTCCTCTTCGGGAACGCCAAAGCCTTTAAGGAAAGAGTTAACAGCTTTCATAAACGGTGGAGGTCCGCAGAAATAGTATTGAGCGTCATTCGACTTTAGTGTTTCCTTCATCCACTCAAGCGTAATATAGCCATCCTTATCATAATTTTTAGCTGCCTGGTCCTCTTCTGTCGGCTTCTCATAAATTACATAGGACTTCACATTTTCATGCTGTTCTGCCATTTCACGTACATGGTCCTTAAAAGCATGTACTTTCCCGTTAAGCGAGGCGTGTATAAACGTTACCTGTCTTTCAGGCTGCTCTTCAACAATCGTATTCAGCATGGCCATCATCGGAGTAAGTCCGACACCTCCACTTAAAAGTACAACCGGACGGGTGCTATTCATATCCAAATAAAAATCTCCGGCAGGCGATGTGATTGGGAGGATATCTCCCTCATTGATTAGCTTATGCAAATCGGTTGAAACCACGCCAGGAGGGAGTTCTTCTGACGGGGCATCCTCCCGTTTCACACTAATTCGGTAATAATCCTGCCCTGGACGGTCAGAGAGGCTATACTGTCTTAGGTGAGTATATTCTTCCTGCTCGACATCAAGTTTCATTGTAATATATTGGCCTGGAGTATAACGAGGAAGTTCCTGCCCATCCTTTGGCTTTAAATAGAAGGAAGTGATCACGTCGCTCTCCGGAACTTTATTGGCAACAACAAAATCCTTAAAGCCAGCCCATCCACCAGGCTGAGTTGCTGCATACTTGTACAGCTTGTCCTCCATTCGGATGAAAACATCGGAAATAATACCGTAAGCATCTGCCCAGGCATCAATGATTTCATCTGTAGCCGCATCACCAAGGACTTCTTTTATTGCACCTAGCAGGTTCTCTCCAACGATTGGATACTGTTCCGGCTTGATTTGGAGGCTGCGGTGCTTTTGCCCGATTCTCTCAAGGACTGGCATAATTGTACTCATATCCTCAATATTTGCTGCAGCACCATAAACGGCATTCGCAAGCGCCCTTGGTTGGTGGCCTGTTTTTTGATGTGTCATATTAAAAATATTCTTCAATTCTGGGTGGTTCTTAAAAAGTCTTTGATAAAAATGTTTTGTAATCGTTTCACCATGTTCCTGGATAATAGGTAGAGTAGACTTCACGATTTCCAGCTTTTTAGGGTCTAACTTTTTTACGGACTTTACAACATCCGCCCACAAATATTTTTGACTATCGGAGTTTTGATTTTCCATAGGATTACCCCCGGTTGTTTTTATCAGAAATCTCACTAAAATAATTTACCCTTATATTGGGATATGATTCACTTCTTTTCCAATTTCGGACTATTTTACTAAAAATAAATGAAGAAAAATAAAGATTCCATTATTATATGTTCTTTGTCCTAAAAGGAAGAAAGAATAGTAAAAAGTAGTGTGCACTTGTTGCAAGTATCATGGGGATTTATAAATAATAGGAACGAAAAAAAAGAATAGAGAAAATGGTTTCCTTTTTAATACCGGCTGTATTTTGGAACTACTATAAAAAATAAGGTATATTAATAGATGAACTTATTTACTAGTTTTTCAACATATAAAAGATTTTTGGAAAGGGGGAGCTTAAGTGAGTTTTAAAAAGAAACAGATTATTGGCTTTGGTGCAATCCTGCTGCTAATTGTTTCATTGATGGCAGGAATATTTTATATGATTAATTCCATGAAGAATAATAT
Organism: Neobacillus terrae; assembly: GCF_011393025.1. Lineage (GTDB taxonomy): Bacteria > Bacillota > Bacilli > Bacillales > Cytobacillaceae > Neobacillus_A > Neobacillus_A terrae. The sequence goes on along the minus strand of NZ_JAAOEO010000016.1, from coordinate 30,640 downwards.
GCAGGATATCATGGATGACAGGTATACAAAAGTGAATTTAGCTACAGATATGAGGCAATTATTCTTTCAATCCGACCGTGAACTGCTAAGTATGACCGTTTCAAATGATGAGCAGGAAATTAAGGAAAGCAATAAAATACTGAATACGAACCATACTATTCTTCTTGAAGATATCAGTACTTTAACCGGAATCGTAAATCGGCAAAAATCAAGGTACCTTTTAAGCAGAATTGAGGAGAGCTATCGCTCTTATACGGAAACAGAAACACAGGTAAAAGAAGCCATAAAACGGGGAGATAAAACCGCATTACGGCCGCTTCTTGTTGTGCAGAATGAAAGACGCACTGAAGTCATTAAGAATTTAAATGGCTTTAAAAATTTCCAGGAAAGTTTAATGAAATCGAGCCTGAAATCAGCTAAAAATACCTACCAGGATGCTATTAACACTCTTATTACGGGATTGCTGCTTGCACTAATTGCTACCGCAGTAATTGGATATTGGGTAATAAGGAGCACGGCGAATAATCTTCGTGCGATTACCAAAGTGATTAAAACACTGAATTATAAAGATTTATCGGTTCTTCCGAGGATCCGTGTAAAAACAAAAGATGAGATAGGCGATATTGCTTCAGCTTTTAATGAGATGGCTGGCTCACTCGAGAACTATAGTTTTAAGGAAAAAGAATTCACTTCCAAAATTGAAGAGCAAAACTGGATCCAAACCAGACTAGCAGATTTGGCAACTATGTATCAGCGCATTGTCAGCATGGATATTCTGGCAGGCCGCTTCCTAACCAGTCTCGCGCCAATGCTGGATGCAGCCTATGGTGCTTTTTACGCAAAAGTGGGTGAAGGTGAAAAGACACGTTTTCGGAAACTAGCTTCTTTTGCAGGCAGTGATGGGGAAGCAGGAAGGCATGAATTTCTTCCTGGCGAAGGACTAATTGGACAGGCAGCTATCGAAAAGCGTGCACATCTTATCGAAGATATACCAGAGGGTTATCGTTTGATTACCTCAGGACTTGGAGTGGTTAGGCCAAAAAGTATTCTGATTGCCCCTGTCCTTTTTGAAGATGAAGCAGTGGCAATGATTGAAATTGCCAGCCTGGAAGCTTTCGATGAGAAAAAACGGAAGTTTCTTACACAGGCACTCGAGACTCTTGGAATTACCATAAATAGTGTTAAGGGCAGGATGGAAATTGAAAGGCTCCTCAAGGAATCGCAAGCCCAGACAGAGGAATTGCAGGTTCAATCGGAAGAACTCCAATCGCAATCAGAAGAGCTGCAGGCACAGGCAGAAGAGATGCAATCACAGTCTGAAGAACTTCGCATGATAAATGAGCAGCTGGCGGAACGGAATCTTGAAAGTGAGCAAAAAACAAGAGAACTGCAAAAAGTCAAAATCAATCTTGAAAAACAGGCTGAGCAGCTTAAATTAAGTTCAAGATACAAATCAGAATTCCTGGCGAATATGTCACATGAATTGAGAACACCATTAAATAGTATTCTGATACTTTCTGAGATGCTTTCAGATGGAACAGAAGAAACGTTATCAGAAGAACAAAAGGAATTTGCCAGAGTCATAAATAGTTCCGGACAGGATCTTCTTTCTTTGATAAACGATATTTTAGACCTTTCTAAAGTGGAGGTCGGCAAGCTTGATATGGTATTTGGTGAAATGAACCTAAGCGAACTGCCAGGCATTTTGGAGAGAAACTTTACCCATCTTGCTAAAAGCCGAGGCATTCAATTTAATATTGTAAAAGATGAAAAAACACCAGGGATTTTTTATACTGATGAACAGCGCTTTCAGCAGATTATCAAAAACCTGCTGTCAAACGCATTTAAATTTACAGAGTCAGGTTCGGTTTCTGTTAATATAGGGATTCCTTCGCCCGAAACTATGAAAAAAGCTAATTTTTCCTACATTGATGTGGATTGGCTTGAAATTACAGTAGAAGATACAGGCATTGGCATTCCGGAAGACAAGCAGGAGATTATTTTTGAAGCATTTAAGCAGGTGGACGGAGCTACTATGAGGAAGTTTGGTGGTACCGGATTAGGACTTGCCATTTGTAAGGAGTTTGCAGCCTTGCTCGGAGGCTGGATTGAGGTTGATAGTAAGGAAGGAAAAGGCAGCAAGTTCACCCTGTATATTCCTAGCCTTCCAGCAGGATTAACAATGCAGGAAGCAACCCTAATAGCTTCGGAAGAAGTAGCGGCAGCAATGCCAGTTGAAACAGAGAGTGAACCGGTTATCCAGGAGAAAGACATTCCAATAAATCCTTCTGGGGCTGGATCGAATCACTTACAAAATAAAAAAGTTCTTGTGGTGGATGATGATAACCGTAATATTTTTGCATTGGAAAAGGCCCTGGCGCATGAAGGGATGCATATCTCTACTGCACATAACGGTCATGAGTGTCTGGATATCCTTAACAAAGGAAAAGAATTTGATATTGTGTTAATGGACATTATGATGCCTGGCCTGGACGGCTATGAAACGATGAGGCAAATCCGGACTGAAAAGAAATATGACGATCTGCCAATCGTAGCATTAACAGCTAAAGCCATGAAAGGTGACAGGGAGAAATGTCTTGAGGCTGGCGCATCCGATTATATTAGTAAACCTATCAAGATGGATCAGCTTTTATCTGTGCTAAGAGTATGGCTGTCTAATCCTTCTAAAAACTGAAAGGGAGGAGAGGACAAAGTTGGTACATCTAATAAATGATGATGAAATAAAAGAACTAGAAATGGATTTGCTTTTACAGGCTGTCTTTCGATTATCCGGCTTTGATTTCAGGGAGTATATGCGCTCATCGATTTTCCGAAGGGTACAGCATCGGATGAGGCAGGATGGGCTTTCATCCATCAGCCAATTAATCGAAAAGGTTTTTCATACAGAAGGATATATTGATATACTACTTGAGGATTTTTCCATTAATGTAACAGAAATGTTTAGAGATCCAGCCTTCTTCAGTGCATTTCGAAAGAAGGTCATTCCTTTTTTGAGAGAGCTTCCGGAAATAAGAATTTGGCATGCTGGCTGTTCAACCGGTGAAGAGGCTTTTTCTATGGCTATTCTCCTAGAGGAGGAGGGGCTTTACCATAAGGCAAGGATATATGCGACTGACATGAATGAGGCTGTTTTAAAAGGAGCGGGAAAAGGGATTATCGATTTGAAACGGATGCAGTCCTATACTAAAAACTATCTGCAAGCCGGCGGTGAAAAAGCATTTTCGGAATATTATAGAACAGACTTTGAAAATGCTTATTTAAATGAAAATTTGCTTAAAAATATCTTTTTTACTCAGCACAACTTAGTAACTGATGGATCCATTAATGAATTCCATGTGATTATTTGCAGGAATGTCATGATCTACTTTAATGCAGACCTTCAGGCCAAGGTTAATGCCCTTTTTTATGAAAGTCTTTGTGAGGGCGGATTTTTAGGCCTTGGAAACAAAGAAACTCTAAGGGCTATGAACATATCAGAAAAATACCATAACTTTGATGTTGCTGAGAAAATTTATCAAAAAAAAGAGCAGGGATCGCCATAAGGGCATCCCTGCTTTTTGGTTATGGTTTGAGGACAAGCCAGAGTGAAAGACTTTTATATATGGTCGGACCGTAGCTTTTGTCCTTCATAGTTCGGAGGAAACGCAAAGAAGACCCCCGAATCCGAAGGTTCTTTTTAACTAAATACATTTATACCTGAATCGTTAGTACACACATATCGTCCGGCTGATTGCCGTGAAGCTCTTTAGGCAATACATAGTCAATTGGATTGGATTCCTTGAGATTTGCCCATTCAGCAGAGGCTGATTCTTTGAGGAGCAGCAGACCATCCTCTCCATTCTCTTCAAGTGCTTCCATTACTCCATCCGTATAAAGAAGAAGCTGAACATGTTCCTTATAATGGATAACCGTCTTTTTAACGTCCATTTCCGGGAAAAAACCAACAGCACAGGTGCCTGTAGAAAGATTATGTACATCCTGATTGTCAATTAGTATGTAGCCTGGAGGATGCCCTGCGTTAACATACTCCACTGTTTTTTTACTTATGTTGATAATTAGATAAATAGCTGTAAAGTAGTAATGCATAGAAGAATCTTTTCGATTGATCTGGGCCATCCAGCGATTTAATTCCTTAATGACTGCTTCAGGGTCAACATGGATTCGGATGGCGTCCCGCAAAACCGAGTTGATAAACATACATACAAGGGAAGCGGAAATTCCATGGCCCATCATATCCAACAGAATAATTCCATATTGATCATCGTTGATTTTATACCAGTAATACATGTCGCCCGCCAATTTATTGGCAGGCAGGTGGGAGGCCTTTATTATTAGATTTTCCTTCAATACCGGTTCGCTCAGCAAGCTCGTCTGAACCTTCATGGATAAATCCAATTCTTTCCGGATTTTTTCTTCCTGTTCTTTATGCCAGTCTTTTTCATATTTCAGTCTAAGAGCTACCCTTATACGAGCCAGTAATTCAACCTTATTTATTGGTTTCATTATGTAGTCAATTCCGCCAACATCAAGAGCCTCTACGACCTTGTTAGTATCTTCGAGTGCCGTTACAAAGATAACAGGTATATCACGAAGATGCGGTATTTTCTGAAGTCTCCTGCATGCTTCGATACCATCAATTTCTGGCATCATAATATCCATTAGAATGACATCGGTTTGCACAGGTTCTGGATATTTGCTGTCAATCTGCAAGTAATCAAAAAGTTCCTGTGCAGAAGTAAGAGATATGTAATCCTGGTATCCTGCCCTGTGAAGAATTTTCTCAATCAGGTACAGGTTAACATGGTTGTCGTCTACAATAACTATCGACATTTTGCTTCTCCTCATCTTTTTCTATAACCTTTTAATCTATTATATCTTTTTTAAAAGAATAAAGAGATTAAAGTGCCTTTCTATTAATACCCTCCACGAAAGTAAATAAACCTATTAAAACTGCTAGTGGAAAAAACTTAACTCACCACCTGGAATAGAAATGCTTCAAAAATCTTAATAAAATGTTCACAGGGAATTATCGGTTTCTGCGTTAAAATAGAGACTGTAGCAAGCTTTGTGATAGTATTCACAAACGTGGGCTTACTCACCATAATATAGTTTCCAATATCCAGAGAGAGGCGAACAAAAGTGAGTGGATTGTCATTGAGTGCGTTATTGATCAGATTTATTCTCGGAGGAACTGCTGTAATTGCTTCAACAATAATTTCGCGTAAGCTGGGGGATAGGGCAGGTGGAATTTTTGCCGCTTTTCCTGCCGTATTTTTGGCAGCACTCTTAACAAACGGTCTGGATTTTCATGGACAAGAACTTATTTCTCATTCGATTCTGTTGTCAAAGGGAGCCATATTTGGAATGGCTATAAATATTGGTGTAGCGATTTTAGCTGGTTACCTGCTGCCTCGTCAGGGATGGAAGCGCGGTTTAACTGAGGCAATGGTGTGTTGGTTTGTTGTATCAATGGTTGTTGTAATGATTACATCTAATTATGAAAGCAAAGGTGGACTTCATGAAAAAAAATGATTTATTACTTCGATTTTTATTGGGGGGTTCAGCAGTAGCCTTAAGCTATCTCGTAACCGTTATCTCTCCATGGAAAATACTTGGCGGTATCTTCGCAGCCTTTCCGGCAGTAATGCTCACAGCCGTTTTAATGATGGGCATTTCCTCTGGTTCTAAAAAAGCAGCAAATATTGCTACAGGTTCCGTTTTTGGAATGATCGGAGGTATTGTGTGTGTGGCCACAGTTCTTCTGGTTCTCCAGGCAAGCGGAAACTGGATGTTTAGTATTATATCAGGAGTTATTTTATGGCTTGGCAGTTCTTTCGCCATTTCTGAAATGAAAGAACACACAAAGAAAAGAAGTTTGAGTCGAGCTTAAAGATACAATAGAGACTGTTATGTCGGGGAATAACTCCCTGAAGGAGCAGTCTTTTTTGGTAGCCACTATTGTTGAGTGAATCTGCGGTACTTTTCCGGAAAAGGGGCTGGCAAGAGCACGGATCGAGTACGAGAGGAGGCTTGCCAGTTCATCAGTTGAAAGGGGGCGGCAGTTCACTCATTTTGTTCATAAAGTACCATTGAAAGGCACCCAGAAAACAACTGAGGGGCTCGAATATTTTTTTGAAGATGAGAATTGGAGGAAGCAGCACGATGTTACTAGAGAAAAAAGAAAAGTGGCAGAAAACAATAAAAAGCCAAGACACAGGAGAAAACCGGGTGGCTTTATTTTTTTCAAAGCTGGTTGAAAAAAGGGTATATAAGTTGGAACAGCTTAAAACCACCCTTAAGGAAAACATCGAACAAAGATTAAATATTTACCAAAAGATTGAAGGAATTTCACTCTGGAAAGTAAACAGAAAGCTGAACCGTCTTGCTGTAAAAGGAATTCCAAAGGATGTCTTAAAAGAGGGGAAATATATCATACAGCTTCCCGATAAGGAATATGCGTCAGCTTCATCCTCACATCAAGTCCAATATATTGAAAAAACCATTAATGCTCTTGAGGGATTTGAAAATCTCCGCCTCAGCCATTTTTACAGCTATACGCCAAAATACGTGGAAAAAAAGGTGTTTGGTGCTGTAACGAGACAGCTTGAGATCGAAATAAACTAAAAAAACTCCGGTTCTGCCGGAGTTTCAGTTTGTCGACAAAAGGGGGTTCGGAATGCTTTATTCCGAACCCCCTTTTTGATTTTATTGAAATTTCCTATTGGAATATATCACTCTATTTAACTGATTCAATGGCGTTACTGGATCACGCCATGTCCAATTGGATATCTCATAGTAATTACCAATGATCCTAAATTAGTATATTTATCAACAATTATAACACACAGAGGTAATACCTTTTGATCCCATTCTACTTGTCCAAAAAAATATTTTCATAGTCTGCAACTGCTCCTTATCAGAATCCCATCTTACTATCTATGCTCACAGTGAAAATACAATAAAGTTTTTTTACAGGATGGATTTTTTGCACTTTATACAGCATGCTGAATATTTATGTATTAACGGAAAACGAATAGAAAAAACGAGCTGACCCTCTTAGGATAAAAGGCAAAATAAAGTGTTCAGAATCCTGCGGGTGGAAAAATAAAATTAGTATTTTTTTAATTTTTTATATTTTATTATTTGTATATTAATCCATTAATATGTATAATTATCAACATAGTAAAAATGAATCCATTGGAGTTGAATTGAATGAAGGCGTCAATAGTGGGGGCAACTGGCTACAGCGGGCTGGAACTTATCCGGCTCCTGCATAATCATCCCAATGTGGAGATCCATTCAGTTGTCTCAGGCACCAGTGAAGGAGCAGATATCTCTGAGATTTATCCCCATTTATCCGGCTTGGGAATTCCGAGGCTATCAAAATTAAATGCAGATGAAACGGATGTGGTTTTTTATGCAACACCATCCGGCATTAGCAAAAACGAAGTACCCAAGCTTTTAGTCAAAGATGTTAAAATTATTGATTTATCGGGTGACTTTCGGCTCAAATCACCAGAACTATATGAAGAATGGTATGGAAAGTCTCCAGCACAAATGGAGCATTTAAACCAGGCGGTTTATGGGCTGAGTGAATTTTACAGAGAGACAATCTCTAACAGTCGCTTTATTGCTAATCCTGGTTGTTATCCAACTGCAACGCTTCTGGGGATTACTCCATTGCTGAAGCAGGGATGGATTGAACCTGATTCCATTATTATTGATGGAAAATCCGGTGTTTCAGGAGCTGGGAGGGGATTATCCCAGACCACCCACTACCCGGAGACGAACGAAAACCTATCAGCCTATAAACTTGGCAAACACCAGCATATACCAGAAATTGAACAGGTTTTATCTGAACAGGTAAACAAACCGGTCCAAGTTACCTTTAGTACTCATCTCGTCCCGATGACAAGGGGAATTATGTGCACCATATACGCCAAAATGGCAAAAAGCTTCATACAGGATCAAATTGAAGCATTATACCGGGACTTTTATGAAACAAGTCCTTTTGTAAGAATCCGTGAGGGGGGAACCTACCCATCTACAAAACAGGTTTACGGTTCTAATTTTTGTGACATCGGGTTTGCGATTAATCAGCGAACCAATCAAATTATGGTAGTTTCCGTGATTGATAATGTCGTAAAAGGTGCAGCCGGGCAGGCTGTTCAGAACTTGAACCTGATGATGGGATGGAATGAAACTGAAGGACTAAATATGACGCCTGTTTTTCCATAAACAAGGCAAATTTTTAATATGACGTTGGAGGGGACAAAGTTGGGAGAAATTATTGCGCAGGAGTTGGGCGTATTTACTGAAATACAAGGAGGAAGCGTCACTTCTCCTCGTGGATTTAAAGGAGGCGGCCTGCATTGCGGGCTTAAAAGAAAGCGCCTTGATCTCGGCTGGATCTTCTCGGAAGTGCCGGCTTCAGCAGCAGGGGTATACACGACTAACCTATTCCAGGCTGCACCACTAATCGTTACACAGGAAAGTGTTGCTAAGGAAAATAAAGTACAGGCGATTCTTGTCAACTCCGGAAATGCCAATGCGTGTACGGGGGATCAAGGAATGGAAAATGCCCGCACTATGCAAAGCCAATTTGCTGAGGTGTTAGGGATTACCCCTCATTATGTGGCTGTTACTTCAACAGGGGTAATTGGGGAACAGCTTCCTATTGAAAAAATTATAAAAGGAATCAACCAAATAGATGCTTCCATCGGACAGCCGGGAAATTTCGAACAGGCGATTTTAACAACAGATACAACCGAAAAACAAATAGCAGTAAAGGTCATCATTGATGGAAAAGAGGTTATCATAGGCGGTGCTGCCAAGGGGTCGGGTATGATACATCCAAATATGGCTACAATGCTGGGATTTATCACTACTGATGCTGCTGTTACTGCTGAGGCTTTAAGCATGGCATTAAAGGCAACAACGAACCAAACCTTTAATATGATTACAGTTGATGGTGATACAAGTACAAATGATATGGTGCTTGCTCTGGCAAATGGCCTTGCGGAAAATTCACCATTAACACCTGAACATAAGGATTGGCAGGTGTTCCTGGATGGATTCTCCTATGTATCGCGTGAACTGGCGAAAATGATTGCCCGTGACGGCGAAGGCGCTACCAAGCTGATTGAAGTAGAGGCTATCGGATGTCCTGATAAGGAAACCGCCACAGCAATAAGTAAAACTATCGTAGGATCCAGCCTTGTAAAAACGGCCGTTTTCGGAAGTGATGCCAACTGGGGAAGGATTATATGTGCAGTCGGCTACAGTGGCAAAAAGCTTGATCCTTCAAAAATTTCTGCCAATATCGGACCGATTACAGTTGTTGAAAACGGACTTCCATATCCATTTAGTGAAGAAGAAGCGAAAGCTTATCTTGATAATGAAGTAATTAAAATCAGTGTTAATTTAAATCAGGGTCTCGAATCTGCCGTGGCTTGGGGCTGCGACTTGACATATGACTATGTCCGTATTAACGCCTCGTACAGGACGTAAGGAGGGACCTGGCGAATGGAATACTTAGTTATTAAGGCAGGCGGCAGTGTTATAGACGATGTTTCTCCTACCTTTTACCAGGAACTGGCTGAAATCCAATCTGAAGGCCGGTATCAGCCTATTATTGTTCATGGCGGAGGTAAATTAATTACCCGTTTGCTTGGCCAATTGGATATACCAACTACCTTTGTAAACGGTCTTAGAGTAACGACAGTAGAAATGCTGGATGTAATCGAGATGGCTTTAAGCGGTTCTGTAAATAAAATGATCTGCAGGAGCATTCAGTCATCAGGGGGCCGGGCAGTTGGCATAAGCGGTATAGACGGCGGGCTGATCCAAGGAGAACAAATCAGTGAAGAGCTGGGATATACTGGTTCACCGAAAAAAATAACTGAAGATTTGCTTATTGATCTTTGCGGGAAAGGTTATATTCCGGTTGTTTCTCCTGTGGGACAGAACGCTTCAGGGCAGCGCCTTAACATTAATGCAGATACTGCGGCGGCAGCTATCGCTTCAGCATTAAAATGCCCTTTGCTGTTAATGAGCGATATACCTGGTATTTATAGTGATGAAGCTGGAGAAAGGAAAATTTTATCCGCTGTTTCTACCACTCAGGCAGATATGCTGATAGGAGACGGAACCATTACCGGAGGCATGATTCCAAAGGTAAACGGTGCCAGGGAAGCATTAATAAACGGAGTAAAAGAAGTACTCATTTTCAGCGGAAAAGCAGAAAAGGCGATTTCCGCCTACTGTAAAGGACAAAAAATTGGAACAAAAATATATTTAAGTGAGGAGTTATTGCATGCCTAATTCACTGCTTAAAACAAGTGCTGTAATGAACACTTATTCCAGATTTCCACTTACCCTGGTTAAAGGAAAAGGAAGCTTCGTCTGGGATGATAAAGGAGAAAAGTATCTCGATTTTACTTCAGGTATAGCGGTTTGTAATTTGGGGCATGTGCCTGATGCCGTTTACGGAAAAGTACAGGATCAGCTTCAAAGCCTTTGGCATTGCTCCAATTTGTATCATATACCGGCACAGGAAAAGCTTGCAGAATTATTAATTCAGAACAGCTTTGGAGGCCAGGTGTTTTTTTGCAATAGCGGGGCTGAGGCGAATGAGGCTTTGATTAAGCTAGCCAGAAAACATGGAGCAGAAAAGGGAGGAAGCAATAAAATTGCAACCTTTAAACAATCCTTCCACGGACGTACGCTTGCTACTCTGTCAGCCACTGGCCAGGAAAAAATCCAGGCCGGCTTCTCAGCTTTAACAAATGACTTCATTTATTTGGAGTTTAATAGCGAAGAAGCTTTGCAGCAATTAAAGGAACTAGATACTTCCGCAGTTTTGCTTGAGCTTGTTCAGGGTGAGGGCGGTGTCGTCCCTGCTGATCAGGAATGGGTGAATAAGCTGGCAGAAATCTGTAGCGAAAAAGAAATGCTCCTGATGATTGACGAGGTACAGACAGGCATGGGCCGGACAGGAACTTTATTCGCTTTTCAGCAATACGGAATAAAGCCTGACGCAGTATCTCTGGCAAAAGGATTAGGGTCAGGATTTCCTATTGGAGCGATTATTGCTTCGACTGAAGCAGCTAAGGTACTTGGGCCAGGCACACACGGCAGTACATTTGGAGGAAATCCGCTGTCAGCAACAGCAGGTCTTGCAACCCTGGAATATATGGTTCAAAATAATGCGGCTGAAGCAGCACAGAACCTCGGTAATTATTTACTCGAAAAACTGGCTGAATTAAAAAGCAAGCATATCCAAATTAAAGATGTAAGAGGAAAAGGGCTGCTTTTGGGATTAGTAATGGATACAGAGGCGGGGCCACTTGTAAATAGATTAAGAGAGGAAGAAAAGGTGCTTGCTCTGACTGCGGGTCCGAATGTATTGCGGATTCTTCCGCCTTTGACCGCTTCAAAAGAAGAATGTGATCAGTTTATTAAATCATTAGGAAATATTTTAGCAGAAGCCTAAGGAAGGGGAAAACAATGGATAAAGGGTATCTCATCTTGGAGAACGGCGACATATATGAAGGAAGCTTTATCGGAAAGGCAGGTGAAGCTTGCGGCGAGGTGGTGTTTAACACCAGTATGACAGGCTACCAAGAGATCGTTTCCGATCCTTCCTATGCAGGCCAGATTGTGGTGTTTTGCTATCCAATGATCGGGAATTACGGGATGAATTCCTTTGATTTCGAAGCTGACACCCTGCATTTATCTGGGGTAATCATTGGTGAACATTGTGATGAACCTAGCCATTTTCAGGCCAATCAATCATTCTCTGACCAATTGCGCCATTTCGGAGTGGCCGGCCTGGCGGGGATAGATACCCGAAGCCTTACGAAAAAAATCCGCAAACACGGAACGTTGAAGGGTTGGATATCGGATAAAAGCTTCGCAGGCAAAAAGCAGGAATGGATTACTGATTTTTCAAGCAGTCAGGTTCCAAGGGTTTCTGTTAAGGAGCCGGAAGTACATGGGAATAAGGGACCCCACGTTGTCCTGGTTGATTATGGTTATAAAAGGTCCATCCTTGACTCACTTCTTGAAGAAGGCTGCAGGGTAACGGTAGTCCCTTATAACTACACCTACCAGCAAATCAGCGCCCTCAATCCAGATGCCTTATTACTAAGTAATGGCCCTGGGGATCCAATGGCACTCGCACCACTTTTTCCTGAGATTAAGAAAATGGCAGAGGCCTTACCTACTCTTGGAATTTGTCTGGGCCATCAGCTAATAGCCCTCGCCTTTGGAGGTAAAACTGAAAAGATGAAATTTGGTCACAGGGGAGCCAACCATCCTGTAAAGGAGCTTGAAACCGGCAAGGTGTGGATTACTTCTCAGAACCATGGCTATGAAGTTATCGAGCATACCATTGATCAGGAAACCTTTGATATTGCCTATAAAAATGTAAATGACAACACTGTGGAGGGGCTTAAACATAAAACGCTGTCGCTTCAGACAGTCCAGTTTCACCCTGAGGCCAATGCAGGCCCAAATGACACAGCTCATATTTTTAAAAAATTTGTCCAGCAGCTTGCGGAAACAGGAGAAATGCAAAATGCCTAGATTGAAAGAAATTAAGAAAGTGTTAGTAATAGGTGCAGGTCCTATTGTTATTGGCCAGGCCGCTGAGTTTGACTATGCAGGAACGCAGGCATGCCTTGCCCTCAAGGAGGAAGGCCTTGAGGTAGTTCTGGTAAATAATAATCCCGCTACGATCATGACCGATTCTGCAGTAGCTGACAAAGTGTATATGGAGCCTTTGACTGTTGAAAGCATAGAGGCGGTTATAAAAAAAGAAATGCCAGATGGATTAATTGGAACCCTGGGAGGACAGACAGGATTAAACTTAACAGTCCAGCTTTACCAGGCAGGGATTTTAGAAAAGTACGGAGTTAAAATTCTTGGCACATCTGTTGCTTCGATTCAAAAAGGGGAAGACCGGGAGCTTTTTAAACAATTGATGATTGAATTAAATGAGCCAATTCCTGATTCCCTATCTATCAGTACGGTTGAGGAAGGTTTAGATTTTGCCAGGGAAACAGGCTTCCCGCTAATCAGCCGTCCTGCTTTTACGCTCGGTGGTGAAGGCGGAGGATTTGCCAATAGCGAGGAAGAACTAGTTCCTCTTTTGAAAAAGGGTTTATCCTTAAGCCCTATTGGCCAGGTTTTGCTGGAGAGAAGTATCAAAGGCTGGAAGGAAGTAGAGTACGAGGTAATGAGAGATGCAAACGATACATGTATTATTGTTTGCAATATGGAGAATCTTGATCCGGTTGGTGTTCATACCGGCGATTCCATTGTTGTGGCACCATCTCAAACATTATCTGACACTCAATACCAGATGCTAAGGGATTCCTCTTTAAAAATTATTCGCGCACTTGGTGTCATCGGCGGCTGTAATATTCAGTTCGCGCTCAATCCTGAATCCAATCAGTACTGCATTATTGAAGTAAATCCAAGGGTGAGCCGTTCATCGGCACTCGCCTCGAAAGCGACAGGTTATCCAATTGCAAGGATTGCTGCAAAATGTGCCATTGGCTTTCATCTTGATGAGATTGTGAACCCTATAACAGGAAATACATTTGCTTCCTTTGAACCGGCAATTGACTATATTGTTGTCAAACTTCCAAGGTTTCCATTTGATAAATTCCCTGAAGCAGACAGGACGCTTGGAACTCAGATGAAGGCAACAGGTGAAGCGATGGCTATTGACCGTACCTTTGAAGGAGCCTTAAATAAGGCAATCCGTTCTTTAAACACATCCTTCTTCAGCCTGACAGGCAACCGTTTTGGCGAAACGGCATATGAAGAATTGGCTGAATCGATTAAAACCGCCACGGACGAACGGCTTTACCAAATCGCCGAGTTGTTTTATAGAGGAACGGATATCGAGACTATTCAAAAGATCACTGCCATTGATATGTGGTTTCTCGCTAAAATTAAAAAACTGACAGATTTTGAAAAAGAGCTTCGATCCTATAAAACACTGGAAGAGATTCCTCAGGATGTGGCAATTTGGGCAAAGAAAAACCAAATTAGCGATAAATTTTTTGCTAGCATTTTTAATAAGAAGGAAAAAGAGGTGCGCGATCACTGGGAGAGCCTCGGTTTCCAGCCGGTTTATAAGCAGGTCGATACTTGTGCCGCTGAGTTTGAGGCAATCACGCCTTACTATTATTCTACTTATCATGGTGAAGATGAACTGGAACTGGATTCTAGCAAACCAAAGGTTCTTGTAATTGGTTCCGGACCCATCCGCATCGGCCAGGGAATTGAGTTTGACTACTGTTCCGTCCATGCCGCGCTTGCCCTTAAAAAGAAAGGCTATGAGGCAATTGTTATCAATAACAACCCAGAAACAGTAAGTACTGATTATACGGTTGCGGACCGATTATATTTTGAACCGCTTGCTGCAGAAGATATCCTCCAGGTTATCAAGCGAGAGCAAATTAAAGAGGTGCTGATTCAATTTGGTGGCCAGACGGCAATAAATGTCGCTCAAGCCCTCCATGAAGAAGGACTGACAATCCTGGGAACAAGCATGGACTGCATCGATGCTGCAGAAGACAGGGAACAGTTTTATCAGCTCTTAAACGATCTAGATATCCCTCATATTGAAGGGGAAATAGTCGAAACCGCTGCGGTGATCGATAGTGCCGCTGCTCGGCTCGGTTATCCTTTACTTGTACGCCCTTCATACGTAATCGGCGGACAGTCAATGTTTATTTTAAATAATGATGATGACTTAGCTAATTATAAAAAGATTTTTTTACAGCAGGCAGACGAAGGAATTTGGCCGCTGTTGATGGACCGCTACTATCCTGGGCTTGAATGTGAAGTCGATGTTATCAGTGACGGGAAAGATATTGTTATTCCGGGAATCATGGAGCATATTGAAAAAGCTGGAGTCCATTCCGGTGATAGCATTGCTGTATTTCCTCCTTTAACCCTTAGTGAAGAAATAAAGAAAACGCTGGTTGAATATTCGGGACGAATTGCCTGCGGCCTTCCAGTAGTTGGCCTGATGAATATTCAATTTGTCATTTTTAACGACACCGTTTATGTATTAGAGGTCAATCCAAGAGCCTCCAGAACGACGCCGATCATGAGCAAAGTAACCGGAATCCCAATGATTGAATGGGCGGTCCGCTGCCAGTTGGGCGAAAAGCTTGGAGAAATCACACACCGACTCGGACTTTTAAATGAGCCTTCCTATACAGTCGTAAAGCAGCCAGTTTTTTCAGATAAAAAACTAAAGGATGTCGACCATATCCTCGGACCAGAAATGAAGTCGACCGGTGAATTAATCGGAATTGGAATGACCTTTGACGAAGCATATAAAAAAGGGGCAAAGAAATCAGGTCAATCAGGAGCAATTTTATGTTCCATTACCGATAGAGCCAAAACCGAGGCACTTCCATTAATCAAGGAATTAGCTGAACAGGGAAAACAGCTGATGGCAACTCCGAAAACGGCACAATTTTTAAAAAGCCATGGTGTTCACGCTGGAGAAGTTTCCAGCCTGGCAGAAACAGAACAACTCTTAAAAGATAAAGAGATTTCGGCAGTTCTTAACATTCCGACCCAAGGACGAAACAGCCAGACTCTCGGCTTCCAGATGAGGTCCATGGCAACTAGGTATCAGGTTGCATGCTTTACAAATCTTGAAACCTTCCAAAGCTTTATCCGATGCCCAGAGGCGCTGGAAGCAGAATGTCTGGAAATCAATGAATATCTAAAAATGAATCAATCGCTCGTATAGAAAGGGGCAGGAGAATGACTTACACTTTAAAAATGCAAAACGAGAAAGTGCCTAAATTTAAAAATAAAAACTTCTTAACACTAAATGATTTTTCTACGGAAGAAATTCTCTATATGCTTGATGAGGCAAAAGAATTAAAACAGATGCAGAAGGCAGGAAAGCAGCACTCCTTCCTGCAGGGAAAAGTGTTGGGGATGATATTTGAAAAATCCTCAACCAGAACCCGTGTCTCCTTTGAAGTGGGAATGCTGCAGCTTGGAGGCCACGCTATTTTTCTAAGCTCCCGCGACATCCAATTGGGACGTGGTGAAACAGTAGGAGATACCGCAAAGGTTCTTTCCCGATATGTAGATGGCATTATGATCCGGACATTTGAACATTCAAAAATTGAAGAGCTGGCGAATCATGCGGATGTTCCGATTATTAACGGATTGACTGATGACCATCATCCCACACAGGTAATGGCCGACCTGCTGACCATTCTTGAACACAAAGGAAAGCTGGAAGGACTGAAGGTTTGCTATGTAGGTGACGGAAATAACATGGCACACTCCTTGATCGAAGGTGCTGTAAAGGTTGGCATGAAAATTGCTGTTGCGAGCCCGGAAGGCTACGCAGCGAATGAAATGATTGTCCAGCGTGCGAAAAAGGAAGCGGCAAAAACAGGCGGAGAAGTTATTCTGACCAATGACCCTGCTGAAGCAGCAAGTGATGCCGATGTGATCATCACAGATGTTTGGGCAAGCATGGGCCAGGAAGAAGAACAGCAGGAGAGAATGAAAATCTTTACCCCATACCAGGTGAATGAAAAGCTCTGCAGCTATGCGAAAAAGGACTATTTGTTCCTTCATTGTCTGCCGGCACACCGTGGGGAAGAAGTGACAGCTGAAATCCTTGACGGCAAGCATTCTGTTGTTTTCGACGAAGCTGAAAACCGGCTGCATGCACAAAAGGCAATCATGAAACTGTTAATGGGATAAAAAATGGGACTGCTGGTGCGCAGTCCCTGTTGTTTTGATCAAATTCAGAAAAATTACAGCCCGAAGAGTCGGGAAACAGGCATTTTTAAACAAAGTTAAAAGGCTTTTAAAAAAGAAATGCACGGCTTTGAAAGGCTTATGCACGATTTTGGCTGAGGAATGCACAATTTTTTCAGAAGAATGCACGATTTTCCAACTTAAATGCACGAATCCAGAAATTGAATGCCAGAGTCCCTGCAATTGTGCCCAAGTTCAGTTGTAAATGCACACTTTCAAAAGCAGACAAGCCTTCCAGTGACAATGATGGCGCGGGTGAGCAAAGGGGGGGGAAATCCTCCAAAGACCGGTCACACCGAAACAGCTGCCATTTTATTTCACTTGTTTAAATCCTAAGGTCTCCAGGGCTTTACGCATATTGGCCTGTGTTTGGATGTCCGTAAATCCAATACCTAGTCCGACAATTGTTTGAGCGATTTCAGGACGCAGGCCGGTTAGAATACTTTCAACTCCGGTAAGCTTTAACGCGCTAATAATCTTCATAAGTTGGTCTGCAGCCATTGTATCGACGATTGGCACACCGGAAACATCAAGGATAATATGATTTAATTGGAGCTCTGTTCCTGCGTTAAGGGAAACCTCCATAATTAGTCTGGAGCGGCGGGCGTCAATTTCGCCAACAATTGGAATTACGGCAATTCCTTTTGAAATGGGTACAACGGGAACCGATAATTCATCCAAAGCTGTGTACGCTGCACTCATAAGATGGTGATTATGCCTTTCGTAAACTTCACCTATGACATTGCAAACCTGATCAATCATGGGATCAATAATTTTTGCAATATCAAGCATGGTTTTTGCAGCAAAGTCACGCAGTTCTAACTCCTCTGTGAAAACGTCCCATAGGACAGACCTGTAATAGGAAACAGCACGAATTGATCCGCTTAATGGGACCTCATACCGGAGGGCAAATTCTGCAGCTTTTATTCCCCAGTTATCAAGACGCTGGGAAATATCAGTCTCATCACCATTCAATGCTTCTCCTAAACAATGAATTATTTCTGCCCGAATCTCTCTTAATTCATTTAAAGGCATACCGGCATTTCGGAGACTTTGGGAGTAGTTGTCATTTAGGTGTTCCTCAAGTTTTATGGCCAGCCTTTTACTATCTTGAATAAGCTTTTCGCCGAAATATTTTAACTCATCTTTCATTGACTCAAACCCCTTTACTTGCTTATATGTATAAAAAGTAATTTATTTTTGAACTAATGAATTTCATTATAGTATGTAATTACTGAAACAGGAAGTTTTTGCCGGTTATAAACGGAAAAATTTAATCATACAAGCTTAAATCGGACATTTTTTAAAACATATGTTATATTAATATTTAAAAAATTCACAAACATCTGTGTTAGGGAGGATGAGTAGATGCCGACTGGTTTAAAAACAAATGACAGCAGCCTGCCGCTGCGCAGGGATGTAAAAATGCTTGGTAATATACTGGGCGAAATCCTAATCTATCATGGCGGCGAGGAGCTTCTTGATAAAGTTGAAAAAATAAGAGCATTATGCAAGATACTCCGCACGCAAAAACACCAGGAAACGTATGACGAATTAAAGCAGGAAATTGCCATGCTGACTCCGCCAATGCGTCAGCAGGTTATCCGTGCTTTCTCCGCTTATTTCCATTTAATTAATGTGGCAGAACAAAATCATCGAATCCGCAGGCGCAGGGAATATCAGCTTCAATCGGAAGTAAATGCCCAGCCTGGATCGATTGAAAGTGCGATTTTGTCCTTAAAAGAAAATGAAATTACGAGTGAAATAATTGAAAAGGTAATCAACAGTTTATCTTTGGAACTTATCATTACAGCCCATCCAACCGAGGCAACAAAACGTTCCATTCTTGAGATCCAAAAAAGGATTGCTAATATCCTGAAACAGCTGGATTCTCCAATTCTCTCAAAAAAAGAAAGAACAAAATTAGAAGATAGCCTGTTTAACGAGGTAACTGCTCTCTGGCAAACTGACGAATTAAGACATAACAAACCTTCAGTCATCGATGAGGTCCGTAATGGCCTCTACTATTTTGACCAGACGCTGTTTGAAGTACTCCCTGAAATCCACCAGGAGGTAGAAGAGAGTCTGAACATGCATTACAACACCAATAAGTGGAAGGTTCCCGAGTTTCTTCGTTTTGGATCATGGATCGGAGGCGACAGGGATGGTAATCCAAATGTCACTCCAGCTGTAACATGGGAAACCTTAAATAGGCAGCGAAGGCTTGTTTTAAAAAAGTACAAGGAAGTTTTAACTGAATTAATGAAGCGTTTCAGTCACTCGCACCTCCGAGTATCTGTGCCAGCTGCTTTTATTGAAGCTCTTGAAAAAGACGAGCAGAAGTACTTAACTGAAGATAAACGCTGGACAATCGAATCTGAAGTCTACCGACGCAAGTTTGCTGTAATGATTGAACGTCTTCGCAATGTTGGTAATTCGGAAATTGGATACCAAAAAGCCGAAGAAATGCTTGAGGATTTACTTATGATTCAAAAAAGTATTCGCCAGCATCATCCTGTAAATCATGAACTCAAAATGCTGAACAAGCTGATCCGCCAGGTAGAATTGTTCGGATTCCATCTTGCCACACTTGATATCCGCAACCATAGCGGTGAGCATCAGGCAGCTGTTTCCGAAATCCTTCGTAAAGTTCGGATTACAGACAAATATGAAGAATTAAGTGAAAGTGAAAAAGTAAGCCTGCTCGACGGCCTGCTGAATGATCCGAGACCGCTTCTATTAATGAATGAAGACTATTCTCCGGAAACACAGCAAATGATTGAAGTTTTCCAGCTTATCAAAAGAGCTCATACTGAGTTCGGAAAAAGATCAATTACCGTTTACCTTGTCAGCATGACACAGTCGGCCAGCGATTTGCTTGAGGTTTTGCTTATGGCAAAAGAGGCAGGGATTTATCGTCTTCATGCGGACGGTTCGATTGAGAACGATCTGAATGTAGCCCCTTTGCTTGAAACCATTGATGACTTAAAAGCAGGTCCAAAAATAATGGAGACGCTGTTTAATCTGCCAGTATACCGAAACCACCTGAAAACACTGGGCGACCATCAGGAAATCATGCTGGGGTATTCCGATGGAAGTAAGGACGGAGGAACTTTAACAGCTAACTGGAAGCTATATAAAGCTCAGCTTGAAATTCATGAAATGGCTAAAAAATATAACATCAGCCTGAAGTTTTTCCACGGCCGAGGCGGTTCCCTTGGAAGGGGCGGCGGTACACTGCACCGAAGCCTTTTGTCTCAGCCGGCAGAAACCCTGGGTGATGGAGTCAAAATTACCGAGCAGGGAGAGGTTTTATCATCAAGATATTTGCTTGAAGATATTGCATACCGAAGTCTCGAACAGGCAACATCAACATTGATTCTCGCAGCAGCTAAGGTATCTAAGGAATCAGAGCAGGGGCATATCCGGGATATCAGATGGGAGGAGGCAATGGAGGAAATCTCTGAAGTCTCACTTGTAAAATATCAATCCCTCGTGTTCGCTGATCCTGACTTTTTGGTTTACTTTAATCAAGCAACACCACTAAAGGAATTAGCGGAATTAAATATTGGCTCTCGCCCAATGAGCAGGAAGAACAGCGCTCAATTTGAGAACCTGAGAGCTATTCCATGGGTATTTGCCTGGACGCAGAGCCGCCAGCTTTTCCCTGCCTGGTATGCAGCGGGAACTGGCCTTGAAAACTTTGCTGCAAAGAATCAAGAAAATCTGGTTTTACTGCAGGAAATGTACAAAGAATGGCCATTCTTCCGCTCAACAGTGGATAACCTGCAAATGGCTTTAATGAAAGCAGACCTTACAACGGCAAGCGAATATTGTGCCCTTGTAGAGGATAAAGAAATAGCCGACCGTATTTTCAATAATATTGTGGAAGAATACAACAAAACCAAGTCCATTCTCCTGCAAATATCACAGGTTGAAGAGCTGCTTGACCACACGCCGAATATTCAGGATTCAGTCCATCGACGCAATCCTTACGTAGACCCTCTGAATCATATACAGGTTGAACTGATTAAGGAACTGAGGAACACAGAAGAAATCGATGATGAACTCATGACCCAGGTTCTCTTAACAATCAGCGGAATTGCTGCAGGACTTAGGAATACTGGCTGATACAAGAGGAAAGCCGCGGACTTGATTCGTTAATAAACAGTTATAAAAAAAGGATCTATTCTGCTATGAATAGATCCTTTTTTTAATTTACAGTATCTGCCTTATAACTTGAATTTCCTTTCTTAAAAGGGAAACCTCTTTTACCAGCTCTTCCAGAAGGCTCTCCAGCCGGGAATTTTTTTGTTCAGAAGAAGTACCTTCTGCCATTCCTTTAACTGCATTTAAAACTTCCTTGTTGCCTGCAATGGTTCCTGCCCTTTTAAAGATGGAGCCCATATCCAGTGCTGGCTGATTTTGAAGCAATTTTAGAAGCCATATTTTTGAGCGGCTCCGCATTTACTTTTGTCTTCAGTCCTGTTGATTTCCCTCCATCCTGTAGATTAAGTAAATTCATTTTTAGTAAATCTGCCAGCTGAGTAAAATCTAAATTAGGTGCAGATTCCTCGTCATTTTTTTTTGGCATTTCTGATTCCTGCATAATAATATCAATCTCCATTCTGAAATTTTCATAAAGTATTGCTTACTAGTTGTCCTTATATTGTATGAAAACCCAGTGACTTTTGAGCCGCTAATAAGACCTAAAGGAAGAATGGGCTTATTTTTCCGCAAGAAGAAAGCCCTGGAAAAGAAAATCTTCCAAGGCTCCCTGTGAAAATGTATTGCAACATGTTAAAAGTCAACCTATTTTCATTGGATTAACAGCCCAAAATTGTACAAGCTGAAACTTTAAGTGCATTTTCGGTAGTGTCACTTCCAGGGCTTAAAAGACTTACTGAAGCCATGCTACTAAAATCAGCACTACAACAAGATAATCCACTAATCCTAATTCCATTACATATCCCCCCTTTCGGCTTGGAGTATGTAATGTTTTAACCTTACATTAACATAGTATGAAAAAAATGAGACAAGCAAAAACACCTGTCCACTTATTGAAAAAATGGGCGAATTATTTTTTAATAAATTTCGACAAAAAAACAAATAATGGAAAAGCCAAATACAACATGAAAGAGGATTAAGATGAACATTTGGTTTAACCGATGGTTTACCACTGCAGCCCATTTTATTGAGTTAATAAGAAATAACCCGGAAAGTAGAAAGTTCACTATTTATGGAACCCATTCAAACCTGGATGCCTTGTATCTGCAGGTTTGCGATTTCGCCTATTCGGAGCCTGATGTGGAAGGTGAGGAATACATTGATTTTTGCCTGGATTTTTGCCAAAACCACCAAATAGATATTTTTATCCCAAGGACAGAAAATGTTTTAATCTCTAAACGACTTGAAAAATTTCATTCCATCGGAGTCAAGGTGCTTGTCTGTCCTGATTATGAGCTAATGAAGGTGCTTGATAATAAAGTAAAGGCTTATCAAGTTGTTGGGGAGAAAACGAGTATAAGGATCCCTGAGTATTTTGTTGTTAATAATGCAGAAGAATTTAAGGATGCCTATCAAACATTAAGAGAGCGGGGACGTACTGTCTGCATGAAGCCGGCCGTGGGCGAGGGAGCCTGCGGGTTTCGAGTCATAAAGGAAAATATTGATACGGTCGAACAATTGATTGGCGGAGGGAATGGATACCGTATTCCTTATCCATATGCCTTTGAAATATTAAGCCAGAAGGAACATTTTTCTGATTTAATCGTAATGGAATTCCTTGAAGGAACGGAGTATAGTATAGACTGCCTGGCTTCAACGAAAAAATTATTTACAGCCGTCCCGCGCATGAAAGGGGACGGCAGAGTTAGGGAGCTTATTGAGAACCATGAGCTGATCCAGCTTGCTCATGAATTTTACAAGGAATTCAGGCTTCCTTATGTTTTTAATATCCAGTTTAAATACTCGATGGGAATTCCGAAACTGTTGGAAATTAACCCTCGAATGAGCGGAGGCCTTCATATTAGCTGCCTATCCGGTGTGAATTATCCCTATCTGGCCCTTAAACTGCTTCTTGGAGAAGAAATTAAAAATTTAAGTCCACAATTTGGCATCCGTGCAAGCCATTTGGAAAAAGAAATGATATTAGATTCAAAAATCATATAAAGAAAATAGCCCTGGATACTCCTCCAGGGCGATGGATTTTAATCGAAGGTTTTAAATTTAAGCCGGTTGATTTTCGTTTGAATTTCCTGCAAACCGATTCGTTCTTCATTAAAAGTCAACTTCACTTTTACATAATCAAATAGTATGGTAACATTCTCAATTCCGTCTTCCTTCTGAATGCCACGTTTGACTTTTTTCAAACAAGAGAGACACCCGAACTCTTCCATTTTTATAGTCGCAAAGCCCATTAGAAATTCCCCCTTACTTTCTTTCATATATTAAATATAATAAATTCCCATCTAAAAAGATGTAATTTACAATCACAACTATAGGAGAAACATAAGCTAAAGTTTCGTCAATGTAGTGGATAGTCGATTTATCTTCGATCTTCCAGTTTTACAGCCATCAGCCTGTAATGGCCAGGTTCAAGTTCATTAATAATCGCATTCATTCCCATAGCGCTAAAACCAGCAGCCATTGGCTCTCCCCGGTGTGGAAGGTGAACTTCAATCACTGTACCGACCGGTGTGCTTTTTACAAAATCAAGGATTTCCTTTCTTGGATGCTCTCCCCGTAAAACACTTTCTCTTACATCAATAATTGCTCTAGTGCCGTCCATTTGAAATTCCATATGATATCCTCTCCATTCATTTATTGAAAGTTTCTAACTCAACCATAATAAAATTTTTGGTCAAAAGAATTGATTTAAATCAATGTTTTGCTTTTTTCTTTTCTAAAAACAGGAGAGTTCACGAAATAGACAAAAATGGAGACTGGATTCTAAAATAAACAAAAAAAGAACAGGCTCTTTTGAAGGCCTGTTCCTTATTTCGATATTAAGATTTTCATAATTTCCTAATCGATAAGAAAAACTAGGGTAGCCGCCAAAAGGGAATTGGCGAATACAGGTTTTTATCTTAAAATGTCTTCAATATGGTTGATTGTATCCTGGCTTAGTTTAACGCCTGATGCTTTTACGTTTTCTTCAAGCTGCTCAGGACGGCTTGCTCCTACAAGAGCACTTGCTACTGCCGGCTGGCGGAGAATCCATGCTAATGCCAGCTGTGAAAGGCTTAAGTTGTTTTCAGCTGCAACACCTTTTAAATTTTCCACCTTATCAAGATTCTCGTCGTTTAAAAGTCCAAACAGGGAACCAAGATTTTTCTGTGTGGCACGGCTTCCAGCAGGCGGTTCTGATCCTTTTTGGTATTTGCCAGTGAGCACTCCCTGTGCAAGAGGAGAGAAGACAACCTGTCCAATGCCATGCTTTTCACTGACTGGCAGAACTTCTTTTTCAATATAGCGGTTAAGCATGCTGTATTGAGGCTGGTTTACAACAATTCGGTCAAGAAGTCTCTTATCTGCCAAATGTACAGCTTCTGAAATCTGTTCTGCTGTCCATTCGCTTACGCCAACATATAAAACTTTACCCTGTCTGACAAGGTCGTCGAGAGCGCGAAGAGTTTCTTCTAAAGGGGTTTCAGGGTCGTAGCGGTGGCAATAATAAATGTCAACATAATCCGTATTCAGCCGCTTCAAGCTTGCATTACATTGTTCAATCACATGCTTCCTTGAAAGGCCTCTGTCATTAGGGCCATCACCCATTGGCCAGAATACCTTTGTAGCTAATACATAAGAGTCACGGGCATAATTTTTAAGAGCTTTACCAACAACAATTTCTGCTTCCCCACGAACATAAACATTTGCAGTATCAATAAAATTGATGCCAAGGTCAAATGCTTTATCAATCGATGCAACCGCATTTTGTTCTTCGACGTAACCGCCGTATGTAAGCCAGCTGCCAAGACTGATTTCACTAACCTTTAAACCTGTTTTTCCCAAGCGACGATATTCCATCCAACCACTCCCTTATTAAATTTAAGAAAATCCGGCAGGAAAAAGCCGAGTTTTTCGAATCTTCAAATACACAATACTACGTTTTTCGAAATAATTCCATTAATTGCTTTCAGTAAATTGTGAATTTTTTTAGCCGGTGATTTTTAATTTTCTTGCTGTGGTCATTTGCTGGAGTATTTCATGATTAAGATGTCTTGCCATTTCAAGGGTAAGATCCAGAACTTTTTCAAGTCCTGCTTTAAAACCTTGTTTTACTGCAAGTTCATCGCATTTTATTTCACTTTCCAGATCATTCATGCCTGCTTGAACAGGATACTGGATATGCCCCAATTCATGCCATAGAATGGCTTCCTTTATATCCGGGTCTTTGCAGAATTCGGGATAATCGTACACAACAATAAACCAATCATACCTGGGATCCAGTGATTGATAAAAAACAGTTAACAATCTAGGATCGATACCGAGAAGCTGAAGCCACCGTTCATTTTTTAAGCTAAAGGATGTAAGAATGCTTTGCTTATTTTCTAAAATAGCTACTTTTCCTGAAAGTCCGTACTTACTGCAATCCAATTCTTCGCATATACAAATCAAGCTAAGCTCTCCTTTGATTGGAATATTCCTTAACCATTATTAAATATATGGGGAGTTCTTAATCAGGATTCTTAGCTATATATAGTTTTTATAGAAAAAACAAAAGCGGCAACATTCTTTGGTTTTAAAAAAATATGCAGTGGAAATGTGTAAATAAAAAAAGGAGGCGATTCTATGAAGGTTGTTGTGTTTGGTGCGCATGGCGAAATAGGGGAGCATGTTATCAAAAAACTAAAGCAGAAGAAATACCAATCCCTTGCTGTTGTCGGGAAAGAGATGCAAATGGAAGGGGCTAAAAACCGTGGAGCTGATGAGACAGCTGTTTTTGAAGAAATGAGGATGGAAGACTTTCTTGACGGAGGCTGCACGGTCATTTACTTGTCTGATGTGAACCAAAAAGCTCAAAGTGATAAAACAGTGCTTATAGACCATGATGGTTTGGAAGAAACGGTGAAGAAAGCGAAGGAGAATGGGGTACACCGCTTTATTATGCTAAGTGCTGTTAAGGCACATGAAAATACAGAAGAACCCGGAAATCCTTCAAGAATTGGAGGAAAGCATAAAGCTGATGAGTATTTAAGGGAATCTGGATTGAATTATACCGTTATTTTACCTGGGAAGCTGACAGACCAGCCGGGGACAGGAAAAATTTTGGTATCTGAGGCCGGAAGGGGTGAAAGGGATGAAATCTCCCGTGATGACATTGCGGCTGTACTGGTAGAAGCCATTGAAATCGAAAATGTTTTTAATAAAACGATTAGTGTAACAGCAGGAAAGAAGGAAATTGCAGAGGCATTGGCAGATTTTTAGAAAGAGGGGCGAGAGAAATTGCATTTAACAGATTATCTGGTTATCGCACTATTTATGTTTATTGCTGTCATTTTCATTGTGCCGATTGTGCTTGGAATCTATCTTTACTTCAAGGATGACAGACAAAAGCAGCATTCCATTCTAAGAAATTTTCCAGTGATAGGGAAGGTAAGATATATAACTGAAAAGATTGGGCCGGAGTTAAGACAGTATCTATTTAATAATGATAATGAAGGAAAGCCTTTTTCAAGAAAAGAGTATCAGGACGTTGTAAAAGCAGGTAAATATCATCAGAGATTAATTGGCTTTGGATCAGTCAGAGACTTTGAACAGGCAGGGATGTATATACGCAACACGCTTTTTCCAAAACTCAGGGACGAAATGAAGGTCGATAACTCTCAAAAGATAAAAACGAGAGTGTACAAGGTAGACGGGGACAATCTTTTAACTAGAAAAGAACATAGCGAGGAAAAGCTTATTGATCCATATTATTTGCCCGAAGACGAAGCGGTTGTGCTCGGCGGGAAAACGTGCAGAAAACCTTTTCAGGTTAGGGGGCTTATCGGCCAGTCAGCAATGAGCTACGGTGCTCTCGGGGAAAATGCAATCACCGCTCTCTCTAAAGGTCTTGCCCTTGCAGGGGGTACCTGGATGAATACAGGCGAAGGCGGGCTGTCCGATCACCACTTAAAGGGAAATACTGATATTATTATGCAAATTGGACCAGACCTGTTCGGTGTACGAAAACCCAATGGCGAATTTTCCTGGGAAGAATTTAAGCGGAAAAGTGAAATGGATGTAATCAAGGCATTTGAATTGAAGCTTGCTCAGGGTGCTAAAACGCGCGGAGGGCACGTTGAAGGGGAAAAGGTAACAGAGGAAATTGCGCGAATCCGCCTAGTAGAGCCAGGCAAAACAATCAACAGTCCAAACCGATTCTACGAGTTTGGCGATACTCCAACCATGTTTGACTTTATTGAACAGCTAAGAAGCATCGGTGGAAAACCAGTTGGAATCAAGATAGTAATCGGGGATTTAGATGCCTTGGAAAATATGATTTCCTACATGAAGGAAAGCGGAAAGGGACCCGATTTTATTACAATTGATGGTGGTGAGGGCGGAACCGGGGCAACGTTTCAGGAGCTTGCTGATACAGTAGGACTGCCAATTAAATCTGCTTTGCCAGTCGTTGATGAAATGCTTAAGCAATACGGGGTAAGAGACCGGGTAAAACTTATTGCTTCTGGTAAACTTATTACCCCGGATAAAATTGCAATAGCTCTTGCCATGGGGGCAGACCTTGTGAATATTGCGCGAGGTATGATGATAAGCGTTGGGTGTATTATGGCACAAGTTTGCCATACTAATAAATGCCCTGCAGGGGTTGCCACAACAGATAGAAAACTTCAGGATGCCCTTGTAGTGGATGAAAAGTTTTACCGAGTCTGCAATTATATAGCTTCTCTCCGTGAGGGACTATATAATTTGGCTGCTGCTGCGGGAATTGACTGTCCTACTAAATTTGAAAGAAAGCACCTTGTTTATAAGGATGAATTTGGACGTGTATTCCCGATGGAAGATATTCTGCGTTCGGCTAAAAGAACCCAGCTGCAAAAAGAAGGATAGAATTTTCTTATTGAAAGCAGATTTAGATTAGTAATTTTTTAATAAAAGTTATATTATAAGAGTTGATAAAATGTCCAGGCACATTAATTCATTTTTAAATAGGGACGTGGAAGAATATATGAACGCTGTATCAACTCTCGTTGAATACTTAAAAGAAAACAATAGTAAATTAGCTGATGAGATTGTTGACCAGATCATTCATAAATTTGGGTTTGATGTACCAAAAGAAGATATTGATCAAGCTAAACAGATGTATGGAGAGTTTCTTGAATTCCTTGCCGACTCCATTGATTGCAAGGAAGGTTCTGTACCTGAAGAGTTATCGAACTGGAGCAAGCAAAATGGCCAGGCTGCAGCCTCTCGGGGAGGAAAAATTTCGTCTATTCTGATTCGTTATCCTGATACCAGGATGGTTTTTTCTGATTTTATGCTGGATCTTGGGGTTAAGTTTGATTTGAATACAAAAGAAGTAGTCATGCTTCTTAAAAGAGTAAACCACATGCTCGATATAAGCTTAAATGAAACCGTTTTTGCTTATGAGCGATCATATGACGAATTTATTAAAAACGCACAGGCAGAAATCAATGAGCTTGCCTCACCGATTGTACCCCTTCATGAGGGAATTGCTGTATTGCCTCTAATTGGTTCTATTGATATAGACAGAGCAAGACATCTCTTAGATAAGGTAGTTCCTAAAATAGCAAACCAGCACGTTGAATGCCTGATTCTCGATTTTTCAGGCATTGGTAACATTGATACTAATATAGCGAGACATATTTTTATGATATACGATGTACTTCGTTTGCTGGGAATAAGGATTATTTTTACCGGCATAAGACCAGACCTTGCACAGCATGTAGTAGGTGAAGGGATTAACTTCACATCCTTTGAAGTCTACGCTAATGTGAAGCAAGCAATCGAAAGCATTTAAACGCCCGCTTTATTGCGGGTTTTTATCAAGGGTTAATTAACTGAATTTTTAGAATATAAAACAAAACAAAGGGTGGTGGGGAAAGTGACAGTTTTTCAATATGAACTTTTTGATGGAATGGGACTTGCCGAGCTGATTAAAAAAAAGGAAGTAAAAAAAGAGGAGGTCATTGAGGCAGCAACAGCTAAAATAGAAAGAATCAATCCTGAACTAAATGCCGTTATTCATAAAACATACGAACATCAAAAAGTGGAATCCGAGAATGCTACACCCTTTGCTGGAGTGCCAATTCTTTTAAAGGATATCATACAGGAAATTAAAGGAGAACCGATTACCTCGGGTTCACGGGCATTACGCGGATATATCGCAAAAGAGGATTCTGAATTTGTTTCAAGAATGCGAGGTACAGGAACGAGGTTCTTAGGGGTGACCAATGTACCTGAGTTAGCATTAATGGGTATTACAGAACCTGTACATTACGGCCCGTCAAGAAATCCCTGGAATACGGACCATACACCTGGAGGTTCAAGCGGCGGTTCAGCTGCTGCTGTTGCCTCGGGAATGGTACCTATAGCAGGAGCAAACGACGGAGGAGGATCGATTCGGATACCTGCCGCATTTACAGGGCTGTTCGGATTAAAACCGTCCAGGGGAAGAACCCCTGTTGGTAAAAGACTGGGGAGGCACTGGCAGGGGGCATCGGCCGACCATGTGTTAACGAGGACAGTCCGTGACAGTGCCTACATGCTTGATTTATTAAAAGGGCATGAAAAAGGGGCTGCCTTCCATGCTCCGCCATTTGATCATTCCTATCTGGAAAGCATGAATAAGGAGTTTAACCGGCCCATGAAAATTGCCTTCTCAGTCGCGTCGCCGATTGGGACGGAGGTTCACCCTGAATGCAAAGAGGCAGTAATGAAAACAGCTAGATTGCTTGAGGGTATGGGTCACGAAGTAACAGAAAAGAATGCTCCGGTTGATGGTCAAAAGATTGCGAAAAGCTATATTACCATGTATTTTGGTGAGGTAGCAGCTGCACTGGCTAGCATGGAGGAAATACTCGGCCGCAAGGTAACCCGGATGGATGTTGAACCAACCACATGGCTGCTTGGGTTGCTTGGAAAAGTAACCTCTGCTGAAGAATGGGTATTGAGCCTTCGGGAATGGGATATTGCTTCATATGCAATGGAAAGCTTTCATGAGAATTTCGATTTTTATGTTACTCCTGCCACCGCGTTCCCTGCATCAAGGATTGGTGAACTTGATCCAAGCCCTTCTGAAAAAAGGCTGATCAGTATGGTTGGGCGATTTGGACTTGGAGGACTTGTGAAGAAGGCTGGGATAGTTGATACCATAATAGAGAATAGCCTGAAACGGACCCCGTTTACCCAGCTTGCGAACCTAACCGGCCAGCCCGCTATGTCGGTTCCTTTGCATATGACCGCAGATGGACTCCCGATAGGCGTCCAATTCATGGCTGCAGGAGGAAGAGAGGACTTATTATATCAAATGGCAGGAACTTTCGAGCAAACCGAGTACTGGCAGGACGTGAAAAAAAACCCTATGTTTCTGAAGTAAAGGTTACAGAGATGTTAGGGATGCCAGGGATGGGCATAAATGATCAATGTTGTGCATTCTCGCTATAACTTGTGCAATCCTTATTTTTGCTGGGCATTTCTTTTGGGGATTCGTGCATTACTTGAAAGAATTCGTGCATTACTTGGAAAAATTCGATTGAGTCCATATAATTGTGTAAAAAGAAAGAGTCATTTTATTCACTCTTGGCAACACTGTTTTCAACGACGATAA
>NZ_JAAOEO010000015.1 GCF_011393025.1 Neobacillus terrae | reverse complement strand
GCGTTCGTCCTGAGCCAGGATCAAACTCTCCGATAAAGAGTATGAGTTTAGCTCATAAAGTTACGTTGGCTGATGAAACAAGTTCATCATGTTATTGTTTGTTTGTTCACGCTTTGTTTGTTTAGTTTTCAAAGAGCAAGGCAACTTCTTTGATTCAACCTCTTTGCAGCCTTGCGACGAGCGGAACATATTCTTCATTGAATAAGCGCTGGCGCAGGAGCAATCATAAGGTAGCATCGCAAAGTATTTTATTTAGCCGCCCAAAAGCGACTTCCTAAATATATCATCCACCGAGCGAGTTGTCAACAATGTTTTTTACTTTTTTCTTGCTGGCTAACTTGCTTCCTGAGGACGAGATTAAATATAACACGGATAAATTATGTTTGCAATATAATTTTTAAAAAAACCTTAATAAATTTTACTCCTTATTTATTAACATGTTTTTACTAATAGTAGATAATAAAATTATTCACAATGTTATCCACATGAAGTTAATAACTCGTCCTTAATATAGTAGGGTATTAAGAGCTTATTAACAAATTGTGGACAAATCCTCATATATTATCCACAGGGTTTGCCCACTTATTCAATTATAAAAAGACCTTAACGTTCGAATAGTAATTTTTTAGAACATTTTATTTCAGCTCAATTTCTTCATAATACTGATTCACTATTATAATTTATTCTCTACTCACATATACCAGATTAAACGATTCAAATACAACTGTTCAAATATCCTATAAAAGTTTCCTGCAAAAACTAAATAAACAGCTCAAAACTCTTTTGCTGATTTCGCATTACCTTCCGGATTCTCATCTCTCTAACTCTCAACTGGACCTGTTTCTCTCTTTTTTAATTGTTCATCTATAACAAAGAGCAAAATACCTCCTATTACAATGAATCCCCCAATAAATTGTGTAGGAATTACTTTTTCATTTAATAAGAAATAAGCAAGTATAGTTGCACCAACCGGTTCAAACAGGATGGCCATAGATATCAATGATGTACTTAGCCACTTTAATGACCAATTAAAAAGTGTATGCCCAAGTAATGTTGGAATAAGTGCCAGGAGAATAAAATAGATCCAATCACTATTATGCCTAGGAACTATAGGTTCCCGATTCGCAGTAATGTATATAAATAATGTAATGGAACTGATCATATATACGATAAAGGTATAGGTAACAAGCGATAATCTTTTACGTACAGTTTGTCCTACCAGCAGATAAGCTGTTACAAGGCCACAGGCAATCAACGCAAGAATATCTCCCCATAATGCAGTACCGCTAATTTTAAAATCACCCCAGCTGATAATGACGCTCCCCGTAATTGCTATAACACCGCTTAAAATAGCTTTAGCTGACAATCTTTCTTTAAAAAAGAAATAGGTACCTATAAAGGCAAACAAGGGCTGAAGGGTTACAAGGACGGTAGAGCTTGCCACCGAGGTGAAGTTTAAAGACTCGAACCAGAGGATAAAATGAAACGCCAGAAATATACCTGATATTAAAGAAAAAAACCAGTCCTTTACTGTAATTAGTTTAAGTTCCGCTTTATACTTTCCTATAAATATAGGCACCATAATCAAAACTGAGAAAAAGAGGCGGTAAAAAGCAATAACAGCAGAAGGGGCATAACAATACTTTACAAAAATGGCTGATGCAGATACAGCTACTACTCCAACAATTAAAGCTGCATAAGGATTAATTTTTGGCTCCATGTGATTAACTCCTTAAAAACTCTTATGTAAAGCTATAATAGCTAATGTATAAATTAAATTATAAACATTAAAACATCTTTATGTTATTTTTTTGGCCTTATAAAAGTATTATTAAATCTAAAACGGACGTGAATGCAATGGACAATATGGAATTGGAAATTTTATTTAAATTAGGGCTTTCAGCTGTACTTGGTCTTGTGATCGGCCTAGAGAGAGAATTGAAACGAAAACCGGTAGGATTAAAAACAAGTCTTGTCATTTCTATTGTTAGCTGTTTATTAACAATAGTGTCTATACAATCTGCTTACACTTTTCCCCAACCCGGGAATGTTAATATACAAATGGACCCACTACGGCTCGCAGCACAAATTGTTTCAGGTATAGGTTTCCTAGGTGCAGGGGTAATTTTAAGGAGGGGAAACGACAGTATCTCCGGTCTTACCACAGCTGCTATGATTTGGGGAGCAGCTGGTATCGGAATTGCTGTTGGGGCTGGCTTTTATATAGAAGCTTTCGCTGGAGTAGCCCTTCTAATTTTAAGTGTAGAATTTGTTCCTTTTATAATGAAAGCAGTTGGCCCAAAACAATTGCGTGAAAAAGAGATTATGCTGAATTTAAACATAAGAGAAAAAGAACAAATTGAAAAAGTTGTAAACTTTATTATGGAGAAGAAATATAACATCAGAAGAATACGTATTAAAGATTTAGATAATGGAATGCATCATGTTCAAGTTCTAGTAACAGTTGATTTCCGTAATAAAACCACTGATGTATATTACATTATTTCAGAATTGCATGGAGTAGAAAGAGTAGATATAGAAAGCATTAGCTGAATTTTTTTTGAATATCTCTTGCAAGGAAGCAATCCACCCGTTATAATCATTCATGTACCACTATTCCGGGGGATTAGCTCAGCTGGGAGAGCGCTTGCATGGCATGCAAGAGGTCAGGGGTTCGAGCCCCCTATTCTCCATAAAAACACCTGCAAAATTGCAGGTGTTTTTTTATTGTGCTGTTATCACCTTGTTCTCGGATCCCTTCTTGGTCCTCTCGACCAAATTCGATAGGCTATACTGATTACTGCAGCTAAAGCAAAGGCTGCATAAAAGCCCATTCGAAAATCATGTACCTTCAAACTGATCACAAACAAAAATAGAATAGCAATAATCGAGCCGTAGGCTCCAGGCCTTCCCCAAATCAGCTTCGATTCATATGTTTCATTTTCACCTCTTCTTTTTTTCCATATTACATACACAATAAGGTTGATTGTCCAGTTTAAAAATGTAAAGTAAGAAGATGCAGATACCAAATAATTATAAAGTGTTGAAGGGAGCAAAAAGCTTATCCCCACCACAATAAGAACTCCAGCTGCAACTGCAATCCACGCATTACGATAAAAGCCGTTTCTAGAATGCTGAAGAAAAAAACGCGGCCCTTTTTTCACTACAGATAAAGAAACAATCATCTGAATGGAAGCATAGTAAGCAGCTGCCATGACGGAAAAAGCTGCAAGCAGGACAACTATATTTAAGGCCGCTGCACCCCATTCTAACCCTATAACATCAAAAGCATGAACAAAAGGACTTTTCTTAAGAGATACTGAATGCCATGGTGTAATCATTACTAATACGAGCATTGAAATTGCATACAGGCCTATAGAACCAAAAGACATGATCCTTGATGCCTCGGGAATTTCAATCCTTGGCCGGTTTACTTCTCTTGCAGCCATGGCTACTGCACCTATACCGGAATAAGAAAAGATCACCACCAGCATAGACTGAAGTATCCCTGAAACGCCCATAGGAAAAAAGGAATGCCATCCAGATAAGGGACTAGGGACCTGGGGAGCACCCCTTGTTACAAGCACATAGCATCCGACAATAATAAATGCTAGAAGGGCAAGAACTTTTACAGCTGCCATACCGGCTTCAATTCGTCCAAAAAAGCGCATATTCATCATATTAAGCAAAATAATAATGACCGTGAATGATGTAGCCAAAACTGGCAGAGGAAGGTGCGGAAGCCAAAGGTGAACAAAAACACCCATCGCAATCGCTTCCGATCCAATTCCCAGAATACTTGAGGTAAACATCACCCATCCAAGGAGAAAACCAGTATAAGGTCCGAGAAATTGTTCAGCATATACACGGAAAGAACCTGGCTGAAGCCGGTTAACATTTATACTAGCCATGGCACCAAGTACCTGCATCATGATTAGGCCGCCCAACAAAAATGCTAATGAGACTGCTGGGCCCGCTTCACGCACTGCGAGTCCCGATCCAAGAAAAAACCCTGCTCCAATTACTCCTCCAATACCAATACCGGAAAGACTAAAGGCATTTAATCCCCCTTTTGGTTCCTCTTCGATACGTTCCCTGCGAGGCAGGACGATACCCGTCCGTGCAGATTTTAAAATAACCAACACCCTCTTTCTGTATATTTATCTACCTTTTATAATGCCGGAAGCAGTTAAAAACGATTCAATAACTGCCAAAGTATTCACTGCAGAACGTATACCCTCCGTACCCAAATGCTTTTTTCTCAGCAAGTCCTATTCCCCTTTTCATTAGCATAGACTGTACAAGCTGATTATTTTGGAAAGTGGAGTGAAGTCTCATGAGCATGAGTCTCCTTTGCAGTTATATCTTTTTAGGATTAACGCTGGCAGCGCCTATTGGGCCAGTTAATTCAGCAAGGCTTGATAAGGGAATTAAAAATGGTTTTTGGCATGCATGGGTAGTTGGGGCTGGCTCGATGATTGCCGATGCCATTTTTATGCTGATGGTATATCTAGGTGTTGCACGTTTTGTCGATATACCAATTGTTCAGATATTTTTATGGGTGTTTGGGGGATTTGTTCTACTTTACTCCGGTGTCGAAGGAATCATCTCAGCAAAGGATATTACTTTAAATTTCAGCCGTTCAAAAGAATCCCTGCTGCGATGTTTTATAACGGGTTTTATGATGTCAATTACAAGTCCTCTATCCATTCTCTTTTGGCTGGGAATTTACGGATCTGTTTTAGCTAAGACCTCGCAAAACTATGGAACTGAACAGCTTCTGATATATAGCAGCATGATTTTTATCGGCCTATCCCTTTGGGATCTTTTTGTTGCTTCATTAACAACCGGTTTCCGCAGATTTTTGACAAATAAAAGCTTATTTGCAATATCGCTTATTTCCGGTCTTTCTTTAATCGGATTTGGAGTTTATTTTGGATATCAGGGTCTGAATGCTCTGTCTAAATACTCATAATTCTCCTTTTAAAAAAGTACTTTTCTTGCGGGAGGTACTTTTTTCGTTTTGATTCCATTAATTTAACATTATTACATTTCATAATTCCCCCCCTTCTACCAAATAATAATCCAATATAAAGGAGGTATTGGATTGGCAAAAGCAAATTGCAGTCCTGGCGGTAATAACCAAAACCAGGGAAACAGCAAAGGAAATATGAAGTGGTGGCAGCTTTCACTTGTAGGTGTTGGGTGTACCATAGGAACTGGATATTTTCTCGGATCCACTATTGGGATTGAAGTAACTGGTCCATCAATTGTCTTTTCTTTTATACTAGCAGCTATTGGAACCTATGTTGTTTTTAATCTGCTCGCTAAAATGACAGCCCAGGACCCTCAGGAAGGCTCTTTCTGCTACTATGCAAAAAAAGCATACGGCAAATGGGCAGGATTTAGCTGCGGATGGAATTACTGGTGCTCCAATATTCTAATAATGGGGAGCCAGCTAACCGCACTTTCCATTCTTTCAAGATTCTGGTTTCCGAAAGTCCCATTATGGATTTTTGCAGCAGGCTATGCTGTATTGGCTATTTTAGTTGTTCTGATGGGAACAAAGGGATTTGATAAAGTCGAAAACATTCTTGCGATTATAAAAACCGCTGCAATAGTTATGTTTATTATTCTTGCAGCCGCCGCTGTCTTTGGCTGGATACATGGTGATAACGGGCATATTAATTTTCCTGGTTCGATGGGAGAGATCTTTCCTAAAGGAGTAAAGGGATTTTGGACATCATTGATTTACGCCTTTTATGCATATGGAGGTATAGAGGTAATCGGCCTTATGGCCATGCAGCTTAAAAACAAGGATGATGCCCCGAAAGCAGGAAAAATTATGCTTTTCCTTCTCTTGACCATTTATGTACTATCCCTGGGATTTGCTGTAACAATGGCTTCCCTCCATGCATTTAACGAAAAGGAAAGCCCATTTGTAACTGCCTTAGAAAATCATCATTTACCGTTCTTCCCCCATGTATTTAATGGTGCCATAATTGTAGCAGGCTTTTCAACCATGACTGCCTCACTATTCGGAGTAACAACACTTCTGGTCACTCTTGCGAATGATGGAGATGCTCCCGCATTTTTTTCCAAAAAAATTAAAAAGTTTAAGGACTTGCCGCTGCCATCATTGGGACTTGGCGCTATTGGTTTATCCGCTTCCATTGTCACTGCTCTGCTGCTGCCTGGAAAAATATACGAGTATATAACAACAGCAGCAGGAATTTTACTGTTATTGAATTGGTCCTTTATTGTCCTTTCCGCCCTAAAGCTTCTTAAAGTAAAAGCAATTGATAAGACACTTGCAATAATTGGACTTGTCCTAATCGCAGCCGCTATATCAGGTACGGTTATGGAAAAAAATATAAGTTACGGGCTTTTAGTAAGCCTGCTTTTTGTGGCAATAATCGGGATAGTCGCTTATATTATGCAGAAAAAGGTCTGGTCAAAGAGCGAAAATAAATTTGGATAAAAGTTGTTTAAAACCCATCTTATTCGTATATAGCAATCAAGAAAAATGGGGTGGTACTAATTCAATACCTTGATGTAGTGAAAGCAGTTAGGGAAAAGGCTCTGAAATTAACTGATTACCATGATCTTGATTCTATCGTGGATGCAATTGGAAATTCAAAATACGTTCTTATTGGCGAGGCAACTCACGGCACATCAGAGTTTTATACCATTAGGGCGGAATTATCCAAAAAGTTAATTCAGAAAAAAGGATTCTCCTTTGTAGCAGTAGAAGGTGACTGGCCTTCATGCTACAGTGTTAATCGATATTGTAAAGGCTACAGTGATGCTAAAACGGATATCTCCTCCCTTTTAAAAAACAATTTTAAACGCTGGCCGACATGGATGTGGTCGAACACGGTTGTGGAGCAGTTTATAAAATGGCTCAGGGATTATAATACGACCGTCGAAAAAAAGGTTGGTTTTTACGGAATTGATATGTACAGCCTGTTTGAATCGATGGAGGAAATAATTAATTATTTGGAAAAAACGGGTTCAGATGAAGTAGTTGCAGCTAAAAAGGCTTTTTCCTGTTTTAATCCATTTGAAAAAGATGAACAGGACTATGAATGGCTGCGGCCTACTTGTCAGAAAGCTGTGAAGAAGAAGTTCTAAAGCTGCTGATGGACATTCAATCAAAACGGATTATAGAAACAACTGACGAAGAGGAATCTTTAAGTCTCGAACTTAATGCACTAGTCGCCGCAAGTGCTGAGCTTTATTATCGTTCCATGATAAAAGGTGATGCGGAAACTTGGAATATAAGGGACCGTCATATGGCAGAAACCATCGAAAGGCTGTCTGGGTTTTATGGACCTGATGCTAAAGTAATTGTATGGGAACATAACACGCATATTGGAGATGCACGCGCCACAGACATGGCTCAAGAAGGGATGGTCAATGTCGGCCAGCTCATGCGCGAAAAGCATGGATTAGAAGTATTTGCAGTAGGATTTGGAACCTCCGAGGGAACAGTCATTGCCGGATCTTCATGGGGATCACCATTAGAAACACTGCAGGTTCCTCCAGCCAGCAAGAAAACCTGGGAAGAGGTTCTTCATAGGGCTGGTCACTTTGACCAAATTTTGCTTCCAGACCTGCTCCACACACCACTTTTTGATACGATTGCCGGCCACCGTGCCATAGGGGTCGTTTATGACCCCGCCTATGAACATTACGGAAATTATGTACCCACTAATCTGGCTAAAAGATATGACTGTTTTGTTTTTATAGACAAAACCAGCGCTTTGACTCCTATTTAAGCATTAATCCCGCCTTCCCGCGGGATTTATTTTGTAAAAAACCGTTTTCGAGCATAATTTAACTAGAAATTTCTGAGGCGGAAAAGATGGCTGGTAATAAGTAAAATGAATTCAATCAGACAATAAAAATTTATTTTAATGATTTTTTTATCATTATGAACAGCCATAAATCATCCCAGTTATATTTACGTTTTAATGCATATCTTTAAAAAATGGCCGCTTCTTGAGGAAGAGGCCATTTTCCACTTATGCAGCCACATCCCGCTTTTTGAAAACAGCGAAGGCCAAAACCTGAAACATGATAAAATAGGAAACCAGCATTGCTAAAGAAAAGTGAAAAGTCATTCCTTCAACCATAGGTACCCCATCAAAATATTGTGACAGATCTGTATTCGCGAACAGTATATACTTTGCCCAGTGGAACTTTGAAGCCAGGAGCATGGTGAGTTCGCTGCCAGTAAACATAAGGAAAATGGAAATTCCTATTGCAAGTGAGCTGTTTCTGAATACAGCGGATATCATAAAGGCCATTGTAGAAAGCATCAGCATGGTTACTGATCTCATACCATAAAAAACGACCAGATGAGAGATCATACTTTGTTCGGCTACTTTTCCATTCACATATTTCAAATACGGTACTACAGTTTCTGGGGTACCGAATAAAAGATACCCAGTAATTAGAGAGAAGATAAATAAAATAACCAGCATGGTCAGAGCAAACAAAATGGTGGTTATATATTTCGATAGAAGCAATCTTCCCCTGCTAATTGGCCGGATCAATAATAGCTTAATTGTCCCCCAGTTGAATTCCTGGGCCACAATTCCAGCCGCAATAATAATCGTGAAAAGACCTGCAAGCTGAATTAGCCCTGAACCATCAGAAACAAAATCCCACATCGAATACTTTTGATTAGGATTTAAATTATGCTTAATTTGATACTGATTTAGTGCAATACTTCTTTTTATAGATGGAACCCTAACCTTTGAAACCTTTTCCAGCTGCTGCTTCGATTGATCCACCTGTTGTTGAAGGTCTGCCTTCCAGTTAATCTGCTTTTGGACAGTGGTCTGATTTTGCTGATATTTGATAACAGAGCCTGTTATCATCACCATTAATAGAAGTAATCCCACCATTACCAGTGTTCCAGGTCTCCTGAAAATTTTCATCCATTCATTTTGTATCAGCATAAGCATATAAAGCTTCCCCCTTTTTCTCGGTAACCTCAAGGAACCGGTCTTCTAGTGTTCTTGATTGCTCCCTTACATTAAAAATATCTATGTTTGCTATCACCATTTCTCTGACTAATAACGGAACCTGTTCTTTGCTTAACGGGATAATGATTCCCTTCTCCCTTACCTGAACTTTTATCTCTGGAAAATGATGTTTTAATAATTTTATTGCAGCTTCTCTCGGGGAAACTTTTATCTCAATAAATTTTTCCGGGCCATTTACAAAATCGTTCACCAGCTGAACGTCTATAAGCTTTCCACGCTGAATAATTCCAATCCTGTCACACATCATTTCCATTTCGGATAATAAATGGCTTGAAACTATTACTGCCATATCCCTTTCTTTTGCAAGCATTCTTAAATGGTCCCTCATTTCACGAATACCAGCTGGGTCAAGCCCATTTGTTGGTTCATCCAAAATAAGGACCTTAGGATCATGAAGCAGTGCCTGCGCAAGGCCAAGCCTTTGCCTCATACCGAGAGAATAAGTTTTTACCTTATCATGAATTCTTTCTGATAAACCGACAAGCCGGACTGCCTCCTGAATTTGTGTTTGCTTGATTCCCTTTGACATCCTTGCATAATGCAAAAGATTTTGGTAGCCTGTAAGGAATTTATACATTTCCGGATTCTCAACTATACCTCCCACCTGGCTTATTGCTTTTTCAAAATCTTTTTTTATACTGTAGCCTGAAATCTTAATATCCCCTGATGTGATGCTAATAAGGCCAACCATCATTCGAATAGTAGTGGTCTTGCCTGCTCCATTTGGACCCAGGAAGCCAAACACCTCTCCTTTTTTTACATTAAAATTTAAAGAGTCAATAATGGTTTTACCCTTGATCTTCTTTGTAACATTTTGAATCTCAACAACTGCTGACATATCATTTCTCCTTTCTCTTTCTATTAAAATGATATCGCTGGCAGCTATTT
Source organism: Neobacillus terrae (assembly GCF_011393025.1). Lineage (GTDB taxonomy): Bacteria > Bacillota > Bacilli > Bacillales > Cytobacillaceae > Neobacillus_A > Neobacillus_A terrae. The sequence continues at coordinate 88,360 of NZ_JAAOEO010000015.1, read as the reverse complement.
TGAAAAACAATCCTGGGATTTATTTCAAAATAAGACCTGAGGCTTAGAGAGCAAAAGACTTATATTAGAAAAACTTGGCATTCGCCAAGTCCATTTGGCGGATGACCTAGTTTTTCTTATACGTTCAGAATTTACAGATATAAATTCTGATTAGCTAAAAAAAAACCCCGGGTCTAGAAGCCCGAAGTTCTTACTGATCTTTTATTCAGGATCAGTTTCCTGACCGGTTTTTAAATCTATTACTTTGACAGTATCCTTAGGAGATGGCACAAACTTACTTTGAGGCGCCTGTTTCTTATTCTCTACCCAATCAACCATTAAATCAAATGCCTGATGGGCATAAGGCAGCAGCGGCTGAAGTGTTTGATCAGCATCAGATCCTTTGCTCCAAACAAGGCTATCAACGTGGTTACCATTATTAATTGTGTAAAGGCGGTGAAGGTCACCTTTTCCTGCTTCTTTTACAAGCTTATCGTAGCCATCAGCATGAATACTCGGGAAGATCAGGGAATCCAGAGAACCAGTCAAGCTGATTAAAGGAACGTCAATATTGCCAGTATTGGATATTTCTTTGATTTTGTCCTTAACGCTCTTTGGTCGTGTAACATATTTATAATCCTCAAAAATATTATCATATTGGCGGTCTCTTACACCATTTACGAAGTTAAGATAGTTAGGCCATTGAATCCTGCCTGGTGCGTTAGGGTCAAAATGATCACGATATATATTCAAAGAAATAAACCAATAAACCTGATCATGGTAAGGCCAAAGCTTCTCGGACCCTTTTGGCAGTCCAGCCTTATACATCTCTTTAACTGCCTTTTCCTTCTCCTTACCGCTTCCGTAAATTGCCTGTTCTGCATTATTGACAACTGGAGTCAAAGAACTAATCAGGTTTGGAGTTTTTTCTGTCCATAAAACACCTTCCCAATCCACGCCTCCATCAAAAAGACGTGGCTCCCCTGTCTTTTTCTTTCCATCGTGTTCCAATGCAAAACGAACCACATATCCACCATTTGAAATACCCATAGCGTATGTAGGAACTTGATGATTTTTCTTAACTAAATCCCTAGCGGGATTAGCAGAATCGGATGATTTAATTAGCTTATCAGCATAATTTTCAACCAGATAGTTTTGTGCTGCTTTAGTTACCTGGCGGAAGCGCATATTCCATTCAGCTACACTGTCATCTTCATGAACTAAAGCATCTTTGACTTTTGCAAAAGGATCCCCAGGTGCTTCGCTTGCGTCACCCTGTGTTCCTTTATCGATAGCAGCAAACGCATAGCCTTTAGCAAGGACAAAGTCACTGAATAAAAGGTCCGTAGAAGTTTCATTACGGGTAGCTGGAATTCCGGAAACAACGAGTTTACCATTCCAATTATCAGGAACCCTGATTAAAAACTGAGCATCGTTAAAAACTCCGTTAACCTGCGTTCCTGTAATTCCTGCAGGCTTATTCATCTGGTACCAGCCTGTCCCAGCAGTTGCATCTCCCCAGTTGTAAGGTGTAAGACCGATATTACCGAAGAGTGTTGCCTGCTGATATTGCTGCGGGTTTTTAGTGGTAAGCCAGTTGCTGTTTTCACCATTATAATAGGTTACTTTTACATCGTGTGCCCCTGGTATTACTGCTGCAGCCTCAGCAGCTTTTGTATGATTCTGCATTCCCGTTCCTAAATAGTATGGTAGTAACAAAGATGAGGTTAGTGTAAGCGCTAACAGTTTTTTCTTCAGATCAATCACTCCCTTTTAAGAATATTCAAACATACTAATCTTACCCTTTTTCCTGTTAACTAACATGGTGCTTTTAGCATATTTTCCCTTTGAGATTCTTCACCGTTTAATTTTGTATACACATAAAAACCGGTTTAAAAGTCGAAAATACATTTTAAATGTAGGAGGATTATGGAGATAAAGCATCATCCGCAGTTGACTGCCTCTGAACTGTCTGTCCTATGGAATACATATATGGCGAATACTATAGGCTTATGATACTTCAGCATTTCAACCATACAAGCTGAGGACGAAAAAACGAAGAGTATTTTAGAGTTTGCACTTCAAACAGCCGTGGACCATATCACAACTATTACTGAATTAATTAACAAGGAATCTTTGCCTATTACAAAGGTTTTGGTAATGATGATGTGAATCTGGACGCTCCCCGTCTATTTTCCGATACTTTTTACCTGCGCTATCTTGAGCATATGGGACGTACCGGTTTAACTACCTATGCCTAGCAAAAAGTGATTTCCACTCGAAAAGATAGTCGAAACCTTTTTAGTAGGTGGTATTCGCAAACAGAACAATTATTTGATCTTGCAAGTGATTTGGCTTTGGAAAATGGAACATATGTTAGGCCCCCATATATCGATACCGCAAGGACTGAAAAGTGCAGGATATAAACAGAAAAAAGCGCAGAAGAACATCCTCTGCGCCTTTTTCTGTTTATACTATTATTTTGCAAATTTATGGTTGCCAATTTTTACTGTTGTATGACGTGAAAAGATCCATTTGCTTGTTGAAATTCTAGGGTTATAAAAATATAATGATCCGTTTCCTTTACCGCTAAAAGCAAGTGCCTCATTTACTGCCTTTCTTGATGCTGCATCGGCAGGCTTATTGATCTGTCCATTTTGAACTGGTGTAAATGCATAGTGGCCTTTAGTATTTTGATAAACTACACCTTTTACAGTGTTTGGGAACTTAGTGCTTTTTACCCTGTTTAAAATAACTGTTGCTACTGCAACCTTTCCTGCATAAGGCTCACCTTTCGCTTCTGCATGTACAAGGCGTGCAATCAGTTCCTTTTCTGAATTTGAAATAGCTGAATAAGGTACTGCCATTCTTTGGCCTGGATAAAGCATGCTGCCATTTCTATTATTAATAGACTTTATCTGATTTACAGGTACACCGTACTTAATAGCAATTTTCCAATATGTCTCACCCTTGCCCACATTATGAGTTCTAGTGGCTGCTTCGGATTGCTTTCCAAAAAAGAATGGTGACATTGAAATTAATAAAGCCGATGCAATTACTAGTTTTTTAATTTTTTTCATTCTATAACCTCCTAGTAGTTTTGCTCGTTTCTCTACTACTAGGCTAGCAGTTGTAATACTTTTATTCATGGACCAATATATCCCAGCTAGCAGGCTAGCTGCCTCTTCCTATGGGACTATAGGCCTCATCTTAAACGCGGAATTTTTAACCAAACAAATTTCATCTCCTTTAATAACCTATAAAGGAGAATTTAGGATGAAATTTTACACTATATTTCAATTATGTAACAGAACGCTTAGCCTTACTTTTCAAAATTAATTTAAAAAACCACTTTAGCATTGGGGGAACAACAAAAAAGATAAAAAACAGGCGAAATAATTGATATCCAGCCACAATAGACAAGTCAGCATCTACCTCATGGGCAATGATTCCCATTTGATCCATTCCGCCCGGTGCAAGACTCAGCGCGCTTGTAGCAAAAGAAAAACCATGTGTTGTTTTTAACAGGGTGCTTAAACCAAAGGAGCCTAGCAGCAAACATATCCCGCTTACCAAGGCAAAGGAGAATAACTTCCTTTTATTATTCAAATTCTCGGTCTTTAGGAGAAGACCTACATAGGAACCAATCATAAATTGAGAAAGGTCCATAACCACTGACGGAAGGCGAGGGCCGGCAAATCCCGCTAAAATTAAAACAGTAGTTCCTAGAATGGGGCCAACCAAATAGGCTGTCGGAAGCTTAATTTTTCTCCCGACAATTGCACAAACAACCGAAACGGCAGCAAACAAAAGGATATCAGGAAAAAGAGTATTCCATTCTGAATTCCCTGCATGAACAAGCTGTGAGTTAACACTGCTTTTGTCTATACCAAAAAACGGATTAAAGATAATCAAAGGTACAAATACAACAATCATCATTAGGCGGGTAACCTGCATGAATGTAACAATTGTTATATCAATAGAAGGGATTTCTTCTGCAAGGGTAATCATTTGGGAAAGTCCTCCCGGAATGCTCCCTGTCAGAATCGTTGGAAAATCAATTCCTGTCCATTTGGCTATAAAAAAAGCGATTATGGAGCAGAAAAGAATTAGAAGAACGGTCATTAAAAAAATCGATGGGAGCTGGACCAGGATTTCAGCTACTGCTTTTCTTGTGAAGGATAAACCAATTGAATACCCAACAATAATTAAAGCGATATCCCGAATTCTCACCGGCCAATATAATTTACCTGTTTTCTTAGATCTGGAGGCTGCAAATACAGCAAACATCGGACCTAACAGCCAGGGAATTGGGAGATGGACCAAACTAAATACACTACCGCCGATTAAGGCTATGATAGCTGTCTTCAAGATTTGAGGCAGCCTTGAATTTTGCGTTTCAGAAGTCATATTTTTGCCTAACCTTCTTTTTAAAAATTTAATTTCTAAAATCAGTATGATATTGTCATTTTCCTTTTTCCAGCACTATGCTTTAAAACTTCATTTTGGTAATTTTGAAATAACAAGAGTATTATAATTCTTACTTAGACTAAAAGGAGAATATTGGATGACTTCAATCAGGAGAATGGCACAGGCTGCCTTCTTTATTATATTGTTTAACGCACTACTATTCTATATTGGCTGGAATGGCTGGGAATGGTTAAATGTAGGATTTGGGTTTAAACATCCTATTTTTTACACGGTTGTATTACTGATCCTTTCCTATTCCTTTATTTTAAGCAGAGTTTCCAAATTCTTTTCTGCTTACAGAACTGTCGGGTATGTATGGTTTGCTATTATACAGTACTGCCTTCTGCTACTGCCGCTTGCAAATATTATTTTACTAATCCTAAAGATGGCATCTGTGGACCTTTCTGCTTCTGCTTTTCGTCTTTCCGGGTTTATTGTAATAGCTCTTTTAACTATTATCCTTTTATACGGATTATATAATGCATATAGTCCGGTTGTTAGAAAGTACGAAATTACCGTGCCTAAAAAGAAGGGAAAAAGATCCTCATTAAGAATTGCAATGGCATCAGATATGCATTTCGGGAGATTATCCGGAGTATCGCATGCGAAGAGATTGAAGGAGAAAATCAATGAGTTAACCCCTGATATAATTCTTTTGCCGGGAGATATAATTGATGATGAACCTGGGCCGTTTGTTGAAAAAAATATGGGTGATATTCTCGGACAATTAAAGGCTCCACTTGGCATCTTTGGCGTATTGGGAAATCATGAATACTACGGTGGTCAGATACCTCAATTTATTGAAGAAATGAATAGAATAAATATAAAGATCTTGATGGATGAGGTCCTTACTATTGATGAAAGCTTTTATTTAGCCGGCCGGAAGGACAAAACCGATAAAAGAAGACAAAGCTTTACAGAACTGTTGGAGGGAATAGACGAAACATACCCTATTATTGCAATGGACCATCAGCCCTTTGAGCTAAAACAGGCTCAGGAAAATAGTGTGGATGTATTATTGTCCGGCCATACACACCGCGGTCAGATGGCTCCAAATCATTTAATTACCAAAAGAATGTATGAACTGGATTGGGGTTATTTGCAAAAACAGCAAATGCATGCCTTTGTCTCTTCTGGTTATGGATTTTGGGGGCCTCCCTTCCGAATTGGAAGCAGATCGGAAATACTCCAAATTGATATAAAGTTTATTTGATTTTATAAAGGCTGACTGGAAATCTACTCATATAGAGCTTCCAGCCAGCTCCTTAAGAATGAAATCACTATTATTTTGATAATTTTCAACTAGCTGGGCAAGTTTTTCCCATGCTCCAATCTCCTCCAAAAACTGTTTTCTTTCAGTAGGTACACCGTGGGATTCTATAAAGATTTCTGCATTAAATTGATGCATTATCGACATCAACTTTAAAAAACCTGAAGAGGTATATTTCCGCGGACCTCCATAAACGGATGGGGCCAATGCATCCCCCAGAAATAGAACACTGTCCTCGTTAACATATACAAAGCAGGAATCTGATGCATGGTCTCCTCCAACATGAAGTACCTCACATGTTACTCCTCCTAATTCGATCAACAGATTATTTTGAAAAAGAACATCAGGAACTGCAATCTCAATACTGCTTGGGTCCCCGTATTCTTTTAATATGTGGCCCATAGATTCATCATTAATAATTTCATCTTTAGAAAGAAATTCTAATGCAGCAACTGTCCATTCTATTTTCTTCAAGTCAGTAAGAACCTTTGCGGTTTCTGAATGTGAAATTATCGGAATATTCCAGGCGTGCACTCCAATAGAATGGTCCCAGTGCCAATGTGTTAGAACAACAAGATCTGGCAGTCTGACTCCTTGAGCCACTAGATATTCTTTAAACTGCTGGGCATGTAATGCTGAATTCCCACCATCCAACATCAATGTCCGCCTTTCTCCTGCAATAGCAGCAATTATCGGTCGATCTGTATCATGTTCAGCATGCATGATCCAAATATGCTCACTGATTTTTTCAAATTGCCCCACACTCATCCCACCTTTTAACCTTGTTTAAAATCGGTTTCCGCAAATATTAAGAGATGAAAAAAAGATTTTTTCTAATTCAATGGTTTCAAGATACCTTCCAAAACCATTTCTTCCTTTAAGTGATCCGGATACAGTTTAACCAATTCTTTATATTGGCTGATTCTCCTGAAAGAGGAATCCAAGCCCGAATAGAAGTATGGACGTTGCTTTTCAATATGTATGTTACCTTCCTCGATGATTTGCCTGATAAATTTCTCCATTATTGTCTTTAAAAAACTGCTTACTTTTATTTTAATACTATTTATTTCGTAATCTTCTGCCCCTTCCTCAAAAGGATGATAAGACCCTACGATTATTATCTGTTGGAGGTGTATCCCGAAACACATACAATTCAATATCCGAATTGGCGTCGTTTTTCTTTCTGGCAAGCTATCCTGCCAGCATAACAGTATTCGACTTTTATTTTCTCCGAGTATATTGAAGCAACTTCTTTTAGGAGAGAAGAAGACCTTGTGTTTATTGTGTTAAGAGGGGGTGCGGGAGTTACTTCCTGGGAGTTTAGTTTTTGGCACTCGAAACAGGCAAAGTATCCAGTTAGCAACAATTGATAAATTAAGTGCAGTTAATTACCACCATTGCAGCCTATTATCTTTTTTGGAGAAAAACTCAGCCTCTTAAAATGAATAGGATGAGTTTTAATTACAATAGGATTTTTTTAAACTGCTAACTAGATTTTCTTTGAAGTCTCCAATTTGGAGGCTTTTTCCTTTTATTTATAAATTTTAAGCGTTTTCATATTATTCAACTATAATATTCCATAAGTAGAATAATTTACTAGTCGTGTAATCTAATAGTAATATTCTAGTTATATTAATGTTAAGTTTTTATAGTAAAGTAGGTTTATCAACATGACGTAGGGGGAAAACAACAATGTTAAAGAAAATTTTAGCTTTCACAATTCTTGCCACTTCCATCGCCACTTCTGCCGTTTTGCCACATAAAAGTGAAGCAGCTTATTATCATACAAAAGCAGTTTCTGTTGCTAAATCATACTTAGGTGTTCATTATAGATGGGGCGGAATGACTCCTTCAGGCTTCGACTGCTCCGGTCTTGTAAAGTATTCTTACGGAAGAGCAGGTAAAGTTCTGCCAAGAACAGCTTCACAAATGTATTACACAAAAGGTTATAAAGTAAGATCTCTAGCATTCGGTGACCTAATGTTCTTTGCTCCAAACAAAGCTTCAAGACCAACTCATGTATCTATCTATATTGGCGGCGGTAAAATGATCCAGGCTGCTACTTCAAAAGGTGTATCAATTGCATCTACAAGCAACTCTTACTGGAAGCCACGTTTCGTCGGCGCTAAAAGAATATAAATCAATTAATATAAAAAACGAGCATCCCAGAGGGATGCTCGTTTTTTATGTAATCATTCCCCGCCTTTAATGTGACCATCATGGAAATCTTATTAATTTTCTTCCGACTCAATGCCTTAGAAAGTTCATAAGTAAGATATATGATCATAGACCCTATTAATACCTAGGAATACTTTATGGTTCCCGAAAAGGCAAAGTTCATACTGTCTGCCAATGAATTAAACATTGCTTTTTAAAATAAGCATTCTGCATCTCATTCTAGGAAGCACCCAACATGAACTGAGAAGTCCTTTGTCTCCTTTTCCAGGAGATTATTGAGAAGCTTTGACCGCCCCGCTCCTATATCCGTTTTTTCTCAAGATGCTTATTGAGAACTTTTAGAGCCGGTTTCCATTAATTAATTCCCAAGAGGGGAGATTACAAGATTCTCCGCATAAAAAAAACGGTCCCACTTTTGAGACCGGTTAATCATTTTTATCTTAGAAAAACTGCACCATAGCCCAAGGCGACCAGGATAACGAGCGCAGGATGTACTTTTATTTTCTCCATCAGAATATAGCTGGCGGCTGCTAAAAATAATGTCTGCCATAAACCAATATCCAATGAGGAATCCCTTAAAAATTGATAGGCAATGACTCCCAGCATAACTGCTATTGCGGGTCTTACGTAGGTAGTCATCTTTTTAACCCTCGGAGAATCCTTATATTTGTACAACAGACTCAAAAGGGCAATCATTAAAATAAGGGAAGGGGCAACTGAAGCAAACACACCAACAATTGCTCCCAGAATTCCACCCTCCTGATAACCGATATAGCCAGCCATCTTTGTAGCAATCGGTCCTGGGAGCGAGTTAGCAAGAGCTAAAACCTCACTAAACCCTTTGGTCGAAAGCCAGCCATAACGGTCCACAACCTCATTTTCAATAAGAGGAATGGAAGATGGACCGCCACCGTACCCAAGGATCCCCGGAATGAAAAAAGCGAGAAATATTTTCCAATAAAGCATTACTATACCGCCTTCCCTTTCGATCCAGCAGCTTCTTTAATCTGAACCTTTTGCTTTTTTTTTTCAGGTCCTGCCACTGCAAGAATCAGCAAGGCAGCAATCAAAATCCCTGGATGAATATTTAGAAATTTCATGACAATCAGACTTACCGCCACGAGAAGAAGGTTTCCTTTCCATCCCATAGCTTTCCGTCCGTTTTGATAAAACTGCCAGGTTAACACTGCCAGCATTACTCCTACAACTGGGACTACCGCTTTGGTCATCCCCAGAACCCAAGGCTGTTCCTTTGAAGATGTTAGTGTTGTCATGAATAAAATCATTAACAATATTGTTGGTAAAACCGATGCCAGTACGGCATTTATTAACCCTATTGGTCCGCCAATACGGTATCCTATATATCCGGCAAGTTTTGTGGCAATCGGTCCTGGAAGCATATTTGCTAATGCCAGTACATCTCCAAACTCCTCATCGCTCATCCATTTGTATTTTCCCACAACTTCCTTATGGACAAGCGGTATAGAGGAAGGTCCTCCCCCATACCCAAGTATGCCCGGCCTAAAAAATGCCAGAAAAAGATGCCATTGTTTCATTTCTATCAGATCCTTTTATTGACGTCATTTTCTTCTTACCAGGATGCTATCGATCCGTCTGTTCTTGGTTCTGTTCCTCCGTAAAGGACTCCTGTTTCCGGGTCGCGCCAGATGATTTGACCACGTCCGAAGCCTCCAGAATCCACTGTAACCTTGATGTCATGTCCTCTTCTGGCAAGCGCCTCTGCAATATGAGCTGGAAGTGATCTTTCTACTTCAACTGTTTTCCCTGCCACCCATTGCCATCTTGGCGCATCAAGAGCTGATTGAGGATTCAAATGGAAATCTACTGTGTTCATCACAACCTGTACATGGCCCTGCGGCTGCATATATCCGCCCATTACTCCAAATGGCCCCACAGGCTGGTCGCCTTTAGTCAGGAAGCCCGGTATGATGGTATGATATGTCTTTTTGCCTGGTTCAAGTCTGTTTGCATCCTCTGGATTAAGGGAGAAATCATGGCCACGATTTTGCAGCCCGATTCCTGTACCAGGAACGACAATACCAGAACCAAATCCCATATAGTTTGATTGAATAAAGGAAACCATATTTCCTTCTCCGTCTGCAGTAGCGAGATAAACGGTACCTCCTGATGGCGGAGTTCCCGGTTCCGGAATAAGTGCTTCTTCACCAATCAGATTGCCGCGGAGTTTTCCATATTCACTGTTAAGAAGCTGTTCGGTATCTACAGCCATTTTGTCTCTTTGTGTAATGTACTTCTTTCCATCAGCAAAGGCAAGTTTCATCGCTTCGATTTGTTTATGATATGTATCTGCGGAATCCTTCTCAGCAAAATCGAAGTTCTTAAGGGTATTTAATGCCATTAGGGCAACAAGTCCCTGACCATTCGGCGGAATTTCCCATACATCGTATCCACGGTAATTCACACGGATAGGTTTTACCCACTCTGGACGGAAAGCAGCCAGATCTTCTTTGCGTAAAAATCCTCCATGCTGGCGTGAGAACTCATCTATTTTATTAGCAAGGCTTCCGCGGTAAAAGGATTCTGCACCAGTTTCCCCGATTTCTCGAAGAGTAGCCGCATGTTCAGGAGAACTCCACATCTCCCCGATTTCCGGAGCTTTTCCTTCTTTTGTAAATGTTTTAAACCAATTCTCAAATTCTTCCCCTTTAAGACGAGTCTTAAAGATTTGCGCAGCTCTTTTCCAATACTTGCCCAGTATCGGAGAAATAGGGTAACCATTTTCAGCATACTGAATAGCAGGTTCAAGAACTTCTCTAAGTGGCAGCTTACCAAACCGTTCAGACAGAGCAGCCCATGCGCTTGGTGCACCTGGCACGGTAACTGGAAGCCACCCAAAAGTAGGCATGGATTCATGTCCAAGTTCTTTAACCGCTTCAATGTTAAGTCCCTGTGGAGCAGGCCCGCTTGCATTTAATCCATGTAATTCACCTTTTGTCCAAACTAAAGCAAATGCATCGCCGCCTATACCATTAGAAGTTGGCTCTACTACTGTTAGACAAGCAGCAGTTGCAATAGCTGCGTCAATGGCATTTCCGCCCTTTTTTAAAATATCCAGCCCTGCCTGGGCAGCAAGTGGCTGTGATGTTGCTACCATTCCTTTTCTTGCAATAGACATCATACGCTGAGAAGCATACGGATAAGTTAGTGCATCAAAATTTGGCATAGTCGTCTCCTCGTCTCAATTCTATTTTTCTTTTTAACCAGGATACATATAATAGAAGATTCACGGTATTTCTTCCCCAGAACCTTCGACTTCCGTATAATATTTATTTTAGCGGTCAAATGTCCTTCTGCATAGAAGTCCATATTGCAAATTTTCTTTTTTATTAAAAAATTATATGGCAGGCAATAAAGTGTCATGTTTATTTTGCCTCCACTCCTGCTTTTTCTAATGTAACGCGTTCAGATGCAATAGGACAGCGGGTGTGGAAAGGACAGCCGGCCGGTGGATCAGCCGGACTTGGCAAATTACCCTGCTGACAGATTCTATCTTTATTTCCCTTTTCAACAAGTAATTACTTTTAAAATATATTAATAGGACAATCCCCTTAACTCCCACTCCTTTCCAACTGTTGGAACCACATCGTTATAACTTACGTTTGTTAAGCTTAATTTACATTGACATTAACAAACGTAATAATTATTAAATTATTTTTGATTTTAATTTAAATTCTGATAATTGTCTAGATATTTTATATATAATTTAATCTAAATTGGTAGGTTGCTTAACTACAAAAAAAAAATCCCCTTAAAGAATATAGTCTCCCAGGGATTTAGAATCGTTTATTTATAGCTTTAGTCCTGTCCGGCTTTTGAATCTTCTCAGCATGATTTGGCTTTCGACCCGATCGATGCCTTCAACTGCATATAACTCATTATTAATAAATTTTTCAAGCGAAGCAAAATCCTCCACCAGAACATGCATATGGAGAGTACTAGGCCCCGTCATTTGATAACAGCTTGCAACATTTGGGTTGTTTGCCAGACTCTCAGCAACTGAGACAAGGTATTGGGGCTCACAGTCCACTTCAAAAAAAGCCGAAACATTTTTACCCACTGCCTCTGAATTAATAACCACACTAAACTTTTCTATTATCCCGCTTTCTTCCATTCGATTTACTCTCTCACGAACAGCTACACGAGATAAATTTAGTTCTTTCCCAATATCGGCAAAGGAAATTCTCCCATTTTCAGTGAGAAGGTTAAGTATTTTTCTGTCAGTATCATCCATTTTCAAAAAAAAATCACCACGCATCTCTTTTATCTCTGTAAATCATATTCTAACGATATTAAGATAAGTGTTCAATACTATTTACTTTATAGTACCTTTACCTAGTAGTTTATTCCTATTAAAAAAGTCTCTATCCTGAAATAACTGCGGATAACTGTTATTTCATTCATTTATGTACAATTTTTTTGCCATGCTATCGGTTAAAGCCCATTGTTGATCTTTCCTTAATTTGATTGAAGCAAAAGGCGCGAGACTCCTCGGAAACGCTATCGCATTTCCTTCGTGCGTGGGCGATTTCAAGGGAGCTATTCAATGTCCTGCGGGAATAGCAGTCCAAGGGAGACCCCGCAGGTGCATAGCGCCGAGGAGGCTCCCGGACCGCCCGCGGAAAGCGAGCGCCGGGATCGGAAATCAACATGCAAGATTAACAAAGCCTAAAAAAAAACCAGTCCTTTTTAGCAGGACTGGTTTCGGGTAATAAGTCTTATAACCCCTTGTAAGCAAGGCGGTAGATCTCAGCAAGTTCTGTTACAAGAGGCAATTTCGGATTAGCCGTTGTGCATTGGTCTTCAAAGGCACGTTCAGCCAAGAATTCGACTCTGCTTTCAAATAATGAATTTTCAACTCCATTTGATTCAATGCTCATAGGAATATCAAGTTCTTTGGCTAACTTTATAATGGCTTGAACTAGGCTCTCTACTCCTTCTTCAGCTGTTGCTGCCGGAAGGCCCAGTACTTTTGCAATTTCAGCATAACGCTTATCCGCAACAAAATGATTGTATTTTGGGAATGCGGTAAACTTCTTTGGTTTAGAAGCATTATAACGGATGACATGCGGCAAAAGAATAGAATTTGCACGTCCGTGCGCGATATGGAATTCCGACCCAAGCTTATGTGCAAGGCTGTGGTTAATTCCAAGGAAAGCATTTGCAAACGCCATTCCCGCAATAGTTGATGCATTATGAAGCTTTTCGCGTGCCAATTCATCATTACCATTTTTATAAGCTCATGGCAGATATTCAAACACTAGTTGGATAGCTTTCATTGCCAGCCCATCTGTAAAATCATTGGCCATACAGGACACGTAGGCCTCAATTGCGTGAGTTAGTACATCCATACCTGTATCAGCGGTGATATGTTTAGGAACTGTCATAACAAACTGTGGATCGATAATTGCTACATCCGGTGTTAGTTCATAATCTGCCAGAGGATATTTTATGTTTGCTTCCTTATCGGTAATAACTGAGAATGACGTGACTTCTGAACCAGTGCCAGAAGTTGTCGGTATAGCAACGAACTGAGCCTTTTCTCCCAAGTGCGGATACTTCACAATTCGTTTTCTAATATCCAAAAACTTCTGCTTCAAACCGAAGAATTCAGAATCCGGATACTCGTAAAATAGCCACATTCCTTTAGCAGCATCTATTGCAGATCCGCCGCCAAGAGCAATAATGACATCTGGCTGGAATTTGTCCATCATCTCGGCACCCTTACGAACCGTTTCTATAGATGGATCAGGTTCTACGTCAGAGAAAACTTCACAATGCACATAGTCCGGGCGTTTGCGCAAATAGTAAAGAATACGATCAACATAACCCAATTTCACCATGCCAGGGTCTGTTACAATAAAGGCTTTAGAGATATTTGGCATCTTCGCGAGATATTGAGTGGAATTTTTCTCAAAATAAATCTTGGAAGGAACTTTAAACCACTGCATGTTAACATTCCTTTTTGCTACTTTTTTTACGTTAATCAAGTGGATAGCACCTACGTTTGTTGAAACAGAGTTCCCTCCATACGTACCACAGCCAAGTGTCAAAGAAGGCATATAGGCATTATAAATATCTCCGATTGCTCCCTGGGATGACGGAGCGTTGACTATAATTCGTCCTGCTTTCATTCTGAGACCGAATGCCTCTATTGCTTTATCATCTTTTGTATGGATTACAGCTGAATGGCCCAAACCGCCAAACTCCAGCATTTCTTCCGCTCTCTTTAGTCCTTCTTCAAGTCCGTTAACCTTATAACAGGCGAGAACAGGGCTAAGCTTTTCCCTGGAAAGAGGATATTGAGGTCCAACACCTTTTAATTCAGCTACCAAAATTTTAGTGGATTCAGGTACTGTTACACCTGCCATCTCTGCAATTTTCCAAGCTGGCATACCAACAATCTCTGCATTAACTGCACATGATTGCTCATCAATAACAAGCCTTTCAACAAGCTGCTTTTCTTCTTCCTTTAAGAAATAGCAGCTATTGCTGCTCATTTCTTTTTTTACCTCTGTATAAATCTCCTTATCTATGATAACAGCCTGTTCGGAAGCACAAATCATTCCGTTATCAAACGTACTAGAAAGGATTAAATCGTTTACCGCCTCCTGAAGGTTAGCCGATTTTTCGATATAACAAGGAACATTTCCGGGACCTACCCCGAGGGCTGGCTTTCCAGAACTGTATGCTGATTTAACCATTCCAGCTCCCCCAGTAGCCAAGATAAGCGATATCCTTGAATGGTTCATTAGGGCCTGTGTTGCTTCAAGGGAAGGCTTTTCAATCCATTGGATACAATTTTTGGGCGCTCCGGCTTTAACCGCTGCGTCTCTCAGAACTCTTGCTGCTTCGCTGCTGCATTTCTGGGCAGAGGGGTGGAAAGCAAAAATAATCGGGTTTCTGGTTTTTATGGCTATGAGTGCCTTGAACATTGTGGTGGATGTTGGATTTGTTACAGGAGTCACTCCTGCTACAACCCCTACAGGCTCTGCAATTTCAAGTATCCCTTCGTGTTCATTTTCATTGATTATGCCAACTGTCTTATTGTATTTGATATTATGGTATACATATTCTGTTGCGAACATATTTTTGATAATCTTATCCTCATATACGCCCCGCTTGGTTTCCTCAACGGCCAGCTTAGCCAAAGGCATATGCTGATCAAGTCCTGCTAATGCCATCTGCTGAACAATTTCATCAATCATTTCCTGATCAAACTCACGGAATTCACTCAATACTTTTAGACCATTATCTACTAACCTATCAACCATCTCAGAAACATTTTCTTTTCTTATTGTTGTTATTGGGGCAGCTATTATAAACCCTCCATAAAAATTATTTGTGAATGCTTTCACATGATAATTTAGAAAAAAAGTTCATTTTTCTTTTTCATCAACTATACTATTCGCAGACTGGATTACGAGGTATTTTTTCAAAATAAATATCGGTAAACACTTTTGAGCATCTCTTTACAATAACCACAAAATTTACGGTCCAGATGTAGGCTGGAATTTCTTCACTTTCTTTAAACATCATCGCCTCAAATTCATCACCAATTACATCTTCAAAGGTATCAAGTGTAAATATCTCAGAGTCAGTGCTAAAGGTTTTCCATTCACAAAGCATCATTTAAATCACTCCTTGTTCCTTTATGGTTTCATCATATCACGGTTAAGGAATAATTGATTGTGAAATATTGAACAAACAATGAAATGTTATATAAACTTATAAATCAAATTAAAGCCAATAAAATAAGCGTTTTTATTTATTTGAAAAACACACATCCACGACCAAAGAAAACGTTTACAAACTTAGAGTTATATTGATATAACGATTCACCTGCGTTTCTTAATGTAGAAGGATCTATCCTGCTCTATTAAGATTTTTCGAGTAAAGAATCGCTGCCCAGGAAACAATAATTTAAAGCCATTTGAAAGAAGGTTAGTATATTGACTGGTATTTTATTAGCCCTAATACCCGCTGTTTGCTGGGGAAGTATTGTTTTGGTAAGTGTTAAGCTGGGTGGCGATGCATACAGTCAAACATTCGGAATTACGATTGGGGCCCTTATTTTTTCTGTTGTTTTGTATCTTTTTGTCCATCCTCATCTATCAGCATCAATCATGATAGTTGGTTTTCTTTCAGGAATTTTCTGGGCTGTAGGACAACGGAACCAGCTTGGGGCTGTAAAGTATCTGGGTGTTTCCAAAACGGTTCCGCTTTCAACAGGAATGCAGCTTGTCGCTACAACTCTCTTTGGAGTTTTAGTATTTAAAGAATGGACAACTAAGACTGTTATTATTTTAGGGATTATCGCCATTCTTCTGATCATTACTGGAGTTATCTTTACTGCGATAAGGGATAAGGATAATGCTAAAGAAAATAAAGGCAATACGAAAAAGGGAATCGTGGTACTCCTCATTTCCACAGCCGGTTTCCTTGCATATGTCTTAATAATCCGTTGGTTTAATTTTAACGGGTGGGCTGTTCTCCTTCCTCAGGCAACAGGAATGATGGTTGGAGCCTTTGTATTAACCTACCGCCACAAACCTTTTAATAAGTATGCGGTTCGCAATATTATTACGGGATTAATATGGGGAGCAGGAAATTTGGGACTCCTGCTTTCGCTTCCCAGGATTGGAGTAGCAACAAGCTTTTCACTTTCCCAGACAGGGATTATTATTTCTACTCTTGGCGGTATCTTTTTACTTCATGAAAAGAAATCCAAAAGACAAATCATCTTTGTCATCATCGGCTGCATTCTCGTTATTTTAGGTGGCGTTTTACTTGGATTCACGAAAAAATAAGGAGGTTGTTTTTATATGTACCCTGAACTAAAAGATAAAGTGGTTATCATAACCGGAGCCTCAACTGGACTTGGAAAAGCAATGGCTATTCGGTTCGGAAAAGAAAAATCTAAAATTGTCATCAATTATTTTAAAAAGGATGATCCTGCAGTTGAAGGAATCATTCAACAGATCAACGAACTTGGAGGAGATGCAATAGCAGTCCAAGGTGATGTAACAAAGGAACAAGATGTAAAAAAACTAGTCCAGGAAGCTGTTTCAAAGTTTGGACGATTAGATGTCATGATTAATAATGCTGGAATGGAAAACGAAGTTCCTTCCGAAGATTTAACCTTAGATGATTGGAATAAAGTCATTGCAACCAATTTAACCGGAGCTTTTCTGGGATGCAGAGAAGCAATTGATTATATGATTGCAAATGATATTAAAGGATCTGTCATTAATATGTCGAGTGTTCATGAAATGATCCCATGGCCACATTTTGTGCATTATGCTGCCAGTAAAGGTGGAATCAAACTTATGTCTGAAACCCTGGCTCTTGAATTTGCTCCAAAAGGTATAAGAGTAAATAGTATTGGCCCAGGGGCAATTGATACACCGATTAACGCGGAAAAATTTGCAGATCCTAAACTCAAGGCAGGCGTAGAAGAACTTATTCCGATGGGTTACATCGGCAAGCCGGAACAAATAGCAGCTGCTGCTGCCTGGCTGGCATCAGATGAAGCCAGTTATGTTACCGGAATTACCCTTTTTGCAGATGGCGGAATGACCAAATACCCAGGCTTTCAGGCAGGCAGGGGCTAATAAAAATCTAAAGGCTGTAGACATTTTTGCGGCCCTTTTAATTTTAATGAAGAAAACTAAAGAAACTTAAGCTTTCTTTAGTAAAACAAATCACTGATGGAATTAATGTAGTTCGCTCCGCTGGAGATGCATTTTCAAAAATTCAGGATGTTGTACATGCTGTTGAAGCGCAAATTACAGAAGTAAATAGTTCTGTAGGAGAAATGGCCGAGAATGCAGTTCAGATTTTAACCTCGGTTGATTCCATCAAAAACGTTGCTGAGGAAACAGCTGCTGCCACTCAAAAAGTCTCGGCGTCCAGGGAAGAACAGTTAGCTTCTCTTGAGGAAGTAACAGCAAATGCTGAAGTTTTAGCCAGTACAGCTGAACATCTGGAACAGCTTCTCAAAAAATTCTCTCTATAAAACAACAAAGGCTGCCTATCCTGGCAGCCTTTTGTTATTTCTTTATTTCACATCAAACATAATAACATTATGCTCGTGCAGTTCTCCCTTTTTTACATGGACTTGCACATGGAACATTCCTGTATTGGAAAAAGTCTTGTTAATGCTGTATTTACCATTTCCGTCCTCTTTGGCATCGATCCATTCATGCTTCTGTTCTTCTCCGCGCCAAACTTCAAATGTAATATTTGCACCTGTTAATGGTACATCCTTTTGCTTAATTAAGGCGGTCATAGTTACTTCCTTATTTAAAGGGAATACCTTGTTTCCCTCAAGTGCAATAGAAATGTCGGTGTCCGAATGATGGTCATGGTCATCATGGTGCTCTGCTTCTTCGCCACTCGTCATTCCCACTGTAACCTGCTTGGTAGGCATGGAGTGCATATCACGCGCTGTAACATGAGAGGTGATGGAATAAGTTCCACTTTCTTTAAAGGTATAAGCCGCAGAATAGACACCTTTACCCTCATTTTTTCCTGAAGTCATGGTATGGTTTTCAGTACCATTTTTCCAAATTTCAAACTTAACTTCTTTGGCGTCATCTACCTTATCCTTTCCTTGGGTAACTTCAGCCTTTATTTGAACCTCTTCATTTGGACTTATTTTATCCGGTGTAATAACAGTAACTTCAATTGGCTCTAAAGGTTTGGTATTTCCGTTTTTTTCCTGTTCGTTACCTCCGGCACATCCTGCAAGCATTCCGGCGACAAGAGCTAGTCCAAGAAATATCTTTTTCAAATAACTCACTTCTTCCATTTTTATATTAATTTGTTAAATCAACCTCATTGTAAACTTTTTTTAAAATAAATAAAATCTCTTATCCCTATTTCCTTAATTTAAGAATCTTTTAAAAATTTATTTGACTAGGTCCTTTATACTGTATAACATAGTAATATGAACCTATATCCCATGTGCCTGGAGTGTTAATTTTGAAAATTGAAAGTATGATTCTTCTTGCTAATCGCATGTCCGTACAGCGAAAATTTCCCGAACTTCGCCAATTGATCCTAAGGGAATGGGAACGAATAATCGAGACGAAAAACTATCAAATGCTAAATGATAATGCGAAACAATTTGTTAAGATTATTCAACAGGAAAAAGAAACAGGTATAGGCATTAATAATACCCTTACAAACACTGAAAAGAAGATCATTCAGTTAATCAACGAATCGATAAATGAAGTTAAGCTCCCCTTTGCCAAGCGTTTGTTTCTCCAGCATAGAAGCCTCTTTGAAAAACAGGAAGCCCAATACTGGCTAACCGCAAATTCCAAATTTGTTTGTAATGCATGGTGCCATGAAGAGCCCGCGGACCAGGAACAAGAGTCTTTTTCGGAAAACGAAGCTGAATTAATTTAATTAACATTAGAAAAACTAGGAATCCGCCAAGTTCTTTTTGGCGGATTCCTAAGTTTTGCTTATGCTTTCAGAATTTATGGATATAAATTCTGATTAAGCCAAAATAAACCGGCTTTTTACGGCGGGTTTTTGGTTTACTTATTCCTTGCAACCAGAAGTTCTGGTTTTCCTACATGAGCAGGTTTTTTTTCCTTTTTGGAATATAAATCCGTTTGTATGGCGTATTTCGGCCTGCCTTTTACTTCACTAAAAATTTTACCGATGTATTCCCCAATTACGCCAATACCTATTAATTGTAAACCTCCAATGAGCCAGATGGATATGATTAGGGATGTCCATCCGGATTCTGTATGTCCTAATATTTTTTCAATGATAGCATAGCATCCTGCCATAATACTAAATAGGAATACACCAAAGCCAATCAGAGTAACGATGCGTATAGGAGCAACACTAAAGGATGTAATTCCATCAAGCGCAAAGGCAAGCATCTTCTTTAAGGGATATTTCGATTCCCCGGCCAATCTCTCCTTGCGGTCATAATAAACTTCAGCAGAAGAAAATCCAATTAGTGGAATAATACCCCTTAAAAATAAATTTTTTTCCTGGTATTTCTCCAATTCTTCAAGCGCCCTCTTGCTCATCAGGCGGAAATCGGCATGATTTGGCACAAGGTTAATTCCTAATTTTTTCATAAACCTGTAATATCCCAAAGCCGTATTCCTTTTAAAAAATGTATCTGTATCTCTTTTATCACGTACTCCATACACAATATCGTTTCCTTGCCAGTATTTCTCTACAAATGTCCGTATAACAGAGATGTCATCCTGCAGGTCAGCATCGATCGATACTGTACAGTCGGATTGTTCCTTTGCAGCCATTAAACCCGCAAGCAATGCATTCTGATGACCAGCATTTCTTGCAAGATTCAATCCTTTAACATAACTATTTTTTTGATTTTCAGTTTCGATAATCTCCCAAGTTCTGTCCCGGCTGCCGTCATCTACAAAAAGAAGGCTGCTTTTATAGGATACGAGTTTATCTTCAATTAAATCTTGTAACAACTGAGATAGCTGTTTTATTGTCTCTGGTAAAACTTCCTCTTCGTTATAGCATGGAACTACAATTGTTAATACTGGTCTAGTTTTATCTATCATTTGCTTTCAACCCTTTTTTACAGAATAGAGATAGATTTTCCATGCAGAGTCCTTATCGTTAAAAGTCCTCACAAGCACCAAATTATTATCTCTGCTGTTTAAAATAGGAACAGCGGAAAAAATATATCTTCCACCCATCTTTTTAAATTGATTAATATTTAACTGAAGATGCTTAATTGTTTTTCTTGAGCCTTTTTCAAAGTCATAGATTTCCCCAAGTTCATTAACAAAAAAATAGCATCTGCCTCCCCAATCATCAAAATAAGTCTTCAAGTCTGCGTTTTTGTCTAATTCTTTGCTTATGATTTTTCTAAACTTGCGTTTGTAGCTCAAAAGATAATAATTGTTGTATGTATCAAGGGTGTAAAAAACCATTATATTGTGCAATGGCTGGATGCAATCCTATGGATGCTACACGATAGGAAGACTGTGGTTTTCCAATGAAATTCTTGATCTCTTCAAATTGATGAACAGCATAAAACTCCTAAAATGATGGAGTTCCTGCTATACGATAATAGATTTCAGGGTTACAGCCAAATAAGATTAATAGCTGCAGAACCAGGAACCACTTTACAGCCTTCCTCCATCCCTGCCCCAACTGATAAAGAATAAATGCCCCGTCAGCAAATAACAGATAAATAATCATTGGGCTGAGAAAGTGAAAACGTGAAAAGTTAAAAGTTCTTAGTATAGAAACCTGCTCTTTAATAGGTTCCCAGCCTTTATAAAACCAAAAAGCATACCAACCCGATAAAATAAAGTTCAATATAAAAAGTGGTACAAAGTAACTGTTTTTCACTTCCCGTTTGGAACTACAGAACTTCCACAAAGCTATGAAGCTCAATGGGACAATGACAAAGGTATGCACTGTCATAACATGGGTGTGTCCCCAAAAATAGTTTTTAAAAACAAGGAGAAAAGTCTCAACTAAATTGTTCTTGGATTCTCTAAAATCGTCTCTGCTTGTCGGTTCTTCAGGAATCACAAGTGAGTATACCAGCCGATATTCAATTATTAAATACATAAGAATCATTAGCCCAATGCTCAATAAGAATGGCCAATTCCACTTTTTTCTGACAAGCAGGTCCCTAAGCCACAGAAGCCCCATCCCTGTCAAAAATAAGAAAAATCCCAATACAAAGCTTGAATAAAGCGGGAGAAGAAGGAGAGTTAGCCATTCTTTCTTGCTTGCCCTGGCCATTCCTTATATTTAAAAAAGCCCAAAGCGCAAGCGGCATTCCTAAAGTGCTTAACATTCCGGATGGCCAGAAAGGGGTTATAGCAAAAGCAAGTGATACCCAGACACGAATTAGGTATGCGTCCGATTCTTTGATAAAATGTTTTTTTAACAGTACATACATACCAATGAAGGCAAATACTCTTGTAATTGCCTGGCTGATTGAGTATGCAAGCATCGAAGGGAAAATTTCATGCAGCCACTCGATTCCGCTGAATTCGGTTCCGAACTCATTGGCGGAAGACCATTAACAATTTGCGGGAGAGTACTGTTCATAGGAGAAAATAACTCCCCTGTATCCTTAAGAACTTTATACCAGGCAATATTAGAGTCGAGATTGTCATGTACTCTAATGTGGGAATTTTCCCCAAGAATAAACATAGGAGAAAGATAAACTGCTAATAGGACCCAAGCGATCCACAAATGCTTTTTTTCCTTGTTAAGACTTCTCCCATACACCATACTCATACACCTTTAACTTCCACCATTATGAAATAAGTAATTACTCTACTGCTGCCCTACTATACCCATTAATTATTAATTCAATATTAAAATTCCATTAATTTTTTTCTGAAATAGGATTACTAACAGTATGAGGGTCATATCTCATTGAGGACAAACTGATAGAAAAAGAGATTGGGTTTGTCTTTAATGCGCCCATTTGAGGACAATCTCATAGAATGATTGCGATTGAATGTCTTTAAGCACTCAAAACTAATAGTAAAAAAGTGTAATTTGATCTTTATTTAACCTTGTTGAAGACAAACAAAAAGAAAAAAAGCCCCTATATGTCTTTAATAAGCCTTCTTAAGGACAAATTGAAAAGAAACAGGTGGGTAATTGTCTTTAATAAAGTTTGAAGCAGGATCAGTTTATAATTCAAATTCCATATTGGTCCCAAGTTTCTACAGAAAAAATAACCGGCTGGAAATCTTCCCAGCCGATTATTGATTATTCATATCGTAATGCTTGAATCGGATTTAATTTTGAAGCTTTATTGGCTGGAAAGACACCAAAGACGACCCCAACAATAAGTGAAAACAGGAACGAGAACATCACGACTGAGCTTGAGAAGGTAACAGTCATTTGCAATGTAGAGCCTAATATCTTTCCAACACCAAGGCCTAATAAAATACCGATAATGCCTCCCATTGCACTTAAGACTACAGATTCAATTAAAAATTGAAGCAGAATATCACGCCTTTTTGCACCAATCGCTTTCCGGATGCCAATCTCTTTTGTCCTTTCGGAAACAGATACAAGCATGATATTCATGATGCCAATGCCGCCTACTAACAGGGAGATACTTGCAATTCCGCCAAGCATCATGGTCATTGTGTTGGAAACAGAGCTCATCGTATTCATTA
This sequence comes from Neobacillus terrae, assembly GCF_011393025.1. Classification (GTDB taxonomy): domain Bacteria; phylum Bacillota; class Bacilli; order Bacillales; family Cytobacillaceae; genus Neobacillus_A; species Neobacillus_A terrae. Next base: position 65,251 of record NZ_JAAOEO010000015.1, on the reverse strand, counting down.
AATCCTGCTGGTTCATGATACTATAGCTGTCCGTTTTATTAGGATACATGTTTGCCATCGCATTTTGTACCTCAGCCATAACAAGATTCATATCCTGCTTTTCTTTTCCCTGAAGATAGACTTGATTAATGCTTGTTGTCTTGGTCAAACGTTCAGCAGTGCTTAACGGAACGATGACAACATCATCACCGCTTTGCCCCATTGAGCTTCCTTTAGAAGCAAGGACACCAACCACCTTAAAGGATGTTCCATTTACCTGAATGTATTGCCCTACCGGGTTATCTGATCCAAAGAAGGTTTCAGCAGTTGTTGCCCCAAGTACTGCTATTTTTTGTCTGTATTCGTTATCTAAATCGGTAAGAAATCTTCCTTGGCTAACATTTGTATTACGGACCGTTCCATATGCGGAATTAGTTCCAGTGAGTGTAGTCTGGGCTGAAGTTTTCTCTTTTTTCACTGTTACCCGACCTGACACAACAGGTGATAAAGCCTTCACACCATCTAATTTTCCCAGTTTGTCAATCTTGTCTTCGGTTAAGGAAAGTTCTGTACCAAAAGTGTTGAGGGTTATTAGGTTTGTGCCCAAATTATTGATTTGGCTTGTCACATTTGAAGTCGAACCCTGGGCAATTGAAATAAGAACAATCACAGAGGAAACACCGATAATAATACCAAGCATTGTCAGGGCTGAACGTAGTTTATTACCCTTTATACTGCGAAGGGCCATTTTAATAGATTGCAAAATTGCCAATTTGTTCACCCTCATTCTCAAACAGTTGTCCATCCTGGATGCGAACCATTCTTTTTGCCTGCTTTGCAATGGACAAATCATGCGTGATTAATATAATGGTATGACCCAATTCATTCAGGCCCTGCATCAGCTGAAGTATTTCTGCGCTTGTTTTACTATCAAGTGCTCCAGTCGGTTCATCGGCCAATAGTATAGAAGGATTTCCGACTAGTGCCCTGGCAATTGCCACCCGCTGCTGCTGTCCGCCTGAAAGCTGGGTGGGCAAATGGCCTGACCTGTCTTTCAAACCCACTTTCGTTAATGATTGTAGTGCCATCTCCCGCCGCTCTTTTGCAGATACCCCGCTGTAGATAAGCGGCAGTTCAACATTCTCAAGAGCTGTAAGCTTAGTCAGCAAATTAAAGTTTTGAAAAATAAAACCAATTTTTTGGTTGCGAATTGTCGCTAGATCATTATCGTTCATCTTTCCGATTGCTTTCCCGTCAAGAAGATACTCTCCTGAATCTGGGCGGTCAAGACAGCCAATCATATTCATCAGGGTAGACTTTCCAGATCCCGACGGACCAATAATAGCTAAAAACTCACCTTTATCAATGTTAAGTGAGACATTGTTCAAAGCATGAACAGTCTCTCCCCCAAGTTTATAGGATTTCATTAGACTGGAAATCTGGATCAGGGGCGTGCTCATTAATTACCACTCCTTCCACCTGAATTTCCTCCTCCACTACGATTGCGGTTACCCATGCCGCCACCAAAACCACTCCGATTCATGCCGCCCATACCGCCAAACATCATTCCTCTTCCGCTTCCAAATTGACCGGATGTGCTGCTGGACGCGAGATTCGGCAGGCGGACAGTTTGCCCTTCTGTTAAACCCTGGGTAATTTCTACATAGTCCTCATTTGCCAGGCCGGTTTTAACCATAACTCGATTTCTGGAGAAGTTTTGTCCCGTTCCCTGATTATTTGATTGAGTCTGATCAGGATTTTCTGCAGCCAACATTACAAATTTCTGCCCATTTACTGTATGTACGGCATCAAGAGGTACATAGAGAGCATCATTTTTACTGGCTGTTAAAATACTTGTTTCCGTACTCATGCCCACTTTTAAATTTTTAGGATTATCAATTGAGACGGTGACATCAAAGCTGGAAACACCATTTGTTGATGTCCCTTCATTGGCAATCGCAGTAACTTTCCCTGTAAAAGTTTGATCAGGAAGGGCATTTACTTTTATTGTTGCAGGTTGGCCTGCCTGAACTTTTGGAATATCAAGCTCATCAATGGAAGCTATTGTTTTCAAAAAGTTATAGTTTGTCAGATGGGCAACAACTTGTCCTGACTGGACCCGTTCCCCATTTGAGACTGCAATGGTAGTAATGACCCCATCTGCCGGTGCAGTAATCGGGTCACTTCCGTCTGTGAAAGTAATTAATTCCTCACCGCTTTTTACAGATTCGCCAGCTGAAACTAAAACTTCGTCAATTTCATTATTGTTAATGGCTGACTTAATATCTTCAGATGTAACCGGCTGAATTGTACCTGTACCACTCACTTTCACCTCAAACTTCCCTTTTTGAACGTTTGTTGTTCTGTTTTGTATCATCGTCTGCTGCTGGTTGTTACTCGATTTGGAAGCATAATATTTGTAACCTCCATAACCGATAATAAGAATAACAACAATAATAAAAATCCACTTTTTCATCTTCTCTGCTCCTTTGTCTCCATGGATTCCATATCCACAATGTTGGGATAAGCAGATTATGATGATGTTTCCTTAACTTTTCCTTAATTAATTCTTTAAAAATGAAGTCCAGAGTCTGTTCCCTTTCCGCATGAGTTTTAGAATCATAGAAAAAGCCGGCCGCATTGCTGCCGACTTTCTGCTATTAACTAATATCTGTTGCTTCTTGCTCAGGTATGGCCTTAAAGACAAACCATCTTTGTCCTAAATAATTTAATATTGTATATAAACCGGTTCCTGAGAGCACAGCCAATTCTTTTATATATGAGGAGTGCAAGCCAAGCACGGATTCGAGTAACCATGAAGAAATTCTTAGACCAATCGAGTAGGATATGAAATAACATATTCCAATTACTAACATAAATCGAAATAAACTTCCTAAAACAGAGTTCGAGCTTTTAAAGGTAAATTTTCGATTTAATAAATAACTTACTCCTGCTCCTATTGTATTCCCTGTGAAAGTAGATACCCAATAAGAATTTGTAATGTAGAGAATAAGATACATAACACTTAATCCAACACATGTATTTATAACTCCTACGATTAAAAATCTAAAAAAAGAGTTTTGCATGTTCTGCTTCCTTTACTAAATAATTTTTCTTTTTTTCATTCACCATTATTATGACCGTTACTTTTTCGTTTATTATTATAAATATACTTTATTAGAGTCCTTAAGGGAAAATTAAGAATAACATCAGATAATGATATTACTATTAAAACCAGTTAATCGAGGAGATAAATCATGCGCTTATTAGTTGTTGAAGATCATTTGCCCCTTTTAAAATCTATTGTTGAATTATTATCAGACGAGTTTACAGTAGACCAGGCTGAGAACGGTGATGATGGTTTATTTTTTGCACGCCAAAACATATATGATGCTATTATTTTGGATGTCATGATGCCGGGAATGGATGGTTTCGAGGTTCTTAAGGCTTTAAGAAAAGAGGATATTAAGACTCCAGTTTTATTTTTAACTGCAAAAGATTCTCTTGAAGACCGAGTCAAGGGACTGGACTCAGGAGGCGATGATTATATCACTAAACCCTTCCAGGCAGCAGAATTAAAGGCGAGAATCCGCGCCCTTTTGCGCAGAAGCGGCAGTTTGACAATGAATCAAACCCTCCAGTACAGAGGAATTGAAATGCTTGGAAAAGATCGTGATATTATTGTGGACGGAAAGCCTATGAAATTAACTCTAAAACAGTATGAATTACTAGAGTACCTTATTCAAAACCGTGGTGCCATTTTGACCAAGGAACAAATTTATGACAGAGTTTGGGGATTTGACTCAGACACGACTATTGCAATAGTGGAAGTATTCATGCATCATTTAAGAAAAAAACTTGAGCCTTCCGGTTATCATTCAGATATCAAAACCGTTCGAGGGGTAGGTTATATTTTGAAAGAAGCATAAGGAGAACACTATGTTTCGTAAAACTTTATTCAGGCTAACTGTAATGAATTCCATAGTTTTTGCCATTTTAATCAGCTCTTTGGGAAGTATTCTTTATTTCTATACAGAGCATCGATTGTACGAGGATGTAAACAGGTCTCTGCTTGAAGCTGCAGGGCGAAAAGATTTTCCGCACGAAAGAACCAGAGATGATGATAGAAGGCACAGAGAAATGGGTTTTACGGATCCTCGTATCATTGTTTTACAATGGAATGAGAAAAATAAATTGTCTTCCGATCAAAACCCTGAAGCCGAAAGGTTCCAAGAGCTTGAAAAGAACGTTCGTCCCAAGAATTTAAATAAACTAGACGACGTTACTATCGGAGATTTTACCTTTCGCTACTATGCAGTAAAAGCCGAAGTGCCATTTGAAGGTACGTTGACCTTTCAGTTTTTGCGAAATATAAATTCGGAAAAAGAGTTCTTGGGGAAATTGCTGCTTATTATCACAACTGGATGTGGAATTGCAATGGCGGCAGCAATCTTTTTCAGCTACTTTTTAGCAAACCGTTCCCTGATCCCAATTCAGAAGGCTTGGAATAAACAACAGCAATTTGTTTCGGATGCATCACATGAATTGCGAACACCGCTTGCAGTTATTCAGACCAAAACGGATTTGTTGTTTCGCTCTCCTTCCGCAACAATAGAAGATAGAATTCTTGATATTTCAGCTATTTCCAATGAATCTAGAAGGTTATCAAAGTTAGTAACGAATTTGCTTACACTGGCTAGGTCCGACTCCAATCAAATAGAGGTATTAAAACAGCCTTTTCAGCTTGACCGGCTGCTTAAAGAGCTTGCCAGCCATTATGAAGAAATTATTTCTTATCAGGAAAAAGAACTGCTGCTGGATATACCGGAGCCTGTTACTTTTACAGGTGATAAGGAGAGGATTCACCAGCTCATTGTCATCCTTTTAGATAATGCGATGAAATTTACAGGTGAGGGCGGAATTATCAGCCTTTCCTGCCGGCAGTCACATTCTTCGATTGAATTAATGGTTGAGGATAATGGTATTGGAATTATTGAAGATGACATTCCTAAAATATTCGACCGTTTTTATCAAAGTGATAAAGCGAGGACCTTATCAGAGGGCACAGGTCTTGGACTTTCCATTGCCCAATGGATTATTGAAAAACACAATGGAAAAATAAATGTTACAAGCAAACTTGAAAAAGGTACCAAGCTCGGAATTACATTCCCTAAAAATCAAAAGACGTAATTTAAGAAAAAGTTAAGGAAACCGACAATTTCCTAATGGGTTTCAAGGCCGGGGTTTTAGAAATGGGCAATTTAGAGGAGAAAGAAATAATAACTCTTTGATGGGTATTATTAGAGGGCTTCATGAAGGCCGGCTTGGCTATATGGATATAGGCTGGGTTATCGATCTCGCCGCTATCGGCATGATTTTCCTGTCAGGTTCCGGAATATACCTTTCCATAAAAATATTAGGTGCTGAAAAGAAGCGAAAACAAGGAAATAACACCAAAATTGAAGTATAACAAAAGAAGCACAGATGCCTGACATCTGTGCTTCTTTTGTTATGAATATTAGTTAAAGCTGTTTCGATAAACATATGGGTCTTTTGGTTTGCTAATAGTTTTATAATTGGTCACCTTTAAAACAGGAACCTTTGATTTAAAAGGCTGATAATAGACAGTCTCCAATTTTCCTGTTACCTGATACCACTGATCATTAGGTATTTGTACGTCATTTGGGAATTGAACCATCATACCAAATGCACCAGAATCCGCTATACAGTGAATAATTCCAAACCGCAGTAAAAAGATTTGATTTTTGTTTAGGTTAGGTCCGTTATAAGAAAAACCATTAATGGTGATTTTTTTTCCTGTAAAATCTCCCTGGTAATTATAAATAACCTCCAACCCTTTTAAATAATCCTCATCTGTCAGGGTTATATGCTCTTTTGGTTTATAGGATTTAGATTCTTTCGTAACCAAATCCAAAAAGGCATCCTTCCCCATAAACTGGCTCATATCAGGATTAAGAACCTGATGCATGCCATACTTATCATTTCCATCCTCTAAGGCAGGGAATTGAAAACCTTTAGCATCTACCAGTTTTGAATCAAGTGTGGCAACAGGTAAAAGAACGCCCGATAAAGCAGGTATTATAACTATAGCGTAAGATAAGCATCTTTTAACCTTTTTTCCCTTGGGTTTTTTATTTTTATCTGATTGATGATCATGGTGGCAATGGCCGGAATCGCAGCCACAGTCATCCTGTTCATCATGTTTCTTTTTATCAGAAAAATACCACCGTATTCCTTCAGCAATTGTTAAAAAGAATAAAACGAAGATCATGCTGTATGAAAGGAAGGAATATTTCATGTTTATATATTTTGAAATGTCTCCAGTGGAGTGCAGCATAAAAAATAAGTTCGTAAAAAGCAGTAAAATAATGATTCGAAACATTATCAATCATCCTTTACAAAAGAAGTGAACCAATGAATACCAACGTTGAAATCAGAGATATTAATAGAATAACAAATTTCGGTTTAAATGAACCAAACATCATTAAAAGATTCTTTATGTCTACCATTGCCCCGAACACTAAAAAAGCTACGATTGAGCTTTGAGCAAAACTACTTCTAAACGAAGAAGCTACAAAAGCATCCGCTTCTGAACAGATGGACAAAATAAAAGCTAAAGCCATCATGATTAATGAAGCTGTTATTTTGGTATGCCCCAATGTGACAAGAATCTTAGTTGGGATATAAACCTGCATAGCAGAAGCAATGAGTGATCCCATGACAAGAAATTTTCCTACACTTAAAAACTCGTCAATTGTATGGGTAACAACACTAATCAATTTTTGTTTGGTATTTTGATGCGAATGATCGTGTACATGCTCATTGTGATTGACCTTTATTGGGTTTTCTTTACTGAAAAAAGATAGAATGATACCGACTAATATCGAAACAGCTATTGCCAGACCTGCCCGATACCATACCATCGTCCAGCTGTCTCCAAAAGCAATAAAAGTAGCGAACAGAACAATGGGATTAATAATAGGACCTGATAGCATGAAGGCTACAGCCGAATATGGAGCCATTCCTTTTTTTATAAGACGAGCAGTGATCGGAACAATACCGCATTCACAGCCAGGGAATAAAGCCCCTATTAAACTAGCAGTAATGACAGATAAAATGCGGTTTTTAGGCATGATTCGGATAATCGTGTTTTCAGAAACGAATACTTCTATTAGCGCAGAAACAAATGCACCAATTATAATAAAAGGGATTGCTTCAATCACAATACTGATAAAAATTGTATTTAATTGTAACAATCTATCCATGGAAGTTCCTCCTCAGGTGAAACATAAGAAAAGCGCAAGCGCCCGTGCAGCGAAGCAACTGCTTGAGTAAACTTCCTGTTTTTTCTCCTCTGATTTGACAACATGCAGCTTTGCGACGAGCTGAACATAGCTGCCTTGAATATGCTATGGCGCAGGAGCACTTTAAAAGTCAATGTTGACTTATCGCAGGGAGAAGCGGGATGGACACTAGCTGCACCAAGTATCACCTAAAGGTCATACTTGATGCAAGATACTCAAGGAAGCTTTACAGAGATGAAAACTCGCTGGGCGCTGGAGCTAGACAATTTAAAAGGTAAAACTTTATGCTTTCTTATCCACTAAAAATTACTTTTAACATACAACTAATAGAGTACTTTGTCATTCTTAATTTTTCCTTAAAGAAAATAGTTCATATAACCAAAAACAACATTAAATACTATACTCTCATCCGTTAGATTCGTCTATCGTAATATTTGGCATTAATCTAATTTTAATAATGAAAGAAGGGATATTGCTAGTCCCTCAAAGGACCTTTTTCCTATAAATACGGGCTATAAGACATTTTCATGGTTCCTCTTTGGAATTTCGTCTGATAGAGGATGCCCCACAAAAAAAGAAGACAGAATAAAAAGTTAGTAATCCAAACTATCTCTATGCTTTCTCCCATTGTATCCTTATTTTTTTACGCAAATAAAAAACCAGGTTCCCAATCGGACCTGGTTAGCTTAAAAAAGTTAGAGAAAAAAGAAGAACTTCTCACTACTTTCCTACGCTGGTATGATCCAGATCAGGTCCAAAGGGTTAAAAAACGAATGTTTTTCTCTCAGCCCATACCTGGGCACCCCTAGCAGTTTTTCGCGATATTTAATTCTTGTTAATCTTATACCTAACCCGGGAAGATGGCAAAGGGCATGAAAACCCTACAATTGTTGCGGCGAATAATGCAAAAGAGCCAATTATAGCTTCTCTTCCATGAACCCAATATGACTTAGGTATAACTTTGACTCTATTTTAAAATCCATTTGATGTTAAGGACCACACTCAACATCACTTTAATACTTTTTGTGAATGGGTTTGATGTTAAGCGAGCTCAATTCTCGAAATTCCATCAGCCCATATTTCCTTTTAAATCTGGTAAGTATTTTAATCCAGGCCTTGCCAAACAAAACCAAAAAAAAGACATTCGAAGCAGCATGCATGGCATCAAACAGAGCGCTGGCAGCAAAGTAAGTGAAAATTGATTTTAATTCAAAGAGATTTCCTCCCTGTGTAAAGGAAAAGTAACCCCAAATATTCATAATCCACCCAAATAAAAATCCCCAAACAATTCCGAAGACCACCCTGCCCCAGGTCCAGTTCATTAATCTGCTGTTCTTTAATAATCCTGCGGAGAAACCGACAAGACCCCAGGCAGCCATCTGCCAGGGTGTCCATGGTCCCTGGCCAAGGATCATATTTGATGCAAGCGCTGCGACCGCCCCAATAATAAAGCCGCTCTCTGCACCAAAAACCAATCCTGACATCATAATCACAAAAGTTGTAGGCTGAACACTCGGAATACTGGCAAACGGAACCCTGCCAACAGCCGCAATAGCTGCAAGGACAGCAAGCAACACCAGTTCGCGAGGTTCTGCCTTTCTTTTTTCAAACCTTATTAATAACAGCAGCATTGAAAGAACAACAATGGCCAGGCTTATCCATATATACTGACTTTGCAAGCTAAATGATAAATATAAGAGCAGTGCAACCATAAGGAGTGCCGCTGAAGTAACAATTATCTTCTTAGCCTGCATAGCTCAACTGCCTCCTCCAGGGTAACGATTTGTTCGTCGGGCCTACTGCGAAACAGCCTTTGGACCATCGTAGTATAAAAGAAATTCCCACTAAAAAAGGCATCGGGCTCTGATTCCGATGTTATACTTCCCTGAAACATCATTCCGCATTTTGAAGCGTAACGTGCAGCAAATTCTACATCATGGGTGGACATCAGGATAGAAACGCCCTCGCAATTCAGCTTGCAAAGAATATCTGCCAAATTATCCTTCGACAAGGGATCCAGTCCCTTTGTAGGCTCATCCAGCAGCAGAATCTCAGGCTTTCTTAAAAGCAGGCAGGCTAGCGCTGCTTTCTGAAGTTCTCCGCCGCTTAAATCGTATGGATTATTATGTCGGAGATGATTTATTCCCAGCTTTTCCAGAAGAGGAGCAACCTCATGCTCGTTCTTTAATCCCCATTGTTCAGTAGTATCCTGGATTTCTTTTTCTACAGTATCCTGTATAAAAAATAACTTAGGGTTCTGCGGCAAATAGCCTATTTCAGCAGCAAGGTTTTTGTTTTTCCATGCCTTTAACTGTTTCCCCTTGAAAATAAGCTTGCCTCTCTCTGGTTTTAACACACCTGCGAGCAGCTTCAATAAAGTGGACTTTCCAGAGCCATTTCCACCCAAAAGAGCATAAAAGTCACCTTTTCTGATAGAAAGATTAAGCTCCTTTAATATATAACCATCATCTTTCTGATATTGAAAATATATATTTTGGGCGTTAAGCAGCTCTTCTGTTATTTCAGTCAATCTTGTTCTATCTTTTTTAGCAATCTCCACAGTCTGGGTCCAGCTTCGCCCTTCCTTAACTGAAAGAGGGAGCTTTTCTTTCCCCCCAAGGCTTAAATAAAGCGAAGGAATACTAGGAACATATTTATTAAAAGGAGGGTTTTTCCATAGATTTTCAAGAACCTGGCGGGTCTCTCCCTGAACCTTCACTTCACCTTTATCCATTAAAACTATACTGTCTGCAAGCAGAAATATTTCCTCCAAACGGTGCTCAGCCAGAATAATCGTCATTCCAAACTCTTCATTTAGATGGACCAGCATATTTAAAAATTCTCTGGCACTTACAGGATCCAGCTGGGCTGTGGGTTCATCCAGCAGAAGAATATCCGGCTGCATAAGTAGAACAGATGCCAAATTGATCTGCTGTTTCATGCCGCCTGAAAGTTCATGCGTATCCCGGTTCAATAGGTTCTCGGCATCAAAATAATGAACCATCTCTGCAACCCTGCTTCTCATCTCATTTGTAGATAAACCTATGTTTTCGAGGCCAAACACCATTTCATGAAGAACGTTATCAGCAACTACCTGATTCTCCGGATCCTGGAAAACAAAGCCTGTATTCACAGTTTGGTTCTCGATTGAAACCCCATCTAAAAGGATTTCACCCGAAAGCTCTCCATGTGGCATGATTTCTTTTTTTAAAAGACGCAAAAGAGTACTTTTACCTGAGCCAGAGGCACCGAAGAGGACAATAAACTGTCCCTTTTCCACTTGGAGGGATAAGTTATGGATGGCAGGCTGGTTTGCTTCCGGATAGGAAAATGAAACATTTTTTAATTCAATATATGCCATCGAATATATCCCCCCAATTCAATCAAAAGTGGAAAACCTAAAAATAAGCAATAAAAAAGCATAATTCTTATATCACCCGTTCCAAGCTGCCAGGACTCCATAATAGGATAAACAGTCAAATGGCCAAAACCGTTAAACCGTCCCCATAATATTAATAAATACAATAGAAGTAAATAGACTAGAGCCAGGCCATCGCGCTTTTTAAATTTGAAATATTCATATGATGAACGTACACGCGTCCCGTACCCTCTTGCTTTCATAGAATCCGCTGTTTGGATGGCTTCCTCAAGTGAATAAGTAAGGAGAACCTGGACATATAGCAGGCCAGTTTTTACTCTTTTGTTCAAGGCCCCATGTAATACAGAAATTCCTTTACTTAATTGAATAGAGGAAATTTCATCAAGCCGCCTTTTCATTAAGGGAATAAAACGGAGGGTCAGCATCAGCAATACAGCAAACTGTGGGAGTATCTTAGAAAATAAATATAATAGCTTATTGGGTGTCATGATTTTATTATAGGAAACAAACATAGCCATAATAATAACAAGGGAAAGAGCACTCATTCCCCCGTAAATCAATGATTCCGCTGTAATCCGGTGCTGGTGAAACATAAACAATACATGTCTTCCCCTTTCATTAAAAAGAGGATTTAATAGAAAAATAAAGAGGCTGCTTATTATCATAAAAGCAGCCCACTGTCTCAGCTGTTCAACCGATCTGTACGTTATATTAATCATCAGAATGAATATAAGGCCCAGTAATAAAAAGACTGGGTGAATCATCAAAATAAAAAGAGATAATGCAAGGACAAAGAAAATAAAAGAGACAAGAGGATGGAATTCTTCAAATCGGCTCTTCATTAACTTTTCCTATTAAAATTATTTTTCTTTATATATGCACTCAATTCGGTCACCGTCTTTTACCTTTATCGCTCCAGCACTTTTAGGAATGCCTGCTCCGTTTTGCTTAAATATCCAGCCGCTCATTGGGCCATAGTCAAATTCGTAAATTCCGTCTATTCCTTCAACATAGGCAGTAGAGCCACCGCCGCTATAATCCACATTACTCTTCCCGGCTGCTTTTAGCAATATGTCAAGAACGGTATTACCCTCATTAAATTCTACTTTTCTTGAGCTTAATAAGGTTCCTTTCTCTTTAGGCCCTGTAATGGAGAAAACAACCGTTTGAACCGGTGCCGGCGGTTGAACCACTGGTTTTGGAGCTGGAGGTTTAGGTGCCACAGCTGGTTTTGCAGGAGCTGTTGCCGCAGGCTTTGGTGTTGTTTTTGGCTGTGGAGCCGGTGCTGCCGGTTTTGGGGCTGTTGCCGTCTTCGGCTGAGCAGCAGGCGTTTTAGCTGTAGGCGCTGCGGATGTGGCTGGCTGAACTGCTACAGTATTTTTTTCAGATGTTTGAGTGGTTTTGGTACTCGCTTGCTTATCCGTTTTCTTGGATTCCTGCTGTTTTGGAACTTCGGGTTTTTTAGGGCTTTGATTATCCTTCTCCACTTTTTCACTGGCTTTTGTTTCTTTGCTTACGGCTTTACCTTCTTCTTTGGTTCCGCAGGCAGTTAAACTCAATAAAAGAAACAATATCATCCCGTATATTGTAAAACGTTTCATTTATTTCACTCCTAGTTGCTTGTTGAAAGGTTTCATGTAAAAGACCCCTCGTTAGTGCAAGGGATCTTTACAAAAATCCTAAACTCTATTTCTATTCATCCGGAAGTATGATACAAGACCCATGAGGATTATCAGTACCCCAAAAACAATAAGATTTGGCGTATTGCTAGCTGTTTTTGGTAGCGGATGCCCACTAGCGGTTGCTGTGGCTGCTTTCACCGGCTGTTTTACTGTCTGGGTTTGCTGTGCAGTTTGTGCCTGAGCAGGCTTTGTCTGTACAGGTGTTACCTTAACCTTAACAGGTGCACTGTTGGCAAATGAATACAGAGATCCTTTTCCTGCTGTATAAAGCTGATAGGCAACAAGTGCTTGAATTCCTTGCTCAGATGCCATTGGATCACTTGGCCCCTTTGCGTCTTTAAAAAAACCCCCGTCTGGATTTTGGAAGCTTTTAAGATATTCAACAAGACCGATTCCATTTTTTTGAACTCCATTAGGCTCCATTCCTACTGCGGATAAAGCGATTACTGCCTGAGCAACAGTAGAACTGTTGGAAATTTTTCCTGACTGAAATAGCTCTTTTATATAATTAACGCCTTTATCAATTGAAGACTGTACACCTGATCCAGATGTTTGAGTGGAAAGGGTTGACATGCTTCCTGCCCCTGTCTTATGTGGGGCAAGGGCTGTTAACACCATTGCTGTAACATCAGGATCGGAACTTCCTTTAACATATAATGGCCATCCACCATCTTTATTTTGGTTAGACAACAATTCATTAACTATCTTTTGTTTCGTCCATGTGGCAGATGCGGGTATAGCGGCATTGGTGCTGTCCAATGCAATCAGCGCATAGGCAACACCATTCATTCCCTGTTTGGTTATATTGCCATTATAGATGGATTTAATTAAATCATATCCGCCGGCATTAGAAGGGTTACCCCCTGCTGCCAGGATTCCCATAGCAAAACGCTCATAATCTGTAATTTTAGTAAAATGCCCGTTTTTACTTTTAATTTGATTGATTACTCCTTCTAAGTAGCTTGAAGGAATAGCTTTTCTTGACTGTCTTAAAGCAATTGCTTCCCAATCACTAACCTGATCCTTTTGAACATATTGTACTGCCGAGTCAATTGACTTTTGAATTTCTTCTTTAGCGATCGGTTTTGCAGGTGTGGTATTGGAATCTGCAGGTGTATTTTGGCTTGGTGTATCAGCAGCTGGTGCGGACACTTCATATTTAAAAGTTATCTTATCATTAGGCTGAAGTTTATAGTCCTCTGCACCTACATCTGCCATTTTTCCATTTACATAAAATCCCCAGTAGTCAGCTCCTGTTGTCTCAACACCTTTAATTGAGGTGACCATTTTTCCAAAATCATATTGTTTAAATCCTACATTTTCAGAACCAGCAACTATTCTCAAAAGCTGATAAGCATTTGCATTTTCTAAAAAAGAAACAGGATATTCTGTACTTAATAAGCTTTCATTATTTTTTCCTACTACACTTAAATTCACAGTTTTTGATGGAGCAGGATTTTTTAAATCTGCATATCTAAATGTTAATTTATCATTATCCTTTACAAAATAACCTTCTGCCCCAGTTTGAGCTTGAATACCATTGATATAAAATTCCCAGGTGGAATCAGGGTACGTAGATTTTAAGCCCTTAATTCCTTCAACCATTTTACCAAAACTATACTGTGTAAATTGAACATTATCTTTTCCAACTGCATTAACAAGTGCCTCAAAGGCATTTTCCTTATCCGTATAGGTTACATTAGTTTCTGGCAGCAAGGTACCTGTCTGGTCACTGCCTGTAACAGTAACCGTTCCCTTTGCCTGTTCCGCTGCAAGTACCGGTTTCTGCAATCCTCCGGTAAGCATAGCCAGCAGCAAAACCATCATTAGAAAAATCTTTGTCTGTCGATTTGCAAACATCTGCTTCTTCCTCTCCCCTTAAATAAAAGTCCATAAAAAAATCCCCCTATGAAGGAGGAGGTTTAATCAGGTTAAGGCAGGCAGCTGAAAACGCTTCTGTCTTAACACCCTCCTATCCGCGTAGGCTTTTGGTGCGAAAAAACAGGCAGGTTTCCTGGCTCGTGATCATTGCTTCCTAAGTCTTCCCATCAAAATGACAGTGACATGCTATAGGTCGCTCACACTTACAGTGGCGGGACCGCGCTGGTTTTTCACCAGCTTCCCTATTAAGCTAAGAATCTGCAGTTTTGCAGAAATTAGCACCTGTTTTTGCCGTTCATATTTTTTTATGTTAATCCTATTATACTAGTCGGACATTTTTCATACAAGTTTTTCCTTATGATGATAACTCCCTCAAACAAAAAGTGCCTAATCGGAGATTCCGACCAGGCACAAGTTTATCTCACACTATTTAATTTCAACAACAAAAGGAAATACTCTAACCTTTCCATTTTGCTTAAATTCAGCCCATATTTTATAAACGCCTTGTCTATCAAATTCCGTCTGGAATACTGGTTCATTTTCCTTAACCGGATGAACATGAAGATAATGTTCTCCTTTTTCATCCAGTATGACGACATGCCCGGCTGCTCCAAGATAAGGTTCAAGCTTTGTTTTATCGAGGCTAAAAGATAAGGTGATAGGCTCAGATGATTTCTGGCTGCTCATCTTCATGTGAACTGTTTCTCCATCTACCGACTTTTCGAGTGAAGGATCAGGAGTAAGGTTGTGCGTATGTGTATGGCCGCCTGCTTCGCCCACTGTAACAGCTGCTGGTTTTACCTCATAATTCAGATCCTTTGGCTTGATATCCACAAAAGCTTTATAGCTGCCATTTTCCAAAGGCTGTTTAATTTGGAAAGTCCCTTCTCCTGTCTTTTCAGGATGGAGATGATAGTATTTTTCCAATCCTTCATCTACAACAATTAGGTGCATAATTTTTTCGTGATTTACTTCTAGATTATCAACAGGATTTCCATCCTTGTTTGTCAACTTGATGGTTAGCACTGAGTTATTATAGTTAACTTTTGCATTAACGTCGTTTGAGAGATGGCTATCTCCGTGTTCATGCATGTTAGAGCCAGAATCATTATGTTGAGCCGATTCATGTCTTGCAGAATACGCCGTTGGATCATCCTTCTGGATAAACTGGGCGTAAACCTGGTACCCTCCAATAACAGCAATGAGGTATATAATTGCTGCAATAGCCCACTTTTTCATTCTTCCACCCCTTACCCGGTTAGCTTATTATTTTAGATTAACCCGCTGAAGCCTGAGGGCATTCAGAACAACAGAAACTGAACTGAAAGCCATAGCTGCTCCTGCAAGCCACGGAGCTAAAAATCCTAATGCCGCAACAGGTATACCTAAAGTGTTATAGCCGAAAGCCCAAAATAAATTCTGTTTAATGTTTCTAATAGTTTTCTTGCTCATAATAATAGCATCTGCAATGCTGTTTAAGTCACCTCTCATAAGGGTGATATCGGCGGCTTCCATCGCCACATCGGTTCCAGTTCCAATGGCCATTCCAATATCCGAATGAGCTAGAGCAGGTGCATCGTTAATACCGTCACCAACCATAGCAACCTTTTTTCCCTGAAGCTGAAGTTTTTTCACTTCTTCAGCCTTGCCCTCAGGAAGGACTTCCGCGATTACGGAATCAATTCCTACCTGATTAGCAATAGACTGTGCAGTACGCTGGTTGTCTCCGGTTATCATAATAACTTCAAGTCCAAGATCTTTAAGGCGCTTGATTGCCTGCTTTGATGTTTCTTTAACTGTGTCGGCCACTGCTACAATTCCTGTATATTTTCCATCTATTGCCACTAGCATTGCTGTTTTTCCGTTCTCCTCGAGGGTCTCCATTTGTTTCTCAGCAGAACCCAGATTAACTTCATATTTCTTCATCAGTCTTCGGGTTCCGATTTGTAAGGTTCTGCCTTCAGCAACAGCTTTTATTCCAAAGCCCGGAATTGCTTCAAACTCCTCTGCCTCAGCCATTTCAATATTTCTTTCTTTAATTCCCTGAACGATGGCTTCTGCAAGGGGATGCTCTGATTTTCTCTCGGCAGCTCCAACCAGTCTTCCAAATGCTTTCTCATCCATATCTCCATCAATAATTAGATCCGTTAGAACTGGTTTGCCATTTGTAACAGTTCCTGTTTTATCAAGAACGACCGTAGTAATACGGTGAGTTAATTCAAGATGTTCCCCACCTTTAAATAGCACACCAAACTCGGCGGCACGACCTGAACCTGCCATAATGGAAGTCGGAGTTGCAAGTCCGAGAGCACATGGACATGCAATAACGAGAACTGCTATTAATTTTTCAAGTGCTTCTGCAAATTCACCAGGACTTACCCAAAAATACCAGATTAGAAAAGTGATGACGGCAAGGCCTACAACGACTGGGACAAAAATACCTGATATTTTATCAGCAAGCCGCTGAATTGGAGCCTTAGAACCCTGGGCTTCTTCGACTACTTTAATAATCTGGGCTAATGCAGTATCCCTTCCTACTTTAGTGGCTTTAATTTTTAAAAAGCCATTTTTATTAATGGTTGCTCCAATGACTGCGTCGCCGACCATTTTATCAACAGGCACACTTTCTCCAGTGAGCATCGATTCATCTAGGGCTGATCGTCCCTCAGCAATTTCACCGTCTACCGGAACCTTCTCTCCCGGCTTCACATAAAGAATGTCACCCACCACAACCTGTTCAAGAGGGACTTCCATTTCTGTTCCATTCCGAAAAACAGTTGCAGTTTTAGCCTGAAGTCCCATCAACTTTTTTATGGCTTCAGATGACCGCCCCTTAGCCCTTGCTTCGAATAATTTTCCGAGAATGATAAGGGTAATAAGAACAGCACTTGTTTCAAAATAAAGATCGACCATAGGACCTTGCGAATCTATTGAAGTAATTGACAAATACAAGCTGTAAAAATAGGCAGCGGAGGTTCCTAAAGCAACCAGTACGTCCATATTAGCGCTTCCGTTGCGCAATGCTTTAAAAGCTCCCACATAAAACTGTTTTCCTATAACAAACTGTATGGGTGTTGCCAGAGCAAATTGTACCCATGGATTCATCAGCATGTCTGGTAAATAGATAAAGGAAGTAAATTTAAAGTGGCTCACCATCGCCCAAAGCAGCGGGAAGGCTAAAATAACGGAGAATACAAATTTTCCTTTTTGCTTCTCAATTTCTTTTTCACGATAATCCGAAGTTTCTTCATTTTCCTGTTTAACTTTTGCCTGATAGCCCAGCTTTTCAACCCGGCCTATGATTTCCTGAATATTTAACTGGGATGGATTATATTCGACACTTGCTGATTCAAGTGCAAGGTTAACGGTGGCTGTTTTAACACCCTCCAGTTTATTCAAACCCTTTTCAATCCTTGCGGAACAGGCTGCACATGTCATTCCCATAATGTCAAATTCTGCTTTTTCTGCTGCGACTCTGTAACCTAAGTCACTGATTTTTTTTTCAAAAGCTGCTACGTTTGTCATTTCAGGATTGTATTTTAATGAAGCTTTTTCTAAAGCCAAGTTGACGTTGGCTTCCGATACTCCATCTATTTTCTTCAAACCTTTTTCGATTCTGGCTGAACAGGCTGCACATGTCATCCCGGTGATCGGCAGTTGTACTTCTTTAAGCGAACCCATTGTACGTTCCTCCCTGTTTTGAATCTCATTATGATATTTATACTATACCCATGTAGGGTATAAGTCAAACGATTTTATCTATTTTTTTAAAATTGGACACCTCGATATGTATAAATCCATTTGGTTAAAGAAAGCCCCAACGCGAAGGCGCAAGGGCTATATTTTAAGCTAATAATTAAACAACATCGTATCCTTGATCATCTATTGTTTCTTTAATTTGGTCGAGATTAACCTGGTCTGCATTAAACTCAACAACAACTTGGCCTTTATTAAGGTCTACAAGTACTCTTTCAACTCCGTTTAATTTTCCTACGCTTCCTTCAACTGCTTTTACACAATGATCGCATGACATACCTTTTACGCTTAGAGTAGCTGTTTCCATTATAATCTCCTCCTATTTTTTCATTAATTTTTGAACTGTTAAAAGAACTTCATCCAGGACTTCCAGGTCCCCTTCCTGGATTCTCTCTACCACACATGTCTTCATATGGCCTTCAAGCAAAAGTTTTGCCACACTGTTTAAGGCTGACTGGGTAGCTGAAATTTGTGTAATGACATCATCACAGTAAGTATCTTTTTCAATTAAACCTTTTATACCGCGAATTTGCCCTTCAATGCGATTAAGCCTTGTAACCAAATTTTTCTTCACTTTTTCAGAATGGTGGCTTTTACGGTCGCTATGAGAACAACAGGCATCATCAACCTCGATTTCTTCATCTTCAAAAAGCATTACTCAGCCTCCTTTACCCTAATTTAAGCATACCCCGTTAGGGTATGTAAAGTGACAGAACTGTTAACAATGAATATTTTATTTATCATTACAAATTTGATACTTAAATTAATTTGATTTTGGCACAATTTAAAGGGCGGAAATAGAGTATTAAAACCCCGTGAAAATATTTTTTTATCCTTTACAAATTGCGACAAATTCGGCACTAACAAATCTATTAATATTTATAGTGATTAATTAAGAAGAATGGAGTAAACTATTCGATAGTTTGGATAGAAAAAATAGCTAAAAGAAGAGAAAGTTGGTACCTGGGTAAATAGGTACGCGGAGGGAATGTGAATGAGCAGCATGGCGAATGTTACAGTTGCGGGAACGAAGAAGAAAACAAGCAGGAAGTTTATCATAACGGGAATATTCATTCTTCTTGCCCTGTTAGTGGCGGGACTAGGCTATTATCAGACAACCCACTTCAATTCGCAGATCACAATTAATAACAAAAACGTTGGTGGATTGACGGCCAATCAGGCAATTAAAAGATTAAATACATCTGTATTAAAAAATAAAGTCTATGTTGGGAAACAGCAAATTCTAGATGAAATAGATACGCATATGGGATTTACGGATACCGATTTACCTGAAGTGGAAAAAATACTTAAAAGCCAGCAGACAATTTTTCCATCCTCAAATGCAAAAAACTTTATAATGATCCCTAAAAACGCGGATCAGTATCGAAGCCAAACCATGAAAAGGCTTGTAGAAAAAAAGCTCATAACAATGAATAAAAACCTAAAAGCCCCCCGGAACGCGGAAGCAAAGCTGGAAGAAGGCAAAATCATTGTCTCCAATGGCATGAATGGAAAACAGTATGATGTTGCCAGTCTCATGGAGGATTGTAAGAAACAGGAATATAGCAGCGATATCTATCTCAAACCTGTGTACATTCAGCCTATTAAAGAAAACAGTCCGGTTATAAAAGAGGAAAAGAAATTGCTGCAAGGCCTCCTTCAACAGAGTCTTGATTATAAGGTACAGGACAGAGCCACTACTTTAAAAGCAAGTGATTTAATTAAAAATGCCTCTGTTTCAAAAGATATGAAGATTACAATTGACCCGAGTGGTATTAAGGAGAAGATTGCTGAAATTGATCATTCCCAGTCTACACTAGATAAAAATTTCACCTTTAAAACCCATTCAGGCTCTGTCATATCGGTAAAAGGACAAGGCTATGGCTGGGCATTAAATGTTGAGAAGGAAACGGAGCTTGTTAAAAAGGCTTTTGAAAATGGAGAAAAATCTATTTCTGCCTCAAACATTTATGGTCATGGCTGGACCAATGAAGGCTACGGGTATAAAACCACTACGAACAATGGCATCGGCGACACCTATGCAGAAGTATCCATTAAGGAGCAGCGAATTTGGATTTACAAAAGTGGAAAATTGGCTGTCACAACAAATGTGGTAACCGGAAGGCATAACACGCATGAAGATACATCACCGGGCGTGTGGTATATCCTCTATAAACGATCGCCATCTACGCTCACTGGCAGCGAAGCCGGAAATCCACATTACTCTGTAAAGGTAAATTACTGGGCTCCTTTTACAAACGGAGGACAAGGTTTCCATGATGCAAGCTGGCGGAAAAACTGGGCAAGCAATGCCTATCTTACGGCAGGCTCGGGCGGCTGCGTCAATACGCCAGTTAATATTATGAAAAGCGTGTATGATAATCTTAGTACGTATGAGCCAGTTGTTGTTTATTAAAAAAATTCAGGAATTCGTAACTACCTGATTTTGTATCCATCCCCATAAATTTAAGGACAAAGCCTGAGATTTAGGCTTTGTCCTTTTTATTGTTTGCCTCTCTTAGAAAATAAATGTAATCGGTAGAAGTACTTTTATGTCCAAGTGACCAAAGCATTGCAGTAATATTCCCCCGATGATAAGTACCGTGATTAGCCAAATGTGTACAAAGTTCCTCAACTCTGTTTTCAAAAGATTCCCAAGTGAGTTTTTATAAGCCACAGTCTCGGTAAGATTTCTTCCTTTTAAAAAGTTTTTTAAATCCAAATGAAGTCGATTAAATTTCTCTGCTGCTTCTTCCGCATTCCGGAATGTCACTTTGTTTTCCTCTCTGTTATCCAAAATACGATTAAACCAAAGCTGATCAACTGTAAATAAATGCTCTGTTGTCTCTTTTATACTATTAAAAACACTTTCTGTTTTTTGGGCAAATGCCTCCGGGCAAGTTTTATTAATATAAGTTAAAAGCCTGTTTGTTGCCCATATATGATAGTCAATCAGTTTCCCTGCAGATACCATTTGCCTTCCTCCACTCCTATTCTTTCTTTCCTGTTTTTTCATGGTTATAGTTCGCTTAGAGTTTAAAAAGAAGTTATAATCAAACTAAACCTTACACTTTTTCCATATTTATACAAAATGAATATTTACCTTGCTTTATTGAAATATCCTTACTACTATTGAAACTTTTTAAGAGATTAAACGTAACGATATTTATCAAAGTTTTTAAAGAACCTGAGAGAAATGATTTGAAAGGAGTGAACAAGTTGGGAGTAACATTAAGCAAAGGGCAAAAGGTGGACTTAACAAAATCACATCCTGGTCTGCAAAACGTTGTAGTCGGGCTTGGCTGGAACATTAATACTTCTGGATCTAATTATGATCTGGATGCTTCCGCCTTTTTATTGGGACAAACAGGTAAGGTACAAAATGATCTTGATTTTATTTTTTACAATAATCCTACAGGCGGGAACGGGTCTGTAATATACAGCGGGGACAATCGGATAGGTTCAGGACAGAGGGATGATGAGCAAATACGGATTAATTTAAGTCTGGTCCCTCCAGCCATCCACCGTATAGCCTTTACGATTACCATCCATGATGCCCAGATGAAAGGGCAAAGCTTTGGACAGATATCAAATGCCTATGTTCGAATTTTTAATGAGCAAACAAACGAAGAAATATTGCGATTTAATCTTGGCAGGGACTTTACGGTGGAAACCGCTATTGTTGCTGCAGAATTATACAGGCACAATGGCGAATGGAAATTCAATGCCATTGCAAGTGGATTTCAGGGAGGTCTTGCCGCACTTTGCCGTAATTTCGGCGTAACGGTTGATGATGCACCTCCAGCTCCTGCACCTTTTACCGCACAAAACCAACCGTTATCCCAAAGTGGACAAACAGGGGCATATGGACAGAATTCATACAGTCCGGCTGGATTTCAGACTACCCAGCCGTCATTTAATCAGCCAGCCCATCAATTTGGGCAAAACTCGTTTGGCCAAAGCTCCTACTCACCTGCCCAAACCTATGGCGGAGAAAATATCGTTTGCCCGCGCTGCCATTCTACCAATGTTAGGACAGGACAGAAAGGTTTTGGACTTGGGAAGGCTGCCATTGGAGGGCTAATCCTCGGACCAATCGGCTTGCTGGGCGGATTTATTGGCAAAAATCAGCTGAAATTTTCATGCATGAGCTGTGGAAATACATGGTCCCCATCACAGACGGATGTTACCGAATGGGCAATGCAGCAAAAAAGGCGGGCACAGGAGCTTTTCAGCCGTTTTAAAAGCCAGGATGTGCTCGATGCAGTGGTAGCTGCCTGTGCATTGGTCAGTATGGCAGACGGAAGACTGGATCAATCGGAAAGACAAAAAATGCTTGAATTCGTAAATCAAAGTGAAGAGCTTCGTGTTTTTGATACTAATAAGGTAATTCAACAATTCAACTATTTTATCCAGCGCTTAGAAAGTGATCGAATGCTTGGCCGCGCGGAAGCTTTCAGGGCTCTTGGAAAGGTTCGGTCTAAACCTGAAATCGCACGTCTGGTTGCCCGTTATTGCATCGCAATAGGGTATGCTGATGGTCAGTTTGACCAGAATGAAAAGCAAATGGTCAGTGAAATTTGCGGAGAACTCGGATTAAATCCAGCTGAATTTCTATCATAAAACAAACTGAGAATGGCTCGAAGCTTCTTCAAGCCATTCTTTTCTTTTGTACTAACTTTTGGTTAACTTCTGTATGCCTCGCGTCAGATACATCCTATTAATCTATTCTGAATCCCCTCGTATTCGGACTGCCTTTGTTAATTTCCTGCTTCGCCTGTCCGAATCACCCTTGCATTCAGACTACCTTTGGCCATTTCCTGTTTCTCCTGTCCGAATAACTCTCTTTCGGAGTAGCTTATAGAACAAAAGCAGATCATTGTTGCTGGAGTGTATTTGATGAAATTTTTGAACCGGGTTTGTTTGATATGTTGTACGCAAGCAGCCATTCTTTGTCATAATCACCACAAAAAAGAACAAAGGTTGTCTTTTTTCTCTCTTATTCGTGGTCCTCCCTCTCCCCTTACCCAAAGGGAAATACTTTATTTTAAAAAATATAACAATTTCTATCCGGATATTTATACCCAACCCTGTATTGATTGTATAAATAACTAAATGAATAGAAGTCTTAGGACTCCTGCTAAGATTAATTGCACCGTTAACCTGGTTTTTATAAGAAATGTTATAATCTCAAATATCCAGAAGAACAGTCAATCTTCACCTAAAGAGTGTCTTGTTGCTATACTTGTTTGTTGGTTTTTGCTACGGTTGTGCTTTCCGCTATATGAAACATTACCGCAAATTCAACACTTAAAACTTTAAATCACCAGATGGTGATGATAGTTTCGCCTGCGCGTAAACATGAAATAGCCTGAGTCTATTTGCCAAAGGCGCGGTATTGGAGTGTTAGTATGATATTTACTTTAAAAGTGAGTAATAATACTTTTAATATGATCAATTATTTAAATATATATATGGATTATTTACCGTTTTACCATTCGGGCAACTCTTATTTCTGCTATATTGAGAATCATTATTAGTTGTTTTTTTGGTGAATGAGGTAGAGAAATCCCGATGAGTGGTATACTAATGCATGCATATCTTCTCTATATCCCGGTTTATAAATTATGTTATCTCCTATTTAATTATTATTATTTGCAAAATCTCTGGTACTAAAGGGCAAATTATAGCTGCAAAGAGATCACGGCTTTTTATTTTTATAGAATACACAAAAAGGCCACTTCCATTTTATTTAAGGAGTTAGCATTGTAGTTGCTCAATATATTTGCTTTCAACAGTTTTTTTGGAGATGCTTATCCTTCGGAAGTTATAATGATACTTCTTTTTATATCATTATCTGTCAATTCATTTAAGGTTCGAACAGTGAACTTATAACTCAAGTATTTTTGTTTATTTTTAATTGAACTCTTAGTTTTAAGTTGATTTGATACAGCTTTTATGTCGTTAAATATTAATCGGGATTTTCCTTGTTCGGATTCTCTACATAATAAAGGAGGAAAGAGAAAGTTGAAGAAGAATAGGCGTTTATCTTATGTCATTATTGCACTTGTGGCTGTAATTGTGGCGGTAAACATATGGAATACAACAGCAAAAAAAGAACGAGCAGAAGAAGCAAGGTCAAAGGAAGCGGCAGCTATCGAAAATATTCCTGGGACTAAAATTACTTCACTGGATGTAGGCACAAAAGCGCCGGACTTTAAGTTAGGCACAATGACAGGTGAAAAGGTTAAACTTTCCGATTACCGCGGAAAAAAGGTCATTCTTAATTTTTGGGCCACATGGTGCCCTCCGTGCAAAGCCGAAATGCCTCATATGGAAAGCTTCTACAAAGCAAACAAGGATAAGGGGATTACAATCCTTGCCGTGAATCTCACCAGTATGGATAAAGGTCAGGAAGAGGTTCAAAAATTCATAACAGATAATGGGATAACTTTTCCCATCCTGCTTGACGAAACAGGAATGATTGGAACTAAATATCAGGCGTTTACCATCCCTACAAGTTACATTATCGATACAAAGGGGATTATTCAGAAGAAGATGGTCGGACCAATGGATGAAAACACAATGAAAGGCTTTACTGATGGCATTAATTAATTCCAGGTTTACGCCCTTTAAAAATAAGTATCTGGTTAATTTTAATGTCGTTTTTTTAACAAATGAGTAAGCAGAGAATCCGCTACACTCTCGAAAGTGCCATTACATTTCCTTCGTGGGATGTTTTTTGGAGATGCTAGTTCAGTGTCCTGAGGAAAATGGCTGTCAAAACCGCAGCAGTGAGGAACGAGCGAGGAGGCTATGGCAGTTAGTCCGCGGAAAGGCAGCGCATTTTAGTCGATATAAACAACGCAGTTAACAGAGCCTGCAATAAAAGACCTGAATTCTTATGAATTCAGGTCTTTATTAATCCCCAGGCAAATAGAAAGTAGATGGCAAAAACAACAAATATAATAATTAAAGATGCCGATAAATAGACAACCATTTTCTTTGAAAAACGAAAGGTTTGACTGTTAATATCTCTCCCTTTTGCAAAGTATCTTATTGTTGTCAGGATAATAGTCAAAATACCTGACAATATGGACGCAATTCCTATTATTTTGGCGAGCACATCACTCATTTCAATCTTCGCGGTCATTGTTGAAAAATGAAGATTAGTAATTAAGAAGCCCACTCCAATAATCGTTATGCTCGTCCTTACCCAGGCCAAATATGTGCGCTCATTAGCTAAATGCTGCTGTATATACTTTGAATCAATTGTTTGTTTTCGATCCTCACTCATAAATCTTTTATACCTCTTTATTTGTAAGATATCAATAGGAATATACCTCTTTTATTCTTCTCAAAATAAAAAACTATACCCACTTAAAGTTGGATAATAAAATTGGCTGAATTAGTCTCGGAACCTTCTTTTTTTCTGTGGTCTTTAGCAGGGAAGTTTTGTATAGTGTAGGAGAGGTGAATTTTTGATGTACCTTACATTAAAAGAAACAGCAGAATACTTATCAGTACCCGAATCCCAGGTCGAGAAACTAATCCGCCAAAAAAAGATCAGGGCTCTTTTTGATGGGGATCAATACCTTGTATACAAGGAACAGTTTAACACACATTTTCAACAGCTTGAAAAATATTTAAGGCTTATCGAAGAACTTAAAAATGAACCTATTCCTGAAGATATTGATGTGAAGGACGAGGACTAAAAAAGAGGTTGTTCCAAAAAACTTTTGGACGGCCTCTTTTTTCAGGGAAATTAAGACCTATAACAGGCCTGCATTATTTAGACTATTTCTTCATTTTTTTTGGTTTTTCTTGTAAAGTATTAAATTGTGAACCCTATAGTTCTTAGCAATGGATTTAAGCTAGAAAGGATCTTATTTATGCCTAAACTTTCACCTTCTACACTGACCCTTGCGTCTCTGCAATGGCTGTTTTTTATCTTTGCTAATACTCTTGTTGTTCCACTTTCAGTTGGAGCAGCCTTTCATCTATCTGCAGCGGAAACTGCTATGGCCTTAAGAGCATCTTTTGTTTTCATTGGAGCAGCCTCTATGGTACAGGCTTTATGGGGACATCGGTTCTCATTAATGGAAGGCCACTCGGGGCTTTGGTGGGGATTAATTCTAAGCTTGTGCACATCTGCTTCCGCATCGGGCATGAGTTTAACACGGCTGGGCGGCGCACTTGCAACAGGAATTATCCTGGCCGGTGTTGTGGCGGTCCTGGTTGGCTGGCTGAATCTTATACCTTTGCTACAAAAATTGTTTACCCCAGTCGTTATGTCTGTTTATTTATTTCTTCTGTCATTTCAGCTCATTCTTATTTTCTTTAAAGGCATGCTGAAACTAACTCCAAATGGGCATTTAAACATACCGGTGAGCCTGTTTTCAATCTGTCTGGTTATTTTAACAACCATTATCAGTGTGAAAGGCAAAGGTCTGGTAAGAAATTTTGCCGTCCTTATTGGAATTATTGTTGGCTGGGTTTTATATACCCTTCTTTTTCCTGGTTCTCAACAGGCGGTTCCTGCCGGCGATATCAAACTTACATTGTTCCCCTGGGGCAAGCCCAACCTAGAGATTGGTATTGTATTAACTGCATTTATTACCGGATTAATGAACCTTACAAATAATATTTCCGGACCCAAGGCCTCTGAAGGACTGTATGGAAGAGAAATAAGCAAAGGTGAATTTAAGAAATCCTTTATTATTTCAGGACTTTTTTCCATTCTATCTCCAGTTTTAGGGCTTGTACCTAATACACCCTTTACATCTTCACTTGGGCTGCTTGAAAGCACAAGGATTTTGGAGAGGAAACCGCTTATCATTGGCAGTGTGCTGTTTGCACTGCTCGGTTTAATTCCGGCACTCGGTTCTTTTTTCACCACGCTTCCGGCAACAGTCGGTAATGCTGTTCTTTTTGTTGCCTATATGCAGCTGTTTGGAACAGCACTGAAAAGTGTTAAACCGCATAGTTTTGATTCAAGGAGTATCTTCCGGTTTGCTTTTCCCTTGCTGGCCGGAGTTTCAATCATGAATCTATCTCCGGATGTATTGCTTAATGTGCCATTGCTTATCCGTCCTTTAATCAGCAATGGTCTTTTAATGGGGCTTCTGCTTGCTATCGTATTTGAGGTTTCCGTAAAGTGGGAAAAACTTGATCCTTCTGCTGTAAAATAAAAATAGCCGCTTCCCAACGGGAGCGGCTATTTTTTAAACTTCTACAGATTGTCCTTCTTCAACAATATGGAATAGCAGGTGGGCCAGATGGTGAACTGGTCCATACTCGTCGTCTTCTTCATTGATTTCTTCATTAAATTCCAGATCATTTAAATATAAAGCCATAAACTCATAAAAATCCTTCATGGCAAAAGAATAACAAGCAGTTGGATCCTCATTATCCTCTTCATATTGCAGCATGAGGTAGGACACTACTCCATCTGCATCCTCCGCATCAAAGAACACAAAAAAGCCAATATTGGTATCGAGTTCAAACAAATGCCTTGTCCCGCCTTCACTGGCCTTTTCAAAGTCTTCCTCACTTAATTTCTGAACCTGCATAGCATCAACATTATCCTGCTGGTGGAATCCTACTACAAATGACTTCATCCCATCACTCCTCACTTTGTTTTGGCCATCACTGTATACCATTTTACCCAAAATTAGCAATAATAGTCCAATTTATGACCAGCACAAAGTTTTCGCATCAGCCTGAAAGCTGTTTATAGTCAGAATTACTCTAATCCTACAGCAGTACCCAGGTCCTTTGCAGCCTGTAGTGGTGAAGCAGCCATGCTGATTGCGGTTATAACAGAGACTCCATCCGCTCCTGCTTTTACTACAGCACCTGCATTAGCTGCTGTAATGCCACCTATGCCAACAATAGGGATATCCATTCCTGCGGCTCTAATTTGTTCAATAAGGATAGTCCCGCTCTCTCCCTTCGCATCCTCCTTTGTAGAGGTTTGATATATGGGGCCAATTCCTAAATAATCGGCCCCTTCCGCTACAGCCTTTTTGGCTTCCTCAAGGGTATGAACTGACACTCCAAGAATTTTTCCGTCAATTTTGCCGCGAACAATAGAAGCAGGTTCATCTTCCTGTCCAATATGAACACCATCCGCCTCCAGAGCAAGGGCTAACTCGATATCATCATTTACGAGAAACGGAACACCATATTCTTTGCATAATGATCTAATATTGCTTGCCAGTTCAGCCTTTTCTTCACCCTTTAAAGCGCCTTTTCCTTTTTCACGAAACTGAAAAAGAGTAACTCCTCCCTTTAGAGCATCTTCCACTGTTTCTAATGGATTACCCGGGGAATTATTGCTGCCCATAATAAAATATACCTTTAGCAAATCACGGATTTCTCTTTTGATCATTCCTTTTCACCCTCTATATTACGATCAAGCCTGTATGCCCAGTGGTTGGTAGGACCATGCCCATTGCCAATTCCTAAGTCATAGCGGATAGCAGCTTCTATAAACCTTTTTGCCACCTGAACAGCATCTTTTACTGATGTTCCTTTTGCCAGCTCCGCTGTGATGGCAGCAGCAAAGGTGCATCCTGTTCCATGAGTATTTTTAGTTTCAAGCCTAGTGCTTGTGAAATAGGAGAACTCCTTGCCATCAAATAATAAATCAACTGCTTCCTCTTCTTCACCATGTCCGCCTTTAATCACTACATTTTTTGCACCCATGGAGATGATTGCTTCCGCTGCCTGCTTTCGGTCTTCCAGATTACTAATATCAAGACCGGTAAGTACCTCTGCTTCAGGAATATTTGGTGTTACTACTGCTGCAAGGGGCAGCAGATATTTCTTAAGAGCATTCACCGCTTCATTTTGTAAAAGGGAAGCGCCGCCCTTTGCAATCATGACCGGATCGACAACAAGGTTTGACCAGCCGTATTCTTTGATTTTTCCTGCAACAGCTTCAATAATTCCACTACTGAAAAGCATTCCTGTCTTTACTGCGTCCGTTCCCAGGTCGGAACCTATTGAATCGATTTGCTGAATAACGGCTTCCACTGACATTGGATAAACACCTTGAACACCTAAGGTATTTTGAGCGGTAACAGCAGTCAGAGCAGACATTCCGAAGACGCCAAGCTCTTGAAATGTTTTTAAATCCGCCTGAATCCCTGCTCCCCCGCCGCTATCTGAGCCCGCAATTGTTAAAGCCTTAAAAACCTTTTTCATACTAGTAGCCTCCTTACAAAGTTTCAATCTTACCGTGCTTTCTAACATCATCACTTGTTATGCTGGATAACTGATTTAAAAACTCAATTTGGAAGCTTCCAGGACCTTCTTCAATTGTTTTTTTTGCCGCTTTTTCTGCTGCGACTCCATAGCTCATAAGGGCAGAAGCTGCTGCTTCAGAAAGATTTTTTTCTACAGCTGCAAATGCCCCAATTACTGAAGTCAAAAGGCAGCCGGTACCTGTTACCTTGGTTAAGACAGGATGTCCATTTTTGATAACAAACGTGTTTTCTCCGTCTGTTACTACATCTTCTTTGCCGGTTATAGCAACGACGGTACCAAATTGCAAAGCAGTTTTCTTGGCAAGGGCGACTACATCACCGTTTCCTTCTCCTGCGTCTACTCCCTTAATCGCCCAGGATTCCCCAACTGTATTGGCTATTTCAGCAGCATTCCCTCGAATAATTGAAACCTTTACCTCTTTCATAATCCTCTGGGATGTTTCTGTACGGAAAGAAGTAGCTCCTGCTCCAACCGGATCAAAAATAACTGGAACCCCTGCTTCATTTGCCGCTTGTCCAGCAAGGATCATGGATTCAACTGTTTCACTATTTAATGTACCGATATTAAGAACAAGTGCCCCGGCTATTTTCGCCATTTCAGCAACCTCTTCTTTTGCATATGCCATAACAGGTGACGCTCCTAATGCAAGCAGACCGTTAGCCGTAAAATTAATAACTACCACGTTTGTTATATTATGTACCAGTGGGTTTGCCTTTCGCACAAGTTCTAATAAATTTGCTAATTTAGTATTTTCCATGTCATCTATCTCCTTTGAAATGTTTTACTTCATGACAAAGCCGCCATCAACATATAAGGTTTGGCCTGTCATAAATCTGCTCCAGTCAGAAGCTAAAAATAGGACTGGCCCTGCCACATCTTCAGGTGATGCCATCCGCCTTAATGGCGTCAGAGCAATAATCATTTCTTTTACTTCTTCTCTCGTCTCCCTGCTCGCATCAGTAGGGTAAACAAGACCCGGAGTCACAAGTACGAAAGTAACACAGTTTTAAAACTAGACTTCGTTAATCTCGCCAGTGATTTCCGCTCCTTGGACCGCTTTTCCCGCTGGAGTCTCGCTCCTTTTGCTTCAATCAAATTAAGGAAAAGTCAACAATGAGCTTTAACAGAGCCAAAAACTAAAAAAGACACATTGCGTAAGCAAAGTGTCTTGTCTTGCAGATATATTTCATGAAAACAAAAATATCAACAACGCTTTCCCTACGCTGGCATTACCCAACAGGTTCATTCGGTCTGCGGCAGATTAGCCACACTCTCAGCCTGATTCCACAGGCTCCCGCTAATATTAAGTTCCTTAAAATTTTACTCCTGCTCTTACTGAAATGCAAGGGAACGGCCCTTTCCAATATTAGATAAACTTACATTAGAAAAGCTTGGCATTTGCCAAGCCCTTTTTGGCGGATGCCTTAGCTTTTCTTATGCGTTCAGAATTGATGGATATAAATTCTGATTAGCTAAAATAAGCCTCCCTGTTTTAAAAACAAAGAGGCAATTATAATGATCAAATTGGAGGCTGGATTGGGTGCTCAGACGGAGTATCCGCTGATTCAGCTGAAAGTTTTCCAACTGCTGTACCGCCAAATGTAAATACTGTTACAGCCATTAAAGATAAAACACCTAAAAGCAGTTTTTTCAATGAAATTCCTCCCTAACTAATTTTATTTAAATATTGAACTGCTTTAGAAAACACTCCAAGTTTGTTGTAATGCTCAGAAAGCAGTTTATAAAACCGCATAATATCTTCCATGTTCCCATTGCTAACCTCAAGGAATGGAATAACCTTTTGCTCAAGAAATACCAGAGATTTTTCTGGAGATTCTAAGTACATAAGATAAAATTCCGCCAGCAGATGATACTTCTTTACACCCATTTCCTTTGCGAGTGAAAAGAGCCTGCTGAAACTTTGCTTTGCTTTTTCCTTATCTTTAAAGGAAAAGTAAATTTCTCCAATGGAATACAAGGTAACAAGATAATGAAGGGTGTTTTCCCCCTGCAGGGCCAGGCTTTTTTCATAAAAAGCCAGTGCTTCCGCTTCTTTCTTTATCTTTTGATGGAGATGTCCCATATTATGATAAATTTGCGGAAGGAGCTTCGTCTCGTTCATTATTTCTGCATTTCTAATTAAATGTTGAAAGCAAGTCCGTGCCTCTTCATAAATTTTTGACTGAGTATAATTAATTCCAAGGAGCATAAGGGTATGAAGAGTCCGTTTAAAATTATGCTTTTCCATAAAAAACTGAAGAGCCATTTTCCCAAAATGGACAGCATATCCGGCCTGATCCAATGCACTTTTAATCAGCGCACGGTGATAAAGCACATCCCCCGAGTTAAATTCATGGTTTGGATTGAAATCCAGTCTTTCCATCTCTTCATCGGCCTTTTTATAATCACCCTTCATCATTAAACATATCGCATTGTAGTAATCAAATAAATACCTTTCATGTTGGG
Organism: Neobacillus terrae; assembly: GCF_011393025.1. Taxonomy (GTDB): domain Bacteria; phylum Bacillota; class Bacilli; order Bacillales; family Cytobacillaceae; genus Neobacillus_A; species Neobacillus_A terrae. Next base: position 33,509 of record NZ_JAAOEO010000015.1, on the reverse strand, counting down.
AAAAATTTTTCTTTTGTTTGCTCAGCAAATTTTTTTGTGTCTCTGCCTCCGCCATTTTTCCTGTAAACATAAAATATCTGTATTTATATAATTCGTATGTATAGATGTAGGCAGAGAAAGGGACTATACCCTCCAGTTCTTTAAGCTGTATAAATATTTGTTCTGCTTCGTCCTTAAGGTAATACCTCATCTTTTCCTGAAGAGACTTTAGTAAAATGCCAATCTCATTTTCTTTTTCACTAATTCCTTTAGGGTCGACATGAAGGCGGCCCAACAATAAATTTATTGTTTCCTCATTGGCTTCCTTACCGTTGTTTTCAATTTTACTAAGATGGGGAACTGAGCATATACCTTGTGCAAGTTCTTTTTGGGTCATACCTTTTTGAGTTCTGTAATATTTAATTAAGGGACCGTATTCCAACTTGATCACCACCCCTTTTTATATTAATCTATCACGATGGGATACTTTTAAAACATACCAAAAGACCCATTTTTAAAGTATTCTGAAAATATATTTAGGAAAAGCTGGGATTCTTCAGGTACCAGAGGCTGATTCCAGATTTATTTCCTTGCTTATCATGGACTAAAAGCCATCCGGCAAATTTACGGATGGCTTCTTCATTTATTATTTAACCCTTGCAAAGCCAAAGCCGGATGCATTATCATCGCCTATTGCAGCGCTTATGCCGCCTTTAATATCGTTCGCTTTTGCTCTGTTTTGCAGTTCAGTACGAAGCTGTGACTGGTTCCACAAAGGATTTGCTGCCCATATTTTAGCAGCAAGACCTGAGACATGCGGAGTTGCCATGGAGGTTCCGCTGATGGTGTTGTAAGCTCCATCGTTCCAGGTTGATTCAACTGACCTTCCCGGTGCAGAAATCTCAACATCCCTTTCCTGAATCACATAATCTCCATCTGTTGCAGAGTTTCCACGGGACGAAAAGTCGGCGACTCGGTAGGTTCCATTTTCCTGGACGTTTTCAAGCGCAGCTACCGCTACAACATTCACCAGACCTCCAGGGTAGCCTATAGTGTTATCTCCCGGGCCATCGTTACCAGCTGCAGCTACTATAAGTACACCTTTAGCATAAGCATAATCTACAGCGTCAGATATTAGTGAATCCTTTGAACTTGATCCCAAAGACATAGAAATAACCACATGTGAACCGGTACTTGCTGCCTGGTCTGCAACCGTACGGATGGCACTGGCAATATCATCGGAGTACCCAGACCCTCTGTCATTCAATACCTTATAAGACCAAAGCTTTGCTTCAGGAGCTACTCCGAAAATCCCCTTCCCATCGCTTCCGCCATTTGCAAGAATCGTACCGGAAACATGCGTCCCGTGACCGTTTCCATCCGCACAGCTTCCATCAACCAAAGAGGTTTTAGTCTGAGAGAAGTCCTTACATTGAACCACACTCCCTGCCAAATCCTTGTGGGTTTTTAAAACACCTGTATCCAGCACTGCTACAACTACTCCCGAACCTCCAGAAGTCTTAGTAATAGCGGGATCATTGTAAATCGCTTGAATTCCCCATGGTGTCTGGTCACTTGGAACCGCGGATGTTCCTCCGCCTGGTTTGCCTTTAGCAGCATAAACATCCCCAACTGTTATTTCTGGTACTTTTTCGATCTTTAAGTTTTTATTTTTTAATAATGCCTGAAATTGACTGTCATTTAAGGTAGCTGTAAACCCCTTGTTTCCAAAGTCCCAGCGTACATTATAGTTTGGTTTAACTTTTTGTGCATCGGATCCCTGGATGTATACCCGGTAAGTATCCTGTTTGGCTGCTGTCTGCCCAAAGGCTCCTGTTGCGAATAGGGAAACCCCCATTGCTAGGCTAAGAAGTACTGCACCAACTACTTTTCTTTTCGTCATTTGCGTTCTCCTCTCATTTTAGGGAATACATTAACAACCTTAATTTTATTCTAAATCTTCTGAAATTAGTGAAGGAATATGTTCTTTAGTAGTTGGGAAAATTCCTTTAGTGAAAGATTTCGCACTGAACAAAAGGTGCAAGCGCCCTGGTTAGCCCCAACAGGCATAAGACGAATCACGTTAGAAATCCTGATTTCTGAAGTGATTTGGCTTAGGACCCCGAGGGGCTGGGCGCTGGAGCTGGATTACAATAACATAGTTCGGAGTTATCCAAAAGGTAAAAATCTAAACGACAAAAAACCACTCCAGCAAGCTAGAGTGATTTTTATAATGCAATTTTATTTTACACGCGCAAATCCAAATCCTGACGCATAGTCATCGCCTGTAGTGGCACCTGTTCCACCTTTAATATCATACAATTTGGCACGGCGCTGCAATTCAGAACGAAGCTGTGTATTTGTCCATGTTTTGTTGGCTGACCAGATTTTGGCCGCAAGACCTGAAACGTGAGGTGTAGCCATTGAAGTTCCGCTCATAGTAGTGTAATTTCCATCATTAGCAGTGGAATAAATGCTTGTACCCGGTGCAGATACTTCAATATCTTTTTCCTGGATTACATAGTCTCCATCCGTATTTGGGTTTCCGCGTGATGAGAAGTCAGCAACACGATAGGTTCCATTTGATTGAACATTTTCAAGAGCTGCTACGGCAACTGCATTGACAAGGGCACCAGGATAACCGATTGTGTTGGCATTTGGTCCGGAGTTTCCAGCAGCTGCTACTACTAATGCTCCCTTGCTGTATGCATAATCTACTGCACTAGCAATCATGGAATCTTTTGTACTTGATCCAAGAGACATGGAGATTACTACCTTAACTCCAAGTCTTGTGCCTTCATCTGCCGCATGGCGGATACCAGCAGAAATATCGTCAGAGTAACCTGATCCGCTGTCAGTCAGTACCTTATACGCCCATAATTCTGCCTGCGGGGCTACTCCATAAATACCAAGGCCGTCATAACCGCCATCTGCAAGAACTGTCCCGGATACATGTGTTCCATGTCCATGGCCGTCATTACAGCTTCCGTTTACCATAGAGGAACTGGTTTGAGTAAAGTCCTTACATTGTTCCACATTATCTGTTAAATCAATATGGCTCTTGTAAACTCCGGTATCAAGAACAGCTACCTTAATTCCATCTCCACCAGAGGTTTTTGTAATCGTGCTGTCATTATAAATGGCTTTGATTCCCCATGGAACCTGCTGGGTTGGAGTTGTTGACTCTATCGATACTCCTTTAGGTGAAGCAGCCTGCTCTCTGGAATCAAGAGCTACCTTTGAAACTTCCTCTATCTTTAAGTTTTTATTATTTAATAATGCCTGATACTGTTTTGAATTAACTGTGGTGGTAAATCCATCACTGCCAAAATCCCAACGGTAGCCATATGCACTTTTTGCTTTAGCCTGTTCTGCCTGTGGCCCCATTATATGTACCCGGTAAGTATCTTTCTCAGGACCCTGATGGGCAGAAGCCTGCTGTCCAAATGCCCCCGTAGCAAAAACTGAAATCCCCATTGCCAAACTTAATAGCGCAGATCCAAATACTCTTCTTTTCTTCATCCTGGTTCTCCTCTCAAAATTAAAAATTAGACACAGCTCGTTAGCTGTGGCTAAAGTATATTTCATATTTTCAGAGAGTACCAAAGGATATCTGGGATTTTATGGTTGGGAAAATTAACACCCCTCCTTTTAGCATTTTCTTTAAAACCTACACAAAATCATCATGATTTCTGCAAAGTTTTTGCACATTTAACCATTAAAATTAGATTATAAACAAAAGGAGCTGATTAATATGAAAAAAATGATCTTCAGTATCGTGGGAGCAGTCGTAATCCTTGGAACTCGCACAGCTGTATTTGCTGCTGAATCTTGTGATTTAAGGAATATTAATTTGGGTCAAATGAAAAAGCATATGGAAGAAGTACATCCAGGCATGACTACTCAGGAAATGAAAGATATGTACAAGGATTGCCACGGAATGAATGGAGCTATGCAAAGCAAAAACTTTCAGATGATGGATGGCACCAAAGATATGATGAGCCAGTTCTAATACAAGAAACAGCTGCCCAGGAGCGGGCAGCTGTTTTTAATTAGGGATGAACTTTTTCATGAGATGGAGTTTAGAAGACTATTGAGATAATATCACTGCTTTTGATGTCAAGAAGGACTTTTAGCCGCTTCATTCTTAAACCAGTTTAGCCTAACCTTTTTTTCCTAAAAATAGCATCCGCGTCATGGGCTGCTATTAAAAGGATATCATTGCTCCTCTTTCATCAAATACTGAAGTCGGATTCCAAGCAACTTCCCATAAGTTGTTTTCTGGGTCCGCAAAATAAGCCGTACGTCCGCCCCAAAAAGCATCACTTGGGTCTCTCAATACTTTGGCCCCGGCTTCCTTCGCCACACTGATGCATGCATCTACCTCTTCAGGCTTCTCTACATTGATTGCAAGGGTAAAGGCTGAATATTTACCCTCTGACTTTTCTATCTCTACACCTGCATCTTTAGCAAGTTCATGGAGTGGAAATAACGTCAGCATAACCCCTGCCGTTGTGAAGGCGGCATAGTTGTCAGAACTAATCGCGGTTTCTTCCCATCCCAGCTTTTGATAAAAAACACGAAGCTTTGGCAGGTCGACTGCCCCTATTGTTACCAGACTAACTCTTTGCGGAATCATAAAAAACCCACTTTCCAAAATTTTTCTTAATAGTATAATAATACAAGATTATGATAAAACAATAGTATTTTGGAGGATTTATGAGAACTTTACTTTTAGCTGACGGACAAACTGTAGAAGTAGAATGTCTCAGCTGTGCTCTGACAAGTGGTTTAATAGAACCCGAGGGTGGAGTGATTATGGAAACTGAACATTTCCATGCCCATCAGGATGTTGCCTATCCGATTAAAGGGCTTGTCATTCTTGCTTCTAAAAGGCATTTTAAATGCCTGGATGAAATGACGAAAGAGGAACTATCGGATTATACCAGCGTTTTAAAAAGAATTCGTGTTGCTCAGAGAGAGGCATTGGGAATAGAATATGTTTATTACTTTTACAATGAGGATACGACTCACCATTTTCATACATGGATGGTTCCCCGCTATGAATGGATGAATTCCTTTGGCCGGTCCGTAGAATCTGTGAGGCCCGTACTTCTTCATGCTCGGAATGAAATGAACAACGAGGAAAACCGTAGAGATATGCATGAGGGAATTAGAAAATTGTTTGAATATCTGGAAATTAAATAGTAAAAAAGAGGGTGGCCGTTATTTCAGGCACCCTCTTTAAATTTAAAAGTATTTCTTTTTCCAAAAAATAAGTGCAGTCATACATGTAAGAAAAAGTGCAAAAGACATAGTTATTAAAAATGCATGAGGGCTATGCTGGAAAGGAAGATTTACGTTCATTCCATAAATGCTTGCTACCATTGTCGGGAAAGAAAGAATAATGGTTACGGATGTCAAAAATTTCATAACAATATTCAGGTTATTCGAAATGATAGAGGCAAAGGCATCCATCATACCGCTAAGTATGGAACTGTACGTGTCAGCCATCTCAATAGCCTGCTGTTTTTCTATAATTACATCTTCCAGAAGGTCCTTATCTTCATCGTACATTTTTAAATAATTAAAACGCAAAATTTTATCAAGAACAACCTTATTCGATCTAAGCGAAGTTGTAAAATAAACTAAACTTTTTTCGAGGGCCAGGAAGGCATACAATTCTTTGTTCTTCATTGATTGATGCAATTCCCGTTCAATTTCATTTGTCTTTTTGTTAATTTGTTTAAGGTACCGCAGATAATAAGAAGAAATAACAAAAAGAATTTGCAAGGCAAACCTTGTTTTCTTAAAAGTAAAGAATTCTTTTACTTTATTGTTTTTAAAGTCTCCTAGAATTGGTGTGTCCTTCAAGGAAACAGTAATGATGCAGTCATCAGTTAAAACAATCCCAATTGGAATGGTTTCATATATCGGAAATCCCGAATCATCATGAGTAATATATGGATAGTCTACGATAATATAAACTTGGCCGTTATCCCTTTCAATCCTTGGCCTTTCTTCATCATCCAAAGCATCTTTTATAAAGTCGACAGAGATTTGCGTTCCCTCTGTCACGCTGATTATTTCCTGTTCAGTTGGGGCATACAGATTCACCCAGCAGCCTTTGGAAATCTCATTTATTTTTTCAAGCTGTCTAAATTCATTGCTTTTAAAAATTTCAATCATGATAAAACCTCCTCTCATATTTTTCGAGGAAGCCATCCTACCTTTTCTAGAGCTGATATTCTTGCAGAAATCAATTCGATCTTTTCAAAGATAAACGTGACTTCCCCTAGCCTCTCGGGGTCTGGGTCAACCGAGTAACACAAAAATATCAACTCCTCCCGTACTTTATTCCAACCTTATCATAAACCCTAAACCCTAAAAGCACAAACCTGTTTTTTACTGGAATTTGCCTACTTCTCAGGGAAATATGGGTTAAGATGAATCAACACTTCATCAATATTGTCGTATTTTCCAATCAGACTGTCTTTTATAGCTCTTGCCAGATCATGGCCTTCTTTTATTGTTTTAAAATGGTCAATGGAAATTCTCAGGTCAACCATTATATAATGGCCAAGCTCTCTTGCCCTGATCCGGTCTATCCTGCGGACCTCAGGAAATTGCGAAATGACTGTTACATAATCATTCAATGTCTCTGTATCGATATTTCTTTCAAGTAGAATATCAAATGCTTCTGTAAGCATTTCTTTAGCAATTCTAAAAATAAGATAGGCAACAAAAATACTGGCTACCTTATCTCCATAAAGAAGAAAATGAACATTAAACCAATCTCCTGCAAGTGAGAGCAATACCCCTATTGCCGCTGCAATGGAGGCAACAATATCTGCTTTATGGTCAAAGGCAATCGCCTCAATTGCTTTGCTGTTTTGCTGATTGGCCACTTTAAGAGAAGACCGATATAAAAGCAATTTTGCCACGAATGAAAGTACGGCTACCCACATTGCCAATATGCTAGGCGTTTCAACAGGATGGAAAAAGCCTGATATTCCTTCATAAACCACATAAAAGGAAACTAGTAAAAGAAGGATCCCCACAATTTCCGATACAATAACTTCTGCTTTCCCGTGTCCATAGGGGTGTTCTTTGTCAGCCGGTTTATTGGAAATCTTAATTACCAGCAAAACAATGACAGATGCAAAAACATCTGCGGCAGAGTGTATACCGTCTGCAAAAACAGCATCTGATTTCCCATAAAGACCAATAGTAATTTTTCCGAGAGTTAGTAGGATGTTGCTAACCAGACTAATCCAGGCGATTTTTTTTGCTAAAGTTTCTCTCATCTCCAATTTATTCCACTCCATATAAAATTCCTTGTACTCCTGCCCAGAAGCCAGTATTAAAGTACATCGGAAGCAAATATATATTGCTCACTTCCCAATCAATATCCCTTTTAAAAATCCATTTGAAAGCATAACAAATAAAAGGCAGGTGGGTCTAGAGAAAAAATATTGCCTGCTTGACCCTTTTTAGAAAGCAGGAAAAAATGTTGCCCAAGGTAATCTTACCCTTGTTTATTATGTGCTGTTGATTCATTATCCACTTCCTGTTTCATTTGTTCTTCTTCCTCGTCGACTGTTATTCTTGTAATTTGATCCTGAAGAACTGTAAATGCCCGATCAAGTCCTTCACGTGCTGGTAAATTTTTTTCTTCCTTCATTTTTAACCTCTCCTTCCTATTTGAGCCATGAGTAATTATTAAAGAATGGCAGAAAATAATTTTGAACGAACATATATCTTTAAGGAGTGTTGATCCATGGAATCTAAAACGCCAAAAGATTCAACTAAAATTGCAGGACGCATGTATCATACTGATGATTATAAAAAGCAGGATGATCTGTCCTCTGGATTGGCAACTACCCATGAACAAGTAAGCGATGCTTACATGGAAGGTGAAATCGGGGCAGTTATCGATGATGTCAACGGCAAGGACATTGAAATTCCTCAAAAAGGATATGAGGAATAAAATACACTGCTAAAATGTTGAGAAAACAGCTTCAGATGAAGCTGTTTTCTTTTTTAGCTAATCAGAATTTATATCCATAAATTCTGAACGCATAAGAAAAACTAGAGCATCCGCCAAAAGGACTTGGCGAATGCCATGTTTTTCTAATACCCATAACTTAATCATTTTCAACATATGGATCATGTTCATATCCAGGTAAATCTCCAAAGGTTGTCATTATTCCCTCTTCATCCAGTTCAGCTTCATATAGTTCATGCTGGGCATTTGGATAGACGGTTACATTTTTTCCATACATATCATTGCCCGCAAAGTTCTCAAAGTCCTCAACATATCCCAAATTTTCATCTGCTTCAACATACATATCATTGTAGGCATCTTCGGAAAATGCCAAATCGGAAGGAGTTTCCGAAGTTCCGTAAACGGCAACATCCTGCCAGCTGTCTTCAGCATCAAAGGCGACAGATTCATCAATTTCATCAAGGTCGAATTTACCGAAAGGTTCCATAAGTACTCCTTCCTCCAAAGGGCGTTCATGAGATACAACTTGATCGGGACTATGCTCTTTACAATATAAAGTGGTAGGGAGAGCTTCAAGCCTTTCCAGTGGAATGTCCTTTCCACAAACATGGCACTTTCCATAATCCCCTTTAGCAATTGCATCCAGTGCTGCATTAATATTTCTTAATTCCAGATTATAATGCTCCCTTAGGGCAATATCTTTTTCACGCTCGTAAAGTTCAGTTCCATCATCAGCCGGATGGTTATCATAGCTTGATAATTCTCCCATTGATTCATGATCAAATCCACGGTTGAAACCCATTTGGTCATCTTCTTTTAAAAGGTCCTGGAGCTCACTTTTTTCCTTTGACAATCGTGTTTGTAATTCGGCCATTTGCTGTGAGGATAGCATGGTAAAACTCCTTTCTCATATATGAGTAACTGCTGCCATAAAACCGAATGGAGCGATTGGAGGCAAAATACAGTTTCGTTTCACTTCTCATATTGTTCCACTTTTACCGACTTTCATTACGTCTTTTAATTATGGTGGGAAAATTTGTACCGCATTAAACCTTTGTGGGGAATACAATCTAATTAATGAACCATGCAGAAGAAAGCGGGGATATTAATATGGTAAATGAAAACTGGAAGCAATTTAATAAAACACAGAAAAAGCATATTGGCACGTATATCGGAACCGGACATGATCAAACTCCGGGTATAAACGATGGAAAATATAACAACCAGAGCAATACCGATAAATCAGTTGGGGCAGCCGGCAGAGAATTAAAATAAGAAAAGCGCAAGCGCCCGTTTAGCGACGTTTGGAGATGTGAAGAAAGGCTAAGGTCGCCACGTCCTCGAAAAGCTGCGCTTTTCTTCGTGCGATGTAAAAGCTGCCGGAGCTTTCCTTGTCCTGTGGCAACGCCCTTTCTGACCCGCGTCCTGCGGGCCTCCACTTCGACTGAGATAAAGGATACACGAAATGCATTTCGATGTTGACTTATCGTAGGGAGAAGCGGGATGGACACTAGCTGCACCAAGTATCACCTAAAGGTCCTACTTGATGCAAGATAATCCAGGAAGCTTATCAAGGATGAAAACTCGCTGGGCGCTGAAGCTAGACAATTTAAAAGGTAAAACTTTATAATTCTTATCAATTTAAATAAAGGCTGGGATTTCCCCAGCCTTTTTTGTAACACTATTTATTAAAACAGTACCTTTATGGCTTCAATGCCAAAATAAATTCCAAAACCAATTAAAGATAGTCCAGATAGTACAGAGATAAAAAGGATCAGGCCCGAGGTCAAAAACTTTTTAAAGGAACTGGCAATGCTCGCCATGGCAATATCCCAAATTAATAAACCTATTATAATTGCTGTACTGTAAATCATCAGCTGACGATGCCCGTATGCAGAAGCTGTTTCAGCCAAAACAGATCCATAAATCCCCAGCCAAAAGAGGATTGTTAGAGGGTTTGAAATAGACATAAAAAATCCCGAAAGAAAGGATTTAAATAAAGGCTCACTCTTCTTAGTCCTATCCACTGTTACGTCGGAAGCATTCACAAGTGTTTCTATCCCTGTATAGATTAGGATGAAACATCCAAAAAACAGCAAAAAGGTTTTCATAAAAGGAGTATCAATAAACTTTACAACACCAATATATACAATTAGCATGTACACAATATCAGCAGCCATTGCCCCCACACCAATTAGCCAGGAATGCAAAAAGCCGCTTCTGATACCCTTTTCAATTTGGGCAGCGTTTATTGGCCCGATGGGAGCAGCAAGCGAAAGCCCCAAAAGAATATAGCTAAGGAATACACTCATACGATTCTCTCCCCGTTTGTAATAAAACCCGTCTACAAATCTTTATTCAGATAATCGTGCTTGTACTACTAAAAAATAAAAAAGCCTTAGAAGTTTTTGAAAAAAGCACAAAGAACAAAAGGCGCAAGCGCCCCGGGTTAGCCCCAACAGGCATAAGACGAATCACGTAGGAAATCCTGATTTCTGAAGTGATTTGGCTTATGACCCCGAGGGGCTGGGCGCTGGAGCTGGATTACAATAACCTAGTTCAAGTTATCCACAAGGTAAAAATCTATAATTTCCTAAACGATAAAAAAACCCGTCATAGACGAGTTTTTAGAAATAGGCGTTACGCTTTCTTTTCAGGCAGCTGAAGCTGCTCCAATTGCTGTAATTCTTTATGCCTGGATAGGTTTATTTTCTTTTTTTCAGGAACGGGCAAATGGAAGAAATCAATATCGACAATATACTTCGGACGACTCTTTGATTCCTTATAAATTTTCCCAACATACTCTCCTATTAGACCAGCCGCAATCAGCTGCAGGCCTCCGATAAGCCAGATAGAGGTGATAAGGGATGTCCATCCTGTTTGGGTACTTCCGGTAAATTTCAAAAAGAGGAAATAGGATCCAAAAGCTATACTCGCCAGAAAGGAAACAAATCCAATAAGCAATACCATTCTGATAGGAGTGACTGAAAAGGATGTGATTCCGTCAAAGGCAAAGGCAAGCATTTTTTTCAAAGGATACTTAGTCTCTCCTGCCTGCCTTTCAAGACGGTCATAATAGACCTTTTCCGACCTGAATCCTATCAAAGGAACAACCCCGCGAAGAAACATATTTACCTCTTTAAAATTTTCCAATTCCTCAACGGCTCTCCTGCTCATAAGGCGAAAATCCGCATGATTATATACGAGATCAACGCCCATTTTCTTCATTAAGATATAAAACCCCTGTGCAGTCCATCGCTTAAAAAATGTATCTGTTGCACGTCCTTTCCTTACACCGTAAACAACCTCGCATCCAGCGTTGTACTTTAAGATAAAGTCACGAATAACCCGGATGTCATCCTGAAGGTCCGCATCAATAGAAATAAGACAGTCTGACACATCTCTGGCAGTAAATAATCCAGCTAGAAGGGCATTTTGGTGGCCTACATTTTTTGCAAGCTTTAGACCCCGGATGACATTGTTCTTTAGACTTTCTTTATAAATAATCTCCCATGTCCGGTCTTTACTCCCATCATCCACAAATAACAACTTACTATTTTTGGATACGAGTTCTTCGCTTATCATGTCCTCCATAAGGTTTCCAAGCTGCTTAAAGGTTTCAGGCAAAACCTCTTCTTCATTGTAGCAGGGAACTACAATCGTCAAAGTTGGCTCAAGCATGTTCTGCATCCTCCTGGTGTTTAAAATGCCCGGTACAAATAAATATTCCAGGCAGCTGACCTGGATTTAAAAACCTTCATTAGTACCAGTTTATTTTCAGTTGCATTATCGATAGGCAGAGCGGAAAAGATATATTTCCCTCCCATTTTTTTAAAAAGAGCCGTATCAATTTGCAGATGTTTTAAATGTTTTTTGGATGTTTTTTTTATCATGTATCGCTTGCCCAATTCCGCTGAAAATAAATAGCACCTGCCTCCCCAGTGATCAAAATAGTTTTGAACTATCTTGTTCTTAGAAAGCTCCTTCTGGATTATTTGGCGAAATTGGTGCTTGTACTTCAAGGGATAGAAATTGTTATAGGTATCCAGTGTATAAAAACCGTTATATTGCGCAATGGCCGGATGGATACCAATACTTGCCACACGATACTCCTTTGTCGGCTCAGCAATATAATTTTTTATCCCTGTAAATAAATTTTCTGCATAAAACTCTTTTACTGTTGGTTTATCACGGTAAACTATTTCTTCATTAAAAAGGCAAAGAAGAATTATTTGTGCCGTAATCAGCCCAAGGGCAATCCTCTGCAGGTAGGCTTTTTGTTCAAAAATAATTTTTGCGGCTAAAGCAAATCCTGCATAAATAACAAGCGGACGCAGGAAATGGAATCTGGCAAAATTAAAGGTATCCAAAAAGTGAAAACGTTTTGTAACGGGGAGCCAGCCTTTATAAAACCAAAATGCATACCATACTGAAAGGAAAAAATTTAGAAAGAAGAGAAAGACAAAGGTCCTTTCTTTTTTCCATAAGCCCTTGGATAGGACGATATATATTGCTGCAAGAGTAGCTGGCAATATAAAAAGTGTGTGAACAGTCATTACATGGTTATGGCCAAGTAAGTAGTTCTTAAATACAAGCCTTATGGTCTGCCAAAACGGCAAAGTAGCATGCATATATTCATCCCTGCTGTTAGGCGCACCTTTATACATAAAAGAAAAAACCAGCCGATATTCCACAATCAAGTAAACTGTCGTCATATATGCTAGAGCTGAAAGGAATGGGAGATTCCAGCTCTTCTTCCTGATGGCATCCCTTATCCAGAGGACTCCCATTGCAAATAAAAAGAAGAAAAAACCCAGCACAATACTTGAGTAGAAAGGCAATAGAGTAAATACAGTATAGTTCTTAAGTGATTTTTCACCATTCCTTACATTAAAAAATGCCCAAAGTGCAAGTGGCATTCCAAGAGTGCTCAGCATTCCTGATGGCCAAAAAGGGGTAAGTGCAAAGGCTAGGGCAGTACCTATGTTTATAAAAATCCATTTTTGACTAGGAAGTAAATGCTTCTTTAGGAGCAAGTACATTCCAATAAAAGCTACAATTCTTGTGATCGCCTGACTTATTGCATAAGCCATCATGGTTGGGAGCAATGCATACAGCCAGACAATTCCGCTCATTTCTGTACCAAATGCATTTCTCGGAAGCCCGTTTATGATTTGAGGAATAGTTCCATTTATAGGTCCAAGAAGTTCCCCGCTATTCGCCAATACCCGGTACCATGCAAGATTAGAGTCTAAATTATCATGTACTCTTATATGGGCGTTTTCCTGCAGCAGAAATAATGGCGAAAGATAGCAGGCGATAATGAAGATGGCAAGGATTAGGAGTCGTTGCTCTTTCACATTGTTCATATTCACACCCATAACACCTCAAATATTTTTTTATCACGGTCTTTATGTTTCACCTTCCTTTTGGAAATTATTCCATTTCTTTCTAAAGAAAAATAACCTTCGACAAAAACAGACAATTTACATCTATTTACAAACCTTAAGTTTTTCATTAAAATTATTTTTATCATTAAAAATATTTTTAACGATAAATTAATTTGTAAAGGGTGATTGGGTGTTTAGTATTTTAAAAAATGACGGCTATTTACGTTTTTGGCTTGGGCAAATAGTTTCTCAGCTTGGAGATGGGATATCAAGGACCGCTATAGTCTATTTAATTGCTATTCTGTCAAAGGATCCTCTTACTATTGGTTTGGCCATTTTTGCCCAGCTTCTTCCCAATGCGATTTTTGGGATAGTTCTGGGGCCGCTGGCAGACAAATATAATCGAAGGCATCTTATGGTTGCCGCAGATCTTTATCGCTGCATCATCGTTTTACTAATGATTCCTTTTCATCACTCAGTTGCCGCTTTAATTATTCTCATTGCCTTCCAGGGACTTGGTTCCGCCTTATTTGACCCTGCCAGATCATCTTCCATACCAGACCTTGCAGGTGAGGCGAACATACAGGAAGCCCTTTCCCTTTCCCAGTCAACCCGTGCAGCAATGGATATTATTGGACCTTCTTTAGGGGCTTTGTTCATGGTTTTGAAAAACTTCTCATTAATCTTCCTTTTCGATGCAGCCACCTTTGTCATTTCAGCTATTTTCATTATTTCCATCGCTTCATTAGGAACAGTTAAAAGTAAAGATTCCACATCCAAGGAGAAATACATCGAAGCAATCCGTTCAGGAATAAAAGAGGTAACCAAAATGCCCGCTCTTCGTTTTCTGCTGATCCTTCTTATGCCGATTACTCTTGTTATTGGTGTATTAAATACAAATTTAATTGCGGTGCTGACGAATGTATTTCATGTCTCTGCCTTTCATTTTGGTACTATTGAAGCCACCATGTCGGTTGGTGCTATTGTAGGGGCCGCTGCAGCCGCACCCTACTCTTTAAAAAAGCTTAAGCCAGCTACAGTTCTATTAACTGGTACAGCATTAATTGGCTTTTGGATGACCATTATTCTCCCTCTTAATACACTAAGGCTTGAATTTGGAATAGGTTCGGTATATGTTTGGTGTATAATATCAGGTCTTCTAAATGCTTTTATAAATGTTCCTTTAAGCAGTCTATTTTTGCAGTCAACACCGGCAGCTTTTAGAGGCAGGGGATCTTCATTACTCGGATTTGTAGCAAGCAGTTTCCAAATGGCAGGCATTTTGGCAGGCGGATGGATAGCTATGGAAATTGGTGTCCTGAATGGGACTGCTTTGGCAGGGTGCCTGCTTATTGTTACTGCTATCCTTCTGCCATTATTAAAAGGATATAAAACACTGGCCGGCATCCATGGAGGCAATGCAAGCCCTGTATCACCAACAATAAATACTAATTCTGCGGGAGAAATGTGATGAAAAAAATTGATGACATAGAAATAGCTAAAATGCTTCTTGACCCGAGAAAGAAAAGTATTCTTGATATCGCAAAAACACCAGTAACGGTCAGCCAGCTTGCTGAAGAATTAAACGAGAAGCCTTCACGACTTTATTATCATGTGAAAAAGCTCGAGGATGCGGAATTAATAGAGTTGGTTAATACCCGGCAGCATGGAAACTTAATTGAAAAATTCTATCAGACTTCCAAATCGGCGGGGCAGCACTTGCTTGAACTCGACGAAAAATTGCTAGAAACTCACCATGAAACTGTAATGAATGAAATTATGAAAATACTTCAGCCCGGATTAAAGCTCTTAAAAAAAGAGCTTGAAAACTCCCCCTACAACGATGGAAGCCATCCCGTAAATCTTTTGCTTAAATTAAGCGAAATGACAGGCCAGGAATGGGTTCTTTCACAGGAAAGAATAATGAAGTCATTAAAGGCTGAGAATGATTTGAAGGAAGTACCTACCCCTTCCTTAACAGAAGAGCAGTTAAATATGAAATCTAAATATGCCTACTTCCTCCTAAGCTATCGAATTGCTGAGGAAGATTAATTTCATACTTTGAGCAATGGATGTTAACCGCCTTCATAACATCAAATTCGATTCTAAATAAGAACAATGTGATATTACCTGTCCTTACTAACATCAACTAAATTCCAAAGGAAATCCCTATCGGATTTCCTTTTTATTTTTGTCCATTTTGTGACAAAATATTTGAAATATTTATCTTTTTCCCCTATATTTAACTTAAAAATTATATTTATATATTTTTATGTTGAATTTTGCCGAAAATATTGAGCGGGGGAAGGAAATGAAGAGGAAAAAAATCATATTATTACTATTGTCTCTTTTGATTCTAGCAGGCTTTCAATCTCCAAATATTCCAACCTCACAGCAGGATTTTACGACCCAAATAGTCGAAGACATTTCTTTAATGCGAAATGAAAAGCACAATCTCTTTACAGTTATCTCCTACCATTTGATTAAAACAATACACAAAAACCCCAATCTGCTTCCAAGTAAAGTCATCCAAAGTGACGATCCCAAAATTCAAAAACTCGCGGCTAAATTAACAAGCGGAAAAAGGACAGATTCAGAAAAGTCCATGGCTATATTTAATTGGGTTACAACTAATATCAAATATGATGCGGATTTATACGAACGTGTCCAGTACAGCAATGATTTCAAATTTAAAACTGCACTTGAGACCCTTCATACGAAAGAAGCAATGTGTATGGGGATTTCCCACCTAAACGCAGCCCTTCACCGCGCTGCAGGGATTGAGGCAAAGGTAGTTTACGGAGGAGACCATGCCTGGAATGAGGTCAAATTAGACGGCCACTGGCAGGAACAGGATGCAACAAGAGGGGCAGGATATATAAATAACAGAACACTGAAATTTGTCCCTCAGCAAGCCTTGAAGTACTTCTCCCTCTCTGATTTACCAAAAGAGGGAGAGTATTTGTGGTAGTGAAAATAAGAAAAGCGCAAGCGCCCGTTCAGCGAAGCAACTACCTGAGTAAACTTCCTGTAACGGCTTCTCTGAATAGACAACATGCAGCTTTGCGACGAGCTGAACTTAGGCTTCTTTGAAAAAGCTTTGGCGCAGGAGCACTTCATTTCGATGTTGACTTATCGTAGGGAGAAGCGGGATGGGCACTAGCTGCAGCAAGTATCACCGACGGTCATACTTGATGCAAGATATTCAAAGAAGCTTTTCAAGGTTGAATACTCGCTGGGCGCTGGAGCTAGACAATTTAAAAGGTAAAACTTTATACTTCTTATCAATTGAAGAAAGCAGCCATCCGGCTGCTTTTCTTTTAGGTCTGACTCCAATCTATTATGAAAGGATCTTTTTTCGTCCATACTGTAGGTGAGTATATGCGAGAGGATGAAATAAGAAGATGCCAAATCACATATATATAAAATTTTTAAGGCTCCCCCTTTTGGCACGGATTCTGCTGATTACACTGCTCTTTGTAGTTCTCTTCGGAATTTTGATTCATTTATTAGAGCCCAAGACTTTTCCGAATATTTTGGATGGCATCTGGTGGGCGATCATCACAGCCTCTACTGTTGGCTATGGTGACTATGTTCCCCATTCTATTGCAGGAAGGGCTGCAGCCATTATTCTAATTTTAATCGGCGCTGGATTTGTTTCTTCATATTTTGTTACTTTGTCAGCTGTTGCGGTTACACGTCAAAATGCTTTTTCTGAGGGGAAAATCACCTACAAAGAAAGTGGGCACATTATAATAATTGGCTGGAATGAAAGATCAAGGGAATTAATTCAGAAGATCTCCAATCAGGATTATCCTCAGCCACTTGTCCTTATAGATGAGACGCTTAAATCCATTCCCATTCACTCAAGATATGTACATTACATTCAGGGGAAACCCCACTTGGATGAAACTCTGAAAAAAGCAAACCTATTAGAGGCTGACAGGGTATTAATTACCGCTGATCAGGGGAATGAAGAAATACAGGCAGATATGTACAGTATTCTCACTCTTTTAGCAATAAAAGGGCTGAGTCCCCAAATTCCGTGCATTGTAGAAATCCTAACGTCTGAGCAGGTTATCAATGCAAATCGTGCCGGTGCCGACCTTGTTTTGCAATCTAATAAATTAACGAGCGTTTATATGCTGAATAGCCTGCGTTCAGCAAATGCTGGTCTTATCCCAGAAGTATTCGGGCAGCTTCAGGAAAACAGGCTTCTGGAAATCTCTCCGGAGTCCGAACACCTCAATAAGAGTTTTATTGAAACTTCCAACGCCCTTTCCAATGATAAAAAAATTTTAATCGGGATTAAGAGAGAGAAAGGTATTCTTCTCAATCCTCCTCCCGATTTTGTCATTAAAGAAAGCGATCTGCTTTTAGCTATTAAGTAAAGAGTACCGTTTCCAGCCTCGCAACTATACGCTTTCCAGCATCTACTGCTTGTTCTGGAATATCGCTGTCTTTTTCAATTGGCTCGGAAAACTGGTTAAGTGTGCCCGAAAAGGTTCCCGTATCAGCATGATCATCAAGCCCGCCCTGATATACGTGAGATAAAATAAACGGCCTGCCGAGTTCAACTGTGCAATTCCTCGAATCAAGCTGGCCATCAATAGATGTAAACGGGACCCTTACAAATTGGTAGCTTCCTTCGTCATTGATTTTATAATCAAAGGCACCATGATCATAATCCCAGTTGCCGCCTATTGTGTAACCAATTGGTTTTAGCTTTTGTTCAAGTTTATATAAATCAAACTGCATGCCTTCAATTTTTGATTGCAATTCATGCATTTTCTAAACCCCCACTTTGTTTTTATATTATCTTTCACTAAAAGTGGGAAACTGATGTAAAAAAACTGGGTAATCAAATCATATCCTTGTTTATCTCTTTTGGTACCGGATTAGCTTTCCTTTGGGGGATCGATCCATAATAGGATGTCTAATAGTGACCCCCTTGGACCTTTTGGGATCTATTGTGAGGCTGTTTCAAGGAAGGACATATCTTTATTTGAGCATAAGAGATTTGGGGGATCAAAAAAGACAAAGAGTGCCGGCCGCCTGGCAGGCACTCTTACTATTATTAAAGTCGTTTTTCCAGTTCAGCTTTCTTTTCTTCAAAACCAGGTTTCCCTAATAGTGCAAACATGTTTACCTTATAAGCTTCTACACCAGGCTGGTCAAATGGATTTACACCAAGAAGGTATCCACTCATGGCACATGCCTTTTCGAAGAAATAAACAAGGTATCCAAATGTATACTCGTCCATCTCAGGGATCGTAACAATCAGATTCGGCACCCCTCCGTCTGTATGAGCTAACAGAGTACCCTGGAAGGCTTTATTGTTAACAAAATCAATTGTTTCGCCAGCAAGATAATTCAATCCGTCCAGATCGTTTTCTTCCTTCTCGATTTTCAGCTCATGGCGTGGGTTTTCAACCTTAACAATCGTTTCGAAAAGGTCACGGCGGCCTTCTTGTACATACTGGCCAAGAGAGTGCAGATCAGTAGAGAAGTTTGCAGAGGAAGGATAAATTCCTTTCTGGTCTTTTCCTTCACTTTCACCGAATAGCTGCTTCCACCATTCAGAAAAGTATTGTAAACCTGGCTCATAGTTAATGAGCATTTCAATCGTTTTGCCTTTGTTATAAAGTACATTTCTAACGGCAGCATACTGGTAAGCCTGATTTTCTTCCAATTCGGAATAGCTGAAGTCCTCTCTGGCTTGGGCAGCACCATTCATCATCTTTTCAATATCGGCTCCGCTTACTGCAATAGGAAGAAGACCAACTGCTGTTAATACAGAATATCGGCCGCCTACATCATCCGGGATAACGAATGTTTCGTAGCCTTCTTCATTAGCAAGTGTTTTTAAAGCACCTCTCGCTTTATCAGTGGTGGCATATATGCGTTTGCGAGCTTCTTCCACACCGTACTTTTCTTCAAGCAGCTTGCGGAAAAGACGGAAAGCAATGGCAGGCTCAGTTGTTGTTCCAGATTTTGAGATGACATTAATGGAGAAATCCTTGCCTTCAAGAACGTCCATTAAATCTCTCATATAAGATGAACTGATATTGTTTCCTGCAAAAATGACTTGAGGTGTACTGCGTTTTTCTTTTGGAAGCACATTGTAAAAGCTGTGCTGCAGCATTTCAACCGCTGCTCTGGCACCAAGATAAGATCCTCCGATTCCGATTACAATTAAAACATCAGAATCAGATTTAATTTTCTCTGCAGCCTTTTGAATACGGGAAAATTCTTCTTTATCATAATCGACAGGCAGATCAATCCAGCCTAAAAAGTCATTTCCTGCTCCTGTTTTTTCATGAAGTGAGTGGTGTGCCACTTTAACAGCGTCACGCAAATAAGTAAGTTCATGTTCTCCAAAAAAGGAGAGTGCTTTTGAGTAATCAAAACGAACATGTGTCATGTATGATCCTCCATAAATTTATTTTTCATTATCACTTTAACCAAAGCGGGCAGGTTTATCAAGAAACTGCCACTTATGTAAGCGTGTCCAATTTCGATAATTTTATTACATTTACATAGTTGAAAAATAAGAAAAGCGTAAGCGCCCGTTCAGCGAAGCAGCTGCCTGTGTAACCTCCTGTTTATTCTCCTATGAATAGACAACATGCAACTTTCCGACGAGCTGAACATTAACTCCTTTGATTATGCTATGGCGCAGGAGCACTTTAAAAGTTCGATGTTGACTTATCGTAGGGAGAAGTGGGAACACTGGGCGCTGGAACTAGCCATGTTAAAAGACCCGGACAAGGGTGTCCGGGTTTGTTAATTTATTATAGTGAAGCGCGTAAAATAGCAAGAGTGTCATCACGGTTCAGCTTTTTAAAATTACCGAATTCACCATTAACCATTGCTTTATCTGCTATCAAATCAAGCTTGCTGTCATCTATATTGTAATCAGCCAGGCGAGTAGGTGCTCCCAGGCTTGACCAGAATTCACGAAGCTTTTCAATACCTTCCAGTCCAGCCTCTTCGTCTGTTTTACCTGTAGGATCTACCCCAAATACTCTGACAGCCATCTGCTTAAAGCGGCCAGGATTTTCTTTCAGGTTATGCTTTGCCCAGTTCGGGAAAAGAATAGCCAATCCTCCTGCATGAGGGATATCATAAACAGCCGAAACTGCATGCTCAATATTATGAGATGCCCAGTCTCCGCGATAACCCATTTGTAGCATGCCGTTAAGAGCAATTGTGCCATTGTATAAAATTGTTTCACGGTATTCGTAGTTTTCAAGATCATTGATTAGCTTAGGAGCTGTTTCAATAACAGTTGTTAAAACACCTTCACACATACGGTCCTGGAGCGGAGTATTTTCCACTTGATGGAAGTATTGTTCGAAGACGTGAGTCATCATGTCAACCATTCCATAAATCGTGTGGTCCTTTGGAACAGTGAAAGTGTTAACCGGGTCCAAAATTGAAAACTTAGGGAAAGTAGCAGCGCTGCCCCATCCATACTTTTCGTTAGTCTCCCAGTTGGTGATAACAGAACCGCTGTTCATTTCTGAACCAGTCGCAGCCAATGTCAGCACAGTTCCAAAAGGAAGAGCTTCGGATGCAAATGCTTTTTTAATAACCAAATCCCAGGCATCTCCATCATACAAAGCTCCTGCAGCAATCAGCTTGGTACAGTCAATAACACTGCCTCCGCCAACTGCAAGAATGAAATCAATACCTTCATTTTTACAAATTTCTACACCCTTACGTGCAGTTGCAATACGAGGGTTAGGTTCTACTCCAGGCAATTCGAAAATTTGAACATCTATTTCATTCAGCTGAGCCATAACCTTGTCGTAAAGGCCTGAACGTTTAATACTTCCTCCGCCGTATACAAGCAATACCTTTTTGCCGTATTTAGGAACTTCCGTTTTTAATTGTTCCAGTTGATCTTTTCCGAAAATTAATTTCGTTGGATTCCAGAAAGTAAAGCTTTGCATGCGATCAACCTCCTTGTTTTAGTCAATTTTAATTATTATCTATTTAAAGAGCATTTGCAAAGAACAAGTACTTAAATCCTGGAATTAAAAATTTATTAGAAATGAATATTTTTTTGATTTATTTATCATTCTATTATTGAATCCATCTATTAAGGAGGAAATATACATGAGTGCTATTCAGCGAATTGCACTGGTACTTACCATCATTGGTGCAATCAATTGGGGATTAATTGGATTTTTTCAATTTGATCTTGTTGCAGCTATCTTTGGCGGCCAGAACTCCGCTCTTTCCCGCATCATCTACGGTTTAGTAGGTATTGCAGGTCTTATCAACCTTGGACTTCTATTTAAGCCAAATCAGGAACTTGAAAGAGAGCCTGAGGCTGGAACAACAAGATAAAAAAATATATGTAAAAAATCCTTGCAGCTAGTGCAAGGATTTTTTGCGTTAAAGGAAAAGCGGCAGCGCCCGTCTAGCGAAATTACTACCTTAGTATAATCGTGTTTCTTCTGTTTTAAATCTACATTCTTCTGCTTTGCGAAGAGCTAAAAAGAAGCTCCCATTTAAGCTTAAAGGAATACTTATTGGCTAACACAGCAAGTCGATGTTGACTTATCCTAGGAATAAGTGGATGGACACTAGCTGCACCCAGTGTCACCTAAGGTTTTAAGGAATGGAAGATACTCAGGAAGTTTATTAAAGATGAAAACTCGCTGGGCGATGGACTGACCTGCTTTTTGGTTAAAAACCTTTACAGTCACTGCTCCTGCACCCCTTAGTTTATTTTGAAGGTTTTTCTTGTCCTTCCCTGTGTCCCTATTCTATTATCCAAGCACTTTGGAAATGCGTTCAATCGCCCAATCTAATTCTTCCTTTGTAATTACAAGAGGCGGAGCAAACCGGATTACAGTATCATGGGTTTCCTTGCAAAGCAGTCCATATTCCTTTAATTCCTCACAATATTTACGGGCAGCTTCCTTTAATTCAACCCCAATAAACAGGCCCCTGCCTCGAACTTCTTTGATCATCGGGTTTTTTAGTTCTTTTAATTTATCTGTAAAATACTGTCCGAGTTCCAGTGATCTTTCTGAAAGCTTTTCATCAATTAAAACATCTAAAGCCGCAATAGATACAGCACATGCCATTGGGTTGCCGCCAAATGTTGAACCATGGGATCCTGGATTAAATACTCCCAGAATTTCTTTGTCGGCTACCACGCAGGAAATAGGGAATACTCCGCCGCCTAGTGCCTTTCCGAGAATGTACATATCAGGTTCGATACCTTCCCACTCACAGGCAAACATTTTTCCTGTTCTGGCTAAACCTGCCTGAATTTCATCCGCAATAAAAAGAACATTATTTTCCTTGCATAGCTCATAAGCCTGTTTCATAAATCCTTCTGGAGGAATGACAATACCGGCTTCACCTTGGATTGGCTCGATTAGGAAAGCAGCTGTATTAGGAGTAATTGCCTCTTTTAGAGCTTCAAGGTCACCGTATGGAATAAGCTTAATTCCTGGCAGCATTGGTCCAAAGCCGCGCTTATATTCCGGATCTGAGGAAAGAGAAACAGCGGTCATAGTTCGCCCGTGGAAATTACCAGTACAAGCTATAATTTCCGCCTTGCCTTCTGCTAAACCTTTCACATCATACGACCATCGTCTTGCAGCTTTTACTGCGGTTTCAACTGCTTCAGCACCTGTGTTCATCGGAAGTACCATTTCTTTATTGGTCAATTTGCTTACCTTTTCATACCAGGGGCCAAGTTGATCGTTATGGAAAGCACGGGATGTAAGCGTAACCCGATCTGCTTGATCTTTTAAAGCCTGAATGATTTTTGGATGGCGATGGCCCTGATTGACAGCAGAATAAGCACTCAGCATGTCCATGTACTTATTTCCTTCTGGGTCCTCCACCCATACCCCTTCTGCACTTGAAATTACGATAGGCAGCGGGTAATAGTTATTTGCTCCATATTTCTCTGTTTGTTCGATCAATGATTTGGTTGCAGCTTCATGTAACATATTCCATTTCCTCCGTTCGTGTTTGTTTTCTATTTATTTTAGCGAAGTGTCTTATTTATTGAAGATCTCCGCAATAAAAAGCTATTGGTTAAAAGTGCCTTCTTGTATAACTCAGTGAAGAGTTCATCTACCCCTTCTTTTTCTAAAACATTACATTGCAATTTTCATGCCAAAAGGAAAAACCCTTTATAACAAGCTTCCTTAATTAAGATGCAAAATTATTTTGCTCTAATTCACAATCCACTTCTTTTTTGCGCAAAATTTCGTTGCACTATGCGGATAACAATATTAAAATTCTTTTATGACAGCACATAGGGGTAGAGAAAAGTGAAGCCAGATAACCATACAGAACATCTCCAAAGGAACGTCTTTTTAGAAAAAATTATTAATGAAATAGACATGGGAGTACATGTCATCAATTCAGTGGGTAAGACCATTATTTATAATAGAAAAATGAGGGAAATTGAAGGAATGGATATAGAGGATGTCCTGGATAAGAACCTTCTCGATGTCTTCTCCTTTAATCAGAATGAAGACAGTACCCTTCTCGAAGCTCTCCGTAAAGGAATTACTATACGAAACGCTAAACAAACTTATTTTAATAATAAAGGACAGGAAATTACCACTGTTAATGATACTTTTCCTATTATTGAAGACCGGGTAAGAATGGGTGCAATAGAAATTGCGAGGGATAAAACAAAATATGAAAAACTGGTCCGTGAAAACCTGCTGAAAAAAGGATCAACAAAATTCACCTTTGAAAGCATAATAGGTGCCAGCTATAAGATTCAGGAAGTAATTGATGCCAGCAAACGGGCCACCCACCAATTCCTCCGTGCTCATAATCGGTGAAAGTGGAACCGGGAAGGAACTGTTTGCCCAGAGTATTCATAATGGAAGCAGCCGTTCTTTAAAACCATTTATCTCACAAAACTGCGCAGCTCTTCCAGACACCCTGATTGAGGGCTTGTTTTTTGGCACTAAAAAAGGGACATTTACCGGAGCGGTTGAACGTCCTGGTCTATTTGAACAGGCAGAAGGCGGTACCATTCTCCTTGATGATATTAATTCATTAAATCCAAACCTTCAAGCCAAGCTGCTGCGTGTCCTTCAAGAAAAAATGGTCCGCCGTGTTGGGGATACGAAGGACAGAGAAGTCGATATTAGAATTATTGCTACTATTAATGAAGACCCAATTGAGGCAATTGGAAAAGGGATTTTAAGAAAAGATCTCTATTATAGATTAAGTGTCGTGTCACTTTTCATCCCCCCTCTGCAGGATAGAAAAAATGACATTCAGGAGCTTGTTAACTTTTTTATAGATAAATACAATCATCTTTTTGGCATGAAGGTCAAAAATGTTGATCAGGAAGTTTTAGAAACCTTTGAACAATATGATTGGCCGGGAATGTTCGCGAGTTGGAGCACATTATTGAAGGGGCGATGAACTTGCTGGAATACGAAGATGAGATAACTTTTCAGGATTTGCTCATTCATTTCAGAAATAAACCGCATATAAAAACTGCCGGTGGTCAGGATAGCGGCCTTGATGAGCTTCTGATACAAAAAGGCCGGCCGATTAAGCCTCTAGAGGATTACATGAACGAGGCTGAGGTTTATTATTTAAAGAAAGTTTTACTCCACCATAGCTATAACATTACGAAAGCAGCTCAAACATTAAAGATGAGCCGACAAAATCTCCAATATCGCATAAGGAAGCACGGAATCTCAAAGGTCAAATAAGAAAAGTGCAAGCGCGCATTCAAAGTTTATGGATTTAAAATTAACCAAAAAAGGATGTCCCTAAGTTTAGGGACATCCTTTTTTGCTTAAGCTTTTTATTAACGCTGGGATTGTTCAATCCATTCTTGAAGCTTTTCTTTTAAAGTGTTGAAGCCTTGTTGGCCATCATCTTCCTGAACAATAGCTGCAGCCTGGCGTTTGCGAGGCTTTTGTTTTTTAGCTGCAGGCTGTGCAGGTGCTTCTTCAGTTGCACGGATAGAAAGTCCAATTTTTCCGGCTGCTTCATCTACAGAAAGAACTTTCACTTTCACTTCATCGCCGACTTTAAGATGCTCGTTAATATCCTTTACAAAACCATGTGTGATTTCGGAAATATGAACAAGACCTTGGGTATTTTCATCCAATGCTACAAAAGCTCCGTAAGGCTGAATACCGGTCACCTTACCTGTTAAAATACTGCCTGTTTCGATTTTTTCTGACATGAAAACACTCCTAAATTTATAATTATTTTATCCTCTATATACGCATTAAAATATTATACCACAATGCTCTATATATATCAAAAAACATTCTTTTAACTAAATTTAATTTAAACCACACTTTTTAAACCTTTCCTACTACATTTAACAAAATTTTCACAAAATTTGCGAAAATGAATAGGCCTTCAGTGGTATTATAAAGGTATCATTATATCTTTTAAGGATGGTGATCATTATGAATCAGATTGGAAAAAATATTAAGGAATATCGGGAAAGAAGAGGCATTAGCCAACAGGAGCTTGCTTTAAAAATCAGGGTCGGAAACGGAACCATCGAAAAGTACGAAACAGGAGCATCCATCCCTACCCTCCAGACGATCTTAAAAATCTCCACTGCACTTGACGTCCCCGCCGCTGAATTGATGGACCATGCATATCAAAATCCAGCACAATAATAAGCAAGTAAAAAAATTTCAAGTTTACCTTCCACCAATGAATAAACTCCACCAAAATTGGTTAATCTGCTTTTATAAGGCTTTCTAGGCTATTCAGAATTTTGACCTAACCGGAGTTCTGATTGCACCAAAGGTAAACTGGCACTGCCATCCTCTAAGGACCTGGCGAAGCTCAATTTCCTTTAATTCCCCCTTTTTGAAGTGGACAAATCTTTATCCGATTTGTCCTCTTTTTTTGTTTTTTTAAGGTGTGAACTTGTAAATCTTGGGGAAAATTAAAAGTTAAACATGAGGCGCAGGGGGAAGGGTGCATGGAACAAGCTGTTTTTAATGAAAAAAAGCAAATAAATGATATAGAAGTCTACTATGAATGGTATCCCAATGAAGCCTCAAAAGGAACGATTGTCTTATTGCATGGGTTTCTTTCTTCTTCCTTCAGTTTTCGCCGTCTTATTCCGCTTTTAAATAAAGAATACCAGGTCCTATCCGTCGACCTCCCTCCCTTTGGCAAAAGCGGGAAATCAAACCGGTTTATATATTCCTATAAAAACATGGCATTAACAGTAGCTGAACTCGTTGAAAATATGGGGCTAAAAAACGTGATTCTTGCTGGACATTCAATGGGAGGACAAATTGTCTTAAACATCCTTCACTATAAACCAGATCTTGCAGAAAAAGCGGTGCTTCTTTGCAGTTCAGGTTATTTAAAACGTTCAAAATTGCCATTGATTTTCGTTAGCTATATCCCCTTTTTTCACTTATACGTAAAGTTTTGGCTTGCTCGTTCAGGGGTGAAGCAAAATCTGCAGCAAGTTGTTTATGACCATTCTCTTATTACAGATGAAATGCTCTATGGTTACCTCCAGCCCTTTTTAGAAGATGATATATTCATGGCGTTAACCCGGATGATCCGCGACCGTGAAGGCGACTTGTCCAGCGCTGTTTTAGAGAAAATTGACATCCCCTGCCTGTTAATTTGGGGAGAACACGATAGGGTTGTTCCTTTGAGTATAGGAGAAAGACTCCAAAAGGATTTAAGAAACGCTGAACTGATTGTACTTGAGGATACAGGACATCTTGTACCAGAGGAAAGGCCAGAAGACGTCTATCAGCACATGCGTAATTTCCTGGAGAATTAAGAGGCAAACAAGCATATCGATTTTATCGTAGGCAAAACGAGTTCTGGTCAGGCATTAATTTTAGCAAGCGGGGCATACAATAGTTGAAGTCAGGCATTCCTTATCTAATATCGGGCATATATGTTCATTGAAGAGGGTTTTTCAGCTTAAAGATGCCGCCCAAGTGGCTTTCATAATAAAAATGAACTTAAAAAATCACTTTTCTTGTAAAAAAATAAAAAATACAAGCCTTTTTATAGGGTAAACGTCAAAAACAAGGAGCTCTTCTCTGGAATTACCCAGAAGGGTATGTAAAATCTTTTTAAAACAAAAGAGGTTATCCTCAGGGGACAACCTCTTTTCATGGGTAAGCATTTATAACGAACAGGAAGAGTTCGATTTTATCAACAGCAATTGATTTGAAACTTTCAGGCAGCTTTCGATTGGGATTACTTCCTCAAAGGAAAACTCATAGATACCCTGAATTCTTTCTGCAAGCCTTGCTGGGTCGTCCAGTTCATGGACAGCCTGAATTATATCAGCTATTTCTGTATCATAACGACCATGGCCTATCCCGAAAGGGTCCCAATCATTCAATTCATCGTAAAGAAGAAGATTAACTTGTTGTGTTTCCATCTCATCACCTAATATTTCAACATTTGATTGCTTTATTTTATCATAGAATCATGAGGTTCAAAACAGGAAGGAGCTGGCGAAAGAATGAAATGGTTTGATGAAAAGATAGAAAGGCTAAACACTTCCTCTGTAAAATGGGAAAGAACAAAAGAAGTATTTGGAGTTGGGGATGTACTACCGATGTGGGTAGCTGACATGGATTTCCGGCCACCACAGGAAGTTACAGAAGCTCTAAAGGAAAGAATCGATCATGGAATTTTCGGCTATACCTTTATCCCTCCCTCTACATACGAGGCTATAACAGAATGGCAAAAGAAACGGAATGGCTGGGATGTCCATTCCTCCTGGGTCCTCTTTTGCAGCGGGGTTGTACCTGCCATAGGTGTTGCCATCCAGTCTTTTACCGAACCTGGAGATAAGGTTTTGCTTCAATCCCCTGTCTACACTCCTTTTTTTGAGATGATTAAAGTTAACGGACGAGAAGTAGTAAATTCACCACTGGTGTTAAAAGAAGGAAGATATGAAATAGATTTTACTTCCTTTGAGCAGACCCTAAAGCAGGGATGCAAACTTTTTCTCCTTTGTAATCCGCATAATCCCGGAGGAAGGTCCTGGACAAAAGAAGAACTGCTCCAAATTGGAGAGCTTTGTAAAAAATACGATTGTCTAATTGTATCAGATGAAATTCATTCTGATCTGGTTTATAAAAATCGAAAGCATATTCCCTTAGCTTCCTTAAATGAAGATTTAGCCAACCGGACGATTACCTGCATTGCTCCGAGTAAAACATTCAATCTTGCAGGACTTCAGGCTTCTGCACTAATCATTAAAAATGAGAATTTACGTGAGAAATTCAATCATATTTTAAAACAGCAGGGATTTTTCACACTTAACCTATTCGGAATTGTCGGCATGGAAACGGCCTATCGTTACGGAGAAAGCTGGCTAAACCAATTACTGGATTATTTACAAGGAAACAAGGAGCTTGTTCAAAGCTACCTGGCTGAAAATCTTCCCCAGATTAAATACATGGATCCAGACGGAACTTATTTACTATGGCTGGACTGCAGGAAGCTTGGATTAGGAGATAAGGAAATAAGGAAACAGCTGCTTGAAAAAGGAAAGCTTGCCCTAGAGCCCGGTACAAAATACGGACCTGGCGGCGAAGGATTTGTTCGAATGAATATTGCTTGTCCTCGTGAAACACTTAATGAAGGGCTCGAGAGACTAAAAAAAGCCTTTACTTAAGAATCTTGGCTAAAATAGCTTCAGTGGTTGAAGGGAATGTTATACTTACCTAGTGAACATCAAAACAATTGGTTTTTGTTTTAAAAGGGGAAGAATGAAAACATGGACTCACTCCAAGCTATTCAATATGAACTCGCCTTATTGGTTCGCCTTATAACTGCTCACAGCCCGCAATTGGGCAGTTTGGATAGATCTGAATATCTTATTTTGTGCGAACTGGAGGACACCGGCCCTTTAGCCATTAATGTAATTGCCGAGAAATTGATGTTAAATATATCGACAGCCAGCCGGCAGGTGGGCACTTTGGAGACGAAGAAATATATTCGCCGTTACCCGGATCCCACCAATGGCAGGATAAGTTTGATAGAAATTACAGCAGCTGGTCTGGAAGTCTTACAGAGAGTACAGAATGCGCGTTATGATTTTTATAATGAGATTTTGCATGAATGGTCTCCGGAAAAGTTAAAAGGCCTTGAAGCCAACTTATCCCAACTAAATTTTGATTTAAAAAGAGGAAAAAGAAAGAATTAATAACAAAGACTGCGGAGTTTTTTTCGCAGTCTTTTTTCTATAAAAAAAGTTTTTTGAGGGGATAGAAAAAGTTTTTATTGCCTTTTCTTTATTATATTGTATAATACAACTTGTTATTTACAAGTTAATCATGTTGTTAATATGACATTTATTTTATAAGGAATTCTATTTTATTCATGGTTTAACAGAGATAACTTATTTTTGAAAGGAGGAAGCATGATTGAGCACACAGGTTAACACTTCTTCATCAGAGACAGAAAAAGTAGCTGTCCCCCAATATTTGATAATATCCTTTTTAACTATTTTTGCTATTGGGTCTCAGTACTTTTCGAATCTTTCTTATACCCTCAACCAGGGTATTATTCAAAACGGGCTTAACCTAAGTTCAGATGTTTTACTTTTCCCCTCGACACTATCCAACTTAGCATTTGCTCTTGGCGTGCCGATCGGTCCTGTGCTAACGAGGAAGTTTGGTTTGCGAAGGAATTATTTAACCTTTATCTTTATTTTTTTATGCGGTTCTATTGTTGCTGCAGTTGCTCCTAACCTGTTAATACTTATAGCTGCAAGAGTTGTACAGGGTTTAAGTGCAGGATTTTTATTTTTAACCATTTTACCTGCCAGCTTAAGAGCTTTCCCAAACAAAATACGTAATTTCTTTTTACTTATGATTATTACGGGCTTGTTTGGAGCCAGTGCACTTGGCGCATTATTTGGTTCCATATCTTTAAACGCCGATGCATGGCGTTGGTTATATGTACTAAATGTTTTGGCTTCCTTCCTGTGCCTGATTGTTGGATTTCTTGGACTGCCTAAAAACGAGGAACATCAGCATGATCACACCGCGGTAGATAAAACTGGAGTATTCTTATGGATTTTGTCTATGGTTGTTCTCGCATTTCCGCTTTGTAACTTAATGCAAAATGGATTTTCCTCCATTTACGTATGGCCGTTTCTGGTAGCGGCTCTTATTTTATTAGTACTTTTTGTTCTTGTAGATATAAAAGCAGAAACGCCTTTAGTTCCTTTTCGGACATTAAAAGCGCCAAAACCAATATCGGGAACCATAATGGCAGTTGCATCCCATGTTTCCTTAATCTTTGCTATAGCGGGGATTAACGGCTTTTTAAGAAACGATATGGATCTTCCGTTTAAATACCTATCACACTTTTATTTCTGGTTCTTTGCAGGAGTTGTGGTGACTGCCATTCTCAAAACTTTGCTTTACGATATGCTGGGAGCTGGAATTCTCGGTTTCATTGGATCACTTGCTGTTATTTTTATAAGCATTCAGTGGAGAACAATCGGGGCTGAAGCTTCCCTGGTATCTTTATATTTTCAAGTTGCCGTTCTTGGTGGCGGTGTAGCTATGGTTCTGGTATCAGGAGCTTTGGGTACAGCATTAGCTGGTGATATACACCAGGCATCCATGAGATCGGTGACCCTGCACTCTATTCGTAATTTTACAGGTGCAATCATATCCCCGATAATCGGCTGGTACCTAACAAGACAAAATGCGGCTAACTATGAAGGTATTAGAGGACATTTTGACCAAAATGGTTCTGAATTCAAACTTGAAATGACTAAGCTCATTAGACACTTTATGGAAAACGGACATTCACTGGCAAGCGCAAAAAGCCTGGCATCCTATGAGCTTATAGTTAATGCCAAGAAAT
This sequence comes from Neobacillus terrae, assembly GCF_011393025.1. GTDB lineage: Bacteria > Bacillota > Bacilli > Bacillales > Cytobacillaceae > Neobacillus_A > Neobacillus_A terrae. The sequence continues at coordinate 2,264 of NZ_JAAOEO010000015.1, read as the reverse complement.
CAGCTATTCTGGGTGCCTATCATAATTTGTTTACCATTTTACTTGTATTGGGAGTTATCATGCTCTTGGCTTCTATTGGTAAAATCTTTACTGGAAAAGGCAGATCCTTAGTTCAAAAACAAACACGTATCCTCTTGCCTGCTCCTAAGGAAAAGGATGTAACGGATAAAACAGCTTAATAACACATTAACCTAATTATTTATTGATGGGAGAGAAAAGATAATGAGTAAAGGCAGCTTAATTTTAACAAATATCATTGGGCTCGTTGTGATTGTTGCTTTAATTGCCGCGGGTGCCTTCTTTTATTATGAAAATGAAAACTATGTAAAAACTGACGATGCAGTTGTATCTGCTGATATGTTGCAGGTAGTTGCCCCCGCTTCAGGCCTATTAACAGAATGGGATGTAAAAGAAGGCAACACTGTTGCTAAAAAGGATGCCTTGGGCAGCGTTTCAGATGGAAAAGAAAGTCTTCCTGTAAACTCCATGATGAGTGGAAAAATTATAAAAAATGAAGCAAAAGCAAATCAGATGGTGCAGGCTGGCCAGGTATTAGCCCAAACTGCTGATATGGATCACCTATATATTACAGCAAATATTAAGGAATCAGACTTAAAAAGTATCTCAGTGGGCAGCAGTGTTGATATTACTGTTGATGGGGATTCGGATGTAACATTTGACGGAAAAGTTGAAGAAATTGGGTATGCTACTAATTCTGTTTTTTCTGCCCTTCCTTCACAAAATTCAAGCGGCAGTTACACAAAAGTTACTCAAAAAGTTCCAGTGAAAATTTTAATTGAGAACCCCTCTGAAACCGTGCTTCCTGGAATGAATGCTGAAGTTAAAATTTCTATTTAATTATTTAATAAAGTATACCCCCTATTACGCTTGTGAATAGGGGTTTCATTTTAAACGATCAAGGAGGAAACAAAAATGAAAATATATGTTGTCTATGATAGCGAGGGAGAACATACAAAAGCACTAGCCCATTCTATAGCTGAAGGTGCCGGAAAAGTAAAAGGTGCGGAAGTATTTATTGATCATGTGGATCAGGCAGACATTTATAAGCTGCCTGAAATGGATGCCATCATATGGGGCTGCCCAGGGCATTTCGGCACGATTAGCTCAGGATTAAAGTCATGGATTGACCGCCTTGGTTACTTATGGGCTGAAGGTAAACTCATCAACAAAGTTGGCGCGGTTTTTTGCACAACTGCAACCACCCATGGCGGTTTGGAAGCTACTATGCTTAATCTTATTACACCTATGCTTCACCAGGGTATGATTCTAGTAGGGCTGCCTGGAAATATACCTGAAAATGCTCTTTATGGTTCTTATTACGGCGTAGGTATCACTTGTCCAGTCGAAAGCACAGAGCTTTTATCCAGGGAAGGCATAGAGTTAGGGAAAGCGCTGGGAGAACGTGTAGCCAATGTTACAAAGGCTTTTACAAATCAGCCATCTGGAGATGAAAATTAATGTTCATACTCATCGTATTTGGTGTTATTGCAGTTATCGCCTTAATTGCTTTAACCCTATTTAATATGAAGGCTGCAGCTAAATTAAACGACTCAAATACGCCTTCTGAAGAAAAAATAGAGCAAAAGCTATTGGAAGTACCTAAATTAGAAATCAGCGCAGCACAGCCTGTCCAGGAAAATAATGGGCTTAAAATGAATAAAGAAGAAAAAATAAATGATGATGCATATCGAAATGCGTTAAAATCCTTTCAAAACGAAGCTAAAAAAACGAATGTTGAACAGAGTTCAAACAAAATAAAGGATGATGATTTTCGAAAAGTTTTAAGGTCATTGTCTGAAAAACCAAAAGATACCCAGTAAAATAGGCAAAATGGCAGCCAGCTGTAGACAAAAGGTCTCGAGAGTAAGCATCTCCCGAGGCCTTTTGTCATTTTTTTAATCTGAATGTTGGAAAAGGATGGACTCTGCTCTAGCGCTTGCTTTCAGCTGGCGTTCTCGAGCCTCCTCGTTTCTCCATTAGACATAAGAATGTATTCTCTGACATCACATTTATGAAAAATAAAAGAGAATCTGATGTTACGCACCCTCTGTAACATCGCTTTGATTTAAAAAAACATGTAATTTGATCTCATTTTACTCCACAAGACACGTATCTCCCTTTAACCTACTCAGGAGTCTTACCTCAATCGCCATCTTTAAATGTTCTTCTTGAGGACAAACTTCTTGATATAAAGCAGTTCAATGTCTTCAATAAGCCTCCTTGAGGACAAAGACGTCCATAGA
>NZ_JAAOEO010000014.1 GCF_011393025.1 Neobacillus terrae | reverse complement strand
GTCAGGAAGGCGTTGCCACAGGACGTGGCGATTTTAGCCTTTCATCATCTAACCAGGGCGCTTGCGCCTTTTGTTCTTTGCTAGTCAGAATTAATATCCATAAATTCTGAAAGGACTGCGGACTGGACAAGGAAGCTTCGTGCTATACCGCGCACGAAGATGAGGGAAGTCCCGGGTTTGAGCGAGATAAGTAAAACTTAGGCATCCGCCTAAGGGACTTGACGAATGCCGTGTTTTACCAATAATATGATTTTAAAAAAGAGGTACTTATGCTTAAAAAAGTCTTATCAATCGGTATAGGGACTCCTTTGTTATAATTTTACTATTTCTAGGAACCTATAAATTAATGAACTCTAGAACGTTTCAGCTATTTGGAGGGTTAACAAGTCAGGTAAATATAAATGACAAAGTGGTAGCCTTAACCTTTGATGACGGGCCGACAAAGAATGTGGAAAAAATACTCCCGCTGCTTGAAAAATTCATGCTAAAGCTACCTTTTTAGTTATAGGAAACGAACTCCAAAAGAATTCAAGTTATGGACTAGCCATTGTTCAAGCTGGACATCAATTGGGGAATCATTCTTATACACACCAGAGGATGGTCTTGAAAAGCCCTTCATTTGTTGAAAATGAGATAACGAAAACCAATGAACAGATTCGGAAAACGGGTTATAAGGGCGCTATAGCTTTCCGTCCACCAAATGGGAAAAAGCTTGTAGTTTTGCCTTACTATTAAATAAACTTCATCAGGAAACAATAACCTGGAGCTTCAAACCGGATACATATTATACGTCTGTTAAAGAAAAAATTCACTATGTAAAAAAATGTAAAACCTGGAGCCATTATTCTACTGCATCCTATGTATGACAAGAGCAGAAATGAGTTGAAAGTAATAGAAGGAGTATTAGGCTCCTTATCCAAGAAAGGGTATCAATTCGTTACGGTCAAAGAACTTAAGAAACATTAAGCTGCCTGGATGATCCAGACAGCTTTTATATTATTTATTATATAGCTCTATTAACTTCACTGTGTAGCTTTCCACTCCAGTCAACATAGTACAAAATACATAATGATCTTGAACACAGACCTTTATAAAATAGAGAGGGAATCGCTCCTTTACTATCTATAACAACCAATTCATATTAATTTAATAAGGATCATTATTTGTTTCTACGTATGATTCAATTGCTTGGTCCAGGGCATTGAACGCTTGTCCATAGGCGGCAGAGGAAGAAACATCTCCGGCGCTTTTAAGGGCGAAAGTAGCATTTTTTGCCTGTGTGAGTGCAGTAATGGCATTTTCAATCATTGTGCCCTTATCTCCGTATTGCTCAAGGGCCTGCTGGAGCCTGCCAATACTTTCATCTATATTCACTGCTTCCGGATGATCGAATGCTTTTTCAAGATCCTCTTTTACTTGCTGTAATACTTCCTTCATGTATTTTACCTCATTTCAAAAAATTTTCCGCTAGAGTAGTTTGACCATTGCCCAGGAAGGATATTCAATTATTATTGGTTTGGATTCTTGCTAATTCATTTGGAATCTATTTTGCTAAAAAATTTGATATGATGAAAAAGGGAAAAAGCATAATGTCAGCTAATACATAATTAAAAAGAAATAATTAAGGGAGAGTTTACATGCAGCAAGCAATTTCAATCATTCATAATAAGCAGATTCTTAGAGGTATGGAACATATCAGGGTTGGTGAAAAAACTCCGGCAGTCATTCTGTTCCACGGTTTTACTGGAACGAAGCTTGAGCCACACCGCCTATTCTTAAAAATATCAAAAGCACTTGAAGATAGAGGCATTGCCAGCTTTCGTTTTGATTTTTTAGGAAGTGGTGAAAGTGATGGTTACTTCGAGGATATGACTGTTTTAAAGGAACTTGAGGAAGCAAAAACCATTTTTGAATTTGTTAAGTCCCATCCATTGGTTGACAAAGATAGGATTGTCGTTCTTGGATTTAGTATGGGTGGTTTGGTAGCCAGTCTCCTTGCAGGTCATTTACAGGATGATTTACATAAATTAATTCTTCTCGCACCGGCAGGAAGCATGGCAGAAAAAGCATTAGAAATGCAAAAACATGCTCGCTATATCGAAAGCAAAGATGCTTATGATATAGGAGGAAATTTAATTGGCAAGCCTTTTATTGAGGAATTGCAAAGCATTGAAGTATGGACAGAAGCAGCAAAATATGAAAAGGATGTTTTGCTTATTCATGGAACTGAGGATAAATCCGTTTCTTTTGAAGTATCAAAAGAATATATTGAAAAATGCTATGGCGAAAAGGCAAGTCTTATCTCCATCGAAGGTGCCGATCATACCTATAATTCATTTGATTGGGAGGAAAAGGTTATTTCAGGAATTTTCCATTTTCTTAAGTAAGCAGTGTATTTAAGAAAGCGAGTAAAATTTAGTGAGCTTGAATTGTAAAAGGCTTTGTATGTGTATCTTAAAAGATGGGTATTAAAAAGGTTTTTAGGTTTATCAAAAATACCAAGGCACGTATAAATTCAAAATTGCCTGTATTTAAGGAACCTAGTAAAATAATTAGTATTAACGAAAGTAATGCAGCCGGAGGATTAATATGAATAACGAAGAACTTAATATACTTGGGTCCCGAATATCTGAAAAAAAGAATGAAATTGCTAAAAAGGTTCACGAAATTCGTAAATCAGAAGCAACGGTTGAGCAGCTAAAATTTGCTGAACAGCTGGAAGATAAAGAGGTAATTAAGATTCGCTCCGATTTTGTGGAATTATTTTCAAAGGCCCTGATAACGGGAGTAAATAAAAATGACGCATATGATGCTATTGAAAAATGGGGCAAGGAGACAGGGGAATACGCTCATAATCTTGGTGTTCCACTTGATGAAGCTCTTAAAGATACAAGCTATTATCGTTCTTTTATTAACAATACAATAGAGGAAGCAGCGGTCGAGGAGAATATGTCAGTCCGATCAGTTTTCCGGGCATTAAGTATTATTGACCCCTTGATGGATCATGCTGTTTATTGCTTTAGCTTAACCTATGTACACTTTTACAAAAAAACTCTTGAAGATGCTAAAAACGCATTCTTAGAGTTATCGGTACCTGTTGTTCCATTGGCAAAAGGAATCGCTGTTCTTCCGTTAATTGGCAATATCGATGAAGAGAGAGCTCGTCGATTAATGGAACAAACGCTAAGTGAAGCGAATAGACTAAAACTTTCAAACCTGATTCTTGACCTTTCCGGTGTAGCTATGGTGGACACCATGGTTGCAGACCAGATATTTAAGGTAGTTTCTGCTTTAAAGCTTCTTGGTGTTCAAACTATTGTTACAGGAATCAGACCAGAAATTGCTCAGACAGCTGTAAACCTTGGCCTTGATTTTAGCACACAGGCGACAAGAGCTAATCTGCAGCAGGCACTTTCTGACCTTCAGCTTTTAAAAATTAAATAATAAAACAACCCACCGCACTTCATGTACGGGGGTAATTTTTTTAATTATTTGGTTCGGAAGGATTGGAGATCTCCTCGAGCGCTTCTCCTGCTTCCGTATCAAGCTGGTTCGTAACCGCAAGGTCTCCGAGAGACACGATACCGATCAGTTTTCCCTCTTCCACAATAGGAAGACGGCGAATTTGAACGTCGGCCATTAAATCGGCTGCTTCCTCTGCTGACATATGAATGGTACCTCTGACTGGATCCTCTGTCATTACTTCTGATATAGGGGTATCAAGTGGCAGTTCACTGGCTAAGGCCTTGATGACAAGGTCGCGGTCTGTGGCAAGGCCTGCTAGCTGATCACCTTCACAAATAGGAATAACACCTACATCCAGCTCCTTCATTTTTTTTGCAACCTCGGAAATCGGGGTATTAGGGGGACATGTTTCTACATCTGTTGTCATGACTTCTTCAATATTCATGGTTTGTCCTCCTCTTAAATGTCTTTATTGCCATTTACCCCGTTTAAGGATCTGGAAACTGTCAGTTTTATGCATAAAAAAGGTGTCTTTATTGATAAAAAGAGAGGAGCAGAACTCAAGAGAAACTTGGCAAATGAAAAAGCTTAAACTGGCACGCTTGGAATAACGGGAAAACAAATTCGTTATGGATAATCGCGGAATCTCCGCCACATTTTATTTTTCCTTTAACGGAGGGTTTTTGAAAAAGCTTTCAGGGATATACGAAGTAAATACGGAGGATAATTCTCTGTGGGATTTCTCTTTTCGTAAATGATATAATTGATAGAACAATAGAATAGGTTTTCTTAAGGGTGGTCGGCTCACTCCCCGAAACGAAAGGGGGTGATGCCGTTTGACAGTATTTGAATCGATTATGACGATGATAGCCTTTGCAACTTTAGTCGTGTCGATTTTGTCATTTAACCAAAAAAAATAATCCACCCTTGAGTTAGAGGCTCTGATGGATTATCGTCCCTAATAGCCGATCCCCTTTGCGGGAACCTTCTATTGTATATGACCGGACATGTTCGCGCATGTTTGGTCTTTTTTAGTTTATATTGATATTTGTTTTTATTATACCCAAAATACCAGAAAGATGAAAATATTTAACAAAAGATTTGTTTTAATCAATTAATCTTGACTCTTAAACCAACATAATGAAAGGTGAATTCATCATAGTATATAACCAACGTTTGTTGGAAAAATATCTTTAAATTCATGCTAATGCAGGAGAATCCATGAAAAAGAAATCAGGAAAACATTTATACGAAAATCCTTATTTATTGACTTTTAAAATGGCATTAGGCTCTGCTTTATCTTGGGAAATATCCTCACTTGCAGGTTCTGGTCACCCATATCTTGCGCCTCTTTCCGTCATACTTTGTCTTCAATCCACCATTGATCAATCTCTCCGCTTTTCGTTCCACAGGATTATTGGTACTGTGTTAGGGGTTATGGTAATTGTCCTTCTGGCAAGCCATTTTCACCTTAACGGCTGGATTTTAGGCATTCTTATATTAATTGGAGCTAGCCTTGCTTTATTCTTAAGGCTGGATGAAAAGGTGCTTCACCAGGTAGCTCTAACAATCCTTTTTGTTTTTGTTTTCGAACATAAAACTAAGGGATATGCAATAGATCGAATTAGAGATACGATAATTGGTTCTATTGTAGCTGTTCTAATACATATGTTTCTGTTTCCGCCAAACTTTACTAAGGAAGCACGGCATCGAATTAAAAACCTGCGAGGAGATCTTACAGTAAACATTTCCAGCTTGGCAAATTGGCTTAAAAATGGAGAAAAGCCTTATGATGAATATGAACTGGGGCAAGAGTTGAACAAACTCTTGGAAGGATTGCACGATGCACAGTACTCTTTGAAAAAAGCGGAAAATAGTTTGAAATGGAATCCCTTTTCTGCAAAAAGCAAACAAGCGCTTATAAAATATTCTAATGAATTAAATCAGATTCAAAAGGGGTATTTTTTTTTAGCTTATACACAAAAGATTCTTTTCAATTGGTCAGAGACAAGGGACAATTCCTTAGATGAGAAAAACAAATGTACAATACTGTTGTATTCGGTTGGACAATATTTTGACGGAATGGATTTGAATCCCCGAGAACATTTAAAAAGGATTAAAGAAGCACTAGAAAAATTGAATCCAGAAACAAAAAAGCAAAGAGAAACGAATATATATTCTGTTTCAATATTTCAAGCAGCAGCTGACTTATATAAGGATTTGAACAAATCACTTTCATTGGGATAAACTTTTTTATTAACAGTAAAAGATTATAGAGTTAATCAAAAACTACAAATCGAGGAAAGGGGAAATTTTTATAAAAAAGAGGTTAAAATGATATAGTGGGAAGAGTATAAAGTTCAGCCTTTTCTGGTTGAACTTTCTTTGGCTAATAAGAATTTATTTACATAAATTCTTAACTCACGCCGGGCAGGGCAAGGAAGGCCTCGACAGCTTTGCCTCGCACGAAGAAAAAGTATATCTTTTTCGAGGATATGCTTTTTAGAGCGTGATAAGCAAAACAAGGATATACGCAAGAAAGGACTTGGCGGGTGCCTAGTTTTTCTAAAGAAAGAAGATGGAGCATGAACACAACAATTCATTATATAAAAGAATGGCAGCAGGCATTAATTAACGAAATAATGCATTTAAAAAAATACGGAAGCAGCAAATACCTCATCAGGAATGGCAGACTTTTATCAGGTAATAACTCGTTTATTTATTATTTTGATAGTCCTTTGCCGATAAAGGTTCCTGTTGGTTCAGTCATCCGAATTGAATGGGGAAATATCAAAGAAAAAGGAAGGCTCCTCTCCTCAGAAGGGAAGGGGGTTATGGTAGAGCTTGAGAAGCCCTTTGGCGATTTGCTGAAGGAAGCATACCTTCTGCATGACCCGTGGGAACTCCTTGACCAGCTAATCGAGAGACTGGATGATATTAAAAAAGACAAGAAAAAACGTTTACGGATAAAAAGGCTGATGGATCCTTCTATGCCATCCAGTCATCCTGCTGAAAAAATAAAAAGCAATGTTCAGGAATTATATTTAAGATCAAAATATAATCCAGTTACATACGTTTGGGGACCTCCCGGGACAGGCAAAACATATACACTTGCCCGCACAGCCGCAAACTATTATTTTCAAAAGAAAAAAGTCCTTATTCTTTCACATAGCAATCAAGCGGTGGACGTCATACTGGCTGAAATATCCCAGTTTATCAAAAAGAAGGGTCGATTTCAGGAGGGGGATGTGCTTCGATATGGCCAAAATGCAGGATTACTGCTCAAAGATCATGAAGGAATCACCACTAGCCAATTATTAAAAAACCAAGATTCAGGGCTTTTGGAGAAGAAAGAAAAGCTAATTGATGAAAGGCAGAATTTAAAGCAGGATTTATGGCGTTCGTTCAGTCACAGGGATTCCAATAAATTAATCGAGCTGGAAACAAAGATAGCACGAGTTATGGAAAGAATTCGCCAGAAGGAAATTCATTTGATCAAGGAAGCTTATATCATTGGAACTACTCTAGCTAAGGCTGCTTCTGATCTATCTATTTATGAAAGGGAATTTGATATCGTAATCGTGGATGAAGCTAGTATGGCCTATGTTCCGCAAGTGGGGTTTGCAGCAGCTCTTGGAAAAAGAGTGGTTATATGCGGAGATTTCAAGCAATTACCTCCCATTGCTCAAAGTAGAGACTCGCTGGTTTCTAAATGGCTGAAGGAGGATATCTTCCATCGAGCTGGAGTTGTAGATTCCGTGCAAACTAGGCAGCTGCATCCCCATTTGTTTCTTCTTAAAGAACAGAGAAGAATGCATCCGGAAATTTCTGCTTTCACTAATCGATTTGTTTACAACTCCCTCGTTGGAGACCATGCTGAGGTTTTAAAAAATCGCTTGGAAATAGCCGAGAAAGCACCATTTCCTGGAAGGGCATCTATTTTGCTCGATACCAGCTTTTCAGGTCCCTATTGCATAAATGAAAGAACCTCCAAGTCCAGGATGAATCTATGGCATTTGCTTTTGTCCTTTCAATTAATTCATGAAGCTTATAAGGAAGGGGCAAATTCCATTGGTTATGTGACCCCTTACCGGGCGCAAGCTAACATGATGGAACTTTTGCTAGATGATCTTTATGAGAAGGAACGGATTAACGCTGATATCATTTCGGCTACGGTACATCGCTTCCAGGGCAGCGAGCGGGATGTCATGATTTTTGATACAACAGACAGCGATCCGCAGGAACGAGCAGGAATGCTGCTAACAGGTAATGAAAGTGAACGCTTGATTAATGTAGCGATTACCAGAACAAAAGGAAAGTTCGTTCATGTAAGCAGCCAGAATTTTATTCGTAAGCGAGTCTTTCAAGGAAAAACATTAAGGCAGCTTTTGGACCATCAAGTAAAAGCAGGCCAAACAGTCACAACCCGGGAAATAGGGGTTTGGATTAAGAATCAGCATCCAAGACTGCAGTGGATGCATGCGCTTAAGCTGGACAGAATTTTTCAGGATATTAGCCAGGCAACTTCCTCTATCATCCTTTGCCTGCCAAATGGAGCTGCCCTTTCTCAAAAGTGGGTTGAAGCTCTCGAAAATAGAAAGAAAAAGGCAAAATTAATTATTATCAGTGACTCTACTGAGGAGAGACTAGAGCCGGACTTTAAGGAAGAGGAGCCGTTCTCTTTTCCATTTGTAATGATAGACGGCCAGATATTGTGGCTTGGCATGCCGTTGGAAGGTTTAAAAGACGCCAGGCCACCGTTTGTTACAGCAAGGCTTGAGTCAGAAAAAATTTGTTCCCACTTACTAGATCAAATGAAAGAAAGGGTCCGCGGTTTTTAAGGCGGGGGATCTGTTTACGAGTCTTTGGATTGGGAAAAGGTAAGATAGAACAAAAGAAAGCCATACGTTTTCCATAATACATTTATGTTAATTGGCAATTAAGGAGGAGAAATGCAGTGTTTGATATTAAAAAAGGCGATCAGGAATTTTATATTGAAAAAAATGGGGAAAAGCTTGGAGCAATACAATATGTTACAGAGGGCTCAAACCAGAATGGAAAAGAAACACTCACAATAACCCACACCATGGTTTCAGATGAACTAAAGGGTCAAGGGGCTGGACAAGCTCTTGTTAAAAAGATCGTTGAATATGCACGAGATGAAAACAAAGCGATTATCCCGGAATGTTCTTTTGCCAAACATATTATTGAAAAAAATGAAGATTATAAGGATGTTTTGGTCTAGTTTGATTGAATTTTTTCGGCTAGAAGTGGAAAAATAAAGGAATGAAGGTTAAGAAAGGGGTTAAAAAAATGGATAAGATTGAGGTTGGGGAAGTCTTTACTATCACAGATGCTAATGGTGAAGAACAGGACATAGAAATACTTGCAACAGTAACACTGGAAAATACGGATTATGCTGCAGTAGCATTTGCAGAGGACATTCAGGAAGAGACGGAAGACGATATCGATATTTTCTTCCTAAAAGTTGATCAGGATGGCGATCTTGCAGCTATAGAAAGTGACGAAGAATTCGAAAGGGTCTCTGTTGCCTTTGAGGAACTTCTTGATGAGGAAGAGCAGTAAAACAATTCTGAGAAGCTGATGCTTCTCTTTTTTGTCGTCCAGCTCTGCGCAGAGCCAGTTTTCCTCGTGAATATGCTTCTTTGAATATCTTGTGAGGATCAAGACCGATAGGTGATGATTCGAACTGCTCGGGGTCATAAGCCAAATCACTTCAGAAATCAAGACAAGGAACACTGCGGAAGCATCCGCATCTCACGAAGGAAAAGCTTTAGCTTTTCCGAGGATGACTACGTGATTACTCTTATGCCTGTGGGAGGCCCACAGGACGTAGGTCAGAAAGGCGTTGCCACAGGACAAGGAAAGCTTCGGCAGCATAATCATCGCACGAAGAAAAGCGCAGCTTTTCGAGGACGTGGCGTATTTAGCCTCTCATCATCTAACCGGGGCGCTTGCGCCTTTTGTTCTTTTCATAAAATCTTTGTTGGTTTAAACTTATTACATAAAATTAGAAAAAGGGGTGAGCGGGTGAGAGTTGTGTCGATATGCCCAAGCAATACCGAATTGATGGAATATTTAGGGCTTGCAGGCCTGCTTGTTGGAGTGGACGATTATTCAGATTGGCCTATTTCCATTACAGATTTACCCCGGGTCGGTCCAGATCTGTCGATTGATATGGATAAAGTTGAATCATTAAAACCCGACTTGGTCCTTGCCTCGCTGAGTGTACCTGGAATGGAAAAAAATGTGATGGCATTACAGGAAAGGGGAATTCCTCATATTGTCTTAAACCCTCAATCACTTTCCGATATTGAACTCGATTTAACCTTGACTGCTGCAGCATTAAAGGAACCAGATAGGGGAAAAGAGGCAGCGGCCAAATTTCATTCACGTCTTGAAGATATAAAAAAAAGAGCTGAAGAATGTAAAAATCGACCAAGACTTTATTGGGAGTGGTGGCCGAAACCCATTTTTACTCCGGGTAAAATAAACTGGCTGACAGAAATCTCAGCTGCAGCCGGTGCTGTTAATATATTTGAAGATGTTGAACTAGCCAGTGTTATGACCAGCTGGGAGGATGTCAAAAGCCGTAATCCTGATTATATCTGCCTTGCTTGGGTAGGGGTACGAAAAGAAAAAGTGCAAGCAAGTGTCGTAACAAAAAGACAGGGATTTGACCAGATGAATATTAGCAAGGATCATATTTTCATCCTGGAAGAGGAGCTTTATTGCCGCCCATCTCCACGGCTGCTTGATGGTTTGGAGAAACTGTTTGTCATGATTCACGGATAATAGTAATTTTTAAAAGGGGAAATTTTTGTTGGAAGACCAAATGATAAAAGATAGCGCAAGGGCTATTATTATAGGAGGGGGAATCTCAGGAAAACTCATTGCTGCCTCAATCTCTCCATATTTTGATAGAGTTGAAGTATTGGAAAAGGATGCAAAGGCTAAGGAGAACTCTGTCCGTCCGGGTGTGAGCCAGGGACATCATATTCATGCTTTGCTTCATGCCGGGGACCAGATGCTGGAGATGATTTTTCCGGGATTTAAAGATGATATGGAGAAAAAAGGTTCTATTAAAATTGATTCTTTAAATGATTTTTATTGGTTTCATCATGGGGCCTGGAAAATCAGGTCAAAAAGTGAGTTTTCTACATTCCTTCAGTCTAGGCCCTTTCTTGAAGAATACATTGAAAGCCGTATAAACATTATTAAAAATATCGCCTATTCTTATGAAACAAAAGTATTAGCCTATATTGGCAGCGATGATAAACGTAAGGTTATTGGCGTTAAAATCCTGCAGGACGGAGAAAGGAAAACATTGTCCGCAGATTTAATTATAGATGCAAGCGGGGCTGCTTCATTTTCAAAAAGCTGGATGGAGAAGCAGGGGCAAAAGGTTTATGAAGAAAAGGTTGAAATAGGCCTCTGTTATGCGACGAGGCAGTTCCAATTACCAGATAAGGAGAGGGATTTTAAGATTAAATTAACTTATCCCAATCCTCCCTTTGAAAAAATTGGCGGGGCCTTATCTAAAGTCGAGGGCGGAAAGTATATAGCTACTCTAATAGGATACATAAATAGTATTAAGCCAGAAGAAGTACAAAGCGAAGAGGGCTTTATAAAGTATTCCAAAAAGCTTCCTCTCCCTGATATTTATCAGGAACTCTCAGCGGGGAAAAGTTTATCGGAAACACGGGTGTTTAATATTCCCCATATTGTATGGCGGAGATTTGACCGTATTCATATGCCTGAGGGGTTAATTATTGCTGGTGACTCCTTTTGCCGGATTGATCCCTTTTTTGGGCAGGGAATGAGCATAGCCGCTCTTCAGGCAAACGAAATAGGTAAGAATTTTTCTAAGGGGAACAGGAGTACCAGCGGATTACAAAAGAAGCTTGCAAAAATCGTAAAACCTGTCTGGTCCATGGTCATATGCGAGGACTTCCGATACAGTGAAGTAAAAGGTAAAAAACCTTTTGGATTAGCCATTCAACAATGGTATGTAAAAAAACTATTTAAGATTTCTGCGACCAATTTAAGCATCTATAAGGACTTTGTTAAGGTAATGAACTTAACTAGCCCCATCACCACTCTATTTAAACCATCGACCATTAAGGAAATTTTCAAAAGCAAATAGGAACAAAAGGCGCAAGCGCCCTGTTCAGATGATGAAAGGCTAAATACGCCACGTCCTGTGGCAACGCCTTTCTGACCCACGTCCTGTGGGCCTCCAACAGGCATAAGACGAATCACGTAGTCATCCTCGGAAAAGCTAAAGCTTTTCCTTCGTGCGATGCGGATACTTCCGCAGTTTTCCTTGTCCTGATTTCTGAAGTGATTTGGCTTATGACCCCGAGCTGTTCGAATCATCACCTATCGGTCATGATCCTTACAAGATATTCAAAGAAGCATATTCCCGAGGAAAACTGGCTGTGCGCAGAGCTGGATTACAATAACCTAGTTCGGAGTTTTCCACAAGGTGAAAATCTATAATTTCCTAACCGATAAAAAAAGAAGCAGCCTCGGATGAGACTGCTTTTCCTCATTTAGCTGAAGTAACCAATTTATCTTCTTGCATGGTCTTGTTAATAGAAGCGGAAGCGCTAAGTGGGCCTTGCAAGTCATGGCCTTCCTCCCAAAGCATCATTCCTCCAAAACCATGGGTAAGCGCGAGGTTCGTTTTTCTCTGAATGGTTGTTTCGCCATTATAGTGATAGGTGGTGCCGTTCATTTGAATGGTATCTCTTTTTGCATTTTCAGGGTTTGACTTAATAATCGTCGAATAAGAGACCTGTTTTATGGCCGGATCGTCTGGCTGGCCATATAATGGGACACCAAGCACAAGTTTTTCCTTTGGAATCTTGTTGGCTTCAAATAAACCAGACCAGTAGTTTACAATTTTTTCGGTAAAAGGGTAAGGTGACAGATTAGCTGCATTGTAACCGCCATCCCATTGACCATCGTAGGCCATAATATTAACATGATCAGCATATTGGAACATACTTGTATCGTAAATGATTCCGTGTGCCTCTGCCAAGGTTTCACTGTTGATTTTGGCATGAACAGCAAGTGAAAGTTCTTTATGGCTGCTGTGAAGCCTCTCTCCCAGTGACTTTGCGAATGCTGCCAGACTTTGAGCATCCTGCTGTGAGCGGGGGTGCTCAAAGTCAATATCGATTCCATCCAGCTTCTCCTGGTCAGCAAGAGAAATGAGTTCATTTACCAGCCTTTCTCTTGTAACTGGATTGACGATTGCCGGTTTGAAATATTGATAGGAAACTCCGCCATACAAATGAAACCAGCCCCCAATGGCGATCATTGCCTTTTTATTATGACTATGTGCATCATCCACCATTTTTTTCAAATTTTTCTTGGCGGTCGGACTAGTAAGCAAAACATGGCCATCCTTAGTCGGGTGGGCAAAAGAAAATATGACGTGAGTCAGGTTAGTATAATCAACTGTATCCGGGTTCCGGAAATCCTGCACATACCCGATTAACACTTTCGGCTTTTTCTCAACCGCGTTTGGGACATTTTTAATCGGTGGATGCTTTTCTGAGTGTGATAGAGACTGAGTATTATATGTCTTTTCTTTACCATTTTTATCATAGTTGGAAGAGTATAAAACTCCGCTAAAAAATCCTCCTAAAAAGGTAATGATAATTACCAATGCTAGGAGGATCTTGTACTTTTTCATCTATAAATTCCCCCTGATAATAATCCATCCTAAAAATTGTAACAAAGAATGCGGCCAATTAGTTATGGTAATATCAGGGCGATTATTTATGCTGCACTTTTGGTGAACTGAAACTTTTTGCCTTTTTGAAAAAGTGAAATAGCCATTGTTAACAATGGAAGAATCCAAAGGAAAATGGCAGAGGACAGATATTCAAAAACGGAAACCCTTAGGATCGTGCTGCACATAATTGCAAGGACACTCCAGGGAATCATGGCAGGAAAGAGCATGGTTGTGTCGGCCATTACACTTGCAAGGCCGCACTGCCGGCCTTTATTTTTCCAATGTGGCAAAAAAGCGCGTCCTGTAAGAATTATGGGCAGAGTTTGGTTAGCTGCTATAAAAGAGATTAGAAGAGTCGCAAGAAGAGTTCTGACTGAATCTCCAAAAACTGTCTTGGAGGACTGGAGCCATTTATCCATAAAAGGCTGAATAACATTCATTCCCTCAAGCAATCCATTGTAGGCACCGGCTAAAATAAGGAACAATAAAAGCTCATACATGTGGCTAAGGCCGCCACCGAGGCCTGTTATCCCATACCAGTAGGCGTGAATCATTCCAAGCAGGCTTACCCCCTTAATAAAGGCTATTAGACTTGCAGATAAAATACTGACCCAAAAATTGTAGAAGATCTTAATCCTGAATAATATCAGGGAAACGAGCAATACCGGCGGGATAAAGACCCATAATGAGAAAGGATTATTTGGCTTACTTTGAAATGGTATTTCCCTGCTGCCGTGAAAATCAAGAAAACTATAAAAAATAAAGCAGGCTGCTAAAGCTAGGATAGTCGTTAGACTAAGTGCTTTTTGCTGTTCCTTAACTGTAATTTCTATAGTATTAGCCAGTAATTGATGGGAACTGGAAAAAGGGGAGGTTCTGTCTCCCACAAAAGCTCCTGAAATAATCGCCCCTGCAGCTACTGAAACAGGGAGATGAAGGACCATAGCTGCACTCATTAAGGGGATGCCAATGGTACTTAATGTTCCAACAGAAGTGCCGAGTATCATCGAAAAGAAGGAAGCTGCTAAAAAAGATAAAATAAAAAAATGGCGGGGATCAATCAGGCTGATTGTTATGTCCACCATTCCCGGAATGGTTCCCGAAAGGTACCAGGAAGGAAGGAGGAAACTTACAGAAAAAAGAATAAGAATAACGACCTTTGATTTAGCCACACCGCTTAAACTCATCCGCCATATGCGGTCAGCCTCCAATTTTTTGCTCCTTGCTAATAAAAGCAAGCAAATAAATCCAGGAAAAAAACCTATCACAAGAGGAAAACGGAAAAATACAGAACTAAGAACGCCCATAAGAGTGATAACAATTAGAAACAAAACCTGTTTCCCGCTGAAAGTATTCATAGACCCATCCCTTTTAAAAAGTTTTACTCTCAAACGCTAACACTTCCTGCAAAAGTATGTCAATAACCATCATTCGTTTTATTCTCAATCGGCAAATTTGCCCCTCCATTAGCCTAGTGGTATGATTTTTTATCAAAAGGCTATATTAAACAATGCTTTAGAAGTTAGTGAATCTGCGGCACTCACCAAAAATTAATTCGCATTTCCTTCGTGCAGTGATGCTGGTTCAATGTTCTGGTGAAAAACAGGCTGACAAGACACCACAGGGAGGTACAAGCGAGGAGGATTGACAGTAGTTCGTCCGCGGAAAGGGAGGCCCACAGGACAAGGAAAACTTCGGAAGCTTAAGCATTGCACGAAGAAAAAGCATTAGCTTTTTTCGAGGAAGTGGGTCAGAAAGGCGTTGCCACAGAAAGTGGCGATTTAGCCTTTCAGCCTACTAACAGGCGGTTGCGCTTTTTTAAAAAAATTTACAGTAACACAAAAGATTCTTTACGATATAAAGGGGGCTGCTCTTATGACTAAGGAAATTTTCTTAAATGATCAGGTGATTCAAGTGGATCATTTTGAAGAGGCTGAGGTAAATGGACTAAAGCAGGTAACACTTGATTTCAAGGTTACACATGATGATTATCACAATGTTACTACTTTGCTATATAAAGGAACGTTTAATATAAGAATTCCTTCAAAAAATAATGAATTTAAAGGCACCATTCATAATTACTCTACCTCGATTACAAATTTATACGAAAAAGGCCAGACGGGTGACTTTCACCTGGTAATCCTTGAAGTAAAAGAATAGAAAGAAGGCTTGCAGGATGAGGCTTAGCATTTTAGATCAAGCTCCTATTTCTTCTAATCAGAGTCCACATAATGCCTTGATCCAATCTATGAAATTGGCACAGGCAGGTGAAAAACTTGGATATAGCCGATACTGGATTGCAGAGCATCATGATTTGCCAGGGCTGGCCTGTTCAGTACCTGAGGTGATGTTAAGCTTTATCGGAGCAAACACAAAAAGGATTCGTATTGGTTCGGGAGCTATTTTGCTGCCCTACTATAGGCCATACAAGATTGCCGAGATTTTTAATATGCTTGCCACCTTGTTTCCCGATAGAATTGATATTGGGATTGGCAGGGCACCGGGTGGATCCGCGGAAGCTACGAATGCACTTTCGGATCAATTTTTAAAAGAAGTATGGAATATGCCCAACGCTGTAGAGGAGTTACTGCAATTTTTTAATCTTGATTTCCCAAAGGGCCATCCTTTCGCTTCGCTAAAAGCATCACCAAGACCCGAGACACCTCCTGTTCCGTGGCTTTTGGGAACTAGCAAAAAGAGCGCCTTACTGGCTGCAGAAAAAGGAATGCTCTACGCTTTTGGGCATTTTATGAGTGACCAAAACAGTGCTCAAATCATTCAGCAATACCGGGACTCTTTTCAACCAAGAATAGATGGAATGAAACCAGAAACTATTTTAACTGTTTCCGTTATATGTGCCGAAACTCGTGAAAAAGCAGAAGAAATTGCGTTAAGTTCCATCGTTTGGTCGCTTCAAAGAGCTAAGGGATTGGGAAATGAAGGTGTTCCATCCATAGAGGAAGCAATTGCATATAAAATGGATGAAAAGGAAAAAGAGGCAGCCGAAAACATGAAAAAAAAGATGGTCATCGGTTCACCAAAAGAAGTAAAAGAGATGCTTTTAGAGATGCAATTAAATACCACCTCCGATGAACTAATGATAGTGACCATTACTTATTCTCCGGAGGACCGATTGCGTTCTTATGAACTTATTGCCAAAGAGATGAAAATGTAATCAGAAGTTTAAAGCAGGCAACTGGGGGAATGGGTTAAGAAAAAGCTAAAGGAGACGATGCTCTTGTTAACCATTCTGCCCAGCAGGGATGCTTTCACGATAGCAGTTGAATTCAGCGGACAGGCCACAAAAGACGACGCCATGCTTTTAGACAATGAGGTCAAACAAAGGTTTTTGGAAGACCAGAAATTTAATATATTAGCGATAATGCATGAGGTAGATAGTTCCACCTTTAAACGAGTAACAGAAGGCTTAAAGTTTGATGCAAAACGATGGCTCCAATTTAATAAGTTTGCAGTAGTAAGTGAAAAAACATGGCTGGAGGCACTTACACATTTAGGTACTTTCCTTCCTGAAATAGCAGCCAAGCACTTTGAAAAGGATGAACTGGAAGAAGCTTGGACGTGGATACAAAAGTAATGGATTCAAAAATAAGACTCGGCATATGCCTAGTCTTATTTTTTAGAATGTACATAGTCACTGATCATTTCAGTAGATACAATTTTCATTTCCGGGATAAACGTTAAATTAATTTGATTCATCTGTCTGGTTATTTCATTAATTTTGTCTGTTGAAAAAGGCTTGCCTTCTGAACACAATTTAACGGCATCCCCAATATAGGTTTCACGCAGGTCATTAAGCTCCAAAAACCTTTGATATTTTTTGTTTTGTTTCTCGGCATGCTGTGCAAGATCTTTATGTACGCTCATTTTTACACTCCTTAAAAAATAGGAAACCAACCAGGTTAAAAGAACAGTTGTTCCTATGAATATGTTATAATTATAGTAGCAATAGAAAAGGATACTCAAGGGTGGTACAGCATTCCCCGATGAAAGGGGGTGCTTCCTATGACGGTCTTCCAAACCATAATGATGATGATTTCTTTTTCTAGTTTGGTCGTATCGATTTTGGCGTTAACATAGAAAAAGTAACCCACCCTTGAGCCCAGCAGCCAAAGTGTGTGGATTACTTTCCCAATGATGTGCTGATCCCCAGAAGGGAACCTGCTATTGCAAGACCGTTCGGTGTAACCAGCACCAGCAGTCTTTTTAAATATTCCTTTTATTGGTTTCATTATACTCGAAGGCAGTAAAAAAAGAAACTAAAAGACTGAAATACAAAAATATGCTTTTTAAAAAAAAAGTTCTTTTTTAGATCTAAATGTGTAAAATTACACTATAAAATAAACATGGCCTCAGCCCTTTAGATGGAACATGAAATGGGAGGACGGAATGCAATGAAACTGTTTGTATTCTTTGGACTAATTGGCTTATCACTTTTTGTCGTTATTCTTTTTAGCTTAAAAGGGAAAAAGAATAGTAGGAAAAAGGGAACCATATTTGTAAAAATGGTTATCCTAAATTTACTTGTCTTTGGACTAGGAAGCTTTTGGTGGTTTGTTTCAGAGACCAATGGGATTAGTCAGGTTGTTGGGGTGTTTATTTATCTTGGATCTTTTTTGGTTGTGACTATCATAAATTTGAGTATCCTTTACCTTGTGAAAATAAAATAACAAAGGTTGAAAAGAGGCAGACTTTGACAAGGACTGGTTCTTTATTTTTGTATGAAGTTCAGTAACAAAGGATTCTGTGCAGGAAAAAAGGAGAGTCATCCGGCTCTCCTTTTTAATATGTTTTTGGTCTTTCATTCGTAAGCCATATAGTTATTCCTATTTTTTTACAAATAGTAAAGTAATGCAGTAATGCGAGCAGGACACCGCCCGTATTTAATCCAATAATAACCCCGGTTGTATTAAATGGTTCCTGAGAGCCAAGGAAGTAAATTAAACCAAATGAAAATATGTGTGACCAGACGGAATGAAGAAATGTTTCTTTGACCAATCCAAGCCCGATCAAATAAGCCTGCATCGGAATAATAAAAAAGTGAAACAAAAAGTAAGGCCACATTAATTTTAAATAGAATGAGGCATCTGCAGATGAAAAGAAAAGTGAAGTTAAGGGTTCAGCAAATATGTACATAATAAAAACGGAAGGGACTCCGTAAATCATAGTGAGCCACATGGATTGCTGCAGCAGACTTCTGAGCTTTTCGAAATCGTGTTTTGCATAAGCTTCGGATACGGTGGGAATAAGCATAATCATTAAGGAATGGGCAATAAAGGCAGGGAAAAAACCAATTGTCATAGCAACACCACTGAGCATCCCAAAATGTTCAGTGGCTGCAACCGTTCCAAATCCAGAGGAAACCAGTGCACCCTGAATCAAAAAGGGCTGAATAGCATTCGTGATAGCGTGAAAGACTCGAAGTCCGACTGTTGGCACTGAGATGGAGAGAAGTTGTTGGCGTGCTTGTTTACCCGATAAAACAGCTTTATCCATCGTTTTAAGTGCACGGAAGTGAATAAAGAAAAGGCTTATCAAATAAAGAAAAACAATTAATTCGCCACCTATTATTGCACTAAGGGCGAGCAGCAGTGACATTTCAACGTTAAGCTTAAAAAAGTAAAAAATGATAAAAAGGAAAGTTAATTGAAACACTTTTCTTATAAAGTTTGAGAATGCTATTTTTCCCATTTGCTGAACGCCCATAAAGTAGCCCCTTGCAATTGATGAGAAAGAAGCTATCGGAATCAGGCAGAACAGCAGCCATTTCACCATAGGATGAAATCGATCCAGAACAGTTGGAAAAGAGGTAACTATGAAGGTTAAGATGAGCATTACGAGCATTATTTCAAGGGCCAATTTTAATGCGTGTTTAAGCAATGGGAAATGCAGATTTCTTTTATTTTCTGCAACAAATTTAGATATTGAGACTTGCAGCTCCAGACTTGCAATAACAAAAACCAGGAATACTACGGGTAAAACTGACATGTATAGGCCCATACCTTCTTGCTTTAACTCTCTGGCAAGGATCATGTTCACAAAGAACTCCGTACATTCACTAAGAAAAGCAGCCAGGATTAATATAATTGTTCCTTTAAAAAAAGAATTCATGTTGTCTCACTCCTTTAAATCTTCTTAAAAGGATATGAGACAGGCTAAAAGATTATTTTAACTTTTTTCACTCTTAAGGCGTAATTTCAAATAAAGCTTCTACATTAGGGTCGGCAGCTATATGTTCGGGATAAATAAAGCCTTTGTTTTCAAAAGAAAAAATGATTTTCAGCTGTTTATAGCACTCCTCTATAAATTCGGAGCATGTATATTCATCATTATCTGTATGTCTTCCCACCCCCAGGCCGATTCGAGCTACAATCCTTGCTATCTCATTTTTATCGTAGCTTCGATTTAATAAATCTGCCGCTTTTCCGAGCATATTATTTATTCCTCCCTGATCTGTAAGGGACGCCATACCATTATGCCTACCAGCATAGAGGGTCCCGTTATACTTTGCCCCGCTGTTTTCATAGTTGTAAAGATAGTGGGAAAGAGGGACAATTCTCACTCCGTCATCCTCTACACTTTCAAATAAAAGCAAACGGTCATTCCAGTGGAACATTAATCCAACATGGCTAAAACGGGAATTTGAAACCTTCTTTATCAACTCACTAACCATATAGTGACCATCACAAAAGAGAAGATCGCCAGTTCTTATTTCATTTTTTGCATCCAAATAGGTAAGCTGTTTAATTCCATCAAACTTATTGGTTCCCATCGCCGTCACTCCTAAAAAAAATATACTTTTATCATAAAGGGCATGTCTTTAACTTGCGACTGATAGTTTCCTATATTGATAAAAATCCTCCAAATTTCACACTTTAGATTATTTCATTCTTTTTCGACAAAATTTAAAAATATTATTTCCAAAATAGTTAGTTTCCGAGATAATGAAAAAGAAACTTACAAAAAGTGTTAAGTTTGGAATTTAAATGTGAATCTTTATGTAAATTCCTTCGTAAATTATGAAAAGGATGGGAGGCAAAAAAATGAATAAAACCAAAAGAGTAATGGCAGGAATTACAACAACTGCCCTTTTATTCGGTCTGTCAGGCTGCGGGGCTAATTCACAGGATGCCACTACTGAAGAAGACGATAGTGAGTGGGTGTCACAGCCAATTTCTTCTAATAACGAGCCATTAGCACAAGATAACATTCCCCCTGCTCCAACGGACAGTGAATGTTCAGACTGGGAGTGGGATAACGATGACGGAGTTTGGGAATGCAATGACAGCAGTTCTTCTCATTTTGGACATTATTATCACGGCAGCAGTTACTATGGCAGCAAAGCACTTTTATATCAAAGCAAGGATTATCTTACTTATAAAAACAGTGCTGATTTTAAAGGAAAAAGCATTTCTTCCTCTTCGCCAACCTCTGTCTCTTCGGGAGGAACAGAATCAGGCAATACCTCAACATCAAGCGGAAGTACCTCATCGGTTAAGGGAAGCTCAGGTTTCGGAAGTGGTTCGCATAGCTTTGGCGGATAAAGAAAACTCGGTGATTGCCGAGCCTTTGGGCGAGAGCAGAGCCGTAGTTGTTATTATCACGCTCAAAACGGCACATCCTCGAAAAAGCTATGCTTTTTCTTCGTGCGATGTAAAGCTGACGTAGCTTTCCTTGTCCTGTGCCTTTCGCCTACTAGGGCTTCCTCGGAAAAGCTGGTTCTTTTCCTTCGTGCGAGGCTAAAGCTGCCGGAGCCTTCCTTGTCCTGTCCGTCGTGCTTTCAGAATTTATGGATATAAGCTCTGCTTAGCTAAAAAATTAAAATTAAAGGGAGAATGTAAATGAACTTATATCTAAATTTTATTTCATATTTAGCTGTTGCCTTACTGCTAATGCTTTTGGGAATTTTACTATTTGTCATTACCACCCCAAAACTAAAGGAACTCACGCTAATTGGGATGAAAAATGTAAGTGCAGCCTTATCACTTGGGGGTAAGATGGCAGGTCTGGCTTTAGTGCTGGGTGCAGCAGCGGAGTATTCGGTTTCGCTTCTTGATATGGCTATTTGGGGAGCAATCGGAATCCTTTCCCAGATCATTCTTTATTTCCTGGCAGAAGCTGTTACTATCCGATACAGTATTCGGCAGGCGATTGAGGAAGATAATCGCGCAGTAGGTATTACTTTGTTCTCATTGTCCTTATCCATAGGCTGGATTCTTGCAAAATGTCTTTCGTATTAATGAAACTGGGGTGAAGATTTGAAGAAACTCATTTATTATCTCAACGATCGCAACGGAAAATATAGACCTTTGTATGAATATAAAGTTACTGAAGTTGGAATAGATGAACTTTATGCGAGGCAGCTTTGCACTTATTTTATCATGAGAGGAAACCAGTATGAGCTAGTTTCAAATGAGATGGACGGAGAAGAAGAAATTTTAGTTGTAACAGAAATCGGAAGAAATGTGACAACTGCCGATGAATTCAGTTACCGTGGAAAAGGCTTAAATATTGAGGTTCGCAGATTTAGAGAAAGTGAAAATTATAAAAGGCTAACTACGATTCCATGTCAAACCCATTTTGATATTATCCGTTTCTTATTAAAGGACATAGTCGATATTCCGGGAATTGGGCAGATGGCGGTAACGTCGACGGAAATCGATGAGGACAGAGGCGTGTATGTGATATATGTAAAAGATATTATGGAGGCAGAGGATTGACTTCTGAATACAGTATAAAAAGAAGACACTTTTATAAAGGCATAGAAGCTTTTTGGGCCGATCTGTACGATCAGGAGTATGCGTTATATGACCTTGTCTTGATTGATAAAAATGAACTCGGGAAAATTCATTATGCCAGCAAAAGGATTGGCCATATTTTTTTAAAGGCTGCCAGCCTTCTTAGAGAGGCTCCTGACCAAACATTACTAGAGATGGGCTTTCCAAAGGAAACACTTGATTTTATTCGCCTATCAAGCAAAATACCTGAAAGCATTATATCCAGGCTTGATCTTGTTGCTGTTAATAATACATATAAGTGCATTGAATTAAATGCCGACACTCCGACATTTATAAAGGAATTATTCGAAGTGAACGGAAAGGTATGCGATCATTTTGGCTTTTTAAATCCTAATGAAAGTATGGATAAAATGCTGGGAAGCGCAGTTTATTCGGGAATCCTTCAAGCTGCCTCAGAACTTAAAGAAAAAAAGCCTCATATTGTTTTTACGGCCTACGAAGAAAATCAGGAAGATCGTGAAACGGTTCTCTATTTACAGAAACTTTCAGGTCTTCCTTCAAGATTTGTCCCACTGAATAAACTAGTAATAAAAAAAGATATCGGGCTTTTCGATGATCTCGAACAAAAGATTGATATCCTTTATCGGCAGACGTTTCCCATTGAAAACCTTATTTTAGATGAGGATGGGCAAGGCAACCAGATTGGCATTTGGCTTCTTGATTTAGTTAACACAGGCAAACTCGTCATGCTCAATCCTCCTTCTGCCTTTCTTTTACAGAATAAAGCGGTACAGGCTGTTATTTGGGGTCTGCATATCGAAAAAAATACGTTTTTTACTTATGAAGAGCATGACTGGGTGGAGGAATATTTCTTGCCAACATTTTTGGAACCTGACTACTTTATTAAAGAGAACATTTCATATGTTAAAAAACCTTCCTACGGGCGGGAAGGAGATACAGTTGAAATATTTGGCGGAAACGGGCTGATCGAGCATCCCGCACCACAGCTTAATTATACGGAATATTTGCCTGTGTACCAGCAGTTTGTAAATATGCCCTCCATTAACTTTCAAAGTGAAAAAGGGATGCAGGAAGGACATCTGCTGATTGGCAGCTTTCTCCTCAACGGAGCTCCGTCAGCCATAGGTTATAGAGTGGGTGAAAGGATTACCAATAATTTGTCCTATTATATGCCAATTGGTATCAAACACGGAGGTTAGAAGATGTGGATCTTGCATAAGATTTTTTCCAGGATAAGCAAAATTAATCTGCTGCAGGCCACCGGACTTGCACTTTCTCTTATTTTAATTAGCAGTTTTACGATGAGGATTGCTGAACCAGAGAACTTTCCGCGTTTTATTGATGCACTTTGGTGGACCATGACAACATTAGTGACAGTTGGCTACGGCGATTTTTTTCCTAAAAGTGATTTTGGAAGAATCTTTACAATGCTGCTTATCTATACGTTCGGCATAGGCGCAATGGGAGTCATAATTGGTAAGATATTTGAAAGTCTCAGTGTTTACCGCAAGCTGAAGGAGGAAGGGAAATTGACCTATTCAGGAAAGGGACATTACATATTGATAGGATCATCCAGAGAAAAACTGGAGAATGTTCTTGGGGAAATTATCAGCAGCGGCCAAAAGTGCGATATTATTGTGGTTGACCATGCTGAGCGTGCACCATTTGAGCATGACCGTCTTCATTTTATTTCGGGGAACCCAGCTGAAGAAGAAGTGCTTTTAAAGGCCAATATTCTCGCCGCCAAATCAGTAGCCATTTTTTCCGATGACAGGAATGACCACCCGGAATATGCGGACGGAAAGTCTTTGCTGATTGCATCTCGAGTTGAACACTTATCCCAAAAATATAACAAGAGTATTTATACTATAGTTGAAATTAAAAAGGATACCCACATCTCGTTATTTGAACATGCTAATGTAGATGAATTTATCCTTTCAAATGATTCCATTTCAAAGCTAATGGCACAAGCCGCCATTAACCATGGTTCCAGCAAACTGTTTAGACAGCTTTTAAGCAATGCGGACGGAGATAATCTCTACGAAATAACAAAAAAGCCTCACTGGGCAACCTATAAAGACGCTGCAGTAGAGCTTTTCGATACAGGAGCAACATTAATTTCGGATGGACGTTCTCTTGACCTCGCCAAAAGGCATACTGAGCTTATTCCCGAAAAGGCCAAGCTATATGTAATTTGTGATGAAGAAACCTATCTTAAAATAAATCGTTAAAAGATGAGGCTGGTGTCTATTTATTTGGTATCAATTTGTCCTCTACATAAAAAATGAGTTTCATTTTTTTACAATTATTTTTTTTAATGCTAAACTAAAAAAGAATTTAAATAAATACCAATAGAGCAGTTTAATTTGTCCTTCGGGGTCGGGTGAAAATCCCAACCGGCGGTAATGAAGAAATTCTAAGCCCGCGAGCCTTTTTGGCAGGATTTGGTGTGATTCCAAAGCCGACAGTACAGTCTGGATGGGAGAAGGACATGGGTAAGTATATAACAGTGGTCTGTCCAATTTTGATATGGATGAGGCTTATTTTGATATACTTTTCATCTCATAAATCTCCCAAAAAACCCTTCAGGCCACTGAAGGGTTTTATTTTGGATTGGAAATAGGTGAAAAAATGTTTACAGGAATTATTGAAGATATCGGCTCGGTTTTTTCCTTAAATTCAAGCGGCAACAGCATGGTTCTTACGATTGAATCGAAAAAAATAGTGGAAGATGTTCGTTTCGGCGACAGTATTTCTGTAAATGGTGTTTGTTTAACTGTAACGAGATTTACTTCAAGCACCTTTACTGTTGATGTTATGCCAGAAACGATGAAGGACACTTCGCTAAAAATGTTAAAATCCGGTTCCCCAGTAAACCTGGAACGTGCAATGAGTGCTAATGGAAGATTTGGCGGCCATTTTATTTCCGGCCATATTGACGGTACCGGGAGGATCATGAAAAAAGAGCGCAAGGATAATGCTGTTTATTACATGATTGAGCTAGAAGAGGCACTAAGCAAATTTTGTATTCCAAAGGGTTCAATTGCAATAGATGGGACTAGTCTTACCATCTTTGGTTTAGAAAAAAACCAAGTGACAGTATCCCTGATTCCGCTCACTCATCAGGACACAGTCCTGGGACGAAAAAACGTCGGAGACATTGTTAATATTGAAAATGATTTGATCGGAAAGTACATTATCCACCAAATGGAGGGGAAAACTCCGAAAAAGGGGCTTACGATGGACTTTCTAGCTGATAACGGATTTTATTAAAGGGGGCTGAGAATATGTTTAATACCATTGAAGAAGCAATCGAGGATCTGAAAAAAGGCAAGCCGATCATCGTTGTTGACGATGAAGATAGAGAAAATGAAGGCGACCTTATTGTCTTATCAGAAAAAGCGACCCCTGAATCCATTAACTTTATGGCGACATATGGACGCGGGTTAATTTGCGTTACCATAACAGAGGAAATTGCCAATCGATTAGATCTTCATCCTATGGTTGAAGTAAATACTGATAATCATGGAACAGCTTTTACTGTCAGTATCGACCATAGAACCACCACCACAGGAATTAGTGCTTATGAAAGATCTTTCACAATATTGGAGCTCTTAAATCAAAAATCTATTCCTGGGGATTTTAGAAGACCTGGTCACGTTTTTCCAATCGTAGCAAAGCCAGGCGGAGTCCTAAGACGTGCCGGGCATACCGAGGCGTCGGTGGATTTGGCAAAATTATGCGGTGCTGCACCATCAGGTGTAATCTGTGAAATCATGAAAGAAGACGGAACAATGGCTCGTGTTCCGGATCTCATTGAAATCGCATCAAAGCATGATCTGAAACTCATAACTATTGCTGAATTAATCAGGTACCGAAATAAGAATGAAAAGCTCGTAAAGCGAGAAGTGGAAGTAAAAATGCCGACTGCATTTGGTGAGTTTAAAATGATAGGGTATTCAAACCCTATTGATAACCGTGAGCATGTGGCTCTTGTTAAAGGAGAATGGAAAGAAGGCGAGCCTGTTTTAGTCAGAGTCCATTCTGAATGTTTAACAGGAGATGTTTTCGGCTCTCATCGCTGTGATTGCGGCCCTCAGCTTCATGCGGCTCTTTCTCAAATTGAAAGAGAAGGCAATGGAGTTCTTGTATATATGCGCCAGGAAGGACGCGGAATTGGACTTTTAAACAAGCTCAAAGCCTATAAACTCCAGGAAGAGGGTTATGATACGGTCGAAGCAAACGAAAAGCTGGGATTTCCTGCTGAGCTTCGCGAGTATGGACTTGGCGCACAAATATTAAAAGATCTTGGCGTCGAAAACATTCGTTTGTTAACTAATAATCCTAAGAAAATCTCAGGATTATCCGGCTATGGTTTGGAGATTGTCGAAAGAGTTCCAATTCAAATGCCTGCTGTAAAAGAGAACGAGCGCTATTTAGAAACGAAAAAAACAAAAATGGGTCATCTGTTTATTTAAGGAGGAAGCATTATGGGTAAAGTATTTGAAGGAAATTTAGTTGGTACAGGATTAAAGGTAGGAATCGTGGTTGGGCGTTTTAATGAATTTATCACCGGCAAGCTCCTTACTGGTGCTATGGACGGATTTAAAAGACACGGCGTAAATGAAGAAGATATAGATATCGCCTGGGTTCCTGGCGCTTTTGAACTTCCAATGATAGCAAAGAAACTTGTTAACACTCAAAACTATGATGCTGTTATAGCTCTTGGCACCGTAATTAGAGGGGCTACAACACACTATGATTATGTATGTAATGAAGCAGCTAAGGGTATTGCCTCTGTTTCATTGGAATCAGGTGTACCAGTTATTTTTGGCGTACTAACAACTGAAAATATTGAGCAGGCCATTGAACGGGCCGGAACAAAAGCTGGCAACAAAGGATACGATGCAGCTGTTTCTGCTATAGAAATGGCAAATCTTCAAAGATCTATTTCTTAAGAGCAATAGGGCCACTCCTTTTATGAAGGAGTGGTTTTTATTTACTCTTTTGGCAATTAAAAATATAATTTATCCAAATACGATTAAAAGGGAGAGTGAATATGAACATAAATAGTGAAAGATTATGGAATCGGATACATAAGTTAAGCGAAATTGGAAAGGACGAAAATGGCGGAGTTACAAGGCTTTCTTTTACAGAAACCGAAAGAAAAGCTAAGGACCTTGTCGTAACTTTTATGAAAGACGCCGGCTTGGCTGTAAGAGAGGATGAAATAGGTAATCTCATTGGGAGAAAAGAGGGAGCAATATTTAACAGTCAAGTCGTTATGACAGGTTCTCATATTGACAGTGTTATTAGTGGAGGAAATTTTGATGGACCCGCAGGTGTTCTCTCTGCAATAGAAGCACTTCAGACCATGAATGAAAAAGGAATAGTAACTGAATCTCCCCTTGAAGTTATTGTTTTTACCGATGAGGAAGGTGCAAGATTCTCAACAGGTATGCTGGGAAGCCTTTCAGCTGCGGGGAAACTAAGCAAAGAAGAGCTGTATTCAGCAAAAGATAAAAATGGAGTTACCATCGCTGAAGCAATGAAACAGGCTGGTTTAGATCCAGAGCTTGCGCCAAATGCTAAGCGAAACCCTGAAGAAATTAAAGCATATGTTGAACTGCACATCGAACAGGGAAAGGTTCTGGAAAATGCAGATGCCTCTGTAGGAATTGTAACTGGAATTGTGGGTGTTGACTGGTACAGAGTCACCCTTAAGGGAGAAGCGGGCCATGCTGGTACAACTCCAATGGGACTTAGGAAGGACCCTCTTGCCGCAGCTGCCAGAATAATAAGTTATGGTGAGGAGATGGCCCGAAACGAAAAAAGCGCTGTTGTAACCGTTGGCCAGATTGAAGTAAAGCCAGGAGGAATAAATATTATTCCAGGTGAGGTGGCATTTTCCTTTGATATCCGAGACATAAACAAAGAAAATATGAATGATATTTTCGAAAAGCTAAAAGCATATATAGAAACTACCTGCGAGGAACGCGGGATAGAGCTTGAAATTGAACAATTGCACAGCCTTGATCCTTCTCCTTGTTCTGAAAGGATCATGAAAAAGATGGAAGAAAGCTTTACTGAAACCGAAGTACAAAGCATTAAACTAATTAGCGGTGCAGGGCATGATGCGATGGTTATGGCCAGTATTACGGACATGGGAATGATATTTATCCGCTCAAAAGATGGAATAAGCCATAATCCAAAGGAATGGTCCGATCAAAAAGATTTAGCAATGGGAGCGGAGGTTCTTTTCACAACTTTAGTCAAACTTGCTAGTTAGGTGATTTTGCGTGAATTCAAAAATGAATTCACGCTTTTTTATTTTCGCAGGGAAGTCTTGCTAAGCAGGCGTATCAAGGATACTACCTTGTTTTTGAGATTATCTTTCATGGCAGATTATTTCAGATAGTTAAGTTTAGTTATCCCCAAAAGGATGTTATTCCACCTTCTTTATTTTTCCCAAAATGTATTTCGACATAAAGAAGGAAATTACGAACAAAATAATAGTGGAGGTGAAAATAATGAAAACAAAAGACAACTTCCAACGAGGTGCTAAGGTAACTCAGGATAATGCTATTTATGGGAATCCATTTGGTGAAAGAGGCCATTCTCCACAATCAGAACCACCAGGAGAAATTGCTACAGGCAAAAAACCACAGGACCGGTTTAAAAGTCCACAGGACAAGCTCTAATTAAATAATTAGGGGGAGATATTTTGGCTAACCGAAACAGCAGCAAAAAGCGTTCTTTTCCGGAAATAAAAGGCGGGCAAAAAGTTATTAAATCCTCACCTGAATTTGCTGGATTGGATGATCGCACAACTCTAGACAATAGCCGGGCTAAAAAGGGACAACAATAGATTCAAATCTTTTCTCTAATGGCGGAAGGTCAATCGATGACCCGAATCCCTATTGAGGATTAGACTTATAACGAAGGATGATTGGGATGAAAGAACGAACTGGTGAAATTTCTGAATCTAATGCAACAGACCAGCCGATTATGTCCACTGGTACTTCTCATGCTGGTTTCGACTGGGATACAGATGGCTCCAAAATGGGGGCAAAGAAACCTAAAGTCGGAGAAACAGTCATGGGTGAAAAAGGAATTAAACGATAAACTTTGCGGCCCAAACCTGATAATCTAATTTCAGGTTTGGGCTTTTAAAAAATAAATGAGGTGGAAAATGTGGAGAAAGAAAACTTGAAGGAATTAAGAGAAGAAGCGGCGAGCTTTAAAAATCTTGAAATTAGTTCAACTGGATACGGCTTTGTTTCCGGAAACCCTTCTGAAAAAGAAAAGCCAAAAGAGAAGACAAAACAAGATACATATTAATAAATGCCAGATAGGGGGTTCTTATATGGGTGCGATAGAACGAAAAAGCTTTCGGTTTGTACCTGAGTACAGTGTTATCAGTCAAAATGGTGCGATCCATGTTTATAAAAAAGGTGATTTTGTGGAAGAAATTAAATTTTCTTTTCATGGTAAATTTCCTGAACTTGATCAAATTGAAGACTTAATTGATGAATATTGTGAACAGAAAGGAATCTAAATATATAGAAGAAAAACAAAGCATGTCACTATAGGTGATATGCTTTTTCTATCTTTATCCAATTATTCAATGTCACTTGCATAATTTTAAAGGAAATAAGGTAAGAGATAAAGAAAGGGAATAGCATTAGGCAGCTCCTTATACAATTAGAAAAAAGGAGGTATTAAAAGTGAAGAAAATGCACCCAATGTTATTTATTTTACTTCCACTAACTTTAGGTCTAATTACCATTGCCCTTCCTGAGCTGGTCCTTCCCTATACGGAATTTCTTTCGGTTCAATAATTCTTTTTTTCTTATGGTCTGTTTTTATTTCTTTCAGGGATAGAAGAAGGAAAACCAGAATGTATCAATGGGCTGCTTCAAGTTCCTTTTTTCTCACATCAATATACTGTCTTTTCCCGGGAGTTAAGGCGAATCCAGGGAATTTAAGTGTAACAGTTTTCCTTTACGGCTCTTGGTTTTTGATCATTGTACTCTATTTCTGGGGACCCGGGTTGCTGGAGTTTTTTAAGTTGAAAAAGTTCAAGAGAAAAATCGTTGTGAGCTATTTCTTTTTGTTCATGTCCGTGATTCTTATTTTATCTCTTGTCGCTGGTGACTACCGACTGCAGGATTAGGGGATCGATCCCCCGTTGGTCCACATCTTCGGAGAGCATAAGGGTTGGCAAGTTATAACTGTGTTGTTGAGTTACAGTTTTTCACAGCTTTTTCTTATCCCTCTTTATTTTAAAATTTTGTTTGGTGAAATCGAGCAAGAAAATAATAGAACTATTAATAAAAGGCGAAAGCGGAAGTACAATTGACCAGTACCATAAAATAAGATTGGGGGATAGGTATGACTTTCATTGAAAAGAAAAAAATCAGGCTGGAAAAAAGGGAAACAAGGCGTGTAGGCAAGAAAAAAAAATGGTGGTGGTCTGCTGAGGATTTCTTGGTTGATATAATGTTCGAAGTTGGTGAATACATAATTATTGGATTAGTACATTTAATAAGATTGATTGCAGCTTTTCTCCATCACGCTCATTAATAAATTTTCGTAATTAATAAGCAGGCAGTGCTGATAAAGCACTGCCCTTTCATTATTGATTATCAGTTATCCCAGGCTTTGCATCTCTCTTTTTTTCTTGAGCCGCTCTTGCTTCCTTTATGCCAGGCAAATCTTCATCCGTTTTCGTTTCCCAAATACTATATTTTACAGTGTTTTGCTGATTTTCTTTCTCCATATTTACTGCACCTCCACTTTTTATCGTTTCAATAAGAGCTAAAAATATTCAGTATGCTGCAAAATGAATATGATAGGGGTAATTAAAAATTTTTGACCCGTATCTTTTTCTGCCTCTTCATGCGTTATAAAGGCAGAGAGGTTAATGAGGAGTGAAATAAATGAAAGCCAGCAAAAGGAAAACAGTCAGAAAGTCGGATCCACAGAATATGGAGATCTGCCATTTAAATGATTTATATAGGGGTTTGAAAAGATACTCCTTATTTCTTACCAAAAATAAATGGGAAGCGGATGATCTTGTACAGGAAGCTGTCCTGAAGGCCATTCAGTCTTATGAGCCATCAGAAATTAGTCCCGCTTTATTAAACAAAATAGCATACCATCATTGGATTGACTCCATAAGAAAGAGAAAGAAGGAGACCATTGGTTTACCTGAAGATGTTTTAGCGGCTACTGACGATACTTCAAGGTCCGGCTCTATTATAGATGTTGTTAAACAACTCATTACCAGCCTGACACCAAAACAAGCTGTTATCTTTATCCTAAAGGAAGCTTTCCAATTTAAAACGTGGGAAATTGCTGAAAGGCTAGGTACTGCCGAGACGGCTGTAAAGGCTGCCCTCTACAGGGCGAAAAAACGGCTTGAAAAAGAAAGAACGGAACAACTGTTTGGTTGGTTTAATAATGAGCAAGAAAGAGAACTGTTGTTTAATTTACTTTATGATTCTCTTGCCTTACAGGACCCGGAACCACTCATTAACTGCATATCTGTTCTTCCTTCTTTTGCTGAAGTTACAAAGCTGGCTAAATCAGGGCGCTCCAGCTCACCTCTCAATATGTACTGTCAGGCAGCATAAAAAAGGGAGGAAAATTTATGAGTGCTATTCCTTATGTAATTGAACAATCAAGCCGCGGTGAACGTTCCTACGATATCTATTCACGATTGCTAAAAGATCGGATCGTCATTATTGGAGATGAAATAAATGATCAGGTAGCGAACAGTATTATAACGCAACTTTTGTTTTTAGAGGCAGATAATCCTGAAAAAGATATTTCAATCTATATTAACAGCCCTGGCGGCTCAACATCTGCTGGTTTTGCCATCTTTGATACGATGGAGCTTATAAAACCAGATATTAGTACTATCTGTATCGGTATGGCCGCCTCATTCGGTGCAATGCTGCTTCTTGCAGGAACGAAGGGAAAGAGATACGCACTTCCAAACAGTGAAATTATGATTCACCAGCCGCTTGGAGGTGCAAGAGGCCAGGCTACAGAAATCGAAATATCTGCCAGAAGGATTTTAAAGCTGAGGGAACACATTAATGAAATTATCTCGGAGCGAACTGGCCAGTCAGTTGAAAAGGTCGCAAAGGATACCGACCGGGACTATTTCATGAGTGCTCAGGAAGCTATGGAATATGGGATTATCGATAAGATCATTAGCAAGAAATAATCCCTAACCCCTTTTTCTTTCCAAATTCATTCAAAACCCGGCTAAGAAATTTACCAGCATATATTAATTTTTAAAAGTGAAAATTAATAATTGGGGGGCTGGCATGATTTGGCCTTCCGAATTCGTTCGAAGGGAAGGATTTTAGAATGAATAACTGGATGAATTTACTTTTAAATATCGGGGGAAAAAAATCTATTTTAAACATGTTTGGCAGACGGAGAAACAATAGAGGGATAATGTGGAGTTCCTTAATTGGTTTGGGAATAAGTGCAGCAGCATATGGTTTAACCAGAAGCCGCAATACGAACATGCTTAAACCGATTAAAAATATGATGAATAATATGGATATGGGTAAAACTACTAAGCAGTCAATTGCAGGAGTAATGGAATTTGCAAAGGAATTAACCCCTAATTAAAATCAATATACAAATAAATAAGTTTCAAAAAATGCTCACATTTATGTGGGCATTTCTTATACTACCTATTATTCCTTCCTTAATAACCACCGGTTATGAATGTTAGAAAGAAGGAGTAACGATAAAATTGAACCTACTAAAGCGAGTGACATATCCCACTGGGCATCCCAAATATCTCCCTGCATTCTAAAAAGTTTTTCGCTACTTCTCCGCCATGTGCAATTTTAGTAAAGATCCATTCAATGCTTTCATATAAGGAAGATATGGCTAATAATATACTTTCGCTAATAACTGCTAACCAAAATCCTTTGGTGAGGGGTGTTTTTCTTATTAATATTTCTCTTATAACCATTATAAACGACTCTTTAAGTAAATTCCCAAATCGGTCGTAATTGTTTCGATCCAAGTTAAAATGGGCTTTTACCCAATTAAAAAAGGGAACCTCCGAGTATGTATAATGCCCGCCTACGAACATAATAATTGAAAGAAGTCCGACAATGATATAGGAGAGAGTTGTGAAGCGAAACCTATTCTATGTCGCAATTAAGATAATCAGGCCTATTAACGCAGGAATTACTTCCAAAACCCAGTTGCAGTATCCAGCAGGTTTAAAGAGAGACCTTATGAAGACAGCAGCAACTAACAATAATAAAACTAAATGAGATGTCCTGCCTTTTCCCTGTTTCCCTTATTTCACTCCCTTAAGTTTTTTATTCTCCTTCTTTCAGAATACACAGCCTCATATACAGCTGAACCGAAGTTTTACAATTAATTATTGCACAGATTCCTCTTGGGGATTATTAATTAAATCATCAGAAGAAAATATCTAAGGGGAGCTCTGCTCCTCTTTTTTTCATCTTTAAACTGTGACTATTTAATTATTTTACTATTTTAAAACTTCTGTAATAGAATACAGAGGAAGGATTGTTTAAAATAGTAATTATTGATAAAATCCGGGAGATGAAAAGCCTCGTGAGATTTATAGACAGCCATATTCACTTGGATAAATATGACGAAAGTGATATTAGAAAAATCATAGAGAATCTCCCGCTGCTTAAAGGGTTAATTACAGTATCTTCTGATCTTGATTCCTGCAGGAAAAATAAAAGTCTTTCGGAACGATATCCGAAAATAAAACCCGCATACGGGTATCACCCTGAGCAGGTTCTTCCAACTGATCAGCAGACAGAGGAACTTCTTAACTGGATGTATCTAAATCTTGATAATATGGTGGCAGTTGGGGAAGTAGGGCTTCCTTATTATTTAAAAAAAGATAATAAGATTACATTAAAAGAGTATGATCAGCACCTTGAATTCTTAAATATGATGATGCAAAAGGCAAAAAGCTGGGATAAAGCGATTATTTTACATGCAGTGCATGAGGATGCAGATGTTGTGTGTGACATGCTCGAAAAGCATTCTATTAAAAAGGCACATTTTCATTGGTTTAAAGGAGATAAAAAAACAACTGAGAGAATGGCTGGAAACGGCTATTATATTTCGGTTACCCCTGATATTGTCTATAAAGAGAGAACACAGAATCTTGTCAGAGCATATCCACTTGAGCAAGTTATGGTGGAAACGGATGGTCCTTGGCCATTTGAAGGACCATTTCAATGTCAAAAAACTTTGCCCGGTATGATTCTTTATTCACTTAAAGCTATTTCCGAACTTCAGGGATATCCAGAAGATGAATTAGCTGGAATCCTGCTTAGTAATACTAAGCAATTTTATAGTCTATAACTTTATAATCCAAGACATTTAAATATACTAAAGGAGACTAATACATATGGATATGATGCCTTCAGCTAAAATGGATCTTCTGACTACAGGAATTTTTACTGAATTAGCAGACCGAAAACAGGATTGTCTTAAAAGAGGAAAAGACGTTATTGATCTCAGTGTAGGTAGTCCTGATTTAGGGCCATCACAGTTAGTTATGGATACAATTGCGGAATATAGCAGGAACCCTGCGAATTATGGGTATACATTAAAAGGAACTTCGGAATTTAACGAAGCGGTAAGGTATTTTTATAAACAGCGTTATCATGTTGAGGTAAATCCACGGGATGAGGTTCTTCAGTTAATGGGATCCCAGGATGGGCTCTCCCATTTAGCTACTGCTATGGTTAATCCCGGAGAATATGTTCTCGTGCCAGATCCCGGCTATCCAATTTATGAGGCTAGCGTGACCATTGCCGGAGGATTGATTTATCCAATGCCTTTATTGCAGGAAAATAAATTTCTCCCCAAATTGGAGGACATTCCATCTGAAGTTTTAAATAAAACGAAAATGATGATTCTCAGCTATCCAGGAAACCCCGTAACCGCGTTAGCGGATGAGGAGTTTTTTGAAAAAGTAGTAGAGTTTGCCAAGCTCCATCAAATTCTGGTTGTTCACGACTTTGCTTATTCTGAAATTATTTTCGATAATAATCCCCAAATTAGTTTTCTTTCTATTGAAGGTGCTAAAGAAGTTGGGATTGAATTTAACTCTTTATCAAAAACGTTTAATATGGCCGGCTGCAGGATTGGTTATGTGCTTGGAAATGCAAAAGCGATTAGCATCCTGTCATCTCTGAAATCGCATATGGACTACGGAGTTTTCCTGCCGATTCAAAGAGCAGCTGAAAAAGCACTCACCTCTGATTTTTCAGTTCTCGATGAACAGGTAAAATTATATGAAGACCGCCGAAATACCTTAATTGCAGGTCTTAATAAAAGCGGCTGGAAGGTGCAGTCATCCCCCGCTACCATGTTTGTCTGGGCTAGTATCCCGTCTGGCTGGACGTCCCGCCAATTTGCTTTTGAATTGCTCGAAAAAGCGGGTGTTGCAGTTGTCCCTGGGGATGCTTTTGGCAAAGAGGGAGAAGGGTATGTGCGTATGGCACTGGTTCAGCCACCACATAGACTTGCTGAAGCCGCCGATAGAATCCAGCTGTTCCTTTCAACCAATCCTTCTGAAAAGTTGGTAGAAATATAAAATAGAAGAAGACAAGTTGGCTATGTCTTTTTCTTGCGAAATATTTTGATAATAGGTATGATACTTGTATAAATTTAATAGTTATCCTTATCAAGAGTGGTGGAGGGAATGGCCCTGTGAAGCCCGGCAACCGCTGTTTTTTAAACAGAATGGTGCTAAGTCCTTAAGAGCGTATTGTTCTTAAAGATGAGGAGGAGTATGTCATCAAACTCTTCCTTTACCAGGAAGAGTTTTTATTTTATTAAGAAAGCAGGGAATAAAATGTCAGAATTGAAAAATTTGCATGAAACATCAAAACAGCCGCCTTTTCGCGCTGACCAGGTTGGGAGTCTGTTAAGACCGTCCACAATAAAGAAGGCTCGCGAACAGAAAGCATCAGGAGAGATATCCTCGGAACAATTGCGCAATATAGAAAACGATGAAATTATAAGAATTGTAAATAAACAAAAGGAAGTTGGGCTTAAAGCAGTTACTGATGGAGAATTCCGCCGTGCCTGGTGGCACTTTGATTTCCTTGAAGGTCTTCATGGAGTAGAGGGTTATAATGCAGAAGGCGGTATTCAATTCCACCAAAAACAAACTAGTTCCCGTGGTATTAAAGTTACCGGCAAACTGGATTTTACTAGTCATCCAATGATCGAGGATTATAAATTTTTACATAGTATTGCTGGAGAACATACAGCTAAGATGACTATTCCAAGTCCAAGTATGCTTCATTTCCGAGGGGAAGTTGAAAAAAGTGCTTACAGTGACAATGAGGAATTTTTTCATGATTTAGGTTTAACGTACAAAAAAGCACTTCAATCCTTTTACGATGCCGGTTGCCGTTATCTTCAACTCGATGATACATCCTGGGCTTACCTATGTTCTGATGAGCAAAAGGAACAACTTCGTGCTAAGGGCATGGATCCCGACTATCTTGGTAACATTTATTTAAAAACTTTGAATGAAGCCGTTGCCGGACGTCCTGATGATATGAAAATTACCATGCATATCTGCCGCGGAAATTTCCGTTCTACCTGGATTTCCTCTGGAGGCTACGAGCCTGTTGCGGAAAAATTATTTGGCGGTCTAGATATTGATGGTTTCTTCCTTGAATATGACAGCGATCGTGCAGGAAGCTTTGAACCACTTCGATTTGTAAATAGACCGGATTTAAATATTGTACTTGGATTAATAACATCAAAATTCGGAGAACTGGAGAAAGCAGATGAAATAAAACGCCGTATTGAGGAAGCTGCAAAATTTGTTGATTTAAACCAGCTTTGTCTTAGCCCGCAATGTGGATTTGCATCCACTGAAGAGGGTAATATACTTACAGAAGATCAGCAATGGGCTAAGCTTCAGCATGTTGTAAAAATCGCAAACGATGTTTGGAAGTAAAAGCAAGAAAATGGGACGATTTATTTTAAGAATTCTAGCTAATGGGAAAGGGTAACCTACAAAAGCTATATAAAGGTAATCTTTTAAAAACCAAGAATTGAACAGCAAAAAAACCGAATAGGAGAGAGGTATATGCAAAAAAGAAAGCTGGGAAAATCAGGTCTAGATGTGTCTGCAATTGGATTAGGCTGTATGGGGATGTCTGATTTTTATGCCGATCGCAATGACGAAGAATCCATCAAAACAATCCAGCATGCACTTGATCTTGGCGTCAATTTTCTTGATACTGCCGATATGTATGGTGTAGGTAAAAACGAAGAGCTTGTAGGACAAGCCATCAAAGGAAGAAGAGATCAGGTCATTCTGGCTACAAAATTCGGAAACGTTCGCTCAGATGATGGTTCCTTTCTTGGTGTAAACGGAAAGCCTGAATATGTAAAACAAGCTTGTGATGCCAGCCTTCGCCGACTTGGTGTGGATTACATTGACCTATACTATCAGCATAGAGTGGATCCAAATACCCCTATTGAAGAAACAATTGGTGCTATGGCTGAACTGGTCAAGGAAGGAAAAGTTCGTTATATAGGCATGTCGGAGGCAGCACCAAATACTATTCGTGCTGCTCATAAAATCCATCCCATAACAGCTCTGCAGACAGAGTTTTCCTTATGGAGCCGTGATGTTGAAGATGAAATTTTACCTACTGTAAGAGAACTAGGCATTGGTTTTGTGCCGTACAGCCCATTAGGCAGAGGATTCTTAACTGGACAAATCCAAAAATTCGAAGATTTGGCTGAGGATGATTACCGAAGATTTTCTCCTCGTTTTCAAGGGGAAAACTTTTCCCGCAACATCGAGCTTGTGAATAAGATTAAACAAATCGCAGAAGAAAAGGGCTGTGAGCCTTCACAGCTTGCATTGGCCTGGCTTCTTGCTCAAGGTGAAGACATTGTGCCAATCCCAGGCACCAAAAAGCGTAAATATCTAGAGATAAATGTTAAGGCGGTTGAGGTCAAGCTCACTGAAGAGGATCTCTTCCGGATTGATAAAGCAGCACCTCATGGAGCTGCTGCTGGCCTGCGATACCCTGAGGCAACCATGAAAGGTGTGAACCTATAATGAACACTGCTAATTTAAAGGGGATTCATGTACTGGTTACCGGGGCTTCGAGTGGCCTCGGTTACTCAATGGCAAAGGCACTCCTGAAAGCTGGAGCAACAGTGGCTCTGGCTTCCAGGCCAGGCAGCCGGCTTGACGAGTCAGTCAGCAGACTACAAAACGAGGGGTTTGATGCAGCAGGTCTTCCTTTGGATGTACGTTCAGAGCAGTCAGTTAATGAGGCGGTCCAATGGGTTAAGAGTAATTGGGGCAAGCTTGATGTATTGGTAAACAATGCAGGCATTGGGATGCGAACGGTAAATCCTCGCTTCTTAGTCGAACCCCAGCCCTTTTTTAAAGTGACTCCAGAAGGTTTCAGGGATTTAATTGATACCAATCTAACAGGCTATTTCCTAGTGGCCAGAGGATTTACACCACTAATGATTGAACAGGGAAAAGGACGAATTATTAATATTTCGATGAACCATGAAACAATGAGAAGAAAAGGATTTGTTCCTTATGGCCCTTCACGGGCAGCAACGGAATCTCTATCTCATATCATGGCCGAGGATTTAAAAGAGTATGGAATATCAGTAAATATGCTTTTGCCAGGCGGAGCCACGGTAACTGGTATGATTCCTGAGGAAATCCAAGCAGAAATACAGTCCCAGTTCCAATTATTAAAACCAGATATTATGGCTGAACCGATTGTATTTTTAGCTTCCCCTGATGCAGAAGGAATAACAGGAGAACGGGTTAATGCCGTTGACTTTAAGGGCTGGCAGGAATCCATTAAGAAATAAACAAAAAGATCCTCACGGGTCTTTTTGTTTATGCTGCTGAGTGCTTAGATACTTTAGGATTTTTAAACTTCGATAACAATAAAATGATCCCGCTAAGAATCAATAAACCACTTGTGCTATAAAAGACAGCCGAGAAACCGAAATAGCCTGAAACAAAACCGCCAAGCATGGGGCCAAAAATATTACCCAAAAAGCGGAGGCTAGTATTATATCCTAATACTTCGCCCTGCATGGCAATGGGTGCCTCCTGGCGGATGTATGCTATCCGAACAGGAATAATCCCTCCAATTGTTATACCAAGAGCGAAGCGGATAACAACCAGCTGCCAAAACTCAGTGACTGCAGCACCTGGCAGGTAAACGAGCCCCGCCAAAAAAAGTAGGATGATCAGAATTTTAATGTAGCCATACTTATCTGCGATTTTGCCCCAATTTCTGGACATAATTAGATTGCCCAGACCGGCTGCAGAAAAGGCAATTCCGGAATAAAACGCGACATTTGTTTTTCCGTGAAGATTACTTACAAATAGTGACAGAATAGGCTGTATACTAAAGTGTGCTACCTGAACGAGAGCAGATATTAACAAGACTGTTAAAAGAATCGGATTTTTTAGAATAAGGGATACCACTTCTCTGCTAGAATAATGTGATTTAGTTCCCTGGGTGGCACTTATTCTGTATTCCCTAGTAGCAAATACAAGAAGTGCGGAAATAAAAATAGAAATGGAGGTCCATTTAAACGTTGTTGAATAGCCAAGTGAATCAGCAAGGATGCCGCCAAGCATGGGGCCCAATAATGAGCCGGTTATACTTCCGGTCTGAAGAGTCCCAAGGACACGGCCGGCATTTTCCTTTGGAGTTTGTGTAGAAATAAAAGCCTGTGACATAGGGATAAAGCCAGAGAAAAAGCCCATGAAAAAGCGGAGGAAGAATAATTCCCATACCGAATTCACAAATCCCATTAATAGAATGGATACTCCCATACCAATTCCGGAAATAATCAGGATTTTTTTCCTTCCATAAAGATCACCGATTTTTCCCCAAACAGGTGAAAAAATAAATGCTGAAACGAAGGTTACTGCAAATGTTAGGCCGGACCAATGCTGAACATATGTTTCGGAAAATTTACCGAAGGACTCAATATACAACGAAATAAACGGCATGACCATCGTCATGCTTCCGCCAATGAAGAAGTTGGCGAACCACATTATGATTAAATTTCGCCGGCCGTTTTCCTGTAAATTCAATGGATGAACACTTCTTTCTTTTTAATATTTCGGTTCACTAAATATTATAATAACGAAATTTTTAAAAAATAAAAAGTGATAAAGTAATTTAGTTTTTGGACACAAGTTTAAATTATCTCATATGAACATTCTTCAAACATAGATTATTACTATTCTTAAATGGTTTATATATTGAACTCTGCATATCTTACGGCATAGCTCTTCATACTAAAATGATAAAAAACATTTGGAGGTAAAATTTGTGGCAAATGAACCAATTAAGATACATGCAATTATTAACGGAGAGAAAGTACCGACAGAGAAAAATTTTGCCCGCGAAAACCCAACACACCCTGATGAAATAGTAGGATATGCACCAGTAAACACAAAGGAAGAAGCCATAAGAGCTATTGAAGCAGCGTTTAACGCCTTTGACAAGTGGGCATGGGGTCAGTTGATGACCGGATTGAGAGGATGCGTCGTGCAATTCAAAAGCTGAAGGACTCAACGTCTGAAATTGCCAGGTTGTTATCGCGGGAACATGGAAAAGCACTTTATGATTCCGAGGGAGAAATTGCAGTTTCAATCATGTGGATGGAATATGCCTGCAGTGTAGTAAAGGAAGTAACAGAAAAACAGGAAATTGAGCATGATAATGGAAGAACCATTATTACCTTTGACCCCGTAGGTGTCGTCTCAGCTATTACACCTTGGAATTATCCAATTTCTTTATCAACAATAAAAATTGCTCCTGCTCTATTAACCGGTAATACGATGGTACTTAAGCCAAGTCCATTCGCACCTCTTGCTGTCAGCAGAGTGGTTGAAATTATAGCATCTGAATTTCCGCCCGGAGTCCTCAACCTGGTTCACGGAGAAGCGGATGTAGGAGTGGAGCTGACGTCCAATCC
The DNA here is from genome assembly GCF_011393025.1 of Neobacillus terrae. Classification (GTDB taxonomy): domain Bacteria; phylum Bacillota; class Bacilli; order Bacillales; family Cytobacillaceae; genus Neobacillus_A; species Neobacillus_A terrae. Next base: position 72,105 of record NZ_JAAOEO010000014.1, on the reverse strand, counting down.
AAAAGTAGTGAAAATTGCTTTTACAGGCGGGACAAAAACAGCCAAGAGTATTATGAAGGCTGCTTCTGATACCATTAAGAAGATGACACTGGAGCTTGGCGGTAACGATGCCGCTATTGTGCTTCCAAGCTTCAACGTTAACGACAGCCGGGCACTGCGCAGGATGGTTATTTCAAACTTTTTGACTGCTGGACAAATTTGTATGATTGCCAAGCGAGTTTATGTTCACCGTTCGATATATGATAAATTTGTAGAGAAATATATTGAAGCAGCTAATAATTGGATTCGAGTAGGAGATCCGTTTAATCCTAATATAACCGTAGGACCAGTTAACAATAGAAATCAGGTGAAATATGTCAAAAGCCTGGTAGATGACGCAGAAAGCAAGGGAGCAACAATTATTAAGCTCGGAAAAATACTGAATCCAGAGCTAATGGACAATGGCTATTTCCTTCAGCCAACTTTAGTTTTGGGTGCAGATTATCACGATCCTATCGTTGTAGAAGAGCAATTTGGCCCGACTGTCCCCATTCTTCCTTTTGATGATGAAGAACAGGTCATTCAATTGCATAATGAGAGCATCTATGGTCTGACAAGTTCGGTTTGGGGTGAAGAGGAGCAGGCAATTAGCGTTGCCCGCAGAATTGAGGCTGGCACAACAATGATTAATACGGCTGCCATTCAGGGGGTTGATGTTCGATTCCCATTTGGCGGGGTGAAACAATCTGGAGTTGGCCGGGAATACGGTAAAGAAGGATTAAAATCCTACGTAGAAATACATGTCATTAATATACCAAAAAATCTAGAACTTCCTTATATTCCTGAGTAGATTATACTCTGCACGTTTATTAATAAAGGGTTCATTTTGACAGAACCCTTTTTTTCTTTTTTATTGATTAACCATTGACATTTTTAACTGTATATATTAAAGTTACAGTATGAACTGGGAAGGATTTGAAGAAAAGATGAACAGTGATTTTGTGATTGCTTCACATAGTCTTGTTTTATTAGCTAACTTACCTGATCATATGGCTAATAGTGACACTATTGCAGAAAACGTGTGTACAAATCCTGCCAGGGTTCGTAAGGTGATGAGTGCCTTACGCAAAAAAGGCTTTGTAAGGACGAAGGAAGGAATAGGCGGGGGCTATATTTTAAATTGCAATCCGGAAAAAACAACCTTATCCCAAATATATCTTGCCATTTCTACTGGATCCCTGAAACCAAACTGGTGTACAGGTGACCCTGATCAAAAATGCATTATTTCTTCCAATGCTCAGAATGTAATGGACCAAATTTTTTATGAGTCTGAAATGCATCTGCAATCTTATTTAAATGAAATTACAATAAGCAGCGTACTTGAGAGAATAAAAAGCCTTGAATAGAATTACTGGTATTTTTGGCTGCTAACTGTATATTTTTTTATAACATTTATAGTTGATGTTAATTTATTTCTTTAATCTTGAAAAAAATATTATGCCAATCAAGAGAAATTTCTATTTAATGATTTTAAAAACTTCCCAATGGAGTGTGTTGAAAAATGGTAAACCTATACACAACACCAAGCTGCACTTCTTGCCGAAAAGCAAAAGCCTGGCTTGAAGAAAATCAAATTGATTACATTGAAAGGAATATATTATCTGAACCACTTACCGTTAATGAAATTAAATCTATTCTTCGTATGACAGAAGAGGGTACTGATGAAATCATTTCTACAAAATCAAAAACGTTTCAGGAGTTAAATGTAGACCTTGATGCACTTCCGCTCCAGGAGTTATATAAGTTATTAATGAATCATCCTACTATGCTTAGACGGCCTATTATTCAGGATGAGAAAAGATTACAGGTTGGTTATAACGAGGAAGAAATACGCAGTTTTTTACCTCGCAGACTTCGTACATTTATTAGCATAGAACAGTCAGCTTTAGCAAATTAAAATAAAGGTTCATCATAGCCTTTTGGTAAGGAGGAGAGAGAATGGTAGAAGTCATTGTAACGGTAAATTATAAAAATAAAAATTATCAAACCAATGTAATCGTCAATAAAGAAATGAGCTGGGAGAAAATCAGGCTTCTAGCAGAAGAACAAGTTGCCAGACAGTGGGGTATATAAAAACAGATTGTTGAACTTCGCATTATCAAAATGTAATTAAAAAAGTTACAGATATCAGCATTTTTTCAGACTTCTATTTTTTTCATTTATTTGAATGAGAAGCGAAATATAAAATTGGGTGTTAAATATATGCAAGATCCGATAAGCAATTCAGTTTTTTTACTTTGCTCTTATTGTTACTATTAATATGATACTTCATCAAGAAAGGACAAATTCAATGTCTAATATACAAATACCTGTATCAGTCTTAAATCTAGCTCCTATCCGTAAAGGGCAGGGACCTAAAGAAGCCATTGAAGCAATGGTTGATTTGGCGCAGGCGACTGAAAAAATGGGATATAATCGCTATTGGGTGGCGGAACATCATAATACGCCTACTCTTGTGAGTTCAGCTACTTCAATCTTAATTAAACACGTCCTGGAGCACACTGAAAAAATACGTGTTGGTTCCGGAGGAATTATGCTGCCTAACCATTCTCCTTTAGTGGTTGCTGAACAATTTGGAACAATGGCAACCATATATCCAAATCGATTGGATTTAGGTCTTGGCCGGGCACCTGGGACAGATATGATGACAGCTAATGCATTAAGAAGATCACAAAATGATTCCGTCTATACCTTCCCTGAAGATGTTAAAGCATTACTTACGTATTTCGGGGCTGCAGAGAGGCAAAGTTATGTAAAAGCATATCCAGGGGTTGAGACGAACGTTCCTCTATATATCCTCGGCTCATCGACCGATTCTGCTTATTTGGCAGCTAAGCTGGGGTTGCCTTATGTATTTGCGTCACACTTTGCACCAAGGTACATGGAAGAAGCTATTTCCATCTATCGCAGCAGGTTCCAGCCATCTGAATATCTGGACTCTCCTTATATGATTGTTTGCCTAAACGTTATAGCAGCGGAAAGTGTTGAAGAAGCAAAGTACGAATCAACTACAATGCAGCAATTTTTCCTTAACGTTGTTCGGGGTTCTCAAAACCCATTAAGTCCGCCGGTAGAAGACATGGATTCTTTATGGAGTCTGCCAGAGAAAGAAATGGCAAAATCGATGTCCAGTGTAACCTTACTGGGAGATAAGGATTCAATTAGAGAACAGCTCAGCAGTTTTCAGGAAAAGTATAATGTTGATGAACTTATGGCGGTATCTTATATTTATGATCCTGACAAACAAAAACGTTCCTATCAAATATTAAAAGAAGCAGTAGAAGGTAAATAACAAATAAGAGCAATTTAGACTTAATCCCAAAAAGGAGAGTTGTAATTTGGCTCCGTTAAATCAGGAAAAACATGTTGTTGGAATCTCCGGAAGCTTAGGGGAAAATTATTATAATCAATGTTCTTGAAGTCGATTGAGCAGACCGATTGTACAAATCATAAATCCTAAGGGGAAATTTAATGAACAAGGTAACTTAACAGATAGCCTTGTTGAAACTAAAGGATGAGCTGATAAGCAATTTCTTCTGATTAGAATGACAAAAAAAGAAAGTGCAAAAGCACTTTCTTTTTTACTTTGTTTCAGCAGGGGCTTTACTTTTATTTATACATATATTCCCGGGTCCAAGGGATAGAATCATTAGTGCCTTTTGTAAAAATAAATTGAGATAAATCTATGTTTCCTGTTTCAAAGGAGGCTGCACAAGCATTTAGATACAATCTCCACATACGGATAAAACGTTCATCTTTTGTCTTTCTTACTTCTTTAAGAACATTTTCAAAGTTCTGAGCCCACTTTTCCAATGTCTTTGCATAGTGTCTTCTCAGGCTTTCCAGATCAATTAAATAGAATTTTTCATCTGTTATATGACCTACAAGTTCACTTACTGAAGGAATGTACCCACCGGGGAAAATATATTTATCAATCCAGGCATTCGATCCGCCATCCTGTGGGGAGGAAATAGTATGAAGTACAGACAAACCGCCATCAAATAATAGTTCATTTACCTTTTGAAAATATTCCTGTAAATGATCTTTACCAACATGCTCCAGCATACCCACACTAACAATGCGGTCAAATTTCCTTTTCTTTAATTCCCGGTAATCAATTAACTGAACCTCGACTTTATCCTCAAGATTTTCTAGACTTATTCGTGCTTTAACCTGCTCATACTGTTCCTCTGATAAAGTAATTCCTGTAGCATTCACTCCATAATTTTTAGCTGCGGTTATAATTAGTTCACCCCAGCCGCAGCCAATATCGAGTAAAGATTGGCCTTCCTTAAGGTTCAGCTTTTTTAAAATATGAGCTACTTTATTTTGCTGTGCAGTTTTAAGAGAGTCTTCAGGGGTATTAAAATACCCGCAGGAATAGGTCATGGTTTCGTCCAGCCATAGCTTGTAAAAATCATTTCCAATATCATAGTGGAAGGCAACATTTTCTTTACTTCGTTTAGTATTGTTCGAAATCTTTTTCAATAAATGTGCGTAAAGCTTACTATTTGATAGAAAGCTTTCCTGACTTTTGTACATGGAAGATACAAGTTTTTGTAAATCTCCCTCTACGTCGATCACTCCATCCATATAGGCTTCACCAAATGTAATGGAAGGATTTTGAATTAGATCTCCTTTAGGAATAGGATCATGGAATGTAAGCTTAAACTGAGGCTCACCATTCCCATATTGAACTTTATCACCATCCCAGAAAATAATCTCAATAGGATCGGAGAAAGTATTTTTTAACATATTTTTATAAAATAGTTTATCAATCACTTAAATACACCTCGATATTGTTATAGGTAACTCTATAATTCCTAAAAAAGGATATAAGGAAAAAAAGGTTTATATATTGTCAATTATAAGTTTGCATCAAATGATACACAATTATGTTAGTTGTAAGTTACAACTAACATAATATTACTCCTCTTTTTTAAATAAAAACAAATTATTGATTCGGGGCTTAACAAAATATTTCTGTACTCTATCGCTGAATACTTTTTGTGTTTCTGCTAAAATAAGAAAAGTTTGTATAAACTTCATATAGGTGCAGGAAGGGACTTTAGATGAATACTTCACTAGAAATGTTGATTCACTTATTTGAACGGGCAGCGCTCTTATTTATCTGTCTGTTTTTTATGATAAGGATTCCACGTTTTAAGGAATCATTTCAAAAAGATAGGCTTTCTCCTATTGAACTAAGCATTATGACCATCATTTTTTGCGCGTTTGCCATCTTTGGGACATACTCAGGGATAAACGTAGAAGGCTCTCTTGTAAATGTAAGGATCGTCGCGGTTATATCCGGCGGAATTTTGTTCGGGCCCTGGGTAGGAATTATAACCGGGTTAGTATCAGGAGTTCACCGTTATCTAATTGATATTGGCGGAATTACATCTGTACCTTGCTTGATTACGAGCATACTTGCAGGGATTGTTTCGGGATATATTAACCGCAGAGTAAAAAAGTCACTTCGTTGGGTATATGGAATTGCTGCAGGCATGATATGTGAAATCATGACTATGCTTCTCATTCTTGCTTTTGCGGAACCCTATAAATTAGGTTTAGATATTGTTTCAAAAATCGCTTTTCCCATGATTGCAGGCGAACTGAGTGTCGGATTGATCGTCTTGCTTGTCATGAGTGTGGAAAACGAAAAAGAAGTGATTGCGGCAAGGCAGGCAAAATTAGCCTTGGAAATCGCCAATAAAACACTTCCTTATTTTCGTTCTGTTAATCCAGAATCACTTAAAAAGATTTGCACCATCATAAAAGAGGATATCAAGGCTGATGCTGTTGCAATAACGGATACACGAAATGTACTGGCATATGTAGGATATGGAGAGGAAAGATACAAAATCGGCGAAGAAATCATCAGCGATTTAACAAAGGAAGCGATTCGCACCGGTAAAATCACTATTAGTAACAAGGTAGCTGATCAAAATACACCGCAAATGGAATATCTGCTCATTATGCCCTTTGAGGAAAGAGGAGAAGTAACAGGCACCCTAAAGGTATTTTATCGAAAAGCATCCAAAATGACTTATCCGCTTAAAACAATGGCGATCGGTCTTTCTCAAATGGTTTCAACCCTTATGGAGGTATCCCGTATAGAACAAATTAAAGAAGCCGCCAACAAAGCAGAAATGAAGGCGCTCCAGACTAGAATTAATCCTCATTTTTTGTTCAATGCCCTAAATGCTATTGCATCAACGACTCGAAAGGAACCGGAAAAAGCAAGGGAGCTGATTCACAACCTTTCTGGCTTTATGCGGTTTAATCTTGAAGTAAATGATGAGTTATTACCTATAAATCAGGCGCTTGAGCAGGTTCGTGATTATGTTGAAATTGAAAAAGCCAGATTTGGCAACCGTCTTCAGGTTATCTATGACATTGATAAAGTGGATATATCTATTCCCAGCCTGCTTATCCAGCCACTCGTTGAAAACGCGATAAACCATGGGATACTAAAAACAAAAGGGCCAGGGACCGTTACAATTGCCGTTAAGGATTTGAGTGATAAGGTTCGTATAAGTGTTATGGATACAGGAGCCGGCATCGATAAAGAAGTCGTAGAGAATCTTTACCATGACAATGTCCCAGCCAAACAAATTGGTTTGTACAATGTACATCAGAGGGTCAAGCTTATATATGGTGAGGGTCTGCTAATTAAACGTTTGTCCCCTGGGACAGAAATTTATTTTGATATAGCAAAGGTGAAAAAATGAAAGCAATCATTGTAGAAGACGAAATACCTGCACGTGAAGAATTGGAGTATTTAATAAATGAATACAGCAGCATTGAAGTAACCGACAGCTTTGATGACGGGCTGGATGTGTTGAAATTTTTACAGGAGAGCGAAACAGATGCCATCTTCCTTGATATTAATATTCCATCTCTTGATGGCATGCTGCTGGCCAGCAACATAAGTAAATTTGCAAAAAAGCCATATATCATTTTTACAACAGCTTATAAGGAACACGCAGCAAAGGCTTTTGAGTTGGAGGCCTTTGATTATATTTTAAAACCCTATAACGAGAAGAGAATAGCCGCAATGTTAAGCAGACTGGAATCTGCTTTTGAACAATCTCAGCAAGGGATTAGCGAAAAAAAAGAAGAATCACGTGCACATGAACGCGAAGGGAGCGCCGGAGTAACTGGCAGAGTAAACCTGCGTAAGAACGATAAGATTATTGTTACGGATGTAAATGATATTTATTATGCCTCTGCGAGTGAGAAGGTGACATTAGTATATACGCGGAATGAGGAATACGTTATGCCTATTAGTATCTCTGAATTTCATGCACACCTCCCACAGGACCTTTTTTTTCATTGCCATCGTTCCTATACAGTTAATTTGGCAAGAATCAACGAGATTGTGCCATGGTTTAATCAGACCTATATGCTCCGTCTTGCTGATATTAAAGCCGAAATACCAGTAAGCAGAAGCAAGGTGAAAGCGTTTAAACAATTAATGCGATTATAGGAGCAATTCATTCCGTATTCTAGCCATTTCGTTCTGAAACCGATTTCATTTTTTGTATTCGGAGGTATAATTTCGTTACAAGGCGGCGGAACAAAAGCCGCCGACTAACAAACAACCAAGAGTTTACCCGAATAGAAGAGAGGGATTCCGAATGAAAACAGGTAAAACAAATCGATGGCTAATTGTATTAGGGACAATTATTGTACAAATGGGTTTAGGAACAATCTATACGTGGAGCTTATTCAACCAGCCGCTTGTTGAAAAATTTAACTGGCAGTTAAGCTCGGTTGCGATTACTTTTTCAATCACAAGCTTTGCCTTGGCAATTTCAACATTATTTGCAGGAAGGCTTCAGGATAAATGGGGAATCCGGCGTTTAATTGGAAGCGCTGGCATTATTCTTGGAATTGGTTTAATGTTAACGTCTCAGATTTCATCATTATGGATGCTTTACATTCTGGCTGGAGCTGTTGTTGGATTTGCAGACGGTACAGCTTACATTACATCACTATCAAATCTAATTAAATGGTTCCCTGAAAGAAAAGGACTTATTTCAGGAATATCAGTTGGAGCCTACGGCACAGGAAGCTTGTTATTTAAGTATATAAATGGTTCTTTAATTCAATCAGCGGGTGTGTCTCAAGCCTTTTTATATTGGGGATTAATTGTTATGGCCATGGTCGTCGGCGGTTCATTCCTTGTTAAGGAGGCAAAATTAGAAGACTCAACTCATAGAGCTGCAGAAACAAAACAAAAAGAGTACACCGTGAAGGAAATGCTGAAAACCAAGGAAGCATACATGTTATTCATCATCTTCTTTACAGCATGTATGAGCGGATTATATTTAATTGGTATCGTTAAGGATATTGGTGTCAGTCTTGCAGGATTGGATGTTTCCACTGCAGCAAACGCAGTTGCTTTAGTAGCTATTTTTAATACTTGCGGACGAATCATTCTTGGGGCATTATCCGATAAAGTAGGACGATTAAAAGTTGTTTCAGGTGCTCTTTTAGTAACAGCAGCTGCTGTAACTGTATTAAGCTTCACTCATTTAAGTTATGGAACATTCTTTGCATGTGTAGCAGGAATTGCTTTCTGCTTTGGCGGTAATATTACTATTTTCCCAGCCATTGTAGCCGACTTCTTCGGCTTGAAAAACCAAAGCAAAAACTATGGTGTGATTTATCAGGGATTCGGTTTCGGGGCTTTATTTGGATCTTTCATCGCAGCAGCATTAGGTGGATTTGTTCCAACCTTTACATTAATCGCGGTTCTGAACATTATCTCTTTAATAATTGCAATGATCCTCAAGGCTCCAGGTCAAGGAACTGCTAAGAGAGAAAAACAAAGAAACAATAATCGCGAATTACACGGAATGAGACCAAATACACGAGTAAGCTAATAGAAAGATATTTTATAATGTAAAAGAACCCGTATATGGGTTCTTTTTTTGATTGGAAATCAACATTCTTTAAATTAATGTTGTTATTCCTTGCCTTAATTATTTAAAGGAAGCAAAAATAGGCATATGATCACTTAGGGAAATCCACTGATCATGTGTACCAAGTTTTACAAACTTATCTCTAAATCGCATAGCAGCATTCCAAGTAATAAATTTCATTTATAGTGCCCCCAAATTTTGATAACTACCCTTAAATAAAGTTCTTTCTCCTAGCGAATTTTCCCTTGAATGTACACTTAAAAACTATTCATTTCTTATTAAAGGTTACTAAAAATAATCAAAGCAACCATGTATGGAATATATGTAACCGCTTTAATATTTCGAATTAGAAAATCATGAAAATAAAGAGTTTTCAATGTTCTTTTTTTAGAACAATTCCGCTTGACGAAATTAAATATCAGGTCTAATATTGGTTACGAAATGTAACCTAAGTATAAAAAGTGCACCTTTTCTGCTTTAGGATTTATCTTTGAATTTCTCAGCATAGGGGATGAACAAATGGATTCAGCTAGTTTTGTATTATTTGGAGGAACTGGAGATCTGGCGAAGAGAAAAATATATCCCGCTCTCTATAACCTATTTATTGAAGAGAAATTGCCGAAGCAATTTTCAATAATCGCTCTGGGAAGAAGTGAAATGTCTACTGGAGATTTCAATAGATCTATTGAACAATCCTTAACCTCTTTTTCCAGAAGGAAAATAATCGATTCAAATAAAAAACAAGAATTCCTTGAATTTTTTAGGTATGTGGCTCTGGATGCGAACAACAAAGAAGATTATAAAAAGCTTCTTAAAGTTATTGAACAAAGAGAAATGGAATTAAATATTCCGCAAAATCGTATGTTCTATCTTTCAGTCGGACCACAATTCTTTGATATTATTACTCAAAATATTAAAGAAAGTGGATTAGGTTCGACAAAGGGCTGGAAACGGCTTATTATCGAGAAACCATTCGGCCATGATTTAAAATCAGCTCAGGAACTAAATAATAAGTTAAGCAAAGCATTTCTTGAGGAAGAAATTTATCGGATTGACCATTACCTTGGTAAACCCATGGTTCAAAACCTGGAGGCTCTTGAATTTGCTAATCCTATTGTACAGGCATTGTGGAATAATAAATACATTGCAAATGTCCAAATAACTGCAAGTGAAACGGTAGGGGTAGAGGAAAGGGCTGGATATTATGATAAATTCGGCGCTATCCGAGATATGGTGCAAAACCATATGCTGCAAATGGTTATGATGACAGCTATGAAGCTGCCAGAAAATTTAACTGCAAATGAAATTCGAAATGAAAAGAAGAAAGTAATGGAATCACTTCGTCCGTTAACGAAAAAAGATATCGTTTCTAATATTATTCGAGGTCAATATTCTTCAGGAGTAATGGAAGATAAGCCTGTTGTTGGCTATACAGAGGAACCTGGTGTCCAAGATTCTTCTATGAATGATACTTTTATTGCAGCAAAACTATGGATAGACAATCCTTTCTGGAGTGGAGTCCCATTTTATATCCGTACAGGAAAACGAATGAAAGAAAAATCCACCCGAATTGTAGTGGAATTTAAAAATCCAACTAAAGACCTTTATAGCAAAGGAGATAACAATACTCCTCCGAATTTGCTTGTGGTTGAAATCAATCCAAATGAAGGAATCTCTTTATTGTTAAACAGCAAAAATCCTGTTAAAGAAGGAAAACTGGAACCAATAAAAATTGATTATATTTCTAACCGCAAAGATATTCCGGAAGCATATGAATTACTTATTTACGATGCATTACGGGGTGATTCAACTTTCTTTGCCCATTGGAACGAAGTAGAACTTGCCTGGAAATGGGTTCAGCCTATTTTGGATCAGTTCAAAGAAAATAAAGTACCGCTCCATTCTTATTCTTCTGGATCAAACGGACCAGAGGCTGCCAATCTTTTATTAAAAGACGATGGTTTTAAATGGTGGCTCGATAAAGAGTCTGGGGAACAGGTAAAAGTTACATTATAATCCGAGCTTGCCTGCTAGAAAATAAGAGTCATTTTCCATAAAATGGATTTTGGCAATGTCAACCTTAGGAGGATTAATTTTATGGTTCAGCCAATCGAGAATTTAGCAGTCAATACAATTAGAACGTTATCAATCGATGCGATTAATAGAGCAAATTCTGGCCACCCGGGTCTGCCAATGGGGGCTGCTCCCATGGCATATACCCTTTGGGCAAAGCATTTAAAACATAATCCTGAAAACGCAAAATGGTTTAATCGTGACCGTTTTGTATTATCTGCCGGCCATGGTTCAAGTTTGCTATACAGCATGCTTCACGTATTTGGATATGATGTTTCCATTGAAGACTTGAAAAGCTTCCGTAAGTTAAATAGTAAAACACCTGGACATCCTGAGTTCAACTACACAGATGGTGTTGATGCAACCACTGGGCCATTAGGACAAGGTATTGCAAATGCAGTAGGTATGGCAATGGCAGAAGCACATTTAGGTGCAAAATTTAATAAAGATAATTTTTCTGTAATTGATCACTATACTTATGCTTTAGTGGGAGATGGCGATTTATCAGAAGGCATTTCATATGAGGCTATGTCAATGGCAGGTCATATGAAATTAGGCAAATTAATCGCTCTTTATGACTCAAACGATATTTCACTTGATGGTGAACTGAATCTGTCTTTCTCAGAAGATATCAAAAAGCGTGCTGAATCCGTTCATTGGCAATACATTCTTGTAAAAGACGGAAACAACATAGAAGAAATTTCAAAAGCAATTGAATTGGCAAAACAAAATAAAGAACAACCTACCCTTATTGAAATTAAAACAATCATCGGTTATGGAAGTCCAAAGGTAGCCGGAACGAATAAAGCACATGGCAACCCACTTGGTGTTGAAGAAGCAAAAGCAACGAAACAGCAATACGGCTGGAATTATGAGGAGGATTTCTTTGTTCCTCAAGAAGTAAGAGCACATTTTGATGAATTAAAACTAAAAGGCATTGAACAAGAAAGTAAATGGTCATCTTTACTAAAAGATTACAAAGATCAATATCCTGAATTAGCATTTGAACTTCAGAATGCCATTAGTGGTAATGTTCTAATTGAAGTGGAAGATATTTTAACTTTTGATGAAGGAAAAGCGATTTCTACACGTGTTGCTAGTGGAGAAGCTATCAATCATTATGTTAAAAACATTCCAGCGATCTTTGGAGGAAGTGCCGACCTTTCACATTCCACAATGACTGATATCAAAGGCGAAAAAGCATACGCAGTAGAATCATTTACTGGCAGAAATGTATACTTTGGTGTACGTGAGCATGCGATGGGTGCTGCAGGTAATGGTATGGCTCTTCACGGGGGAGTTAAACCATTTATAAGTACTTTCTTTGTTTTCAATGATTATCTCCGTCCATCCATTCGTCTGGCTGCACTTTCTAAATTGCCAGTTACCTATGTATTTACGCATGATTCCATAGCAGTTGGAGAAGATGGACCAACTCATGAACCAATTGAGCATCTTGCTGCCTTAAGGGCAATCCCAGGGCTTACAGTTATCCGCCCTTCAGATGCAAACGAAACTGCAAGTGCTTGGGCATATGCTCTTCAGCAAACAGATGGCCCAGTTGCGTTGATCCTAAGCCGACAAAACTTGCCGGTTTATGAAGAAACACAGGGTAATTTGGATAAACTGTCTAGAGGCGCTTACGTATTAACTGAAACAAATGAAAATCCTGATGTGATTTTAATAGCTACTGGTTCGGAAGTGTCATTGGCAGTTGACTCAAAGGCAGAATTGGAAAAAGAAAATGTTTCTGTCCGTGTTGTAGCAATGCCAAGTTGGGAATTATTTAAAAAGCAGCCAAAAGAATATCAGGAGCTAGTTTTACCTGCTTCAGTTTCAAAACGTGTGTCTATTGAAATGGGAATATCAATGGGATGGGAACAATTTACGGGCTTTGAAGGTAAGGTCATTTCCATCGAAACCTTCGGTGCTTCAGGCACAGGAGCAGACGTAATGAAAAAATTCGGCTTTATAAGTGAGAATGTTGTACAAACTGTAAAAACATTATTGAATTAATATCATACCAATCGGGATTGGAGTGTGTAAGATGCAAGTGGGATTAATTGGATTAGGAAAAATGGGTTTGAATTTAGGAAAAAACTTAATCGATCATAAGCATGAGGTGACAGCTTATGATTTGAACCCCGTGGCAGTTAAGGAAATAGAAAACTATGGCGCCACACCTAAAGCAACTTTAAAAGATCTAGTAGGCTCTCTAGAGAAACCAAGAGTCGTTTGGATTATGGTTCCTCATAATGTGGTTGATTCAGTTATAGCTGATATTACACCATTTTTGGACAAAGATGATATTATTATAGAGGCAGGTAACTCTCACTACAAAGAATCTATTCGCCGTTATAATCAGCTAAAGGAAATTGGTGTTCGGTTTATGGATGCAGGAACATCAGGCGGCATGGAAGGTGCAAGAAATGGTGCCTGCTATATGGTCGGCGGAGACCCTGAAGCCTGGGAAGTAGTTGAACCAATTTTCCATGATACTGCAGTTGAAAATGGATATCTTTATGCTGGAGAAGCCGGAAGCGGGCATTTCTTAAAAATGGTTCATAATGGTATTGAATATGGTATGATGGCTGCAATCGGAGAAGGTTTCGAACTTCTCGAAAAGAGTGAATATGATTACAACTTTGAAAAGGTAGCAAAAGTATGGAATAATGGTTCTGTTATTCGTTCATGGCTGATGGAGCTCACCGAGAATGCCTTTTCTAAAGATGCTAAATTAGATGGAATTAAGGGAATTATGCATTCTTCCGGTGAAGGAAAATGGACTGTTGAAACTGCCCTGGATCTCCAGACAGCGACTCCTGTTATTGCTCTTTCTTTGTTAATGCGTTACCGCTCTCAGGAAACTGATACCTTTACAGGCAAAGTGGTAGCTGCTCTAAGAAATGAGTTTGGCGGACATGCTGTTGAGAATAAATAACAAACAAAATAATTGGAGGTAATATCAATGAAATTTTTTATCGACACTGCAAATCTTGACGACATTAAGAAAGCTTATAAAATCGGTGTATTATCCGGTGTAACTACAAACCCTTCTCTTGTTGCAAAAGAAGGCGTAAAATTTGAGGACCGTATTGAAGAAATTCTTAAGACTGTTCCAGAAGTTGAATCGGTTTCTGCTGAGGTAACTCCTGATGCTTTAACAGCAGATGACATGATCGCTCAAGCAAATGAACTGATTAAAATCAATGGCGGAGATAAAAATATTACAATTAAATTACCAATGACACTGGACGGTCTGGAAGCATGCCGCTACTTAACTAAAAAAGGTGTTAAAACCAATGTGACTCTAATTTTCACAGTTAACCAGGCACTATTAGCTGCACGTGCTGGTGCAACTTATGTGTCACCTTTCTTAGGCCGTTTGGATGATATCTCTGAAGATGGAGTACAGCTTGTTACTAAAATTGCGGAATTGTTCCGTATTCAAAAACTGGATTCACAAATCATTGCAGCATCCGTTCGACATCCTGACCATGTTACCCGCGTAGCAATGGCAGGTGCACATATAGCTACCATTCCATTTAAAGTAATTGAACAAATTTCTAAACATCCATTAACAGATCAAGGTATGGAAAAATTTGCTGCCGACTGGAAAAACGCTCAATAAAAAATAGATAAAAGACTTAAAGCGTTAGATTTCTAACAGAAACCCGTTATGGTTTTTGATTCGGATTTCTAACGCTTATTTTTTAGAGGAGATAAGGAAAAATGACGATTACATTTGATTACAGCAACGCCCTTTCATTTATGCAACAAAGTGAAATAGAAAATTTAAGTGAATTCGTAAAAATTGCTCACCAATTGATTCACGAGAAAAGAGGACCAGGGTCTGACTTTCTTGGCTGGGTAAATTTTCCTAAAGAATACGATAGAGAAGAGTTCAATAGAATTAAAAAAGCAGCAGAAAGGATTAAAAGTAACTCTGACGCGCTTATTGTAATAGGAATTGGCGGTTCTTATCTTGGGGCTAGAGCAGCTATTGAAGCCCTTTCCCATACCTTCCATAATCAGATGGGGGATAGGACAGAAATCTACTTTGCTGGTCAAAATATTAGCGCGAAATACATTTCTCACCTGTTTGAGATAATTAAGGACAAAGATATCTCAGTTAATGTGATCTCAAAATCCGGAACTACTACAGAGCCCGCTATTGCTTTCCGAATTTTTAAGGATTATATGGAAAAGAAATATGGAAAAGAAGAGGCAAGAAAGCGGATTTTTGCCACTACAGATAAGCAAAAGGGAGCATTAAAAACACTTGCTGACGAAGAAGGTTATGAAACATTTGTTATCCCTGACGATGTTGGGGGAAGATATTCTGTGTTAACTGCTGTCGGTTTATTGCCAATCGCAACAGCTGGCCTGGATATTGATAGGATGATGGAAGGAGCAGCCGCAGCTGCAGAGAAATATAATAATCCAAACCTTTCAGAAAACCAAAGCTACCAATATGCAGCAGTAAGAAATGCTCTGTACCGTAAGGGGAAATCCATTGAACTTTTTGTCAACTATGAGCCATCACTTCATTATGTTTCTGAATGGTGGAAGCAGCTGTTTGGTGAAAGTGAAGGCAAGGATCAAAAGGGGCTATATCCTGCTTCAGTGGATTTCACAACAGACCTTCATTCTATTGGACAATATGTCCAGGAAGGCCGCCGAGATATGCTTGAAACAGTTTTACAAATCAAAAAACCTGAAATAGACCGTATTATCCAGGAAGATAACTCAAACCTTGATGGTCTTAATTACCTTGCTGGAAAAACTATGGACCAAGTAAATAAAAGTGCCTTCCAAGGAACTGTTTTAGCCCATGTAGACGGTGGGGTACCGAATTTATCTGTAGAGATGGATGAGTTAAACGAATTTACATTTGGAGAAATGGTTTACTTTTTTGAAAAAGCATGTGCAATTAGCGGCTTATTAATGGGTGTAAATCCATTTGACCAGCCTGGAGTAGAAGCATACAAAAAGAATATGTTTGCTCTTCTTGGGAAGCCTGGATATGAAGCGGAAAAAGCTCAGTTATTAAAACGTTTGTCTAAATAAATATATCATTAAACCCCTAGGCTGCTATCCGACCTAGGGTTTAAAAATTCAAAAATTTTTAGCTGCTTCTATTGCATCGGCAATAGCTTTTTCTTTTATTTGCTCAGCTTTCTCAGGAAATTTCATGTGTCCTTCAAGGATAATTCCTTCAAAGCTTTTTACACCACAAAATTTCATGATAGTTTCCAATTGGCGATTTCCCATTTCCCATTGTGCTTCTTGCCCCTCAGAGTATATATCTCCTCTTGCTTGGATATGAATAGCTTTTTTACCTTTTAAAAGACCTTTTGAACCTTTTTTGGAGTATTTAAAGGTTTTACCGGAAACCGCAACAGCATCCAGGTATGTTTTCATGATAGCCGGAAAAGAGAAGTTCCACATTGGAGTGACAAAGACATATTTATCTGCTAATAAAAACTGTCCGCCCAATTCGGCTAATCTTCCAACCTTAGATCTTTCCGAAGGAGTCAATAAGTCAAAGCTATCCCCATTTTGGAGCTTTTCCCATCCGTGAAAAACATCGGCATCAAGATAGGGGATATCCGCCTTGTACAAATCAAGATGGACTACCTGATCATTTGGATTATATTCCTTATAAGTATCTATAAAGGCTTTACCTACAGTTAAACTGTAGGACTGATGAATCTCTAGAGGATGTGCTGTAATATAAAGAACATTTGACAATGATTACATACTTCCTTTCAAAGAAACAGTAATTTGGACTAGTGTTCAAACCAAATTAGATATAGATAACTCCATTTTAACTATTTATCTTTTATCCAATTGTTTGCCCACTGGCTGATAGGACCAAGAATTTTGCCCAATTCTGAACCTTTCTTGGTTAAATGATATTCTGTCCGAACTGGTCTTTCAGGAATAACGTGCCGTAAAACGATTCCGTGCTCTTCTAGTTCTTTCATTCTTTCTGTTAAAACACGTTTGCTTAAGTCAGGGATAAAAGAGTTAATTTCACTAAACCGCTTTGGCCCGCTTAATAAAACATAAATAATTAAACCTGTCCATCTTTTCCCTATTAACTCAAATGTTTTTTCTACTTTCGGACATAGGTTCGGCTGTTCCTCCACCAAGTATCATCTCCCTTACATACCACAATTTATTTCCAATGTACTTATTGTAACCTATTATATATGTGTTCTAAACTTTATTCTCAAAGATTCATTAAAAATTCACTTTTTTAAAAATAGTTTAAACAGTTACCGTAAAAAAATAGGAAAAAGCAAAATCGGCTCTTTCCTTAATCCATTCTATTAATGTATGAGATTGCCTTTTAAATCAGCTGTAATTTGACCATGAAGGATGTGGTCTAACTGCTCTAATAAGGTCATCTTTTCTTTTACTTCTCTAATTTCTTTTTCACAAGTAACGTCTTTCTTTTTCAACTGATTAATAAAGTTAAATTTACTTTCTTTAAAGGAAGGAGACGCAGTTAAAATGTATTCGATTAATTCCAGTGCGGCTGCTTTTTCCTTGGTGTTCTTAACGGCAAAAATACTCTGATTCTCAGGTTCATAAAGAGAAACTGTTCTTAAATCCCTGTCTATTTTTAATCCGAAGCAGCCTGTTTTAGTTCCATAATTTTTATTATCTCTTAATCGGATAAAATCTAAGCCAATCAATAGCTTATATTCGTGTGAGACACTGTCAGGAAGTTTGATGTCCAATATTTTTATATTTGAGACAGTATCAATAAAAATCTCTGATTCAAATTCAGTTTGAATAACTTTTGACTCTAATAAGTTCATTTTTATGTCCTCACTTTGTTGTTCAAATTTTAAAACGAAAAGTAACAAGTGTACAAAAAGTAACCTAGTTGTTATTATTATATCAAAGTAGGTGAATAATTCAATAAAAGAGATTTGGCTGAACTTTGTCATCTTATTTTTTCTTGACTATAACGTAATGGGTAGAGGCAATGTTGACAGAACTTAAAGGAGTAATTATCTGTAAATATTTTCTTGTCAATTTTAATGAAAAAAGTGATTCCGACAATAAATGGAATACAACCACAATGTATAGATTTGATATTTTTTTATATCGCAGGGATGCAGCTCTATAATAGGAATATTTATTTGATGATGTTGATATTATTGAGATCCTAAAGAAGCATGAAGATAAACATTTGAAATAATGATTATTTCCTAAGCGGGAAGAACTTTTCATTAAAGAGAGGAGGCTGGTTCTGTTATGGGCATTGTTGTAGTAGAAATATGAGATGGCAGTTTAATAAACAGTCTTGATCTAGATCAACGTAGAAGCAGAATATCCAGAAGTGGCTGTTATTGAAAACACTTGTCTGTCCTTCTGTGGGATGTGTGCACGCAGGTCATATGCGATTGTTTAATGAAATACAGATATTTACCAAATCTTCGGAGGAATGTCTTGAACTTATTAAAAATCAACTCGATTTAGAACTAGCGATCTACGCTAATTAACATCAGTGAAATAGATAGTTAAACAGTGAAATATTTTTTAATATTTAAGTATGGTTTAAGGCTGCCAAAAAAGGCAGCTTTAATTCGTTTTTATAAATTAGATATTTTTATGATATCTTTTTAAAATTACAGCTTAAGTACTATCAGAATACTGCCCTTAGTCTAGATAAATAACTTTTAAGTAGGGGTATTATGTAGGTAAGTATGAACAATGGGGTGATCTTTAGGGTTATAAATTGAAAACTTTCTTAGTCAGTACTTTTGTAATCATTTTAATGACCACGCTTACTAACATACCTGTATTTGAAGCTGAAACTTCATTGGCAACTCCCGAACAATGGACAGACTACGACAGACCAGAAGAGTTTAAAATGGTTACGGATATTGATGTATTCATAACAATGAGAGATGGAGTCCGCCTAGCTGCGAATGTTTATTGGCCTGATACACCAGGAAAGTGCCCACTAATTCTGACACAAACCCCATATAATAAAAATAGTTCACTTGGGTCAGCAAACGACTAATTTGTAAAACGGGGATATGTGCTTGTAGTTGTAGATGTTTGGGGAACAGGTAGATAAGAGGGTGCCTGGATTCTTTCGGATAATCGGAACAAAAAGTTGGATATGAGCTGGTCGACTGGGCGTCAAAGCAGAAGTGGAGCGACGGGAATGTTGTGGATTATGGGGAGCATCGTATAGTGCAATTAATCAGCTCTTAACTGCCCCACAGCAGCCGCCCGCTTTAAAAGCCATTTTTCCGATTGTGCCAATGGCTGATACATACCGCGACATATTGATGTCCGGGGGCCTGATGAATACCGGATTTATTCCGCTTAGGATGGGACTTGTTACATCTTCAGGACTGCTTCCACTGACTTACACTTTAACAGAGCCAATTGATGCGTCGACACTGATCCTTAGCCATGCAGGCAGTACAACAGGATTTCCCGGGGACCACTTTGTCTGAATTGCTGACAGGCGGAGAGATGGCTTACGATGGCCCTAACTGGCATATGAGATCACCTATTTTCTCCGCTGAAAATGTTAAGGTGCCAGCATTTATTTCAGGAGTGCTTCATGATATTTTCCAGCGCGGGTCCGATTGGTGCTGAGTTATTTATAAAAACAACAGCGAGAGAGGCTGTAGTATCTGTAAGGGTAACAGATGTTGCTCCTGATGGAACATCGACTGAGCTTACTGCAGGTTGGCTGGCTGCGAGTTTCAGGAAGCTTGATAAAAGCAAATCGAGATACCTGGATGGCGAACTCATTCAGCCATGGCACCCTTTTACGGCTGAATCAGCAGGAAGAGGTTGTTCCAGGCCAGTTTATGAAACTCAATGTAGAAATATTTCCAACGAATGCTTTTATTCAAAAGGGGCACAAGCTAAGAATTGCGGTTGGTCCGAGTGATTTCCCACATTCCTTGTCCCCGCTTCCGCAGTTTGGTAAACAACTTGGGGGAATTGTAACAATCATGCATGACAGTCTGCATCTTTCATCAGTGGTTTTACCAATAGTTAAGTAAAGAAGAAAGTCCGTTCCAGGCTGGAATGGACTTTCTTTATAGGTATGTATTTATCCAGTTGATTGACTATTTAGAAAAATTGGCTTATTATGAGCCTGTTTAAATACATAGATTAAATTGGAGGGAATTTGTTGTTTAAATTAACCATTCAACCCCGTGTTTCTGAAACAGATGGTATGGGACACATTAATAATACTTGTGTACCTGTCTGGTTTGAGGCTGGCAGGGAAAATATATTTAGGATATTTAACCCTGATTTATCATTTGCTGACTGGAGATGCGTTGTAGTAAACCTTAACATTGATTATATTAAAGAAATCTTTTATGGCCGTGAAGTGGAAGTACATACATGGGTTAAACATATAGGGAATTCCAGTTTTATTCTTGAGGAAGAGCTTTATCAATCAGGAGAGTTATGTGCTAAGGGGACTGCTACCTATGTCAATTTTAATAAAAAAGTAAGAAAGGCTGAACCTATTTCGGATAATATCCGCCAGGAGCTTGAGAAGCATATACGCAAATAGTCCATCCCAAGATGTTATAGTACCTTGTGTCGAGAAGGAGGATGCCTAGATTATGGCATCTTTTTATTTCAAATTGCTCAGGAAGATATTTCATTATGATAGAATAAAAGAAGGCAATTCAACCACTCGTAGAAAGAAAGAAGTAAGAGAGGAGTTGGGGGAGTGGCATTTAAGATTTTTGTAAGTATATTGTTGGCTTTTTCTATCGGGAACCTGGTGTTTTTCCTGGTTGATAATATGAAATACCATGCTTCTCTAAGGGCATTAAGAAAAACCCTTTATACCATTTTTATAGGTGCAGTGGCATTGGGCATCCTAATGGATGAAATAAAGATATCCAATTGGCAGTTTTTGATTACCCTGACGGCAATTGTTATCTTTATTGACCTATCACTGATATTAACGCCAAGTATAATGAAAATCTGGAAGGCGGAGTTTCAGTATGGGGATTATGTGGAAAATGTTATTGAAGCAAATAACAAGATTCATAGAGGGACAATGAGACGTGTAGGAACAATGTCAGAGATGATTCAGAATGCAGGCACGTATTTTGAGGAGGAAGCGATTCCTGAACCAAATGCCATTTTTGAAAGGGACGAATTAGAGAAATATCTGAAACTGTATTCTGACCAGTATGGATTTGCCCTTCAACTATGGGAACTGGCGGTTGAACCCTTTGATGCTAACCTTATACCAAGTGAAGAAAGAGCAAAAATGAACAACGAAGAACTTGAAACGTATATTGAAGACGTTTCGCTCCTTCAAGCGATCAATAGGCTAGTAGATGACATCGAAAGGCTTAATTCCTTTGAGTTAGGGAATGAGAAGGAAGAATACGTTTCCTCCCTTTTTCATTCTGAGATTATTTCCCTGATAAAAGAGGATAGCATGATTGTTCCGGTATATATGGAACAAAGAAGCATGCTTATCGTCTTAAAGAATACAAGCGGCGAGCTTCTTGAAGTTGATGCTGTTCATATTACCAATTTAATCTATCTTTTTTATTCGTTTCATTAAATGAGTGGTATAATGGTAAAAAGACCACTGACGGGGAGGGCATTATATGAAGCCAATGGGGCGTACTCTTAAATCAGCAGGTAAAACGGGTGGCGCTAAGACGAAAGAAACGGCTGGGTCAACACTTGCCAGAGCAAGCAAGACCACACATTTATCAGATAAATCAACCAGCCGGATGTCTCAGAATGTGAAAGAGATGAACAAAAAGGTTCTTCAATACATTGGAAATCACTAAGCAAGGTGCTATGACGCATCTTGCTTTTTTTATGTATAAAACCACCTTTTCTTGTATAGGTTAGTACCAGAAGTTACAAGAAGAGAGGGAGAGGAAATGGGAGATAAAAAGAAACCGAAAAAGGTTGAAGCAAAGAAAGTTACCCGTCTGAAGTCCGAAACCAAAATGACAAAAGAAAATGAAAAGGCTCTTAAAGTGATTCGGGCATTTAAAGGTATGTTTAGCTAAGATAACTAAATTGTCGGAACAATCGAGGGTATATGGTTCTGCGTACTCTCTTTTTTCCATACTTATCGACATACATAATTATTGTATTTTGATTCTCATAGAAATTATTAAGGATAGTATGACCTTGACTTTTTGCCTTCTGGATTATTAAGTTGTAATATCCTTCTTTTCTACAACGATCGCATTCATAATTTTTTCGTTTAAGAAAGAGTCGTAAAGCAGTGGTGTTATGATGGCCATTTGGACAAAGATATTCCAACTTCTGTATTCCTATTAACAATTTTCTCTGTTATTAAAGTACAAATATCCTTATTGAACTTTTCCTTAACTTCCTCAAAAGAATACCTTTCTTTGCATTTGTTACACCTTATATTTCCTCTAAGAATCGAGCTAAAATGCTTAATATTTTTGTGCCCGGCTCTGGAGCTAAAGCATGGTGGCAATGTCCCAATAACGCTGCACATGAATGGAAAGTACAGGTTTTTAACCGAAAGGCAGGTAACAATTGCCCAATATGTGCAGGAAAGGTTGTCCATGAATCCAATTCATTGGCTACATTATACCTTGAGATCGCCAAACAGTGGCATCCAAAAAAATTGGAACGTTGAAACCGGAAGATGTAACTAAGGCAAGTAAAAAGAAAGTTTGGTGGACGTGCCTATTAAATCCATCACACGAATGGAAAGCTAGTATTGCCAATAGGACTACGAGGGGTTCGGGATGCCCGCATTGTCGAAAACCAGGTAAAAAGCCGCTCTGACTGAGTGGCTTTTTGTAATTCGGCGGTTTTTCCATCCACTGCTATTCTCAACTCGGAGATTAGCTCCCCTGAATACCGATATGCATTTGTGGAACAAAAGACGGTCGAAAAAATCTATCAATTCATGGAATCCGGAAAGGGTATAAAATTCCCTCATTTTCGATATGATGTAATATCTAATGTATGGGGTGAAGGCATGGACATCAGAAAAATCGAGGAAGAGATTGTGAAACAAGGAGAAAGACTTTTAGACTGCCCGCACGCATGTAATGGCAGCGACATCCTTTGGAATAAGGAAACCGGACATATCCCGAGGTGTTTACACTTCGAGAAACACGAAAGAGATAGTGAAGCTCTGGGAATGGTTATTGACGGAACCAATCCGGGGCAAGCATTAGAAAATGAGCTATTTGACTATACCTCATGGCACAAGGAAGGGAACCTCACTTACCAAAACGTGGTTTCGCGGATTGTTAACGGGGGATACGACAAGGTTGGCCAGAAGTTAGGGATAACTTCGATTTTTTTCTTATTAGAAACTCCCGATATTATTAAAGGACGTTCACAACCCAGAGCCGATCGTCTGATAATTGATCCCAAATGTAATTCGGATGCCTTGGTACTTTTGCATGGGGCTTTTGCTTCCCCTCCTCGTTCCACAATTTCCCTAATGTGTCTTTAAAATAAATTTTAAAGCTGTATTTGTCCACTCGTTTTCCTCGCATTTTTAAGCAATCCAAATATCATCCCCAAATTAAAATATCCCAATAGAACGGTATGCTTCTTTAGCTCTTCCAGTTCTTCTTGTTTGAATAATTCAGGAACCAAGGTATTTTCAGTGAAGATATAATGATGGTTCTGTTCAGATACCTCCCCCTTTATAAGGATTAGGGCGTAGGCTCTGTTTAAATTTGTTAATCTTTGTGTTTCATCTAATAGAATAATGAAACAGCCATGAAACATAAATAATTTAATAGTTCGAAAAGTAATACCCTTGAACAATAATTAAAGTGAGAATATTTGCAATTTTACGATAGTTTTTGCTAATTTCATTATTAATGTAATAGTTGGCATGAAATTTGCAAGGTATAGTTAGTGAAAATATATTATTTACTAGTAGCAGGATATAAGGAAAATAGTGCCGAATCATAAAAACATCCGTTTTACTAAACCATAATACTAGTTCGATGGAATATGGATGTTAGGCGACCCTATCTCCTTTGAATGTTGCTAGATTGAAAAGGAGGAGAAAGATATGAAAATTGGTGTTGATGTAGGAGGTACATTCACAGATTTGATTTTGTCTGATACACATGGAGGTAGAGCGATTGTCCATAAAGTACCTTCAACTCCTAAAGACCCATCCGAAGCCGTAATTAAAGGTGTCTTCGAAATATGCGAAATGGCAAATATCCATCCTGGGCAAATCGAGCAATTTTTCCATGGAACGACTGTAGCAACAAATATTGTTTTGGAGCATAATGGTGCAAGTGTAGGAATGCTGACCACGGAGGGATTCCGTGATGTATTACATATCGCAAGACACAAACGCCCATATAATTTCTCGCTCTATCAAGATCTACCTTGGCAGAAATACCCTCTTGTTAGGAGACGCAATCGTTTGGTGGTCTCTGAACGTATCACTGCAGAGGGTGAAGTATTATTACCTCTTGATGAAGAAAAAACAAGAGAACACGTCCGAAAATTAAAAGAGGCAAAAGTCGATGCCATTGCCGTGTGTTTCTTGTTCTCCTTTAAAAATCCTCAACACGAGAATCGCGTAAAGGAAATCATTTTGGAAGAGTACCCAGAGGTTTTCCTTTCTATTAGTAATGAAGTCCTTCCTCAATACAGGGAGTATGAACGGTTTAGTACTGTTGCACTAAATGCGTTTATCGGTCCTAAAACAAGCAATTATATAAAGAAACTTAAAAAGAACCTTGAGGATATGGGGGTAAAGTCAGAATTACACCTCATGCAATCAAATGGTGGGATTGCTACCTCTGAAATGGCTGCAGAAAAACCAATCAATTTACTTTTATCAGGTCCAGTTGCAGGTCTTATTGGTGGAATTAAAGCAGCCCAAAACGCTGGTTTTTCAAATGTCATCACACTGGATATCGGCGGTACCTCAGCAGATATCGGCGTAGCACCAGGCGGAGAAATGAGAATGCGTCACTTATTGGATACAAGAATTGGTCAATATAATGCCATGATTCCAATGGTGGATATCGATACGATAGGTGCTGGGGGAGGTTCCATCGCCTATGTGGACGAAGGTGGAATCTTCCGTGTGGGCCCACAAAGTGCCGGTGCCGATCCTGGTCCAGCTTGTTACAACCGCGGCGGAACATTACCAACCTCTACAGATGCGAATGTTTTATTAGGAAGAATTCGAGGGGAAAACAGGCTTGCTGGAAGTATGGAATTAAAGCCGGAACTCTCGGAAAAAGTCTACAAAGAGCATATTGCCGAAAAATTAAACATAAATGTTCTGGATGCAGCAGCCGGAGCCTTAAAAATTATGACGCACAACATGGTCAACGCTATCGAAATGAACAGTGTGAGGAAGGGGTATGACCCACGGGAGTTTACATTGGTAGCAGCAGGAGGTGCAGGTCCATTGTTTGCTTGTGATATTGCAGAAGAGCTGAACATCCCTTACGTAGTCGTACCTCCGTTCCCAGGTATTACAGCGGCAATCGGACTGCTTGGTACGGATATTACCTATGAACAGGTTTCTACCGTGTGGAGTTCATTTAAAATTGGCAATATCGAAAAGCTGCGTCAAGAGTTTGCCAGATTGGAAGAACAAGCAATTAGTTCTTTAAAAGCAGATGGAATCAGTGAAGATAAAATCATTTTAAAAAGAGTATGTGATTGTCGTTATGAAGGCCAGGGCTATGAATTACGTGTAGAAGCGCCTACAGGTGAAATTAATGAAGAATGGGCTGAGGAAGTCGTCAATTCCTTCCATGCTGTACATGAAAGAGAATATGCAAGCAAATTTGAAGATCAAGAAGTAATGGCGATAAACATTCGTTTAATCGGTATAGGTATTGTTACAAATGAAAGCAGCTTAGTTCCACAACCGCAGACATTAGAGTTTAATCCTAAAAAGGTAAAGAAGGCACCTGTTTACTTTTGGGTGAATGATCAATTAGAAGAGGTAGAAACGTCATTTTACCATCGTTCAGACATTCCAAATGGTACCACATTAACAGGTCCAGCAATTATCCAACAAAAGGATAGTACAACAGTTATTCCTCCTTTATGTAAAGCTCTCTTTGATGAGTATGGCAATATCGTTATTGATATGCAGGACAAGAATGCGAGTAAGAATCTAAAAAATGTTGCCATGGTTACAAAATAAGGTAATCATTGAAGATTACCTTTTTAATAAGAAGATAAAAATGGAAGGGGTTACAATTATGGGAGAATCACACGAAAAAAACATTGATCCTGTAACATTAGGCGTTATTGCTGGTTCATTAAATGCGATTGCAAAGGAGATGGCCCTAGTTCTTTATAGAATGGCGTACTCCAGTATTATTCGTGAATCTGAGGACTTAGGAGCTGGATTATTTGATGAAGATGGAAATGAACTTTGTGAAAGTGATTCTTCTCCAATGCACATTGGCTCACTTCCTGGTTATATAGCAGGGGTCAAGCATTTTCTGAAAGACGATATACAGGATGGAGATGTGATACTCCATAATAACCCTTATTATGGCGCATCTCACACGCCTGATTTAGCGGTTATTGTTCCTATTTTCTACAAGGATAAACTCGTTGCCTATGCAGCTAATACCGGGCATGTCTTGGATGTGGGGGGAATGTCTCCTGGTTTAATGGTCGATGTGGTCGATGTCTTTGCGGAAGGTAAACATTACAATGCCCTTAAACTTTACAGTAAGGGTGTAAAAAATGAAGAAATCTGGAAGCATGTGCTTGAGAACGTCCGCACACCTAAAGAGAACAAAGGTGACATTGAGGCAATGATCGCCTCTGCACGCTTAGGTAGAAAACGATATTTGGAATTAATTGAACGTTATGATTTAGAAACGTTAAAATCAGCGGAGCGGCGTTGGATGGATTATTCTGAGCAAATGTTAAGGAAAGAAATTGAAAAACTTCCGGATGGGATTTACAAAGCACCTACCGGATGGCTGGATGATGATGGCCGCAATTACGGTGTTCCGTTAAGGATTGAAACAAGTCTGGAAATCAGAGGCAGTGAAATCATTGTGGATCTAACAGGAAGTTCGCCACAAGTGGAAACAGGCTATAATGTTCCCTTCTCTGGATCAACATTGCCAGCTATCTATACCATCGTACGTTCAATTCTTTTAGATGAAGCAAATTCGGAGGTTTTTGTTCCACAGAATAGCGGGATTTTTCGCCCGATTAAGGTCATAGCACCTTTAGGTACTATTTTCAATCCAAGATTCCCGGCTTCTTGCTTTGCCAGATTTAATCAAGTAAACCGTTTGGCAGATCAAGTGAATTTGGCGTTTTCGCAAATTTTGCCGACCAAAACAACTGCGGGGAACTCCGCACATATTCATGCTAACTCCTACGCTGGAGTAAATCCTGATTCTGGTTCCTACTGGATTAGTATCGAGATTAATGAGGGATCGTACGGCGGAAGATATGGAAAGGACGGATTAGACGGAGTCGATACACTCGTCGCTAATACACGTAATAACCCTGTAGAAGAATTAGAGATGAGAACTCCGATGCGCTGCCATCGCTACGAGTTAAGAGAGGAAGAACCTGCAGCCGGAAAATGGCGGGGGGGGATTGGAATTGCAAGGGAATGGGAGTTTTTCACGAATACTCTTTTTACTGGTGAAGGAGACAGACATTATGACCCGCCAAAAGGTGTAAGAGGAGGGCGTGATGGTGAAACGGGTGCACTTGTTTTAAATCGTAGGACAGAAAATGAGAAAAACCTGCATGCAAAGGTTACAAATTACAAAATCAATGCAGGGGACACGCTTTTAATCAAGACTCCAAGCGCAGGGGGATATGGGAATCCATTTGAACGAATTCCGGAAGATGTTCTTGAAGATGTACTTGATCAGTATATCAGCTTGGAGACAGCCCGCGATGTATACGGAGTGGTCATCAATTCGGAGGGCAAGCTTGATTTATCTGCCACCTCAGAACTCCGGTCTAATATGGAAAAAGAACAGGTAACCAATTAACCTTAAGGGGGAGTGTAAATGTCAGAAAATCCCTATCGGAAAGCTGGATATGGACAAGGGAGCGTAGAAATAGGTAAAAAACCTGCTATCGTTATAGTTGACTTTCAAAAGGCTTTTACAAGCGAAGAATCACCATTAGGGGGGAGTCAATTAATAACTGCAGCCGTTCAAAAAACGAAGGAGTTAATTTCCCTTGCAAGACAAGAAAACCTGCCTATTATCTATACAGTTGTTGGTTATCGAAAAGACAAAAAAGATATGGGACTTTGGCCTTTAAAAGTAAGTACTCTTTCTGAAGTAACTTTGGGGTCAAAGTGGGTTGAGATTGATGATGAGCTGGAAGTAAAAGAGGAAGACGTCGTCATTGTGAAGAAAATGCCATCTGCATTTTTTAATACGGACTTAACGAACATATTAATTAGTAGTCAAATTGATACGGTTATTATTGCCGGCTGTACAACAAGTGGCTGTATCAGAGCGACTGCGATTGACTCGTTTTCTTATGGTTTCCGTACTATCATTGCGGAGGAATGTGTAGGCGATCAGGGAGTTGAACCTCACCG
The DNA here is from genome assembly GCF_011393025.1 of Neobacillus terrae. Taxonomy (GTDB): domain Bacteria; phylum Bacillota; class Bacilli; order Bacillales; family Cytobacillaceae; genus Neobacillus_A; species Neobacillus_A terrae. The sequence goes on along the minus strand of NZ_JAAOEO010000014.1, from coordinate 43,470 downwards.
TGCAAATTTATTTGATATACGAAATAGATATGGTGATATTCTTTCAAACAGCCGGATTATCAGCCATTTTACTAAAGTAATAAACTGAACAAAATGGGGTGCCAATTTTTATTGGTGCCTTTTTTATTTTGGAAGAACTTGAAACATTAATCTTTACTTTATTAAAAATTCTTCTATGAGATAGAAGTGTTCAAAGGCCTGTGTTTAACAAAGTGTTTCATTTATTGAGAGGTGATGAAACTAATTGAAACGCCTTACTTATATACCTACCTATATTTTGGGAATTACTTTTCGAAAAAATCAAAATTATTAAAAAATAATTTTGGATACACTTGATACCAATGAGTTTTTGAATATATTTTCTTCTTTCTTTTCCATTTTCTAAAAGTTGGCACGGAACTTGCTTTATATTTGGTGAGAGCAAAAATTAAACGATTAGTTTAAGGAGGAAACAAATGAAGATTGCAGAAACTTTTGCCCAAATGGTACACAACTTACAGTATCAGGATTTAAGCGAAGAAGTGATTGACCGAACAAAATATCTAGCACTGGACTTTATTGGATTGGCTGCAAGGGGTAGTCAATTTGAATCAAGTAAACCTATTCATGATTTCATTAGAACTCATGGCGGACAGGGAAAGGGCATTATTATCGGGGCACAAGATTTAAGCCCGCTTCCACAATATGCTGCATTGGCAAATGGATCCGCTTCACATAGCTTGGAGCTGGACGATGTCATTAATGAAGCATCACTCCATCCTGCAGTTGCTGTTTTCCCAGCAGCTTTCGCACTTGCAGACGCTTATGAAAAATCAGGAGAAGATTTGATTGTAGCGTCCGTAATCGGCTACGAAGTAATGGGACAACTTGGAAGAGCGTTGAATCCCTCAAGTGTTTATGCCCGTGGTTTTCATCCTACGGGAGTAGTTGGGGCTGTTGCTGCAGCGGCTACAGCAAGTAAATTAATGGGCTTAACTTATGAACAAACGGTTAACGCATTAGGAATTGTGGGCAGCCAGGCAGCTGCTTCTATGGAATTCCTAAACACAGGATCCTGGACTAAACGGCTTCATCCAGGGTGGGCTGCTCATAACGGTATTATTGCCGCAGAACTGGCAAAAGCAGGGTTCACCGGCCCAAATTCCATTATTGAAGGGGATAAAGGTTTTGCAAAAGCCTATTCGGGTGAGCTTAATGTAGGCTCTTTGACAGGGAGATATTTGAATGAGGATAACTTTATCTTGAAATCAAGTATTAAGCCACATGCCTGCTGCCGTTATAAGCAGGGGCCATTAGACCTTATTCTTGAGATGGTCAAATCACTTGATTTGAAACCTGGCGATATTGAAAAAATCAATGTTTTTATAGTTCAAACAGGTCTTCCGATTGTGGCGCAGCCAGAAGAAGAAAAGCGGAATCCACAATCTACGGTTGATGCTCAGTTTAGTATGCATTTCGGTGCGGCGGCTGCTGTTATTTATAGAAATACGTTACTAGAGCAATATGATGATTTGGTTGTAGCTTTACCAGAAGTGAAAGAAATGATGAAAAAAGTGTACTGCTTTAGAGACGAGGAGCTCGAAAAGGAGTTTCCGAAAAAATGGCCAGCAAGAGTAGAGATTGAAACCACCAAGGGAACCTTCTCTAATCGAATTGATTATCCAAAAGGAGATCCAGAAAATCCATTATCGTGGGAAGAAATGATAACGAAATTTAATTACGTAACTGCCCCCGTATTTGATCAGAAACAGCAGCTGCAATTAGTAAAGGGAGTACGTACAATAGAAAATTTTCACAAAGTTAGTGAATTTTCTGTTCTATTAAAAGGAGGAGTTTTTGCATGAGTTTATTTACCCTCGCACCAGATAAACAACAAGTCCTTGATTTAGTGAAGGACTTTTGTAAAAAAGAAATTGCTCCGGTTGCAAGTAAACTTGAACACGCAGATGAGTACCCGCATGAAATCGTGGAAAAAATGAAGGAACTTGGTTTCTTTGGATTTACCATTTCAGAAGAGTATGGCGGATTTGGGGTGGACTTTGTCACCTATGCACTTGTCATTGAAGAAATTACCCGGCATTGGATGAGTATTGCAGGAATTTTAAATAGCCACCTCATCATGGCCTATATTGTTCAGAAATATGCAACAGAGGAACAAAAGCGTAAATTCCTGCCAAGATTTGCAACTGGGGAATGGCGCGGTGGTCTTGCACTTTCTGAAGCCGATGCAGGTACGGATGTTCAGAATATGTCAACAAAAGCTGAAAAAATCGGAGACCATTACGTGGTGAATGGAAGTAAGATGTGGATTACCAACGCTAGATATGGTAATACCTTTATTTTGGCGGCAAAGACGGATACAAAGACGCAGCCTCGTTATAAAGGAATCAGTTTATTTTTAATTCAAAAAGGCGGGGAAGGATTTGAAGTTCAACGTGATATTGACAAGTTGGGCTACAAAGGAGTAAAGACTTGTGAAATCACCTTTGAAAATTTCCGTGTGCCTGCTGACCAGTTAATTGGTGGCGAGGAAGGAAAAGGATTTAAGCAAGTACTTGGCGGCCTCGAGTTAGGTCGTGTGAATGTAGCGGCACGTGGTGTGGGCTTGGCACGAGCTTCTTTTGAAGACTCCATCAAATATTCCCAGCAGCGTAAGACCTTTGGGGTGCCAATTTGTGAGCATCAAGCTATTCAATTAAAACTGGGTGAGATGGGCACAAAATTAGAAGCAGCTCGTTTATTAACGTTAAATGCTGCGACGAAGCTTCAAAATGGTGAGCGTTGTGACCTGGAAGCGGGAATGGCCAAATTATTTGCGACAGAAGTAGGTTTTGAACTAGCAGGTGAAGCGATGAGAATTCATGGAGGCTATGGCTATACAAAAGAGTTCAATATAGAAAGGTATTATCGTGATTCGCCACTCATGCTGATTGGTGAAGGGACAAATGAAATGCAGAAAATTATTATTAGCAAAGGGTTAGTTCAAAAATATAAAATCTAAAATTCATATTGATAGAGACGAGGAGGAACACAGTATGGCGGAAATTCATACACCATTTGGAAGAGTATATGAGGATTTTAATGTAGGTGACGTGATCATGCACTGGCCAGGAAGAACCATTACAGAAGCGGATGATATGATGTTCAGTTTGCTCGCTCTTAATCAGCATCCCCTTCACATCGATGCCCATTACGCATCAAAAACGCAATTTAAACAGAATCTAGTGAACGGAACACTTGTCTTTTCTATTGCAGTCGGTATGACAGTGAATGATATTAGCGGGGCCGCAATTGCCATGCTTGAATATGAAAATATCAAACATTTAAAACCAACATTTCATGGTGATACCCTATATGGCAGAACAAGAATTTTAGATAAAAGGGAAACGAGTAAAGATGACCGTGGCATCGTCTATGTGGAAACTACTATTAGTAATCAGAGAGAAGAAGACGTAATGAGCTACAGACGAAAATTATTAGTGCCTAAACGTGAGTTTGCTCCACGTCCTTATACACACCGCAATCAATCATAAGAGTCCTGACTGGGAGGGGATAAGATGAGACCATTAGAAGGGATGAGAATCATTGCTGTCTCTCAATACGGGGCAGGACCTTATGCCATGCTTCACCTGGCAGATTTAGGAGCCGAGGTAATTAAGGTTGAAGATCCTGGCACAAAGGGGGATGTTTCTAGATTTGTTATTCCTTATGCGGAAAATAACGACAGTTTATTTTTTCAGGCATTGAACCGCAATAAAAAGAGTATCTCCTTAAATCTAAAATCTGAAGAAGGAAGAAAGATTTTTGAAGAACTAGTAAAGAAGTCAGATGCAGTTTTTAATAATCTAAGAGGAGATGTACCTGAAAAGCTAAAGATTAACTATAAACATCTCAAACACTTAAACCCTAAAATTGTTACCTGTTCTTTATCCGGGTTTGGAACATGGGGATCGATGACAAAAGAACCTGCCTATGATTATTTGTTGCAAGCGATGAATGGGCATATGAGTCTGACTGGAGAACCAGGCGGGCCACCCTCTAAGTACGGCCTTTCCATCATAGACTTTTCCACTGGGATGATGGCTGCTTTAGGATTAATGATAGGTATTTATCAGGCTCAAAACCATGGGGTTGGGTCAGATGTGGATGTTAGCTTATTTGACACATCCCTTTCCGTATTAAACTATCTAGCCATCTGGCATTTGAATAAGGGCTACGAACCGCTTAGAACCGCAAATTCTGCCCATCCAACACTTGTGCCGTCACAGCAGTTTCAAACCAAGGACGGGAATGTGGTGGTGATGTGTAACAAAGAAAAGTTTTTCTCTATCCTGTGCGAGGGATTAGAAGCACCAGAACTGGCAATGGATGAAAGGTACAAGAATTTCCAATCCCGCTTTAACAATAAGAAAGATTTATTAGACAAGCTGGAATCACTATTTTTACAGCAGACAACTGAGTACTGGCTTGAAAAGTTGAAGGGAAAGGTTCCCATTGCACCAGTAAACACGGTAGAGGAAGCCTTAAAGCAACCACTGGTTGAAGAAAGGAATATGATTGTCGAAGTGGATACGCCAACATTTGGTAATGTAAAAATGCTTGGGACACCTATTAAACTGTCAAATGATCAACCAGAATACAAAGCAGGACCGGGTTTAGGCGAGCATAATGAAGATATTTATGGGAGCCTGCTGGGGTACAGTTCAGAGTATATTGAACAGCTAAAAAGTAAGGGAATTATTTAAATAGCAGAGGAGTAGATACTCAAGTTTCTACTCCTTCTTTTATAAGGAGATGAATCATTTGGGCCAAGTCTATTTATTTGCTCCTGGTAACAGTGAAAAAAAGATGCAAAAGGCCATAAATCTTCACACCGATGCTGTCATTATTGACCTGGAAGATTCCGTTCCATCAAATGAAAAAGCAATGGCTAGACAATTAGTTTCCTCTATATTCGACACTGAGGAAATCAACACGGTTCGATCCAAACTGTACGTTAGAATTAATTCCCTTAAAACACCATGGTTTTTTAAAGATATAAATATGGTGAAAGAACTAAAAAGATTAGATGGAATAATGATTCCGAAGAGTGAGGATAAAACATCCATTTCACTTGCTGCGGAGCTGCTAAACAAGGATATAGAAATTATTCCTCTCATCGAGTCTGCTGCAGGGGTTATGAATATTGAAGACATTCTTAAGAGTCATCCGGCAGTAAAGAAAGTAGCTTTTGGTTCTGTTGATTTTGCTTTGGATATTGGAGTGGATTGGTCCGAAGAAGGAATAGAACGCTCATATGCCATGTCAAAATTGGTGTTAGCCTCGAGAACATGTGGAGCAAATCCTCCAATTGATGCAGTATTTCCTATCATTAATGATAGGGAGAGTTTTATAGAAGATACAATAAAGGGAAAACAAACTGGTTTCTATGGAAAAATGGTAATCCACCCTAAGCAAACCGAATGGGTGAAAGAGGTTTATGCACCTACTAAAAAACAACTCGAATGGTGTATGAAAGTAATTAATGTATTTGAATCTTCCACCCATTCAGGTGCAATTGACCTGGAGGGGAAATTAATCGATCGCCCTGTCTATTTACTTGCTAAGAGGTTAGTTTCATCCAGCTAAAAGAAAAAGCGCCTATATCCAAGCCTGTTTAAGAGCTTGGTATAGACGCTTTTTTTGCTTACTTGAGTATTTCTACATCCACAGAAACCGAGCGTATTTTTTTCGTTTCTTCAAGATCGATCTGTTTGCCTTTAATTACTACTCCATAATCCTCTCTTGCTTGTTTCAAGCTGATTAACCCGTCTAAGTAGTCATTTAAAACTTTATTGATATCACGTTCCATTGGATCCCCATATCCACCACTGGTTACTCCATAAATGACAAGACGTTCGCCTTTTTCAAAAGTAGCTGCATTATTCTTAGAGTATAGTTTTTCCTGTTCACCATTTAAATTGACTTTATAGAATGCTCCAGGTGTACCTGGCTTCCCACCGTGCACACCAGGCGGCGGATCAATCTCACTATGACGTTCAGACTCAGTTGTAATAACAGATGGAGTCAAAAATTCATACTCACGCACCGCACTAGTGCCTCCACGGTATTTTCCGGCTCCGAATTTTTCTTCGATTAACTCATATCTATAAAATCTGAACGGTAGGTGGAGCTCCAGCTCTTCGATTGGCTGATTCTTAATGTTTGCTGATAAACAGTCGACCGCATCCATTCCATCCTTGCCAGGTCTTCCCCCATAGGAGCCTTCATCTACTTCAATCGTAATCCAGTAGTCTCCGTTTTCATACGTTCCGCTCATGTACATCCCGTTTAATTGGGCACTGTTTCCGGCAGTAGCTCGGTCTGGCATGACAGGGGCTAAGGCTTGGAGGATCAGGTCTGCCACTCGGTTAGCAGGACAGAAACGGATTTGTGTTGCTACAGGAAATTTAGGATTAAAGATTGTTCCTTCTGGTGCCACTATATTAATAGGGCGGAATCCACCGGAATTTGCAGGAATATACTTATCTGTTAAATACGTATCTAGCAATAAAGACCTAAATAAACTGTATACTGCCACACAGGTGCTTCCTTCAAAAGGGGTGTTTAAAGCATTTGGTCTTTGTGGCGGTGCCTCAGATAAATCGACTGTGATGTTACTGCCCTCTACAATAACTTTAACACCAATTTTTTCTGGCTGATCCCGATGAATACCATCATCATCTAGATATCCGGCAGCGTAATATTCGCCATCTGGTATCTTTTCAATTTCTGCTCGAAGCATTCTTTCCGAATAATTGATTAGTTCTTCGGAATACAATTTAACTGTATCAAGTCCATATTTATCAATTAACTGAGTATATCGTTTCACGCCATATTGGGCAGATGCCACCTGGCATTTTAAATCGCCAATTACCTCTCTTGGGGCACGGGTATTTCCTTCGATAAAATGCCATAAATCTTCACATTTTACGCCGGCTTTATAGAGAAAGTTAGCATTAAAAATTCTTCCCTCAGAGAACATATCAAAGAGGTCCATCGATCCTCCCGGCTGAGCTCCTCCAATATCAAGAGCATGTGCCGTATTCCCGGCGAAGCCAACTAGTTCATCCTGATAAAATATAGGGGCAATTACACCTAAATCCAGGGAGTGGCTGGCTCCTAAATAGGGGTGATTATGAATGAGGACATCACCAGGCTGCAGCTGTACCCGACGTTCCTTCAATGTTTTTAACGCTCCACGTGTGTAAGCAACTAAAGAGCCGACATGGAAAGGAGTATTATCTGATTCAGCAATTTCTTCGCCGTCTAAATTAAGGATGGCACAGCCCATATCCTCAGATTCACGAATGATCACAGAATACGAACTGCGGACTAGTTTATAAGCCATCTCCTTCGCAATACTATCAAGTTCTCCACCAATTATTTGCAAAAGCACTGGATCAAGGGTTTTGTTCATTCTCATTTATGAATTCACTCCTTTTCTCGTTAACTTAATAGTGGAATCATATAAAACTTCTCCTTGCCAATTTGGATTAATGACAACTGTGCTATCTAGCCCGTTGATAATGGCAGGTCCTTCTAAGATATACCCTTTTGGCAGTTCGGCTCTCTCAAATTGAGATACTTCGTATTCTTGATGATTCTTTGGTGTTCCAAAGACCGCCTTTGTAACTTTAGAGGCTGCAACAACCCTTTGAGGTGCAACATACGCGTGTGGGACTTCCAAATCAGGCATCAAGCCCACGGTTTGAACCCGCAGATTAATAATTTCTATAGGATTTCCTTCAAATGCAAATCCGTAGGCTTCTTGGTGGGCTGTATCGAATTTCTTTTGAATTTCCTCGCGCCAATTTTCAGTGAATCCGTTGAATTCAATAGATAACTCATAACCTTGGCCGGCATAGCGACAATCCATTTGCTGAATGGTAATGGTTTCTCGCTTTTCTTTTCCATACTGACTATCTTTTACGATTTGATGTTCCGCCTCTAAAACCATTTCAAGGTAATATTGATTAATCCGTGATTCTTTAGCAGAATCTAGCAGAACGCCAATGGTACGAATAAAGTCAAATTTCAAGTCAGTAGACAACAGTCCCATTGCTGAAGTAATACCAGGTGCAGGCGGAATAAGTATTGTTGGGATATCCAGGGCATCTGCCACATCGCAGCCATGAAGTGGACCGGCGCCACCAAATGCAACCAGAGCGAATTCCCGAGGGTCATAACCTCTTTGAATCGAATGGAGACGAATTGCTTTTACCATGTTTGCATTCATAATTTCAAGAGTGGATAGGGCCGCCTCTTTCACATCCATATTAAACGGCTCACATATAGAGTTTCCCATTGATTCTTCAGATAAATGTTTTTGAAGTTCAATTCTGCCGCCTAAGAAATTATTTGGGTCAATTCGCCCTAGTATCACATTTGCATCAGTAACCGTAGCTTCTGTACCGCCGCGATTATAACAGGCTGGACCTGGTTCGGCACCTGCACTTCTTGGACCAACGTTAAAACCGCCGCCACTGTCGGCCCATGCAATACTGCCTCCGCCAGCACCAATTGAGATGACATCCAACTGGGGGAATAACACAGGATAACCAGCTATATTACAGTTTTGGAAGTCGATTTCTAAAAGTTGTTCTGGTATGACTGTAATATCAGCGGATGTGCCCCCAATATCAAGACCGATTAATTTTGTATGGTTATGGAGATTCCCAATAAATTGTGTTCCAATAACACCAGCTGCTGGTCCGGACATTAATGTGGAAACAGGTTTTTCAGAAACACCATCAATGCCGCTGATTCCGCCGTTTGATTGCATGATTAAAATTTCAGCCCCACAACCAATTTCCTTTAAGCCTTTTTCGAGAGATTTCATGTAAGATCTCATTTTTGGCTTTGTAAAAGCATTGATGGCTGTTGTTGTAAATCGTTCAAATTCACGGTATTGTGAAATAACCTCGTGTGAAAGGGATACTTCAGCTTCAGGATAAAGTTCAGCGATCAACTCGCCCACACGCTTTTCATGAATGGGATTCAAGAAAGAAAATAAGAATGCCACTGCAATGGATTTAATACCAGATGCTTTAAGTTCATTAATGGCGGAAAGGACTTCGCTTTCATCTAATGGTACAAATATGTCTCCAGGAGGGATAATTCGCTCATTTACTACTTTTCGATGCTTTCTTTCAATCAGTGGTTTTACTTGGAAGGGGATATCTTGCATGATTGAAAAATTGTGAGGGCGTCTATGTCTGCCAATATGCAGAATATCTCTAAAACCTTTTGTAGTGATTAAACCCGTTTTGGAACCTTCATGCTCAATCAGGGCATTTGTAGCGACTGTTGTCCCATGTAAAAACATATCAATATCACTTGGCTCAATACCGGCTTTATCACAAATTTCTTTTACACCTTGAATAATACCGATTGACTGATCGGCTTTTGTAGAAGGGACCTTATGGTAAACATGCTTTTGTCCCAGACCTGTTAGAATTAAGTCCGTATTTGTTCCACCAACATCTACTCCAACTCTAATCATTGTAACCCTCCTTATATCTTTAAGTAGTTTTTAAGATATTTTTGATAAATTTCTGGTTTTCTTTCCTGATTCCAATTAATTCTCCCTTTGCTGCTTGCCGCTAGAGAAAGGTCAATTTCCCCTACTAGGTAGGACCATTCTTCGTCTTCTAACTGAGAAATAACTTCACCAAATGGATCAATTAAACAGCTATTTCCAAAATGGTGTCTTGCTGATGGTTCTCCTTGAATTTGCTCAATACCGGCTTTATTGACTCCTAAAACAAATACATTGTTCTCCATCGCTCGTATTTGCAATTCTTTTACGTACAAATCCTTTCTAAATCCAAATGTAGCCGTAGGAACAATTACTACATCTACACCCTGAACTGTAAGCGCTTTCCATCCTTCAGGAAAAGACCTGTCAAAGCAGATTAAGATCCCCACTTTCAATCCGTTATCAAGAGTAAAGACAGGAAACTCCTTTCCGCCGCCCCCAAATTGTTCGAAGTAATATTTTTCATCAGTTGAAAGACTTGGACTTTGTAGCTTTGGCAGATGAACTTTTCTGTATTTGCCGATAAGGCCCTTCGTTGGTGAACAAATAAAAGCGGTATTATAGTAATTGTTCTGTCCATTTTCCTCTGCTTTTTCAAAAAATGTACCTAAAATATGAACGTCATAGGCAACAGCCATTTCTGTTGTTTTTATTACAGTGGGGCCGTTCATCGTCTCAGCGTACGAGAAAAATTTGTCATCCTGGATTGTGCCAAAATAGGGTGCCGTCATTAACTCTGAATAGGAAATTAGATAGGGCCTTTCTCTTAGAATAAGTTCTTCCGTTTTTTGAGCAAGAATGGTCCAGTTTCTCTCATAGCTTCCGGGGTAAGAACCAACTTGGAGACCTGCAAACTTACATTTATACAACCTTGTCACCTCTCTTTCATAGGTTATCAGTAAAAGGTAATGCAAAAAGCGTGCCATGACAAAATTAACGGAAAATAAATAGCCAAAAGGGGGTAAATCTAAGATATTTAAGATTAAAAGATTAAAAATTAAACAAGGATTGTTTTATTATTTAACACAAAATGAAACAACTTTAACTTAAGTTGAAACATTTTTATTCCGACAATTTTGAATATTATGTTATTATGTCAGTAGCAAATAATCCTAGTTGAAAAGTTTGAATGTATGCCTAAAGAGGAGATGAACTAAATTGCCGACCAGAATACTAGCCATCACACATAAGATTTTTTCTCATTTATACTACGAAGTAATGGAACTATTAAACTTACCTTTAAGTTTAGAAGTACTTGAGGTGAATTTTGGAGAGTTACATAAAATTGATCATGAGATGTTTTCCGAATTTGATTTAGTCATTACAAGTGGTGCCCATCTTGAAATGATCAATAAAGATTATTATGAGTTAACCTATCTTGTACCTTTTTATCCATTACAATTCACAGAGGCCGATTTGGTAAAGGGGCTGGCTCAGGCTAAAAAGTATGGAAGAAAAATCTTATTAATGTATTTTCCAGAAGAAGATTATCAATTGGAGCAATATGAGGATTTATTAGACATTGAATTGAAAAGGTTTACATTTTCCAACTTAAATGAAGCGGAACAACTTATGGATGATTATTATAAAAAGGGATTTACTGTAGTGATTGGGACAAGCTCTGTCTGTGAAATAGCAGATAGTAAAGGGATAAAAAATGTGCTGATTTATTCAAAGGACTTTTTAAAATTAGAAATTATTAAAGCTTATCAGTTAGCCACCACTAAAAGTAAAATGGTAAACTACGGAAAAATAAAAGATATTATTCTTCAATATGCTGGCAATCCTATTTTTTTATTAGACAGGCAGCAGCGGATAATAGATACAAATGTACTTGGTTTTAAATATGTAAAGAAAAGCAGTAAGTACGACATCATCGGAGAGAAGTTTACCAACCTTATTAATATTGAAATAAATGATCAATTAAAAGAATCGATGACAGTACAATATAAATCAGAACAAATTGTAATTGAACCGATTACGAATGGAGCAAGCAGCAAATCATATATTGTGGCTGTAGAGGGGGCAAGGGTTCGTGTAACAACGGAAAATAGAAAGGAAGATACTCTTAACTCGAAGTATGAATTTACGAATATTATTCACTCCTCTCAAATCATGAATAAGGTCATTATTAAAACAAAACAGTACGCCCAAACGAATGCTCCATTATTGATTTTTGGTGAATCAGGAACAGGCAAAGAGTTAATCGCTCATAGCGTTCATCAGTACAGCAATAGAAAGTCACAACCATTTCTTCCTGTTAATTGTTCTGCAATTCCTCAAAATATACTAGAAAGCGAATTATTTGGCTACGAGGAGGGGGCTTTTACCGGTGCAAAAAAAGGCGGTAAACCGGGTTTTTTTGAAATGGCTCAAAATGGTACTATCTTCCTTGATGAAATAGGGGAAATTCCATTGGATATTCAAACGAAGCTTCTCAGGGTATTGCAGGAAAAAGAAGTCATCAGGTTAGGCGGGAAAACTATCATTCCACTGGATGTTAGAGTAATTACTGCAACCAATAAACCACTAGTCGATTTGATTAGGGAAAAAGTATTTAGAGAGGATTTATATTATAGGATCAATGTACTTCAAATAAATGTACCATCTGTTAGAGAGCGTAAGGAAGATATACCGTTGATACTTAATCACCTACTTGTTAAATATGGAATGGACTCACCCCAAGCCAGCTATTTAATTAATATAATGAAGGATAGTCTATTATTGTATAACTGGCCAGGGAACGTCAGGGAAATGGAAAATTTCGCTCAGCGATTTTGTGCACTAAAATCCGTCTCTAACACAACGTATGACTTAATTAAATTGTTTACTGATATATTAAGTGAATTCTTCGAACAGAAAAATCAAATTGCTAGTAGTCTCCTTAATAGTAATGAGATAGATGTCCAAGATACCATGCCGCTACCTGAACTCGAAAAATTCAAAATTATAAATATCCTTCTCGAAACGAGGGGGAATAAGAATCAGACAGCTGTTAAACTTGGCATGTCCAGGACAACACTTTGGCGGAAAATAAAAGAATACAATATTGATATGAACTTTTAAATATGATGGTTTAATTTATAAGTAAGTGGAAGGATCCCCCATCTGATAGGTGAGGGGATTTTTAATTTTTAGGAAAGCTGGATTGGTCACGAACAAATAGATGTTTCGGTTCTTGGTACTTTGAAACACCTTTTGAAACAAAATGTTGTAATAAAAATTGTTTTTTCCTTTTATATGAAATAATGAGATCCATTACAACAATTCTACTGCTATTTCAAAATAGGTTTAAAAGAATTTATTTAAGAACGAAAGAGGAGAGTATCAAGGGAAGGATTTTTTTAATTTTCTATATTGTTAAAACAACAAAAATACTTGGCATACTTATTGCAAGTAATTTACATAAGGTAGGTGAAAAGCTAAAAATGAAATTGGAAAACGTAAAAAGTACGCCTTCATTTGTCATTTTAAATAAGTACCTTCTATGGTTATTAACCATCCAAATGGCTACTGCACTGGCATATTACGGGTATGTCCCGCTAATCTCTCTAATGGTGGAAGAATTTTCACTAAACAATACGGAAATCGGCTGGATGACTTCGGCGGTATTCCTTGGTTCTTCTATAATTGCAATACCTTCTGGCTTGATTACCGATCAATTTGGCGCAAGAAAATCGTTATTTTCTTTCTGTTTATTACTCGTTTTTGTCATATTTTCTTTTTCGTTATCGAATAGTTTCATATTTATTTTAGTGCTGCTGTTTTTGTTGGGGATGGGTTATGGAGGGATTACTCCTGGAACGAATAAAAGTATAATGGAAAACTTCGATTTACATAACCGAGGAACAGCAATGGGTTTAAAGCAAATGGGGGTTTCTTTAGGAAGTTCGATAGGCAGCTTACTCTTACCTCTCATTGCCAATCAATGGGGATGGAGAGTTAGCCTTTTAAGTATTGCTGTTTTGTTGGTCCTTGTCTGTATTTTCCATTTTAAAGTGTTAGACCAAAAGGAGGATTATCGTAGGCATACCAAGGTTTTTAATAATATTAAAGACATCTTAAAAAACAAAAAATTATTAAAGATTATCGCCATTATTACTTTTTTTATCTGGGTGCAGCTAAGTGTGATGACCTACCTAGTTCTTTACTTACATGAATCGATTCATTACTCCCTGTCCTTTTCATTATTTTGTTTAGCTTTATTACAAATTGGAGGGGCTTTGGGCAGGGCTGTATGGGGAGTCATAAGTGATCGGTATTTCAATCGAAATAGGGGAGTCATAATTGCATTGATTGGTATGTTCTCAGGAGTATTGGTGATATTCCTTGGAACATTATCAAACGAATTACCAGAAGTCTTTATTGGTTTCTTATCTCTTACTTTAGGAATTACCACCCAAGGATGGAACGGGATGTTTGTCTTAATGATATCCGAGGTGGTAAAGAAGGAACAAATTGGGTTAGCAAGTGGGGTAGGATTAGCAACAGTTTATGCAGGGGCCATTTTTGGAACTCCAATATCAGGTTGGATTATCGATATGTCCGGTAATTTTGAAGTTATGTGGATGATTTGTGGAGCAACTATTTTTATTATAGGGGGCTTGACGATCTTTCTAAAACTAGATGCATAGGACCTAATCATTTTCTATATTGAAAGGGGAAATCCAAGGAAATATCTATTTTCTTAGTATCCTATTGTTGCTGTAACAATCGGAACCAACATTGATGTGGCATTGTTGTCGGTTCTTTAACAAAATACTGACTTGTTGTGGCGGATATCCATTGCCTTGGAAAAAGCAACTTCCTAAAGTTATTTAAATATTAATTCAACAGACAATTTATGAAATGACTGTCACTAAATAGAAGGAATCTATGGCGTCTGATAAAGAATATATCAAAAAGATACAAATTACTGGGTAAACGTCAATTATGTTCCAGAAAGTAATGGGAGGATTGAAAAAAGGTAACAGAAGGAGTATTTAAAGATTCGAGAAACGATACTCGGATGCTTTAAAAGAATTTAATGAGCTATCAAGGAATAATAGGAGTTAAGCGTATTCATTTACATTAGTTAGGGATGAATAGGCTTACATCACTTTTAATGTAAATCGAAGAGGGTCCTTTATAAGAAGGAGGACTAAAAAAGTGAAGATCATAAACTTTATTGAGGAACACATTATTACACTATTGCCGTTATTTTATTTATTTTCTCATGCACCTGGTATGGTTTAAGCAATAAGCAGACATGTTTTCTCCAAGTCCTTTTCCATATTGGAAGAAGTAGTCTTGTTTACGTTTATTTGGGCGAATTTCTTAACTCTTTGTAAAAATGGCAAGGAAGGAAATCACATATTTGTTGATTTAGTAGTCATAGGCTTGGAACACGTTTAAAGAAGCCTACTGCAATATTAAACTCTATTATTGGTTTTCTTTGGCTAGTTTCTTATGTATGTAGGGTTTAATGATGTCCAGTATTTGTTAGAAACAGGATCTAAGCCAAACTTACTTAAGGCTTACAATGGGGTATATATTTCTAATTGTGCCAATCGGTATGTTCTTCTTTGTTTTTTATTATTTGGACTATTTTGTTAAGGAATTTCCTAAGCATAAGCAGATGGTGAACTTAAAGGCAAGAGGGAGTCCACAGAGCTGAAGTAGGGGGAACATAGCAGAGTTGTTTAAATAACATATATATTTTTCAGAGAGGGGGAGTTAACATTCTTTACGTACCGGAGAGATCGAAGCATGAGCAGCATATCATGCTTCGACAAATTAAATCAGAGGTACATTCGATTAGTGAGCAACTGTTAATGAACTATTATTCAGATTTAATCATTAAGTTATTAAGTCATGAAAAGCCTAAGGGCTTGGGTCATTATTGCGAATCTAGCTGGAACATAGAAAAGGGGCTCTTATGCAGGTATAAGGATCGGAATGAATTTTTTTATCTCCAGTTGGATCGTTTTCATGAGAAATGGCGAAGTGATTTGGTAGAACAATTTCATCGTCGCCATTATAAAGAAACGGGAAAAAATTTACACCATTTATCGATTGAAATTGTTGAACTGCAAGTGAAAGGGCATGTCGTGGAATGTTGTTATTAATGTCAGGAGTTCCTTCGGGAGCTCCTTTTTCATTGTTAATAAAACTTTGTGTCTTTTTCAAAAAATAGAGTTGTTTATAATGATTTTCACCATTTAGTAAACTAATCGCAAAATATACTCTGAAAATTTTAAATATTTTATTGACGAATTTAACAAAAAAAGTTATTGTTTTAACATGAAATATGTTAAAAACAGACAAAAAGAGATATTAGAATTGTTAAATCAAACAGATAAAGTGTTGATTGCCGAACTTAGTGAACGTTTTAATGTTTCAGAAATGACTCTAAGAAGAGATCTAGATATCTTGTCCCAGAAAGGAGTAATCAAAAGAATTAGGGGTGGAGCAATTAAAATTAATCAAGGCTCCTATGAAATGCCTTTTGAAATGAGATATGAAAAGGAGTTTGAAGAGAAAAATTCAATAAGTAAAAAGGCAGCAAGCATGATAAGGGATGGGGAGACAGTATTTATTGATACTGGTACAACAGCATTAGCTGTTGCTGAAGAATTAAAGGAAAGAAATAACCTTACTATTTTAACTTCAAGCCTAAGAGTGGCTTGGGTTTTAGCAGATCGTCCCAATATCAATCTTATAGTATTAGGAGGAATGGTACGAAAAGGCGAGAGGTCCATGGTAGGTGAGTTAGTGGAAGATGTGTTTGATCACTTTTATCCTGATACTTTTATAATGGGCGTTGGCGGTGTGGATGCTGAAAGTGGTTTTACCGATTTTAATATTGAAGATGTAAAAGTTAAAAGAAAAGCAATGAAATCATCGCAAAGAACCATTGTAGTAGCCGATGAAAGTAAATTGGAAAAAAAAGCCTTTGTTAAGATTGCCTCAATTAACGAGATTGATACATTAATAACCAACAAACCATTAAATATGGAAAAAATTAATCGATTAAAGAAAACTGAACTGACAGTTGTTTTAACTTAATTCGATTATTTTATAAAAGTGGGGATTCTATGGAAAAATATCTAATTGGAATTGATATTGGGACTACAGCGACAAAATTAGTTTTGGTTCATAAAGAAGGGACTATTGTAAATAGTGTTTCAAGACCAGTAACTCTATATACCCTAAGACCTGGGTGGTCGGAAGAGGATCCGCGAGAATGGTGGGATAACGTAAAAGAATTATTGCCCATTCTTTTACGTAATTCCAACGTAAGTCCAGAGCAAATCTCAGCAGTAGGTGTTAGCGGTATGGTGCCAACCCTAATATGCCTTGATAAAAATGGAGAACCAATCAGATATTCAATTCAACAGAATGACGCAAGAGCTTCAAAGGAAATTATAGAATTAGCAAACAAAACCTCAGAATATAACATATTTCAAAAAACAGGCTCCGAAATAACACAGCAGTCGATTGCACCTAAGATTATGTGGTTAAAAAAACACGAACCAGCAGTTTTAGATGAAACTGTATCGATTTGCGGCTCCTATGATTACATCACACGTCGATTAACCGGAAATCAAAAAGAAACTTTAGAAGCTAATTGGGCTTTAGAAAGTGGACTCTACAACTATCAAACTCAACAATGGGACAATTACATACTAGAAAAGGCAGGTATTAAAACAGAATGGTTAGGTGAGGTTTACTCCTCCCACCAATTAGTGGGTACCGTTCAAGGTAATCATGGTACTTGTTTAAAAGATGGTACGCCTGTTGTTGCAGGAGCTGCAGACCATGTGGCTAGCGCCTTCTCTGCCGGATTAATTGAGGATGGAGATTTATTAATCAAATTAGGGGGAGCAGGCGATATTCTTTTGTCCTCATCAATCCCCATCTCTGATTCCAGATTATATCTAGACTATCACCTAGTCCCTGGTTACTTTTTGCCCAACGGATGTATGGCCTCAAGCGGAAGTTTAATTCGCTGGTTTCAGAAACAATTGGCTAATGGTATCCCATTAGAAATTCTTGACCAAGAAGCCGAAGAAACGGCAATCGGATCTGATGGTTTAATTACATTGCCATATTTTCTAGGAGAAAAAACACCTATTAACGATACCAAAGCAAGAGGGATGTTTATAGGCCTGAATTTAAGCCACACAAGAGCACATATCTATCGATCTATCTTGGAGGGCATCGGATTTGGTTTTAAACATCATCTTGAGGTATTTCGAGAACTTGGTACTAGAATAAATAGAGTGAGAATTACAAATGGGGGGTCAAAATCAAGATTTTGGAGACAAATTATATCTGATATCACTGGTTTAACTCTTGAGTCAATAATTGAGCATCCAGGTTCATCTTTAGGAGCAGCCTTTATTGCAGGAATGGGAGTTGGTGAAATTAAATCTTGGTCGGAGATTGATAAATTTATAAAAATTGAAGAAAAAATAGAACCAAGGGAAGAAAATATAGAGAAATATAAAGTTTTATATGATGTATACCGTTCAATCTATCCAAAACTAATAAAAGAGCAACATATCTTAGCGGATTTTATTGTACCAGAGGAGGGAAACGCATGACTGAATCAAAAGGATTAGCTGTGGTAACTGGGGCAGGTAGCGGGATCGGTAAAGCAATTGCATTACGGTTAGCTAAGGACGGTTTTTTAGTTGGCGTAACGGATGTTGATGAGCAGGCCATCAATAAAGTAGTCACTGAAATTAGGGAGAATCAAGGAGATGCGAGAGGTGTTTATTTAGATGTCACTGATAAGGAATCTATTATTAGTGCATTGGAGCAGCTTGTAAACCAAGCTGGAAACTTAAAGGTTTGGGTATCAAATGCCGGTGTATCCTCTATGAATCATTTTGTAGATTTAAGTGAAAAAGATTGGGATTTTAACATGAACATCAATGCAAAGGGAGCCTTTCTATGCGGTCAGGTCGCTGCCCAGAGATTTATTTCTCAAAATGAAGGAGGGAAAATTATAAATACCGCTTCTATGGCTGGAAAACAAGGGAATGTCCCATTTTTAAGTCATTATGTGGCGTCAAAGTTTGCGGTGGTTGGTTTAACACAATCGATGGCCCATGAATTAGGTAAATATAAAATTACAGTAAATTCCGTTTGTCCAGGATTTGTTTCAACTCCAATGCAGGAAAGGGAGCTTGAATGGGAAGGGAGGTTAAAAAACCAATCTGATGAAGAGGTAAAACAGGGAATGATTGCTGTAACACCTCTTGGACGGTTAGAATCACCTAAAGATGTGGCAAAGGTAGTTTCGTTTTTAGCCGGTCCGGATTCAGACTTTATTACTGGTGAAGCTATAGCCGTAAATGGTGGGGCCTATATGGATTGATAAACAATTACAGGTAAGCAAAAGGGGTGGATGAAATGATAAAGAAATTATTTTATTTTGTTCTAATGTTGGTTCTTTTAGCAGGGTGCAGTACTGCTAAAACACAGGGGACTGATGGTAAGGTAGTATTAAAGTTACTGATGGAACAAGTTCCTGATTCCGATATTGTAAAAAAAATGACCAAGGATTTTAACAAGGAAAATCCTAATATTAAAATCGATATTGAAATGCTATCTTACGATCAAATTAGAGATAAACTAGTCTCTTCATTTTTAGCACCTAAGTCATCTTATGACATTATTGTAGTAGACAATCCGTGGATGTATGACTTTGCATCCGCTGGTTATCTTGAACCACTAGATAAGAGAATTAAAAACGCTAAGAATTATGATTTCGAAGATTTCTCTGCACCACTCAGGAAAATTGCAACTGTAAAAGGAAAAGTATATGGCATCCCATTCTATAACTATGCCACTGGTGTAATATATCGCAAGGATGAATTCGAACAAAATAATATTGCGGTTCCAAAAACATTGGATGAATTACAGGCAGCTGCAAAGAAACTTACTAAGGATAATCATTATGGAATTGCTTCCCAACCACAAAAAGGCTATAAGATATTAGAGGAATGGTCTAACTGGTTATTTGCCGCAGGAGGAGAAATACAAGATAATCAAGGAAATATTAAGCTGGATTCCCCTGAAGCCAGGGAAGCACTCAGCAAATACATTGAAACCTATAAAAGTTCTGCCCCGCCTAACAGCTCAAACTGGGCATTTGATGAGGCGATGAGATCTGTTTCAAGTGGTCAAAGTGCTATGACTCTTAATTATAACTGGATGTTGCCTACTCTAAATAACAAAACAGGTCCAGCGGGCGATTTAGCAGGGAAATTTGATCTTGCTGAGGTACCGGGCGGTAAAGCTGCATTGGGAGCATGGTATTGGTCAATACCAGCCAAAACTACTCATAAAGATGAGGTCTGGAAATTTATTAACTGGATTACTTCAAGTAAACAGGAGGTTAATAGAGTAATTTTAGGTGGAGCTCCTGTAAGAAATAGTGCAATGGATAATCCTAAGGTTTGGGAAAAGGGATATGGAGAAAGTTACTATAAAACTCTTAAGAACATTTTGGAGGATGCTGAGCCACTTGCTGAAGGACCAAATGCCGAAGAAACAATTCAAGTTATAGGAACGGAATTGAATGCAGCGGTTAATGGACAAAAAAGTGTAGATCAAGCTATTAAAGATGCTGCTGCTAAGGCAAAGGAGACATTAAAGAAATGATTAAGAAAAACGATTTAGGAAGAAGGAGATCTTTCTTCCTATTTTCTTACAAATGGCGAATGGTAATGCCTTTACTAATCCTCATGTTTGTAATTCTTGCCTATCCACTTGCCTATTCGTTGTGGATTTCTTTTAAAAATTTTTCTATTGTTAATCCTAATCAAGATCACTTTGTTTTTTTAGACCAATATAAGAAAATCTTTGTCGACTCACTTTATTGGACCGTCTTTCGAAATACAATTATTTTTGTAATCGTAGCCGTTAGCTTCGAATTATTTTTCGGTATGTTAATTGCACTTTCTTTAAAGAGACAAATCAGAATGACGGATGTTACACGGTCAATCATACTGGCCCCTATGTTTATTACACCTATTGCCGTGGGGTTAATGTTCAAATTCTTATTAAGTCAACAATTGGGTTTCATACCAGCGTTATTACAATCACTTGGAATATCCATTAACTTTTTTGGTACACATACCGCTCTGATAACCCTGGCTTTTATTGATGTATGGCAATGGACTCCCTTTATGGTTTTAATGCTTCTCGCGGGATTGGAGAGCCTGCCAGAAGAACCATTTGAAGCCGCTTATGTAGACGGAGCAAGTAAGTGGAAGACCTTTTGGAATATTACCTTACCATTAATGCAGCCAATAATAATTGTAGCTGTTTTAATAAGAGCCCTCGATGGATTAAAAGTCTTTGAGTACGTTTATGCCATTACACGAGGGGGGCCTGGAAATGCAACAGAGACATTGCAGTACCATATATATAAACTCGGATTCGGGTATTATCGTCTTTCAGAAGCCTCGGCCGTCGCTTGGACAGTTGTCATCATTATCATGATAGTGATTATTGCCATGCTTAGGGGTCAAATGAAGGGGGAAAAAGCCAGATGAGGGCTTACCAAAAAGAGACTAATCTTCATAAAACAATTAGAATTTTATTCTTATTTATAGTATTGATATTCATTCTAACCCCTTTTCTATGGGTAATATTATCTTCATTTAAGACACCTGCAGAGTTAAGTCAACCTACCAGTATCGTATTTTCGCCTGTTCCTGATAATTGGATAAATGTTCTAACGGGAAATATCCCCATTAATTTTGTTAATAGTTTAATAGTTGGTTTTATTACCGTAGCGGTTTCATTGTTGGTGGGTTTACCAGCCGCCTACTCAATTAGTCAATTTAAAACAGGTGGAAATACTGCTCGTTTTACTATTCTAATTTCCGAAATTGTTCCTTCTGCAGTATTGGTAGTTCCAATTTTTTTAGTATCATACTTTTTCCAGATCAATGGTACATTGATTCCGGTTACCATTGCCCATTTAACCTTTGTATTGCCAATTGTCACCTGGTTTTTAATTGGATTTTTTGACTCCGTTCCTAAATCACTTGAAGAGCAGGCATTGATTGATGGGTGTGGAAGATTTGAGGCTTTTAGAAAAATAGTATTGCCTCAAGTTCTCCCTGGTATTGGAGCCGCAAGTATTTTCGGATTTGTATTATCATGGAATGACCTTTTTTATGCTCTTATTCTTGGAGGGGAGGATACTCAAACACTGCCGGTGGCTATCTCAAGCTTTGATACATTTCGAGGTGTTCAATTAGGGGAGATGTCAGTGGCTATTTTAGTATCTGCGATTCCAACTATTATTCTTTCTTTCTTTATTCAAAAGCGCCTTATTAAAGGAATGGGAGGAGGAGCTGTTAAAGAATGACAAAAACAACTGAAGGTATACCAAAAATATATGGAAAGTACGATAAAGAGTTAAGCATAGCAATTGAGGCTGCTCAAAACTCAGGCACACTTCTCAAGAATTGGTCAAAGCCACTAAAGAAAGAATGGAAAGGGGAAATTAATCCTGTTACATCAGCTGACAAGGCATCAGAAAATATTCTTATTAAAACAATAGTTAATGCTTTTCCGGACGATATCATAATATCGGAAGAGTCGAACCCAGTGGAAGAAAAGAGCGTGAAAAATAATCGGCGTTGGTACATAGATCCACTTGACGGGACTGTTAATTATATAAGGGGAATAAAACATTGGTGCATTTCTATAGCACTTGTTGATGATAGCAATAAAGTGGTTTGCAGTGTAGTATATAATCCTTTGATGGAAGAGATGTATACAGCCATGAAAGGAAAAGGCGCCTGGTGTAATGGAGAAAGAATCAGCGTTTCAAACACCGAAAACTTAAATCGTTCGGTTGCAGCTTCGGGTTTTCCTTATTCTTTTGATGACCCCTTAACAAACAATTTAACGGAGTGGTCTATCATAACTCCCCAGGTGTTGACAGTACGTTCACTGGGTGCAGCTGCTATTGATTTGTGTCAGGTTGCAAAAGGGAGAATAGATATCTTTTGGGAACAAGGGCTAGAAAGATGGGATTTGACTGCAGCTTCCCTAATATGTAGTGAAGCGGGTGCTAAAGTGACCGACATGAAAGGAAGAACTTTAGAAGGACCAAATAACAATATTATCGTTGCAAACCCCATTCTACATGCCAAAGTAACGGAATTATTTTCAAAAATTCAAAAATAATTTAGTCACGCTCATAAATTTAAAAATAAAGGGTGAAAAAAATGACCTGGTTAAAAGAGATAATTGGAACAGAAAAGGCAATAATAGCGATGTGTCATCTATTACCATTACCTGGAGATCCGCATTTTGATAAAGATAAAGGTTTGGAATATGTAGTAGAAATGGCCAGGAAGGATTTGCATGCTTTACAAGATGGCGGAGTAGATGCTGTTATGTTTTCAAATGAATTTAGTTTACCGTACCTTACTAATGTAAAGACGGAAACAGTGGCAGCTATGGCACGAATTATTGGTGAATTGTTAAAAGAAATAAAAGTTCCATTTGGTGTGAATGTTTTATGGGATGCAAAAAAATCTTTAGATTTAGCTGCTGCAACTGGAGCTAAATTTGTAAGAGAAATTTTTACAGGGGTATATGCAAGTGATTTTGGCACATGGGATACAAATGTAGGGGAAACTATACGTCATCAGTACAGGATTGGGGCAGAAAATGTTAAGCTTTTGTTCAATATTGTGCCAGAAGCAGCAAAGTACTTAGCTGAAAGAGATATTGAAAGTATTGCAAGGTCAACGGTATTTAATAATAAACCAGACGCTTTATGTGTATCTGGACTGACTGCCGGTGCGCAAACGGATGTCGACTTGCTGAAACGTGTTAAGAGTGTCGTTCCGGAGACAGTTGTATTTGCAAATACTGGAGTAAGATTGCATAATTTAGAGGAGCAACTAACAATTGCCGACGGAGCCGTTATTGGAACAACGTTTAAATATGATGGCAAATTTGAAAACCATGTCGATGTTAAAAGAGTTAAAGAGTTTATGGATAAAGCAAAGGATTTCCGTGCTCATTTACTTGTTCGCTAACGATTTATACCACTAGTTATTTTGTGATTTATTTGGAACGTTTTAATATTAAGATTTTACTAAAAAAATACTTAACCAAGTATGAAGAAATGGACGTGTCATTTTTTCATAGTTCATATCAATCTATAGATACGAAATAAAATGGCATTTATCAAAAAATCTATGGAAGCTTTTCTCTTGAGTAAAAGAGTAAGACTTAAAGGAAAGGAACAGCGCGTAGATAAATATCTAAGCGCTGTTTTTCTAGTTATAAAGGCAACCCGTTTCCTAAAAAGATTTTGAAAAGTTAATTGTAGAAAAAGAGAAATAACTAACCTCTGTTAAAGAATAATGGTGAGTTTCGCATACTTAAAACCCATCGACCACTTTTAAGAATATCAATAAATATGGCGTCGCATGTTCTTCTTACGCTTTAAGGGAGGGAGGTTTTTTTGATTCTCTCAACTATAGGTAAAGGTGAGTTACCATATAATATCAGTACAAACTATTAATTTATCACTGTACACAATTTTTAGTAGGAGGAAAGATTTTGTACATAGTTATCGTTTAAGTCTTTAAATCAGAAGAAGTATACTATTGTCAATCTTTAAAGCAAGTACGAGAATTAATAGAAGAAATATCAATAACTGCAAAAGATAAAGAAAGCATTCGTGTATTCAAAATAGAAGATGAACTGAGTGTGAAAAGTTTAACCGACGAATGAGGAAATATAAATCATCCTCTTAAACAGATTAAAATAGGAATTAAATTATGACAAGTTCCAATAGAAATCAGGACAGAGTTACTGTAATGATTGAAAACGGGTTAGTACAAAAACTTACATCTTGGAAGAATAAAAGAGTCTAAAGTTTCCCAGCGAAAAGGTCGAAACTCAAATTCCAGAAAGCTTTTTAAACTTTTTAACAAAATATAAAGGTTACTATACAAACTTCTCAACTCTAATCATAGGAGTCGATCTGCTAATTCCAAGAAGTAGCAGATGGCCAGGATACTAAGGGAATAAAGCGGACCTTCTTTATGGAAAGGGATATGATATGCAATGTCCATTTTCCACAGAAAAATGAGACATGCAAAGTTTGACTACTCACTTATACTTGCCAATAAACAATAAACCTAACCTTCTTAGCTGAATTAACTTGACTAATATTCGTTATACGAAGGTTCAATCGAAAAAGGTCGGATGGACAATATAATTAGAAATGTAACAAAGTTGTCACATTTTTTAATAATTATTACTTGAAAGATTATAGAAATTTCTTTAGGATATAAATATCAGTTTCATCTAGATAAAAACACGGGTTAGAAATCTTTAAATAATAACTCTTAAATTGAATATCCTTTGACCAAAGCGAGCGAGGTAGAACCTGTCCTTTATAGGACAGGTTCTTTTTGTTTTATACCCCCATAGGGTACTTTCTCTCCATTGGAATGTGTTTAACACAGTTAAGGTGATATTTATTCAAAGAAAAAGTATTGGAAAGAAGGTCCGAGATGATACTCGAAGTCAAAAGCGAGCTAAATGAATTTTCAACGTTTCAAGCCCTTTTACTACACAAAATAGAATTTGTTCAATGTAAGGCGGATGAAATAAATAGTTTTAACTGGGCCATTAAACGTTTCGAAAAATATTTGAATGGACTTGGAATGGAAGCAATCATAACAAACATAACTCCCACAGTCTGTCTAGCTTGGTTGGATTTTGAAATTAGGAGGAAAAGCAATCTTTCAGAAATCATTTTCATGAACATTTTAATGATGTCACTTTTCGAGTGTGTAACTAAAATAACCCTAATGAAAGAAAACCCTTTTCACAGCAGCTACTTAGAAATCGAAAAATATTTATAAGAAAGAGGAGACTAATCCATGAAAAAAAGAAACAAATCAACCTGTAACCAAATTCTTCAAGAGCAGAAGTCCCATTCAAAAAACATACAAGAAGGTATTAATGTAAGATCTACACTGGTTGAAGCGTTGGATGTCCTAAAGGATGAATATACCCATTGGTCAAAATCTACAGTTGCTACCTAAGGCAGGAGCATTTTAATGTTTTCAGGCTTTATGGAAAACTCTAACATACAGCCTGTAGTAATAAACGTAACCCCAAATTTAGGCCAGTCCTGGGTTTCTGCCTTAATAAAGAAGGAAACTAACAAGACAGTCATTCATCGAATACATATCTTATTTTCTTTTTTCTCATCATTGGAAGAATTAGGAGTCATTCAATCAAATCCTTTTGAAGCAATGAAATCTTTTGTAACAAAGGAAAGTGTTTCCCATAAAACTCTAAGCTTCCCAGAGATTTATCAAATCTATCGAGTAATAAGATTAGACGAAAATCTATCCCATTTAGATATTCCTGTCACCTTTGCACTGTTTACAGGATCACGCATAATGACTTTTAGCGGATTAGCCGCTGGCCGTCTTTCCATGGTGGGAAATGGAGCGAGTGATGATATGTGCTACAAGAGGATAGAGAATCTATCTGCCGAAACGAATAGCAGAAGAGAAGCAGATCTAAATCAAAATAAATCTGGATATCTTCCTCTTCCTCCTCGATTCCTAAGAAGAATCGAAGAATATATAAAGGTAAATCAATTGAACCCCAATGACAATCTCTTTTCCAAACAAAAGGGAATGGAGTTTGATCCACGCATATTTAATCGGATGGGAAGGATTCTACAGCATGCTCTCAATTGGGATAGGAATATCACCTTACCTGTCTTCCGGAATTCTCTAGAAAAATTCTATCAGGATATAGGAGTATCAGATATGGCCATTTCCATCGGACTGAGTCGATTTCCTAAACATGACTCCAGGCAGCCTTCATCCATTTTTAATGTAGACGGAATATACCATGAACTCAACACAGCCCTGACTATCTTGGAGGAGAGTTTCGAACTCCTTCTATGGATTGAGAAAGAGTATGGACGAACGATTTCTTCTAAAGAACTTTATCTCTTGTTACCGGAGTTATTTCCGGAACAACTTCAGAATGAACTGGCACTTGAAGTTTTTAAAAAGACTATTATTCATAAAGTTTATCAAAAGTCCGTCAAGTAAGATGCTGATCTAAAGCAGGGCTATAGGCAGACCACCAGATAAGGGCAGACCAGCAACTAAGTGTGGGAACGAAGTTCACGATATGAGTTATTATCGGAACTTACAGGGAAGAATGCTTATCCAACGATAATTTGTTTACAGTTTACATAATATATATTCTCGGAACCTAGATAAAAAGGCTGTTTTATAGTCTCAAACACTAAGTATACTTAAGATACTGAGACAAAACAAAAAAATTCATATCATACAGTCTGAATGATTTCTTTGTAACTTTAAATTTTCTTTTCGATATTACGTATAAATGTTCTGGATGGTTTCGATGAAATGAATTTGAGCTTGTACCATATAAATTTCAAGCTATGGCTGCTAAAATACTTTAATAAATTCTAATATCTTACTACTATATTATTTACATTCTGATATCTTAATCTTAGTTTTCAACTTGGTCTTAGTTGGTTAAGTTCATTATCGTAGCTGACTGACGTTTATTTGTAATTATTTATTACTTCCCTAATGAACTATTTAGTCTTAGTTTTAAATTTTGTATTTAATATTATTAATTAGGCTTTTTTTAGATAGTTATGCTCTTGCTGTTATTTTTTTTGTTTTAGTTTACATAACATTATTATTATATTATTACCTGTTTTTCCTGCAATCATAATATTAACAAAAAAGAAACAGCACAGGCGTTGGCCCTGTGCTTAGATGGTCGTTGTCTGAATTGCTTCTGTTAAATAATGTCTTGGTGTACCATAATACAATAGCTGCCTGTATGCCGGGTATGTTGATTCAAATTCAATGTAAATCGGTGCATCCAGCAGCCATGGGAAATAAGAAAATAGGATCTGATCCCCATATATGATAGCTGATAACGCTAAGTGCAGTTCCTTTTTAAAAATCATATACCGGATACTGGAGTAATTTTCATCAAATTCCCCACTATCAACATATACTTTTCCGTAAAGTGTAAATTCCCCCATCTGCGGCTGCCATTCTGCTATAACCTCATCGCGGAAATACTTGTTTATTGACGGATTATCATATTCATTCCCTATACTTAAAAATAACTCTCCAGTTTGATCGGAATGAGTGAGTGTATATTTTCGGCCGTCAATTGGCCGAAAAGGTGTAGCAGGAGCCAAAAATTTTACTGATAGCTTTGAAGGATCAAATAAACTCATGGCAAGCATCCCCCCTCTTTAGGTTGTTAAATGCTTACTCACAATATATGAAAAAAAGAAAAAGTCGTGACAGTGGCCTAGCTGCGGAGTTCTTACTATCTTCCTTTTTCCAGAACGGATACCCGACTCAGTGTCCATGCTCCCTCCTTATGCTTCCAGAGTGTTTTTACAATCCCAATGCTGTCGGCCGGGGCAATACCATCAATCAGCTGTATTCCCCGAAGCCCCCAGGAGCCATCTCGAAAAGAAAAGGGGTCTAATGAATGAAATCCATTTATTTTTAGTTCAGTTGGTTCATTTAATTTCCCATTAACGTAAAGCCCGAGTTTTTCATATTCTTTATTTCTGCTACTGAGATCAAATAAAAAGGTTTTTCCATTTGCGCTTAATGTTAATTCTGCCTTATATCCATTTGTGAAGTTCCCGTCCATTTCCAATGGCACAGGCAACTGCAGTTCCTCTAATTTAAAGTCTTTCAAGGTATATAGATGGTTTTGAATTATCCCTCCCGTCTCTACCGCTGTAAAAATGTCTTTTATTCCATCTCCATTCAAGTCCTTGAAACTTAAATTTGGCCTAAATCCACTATCTAAATCTATTCTGTATGATTTTTCATTCGATGAATGTATTTCAATAAATACTTTCTTTAAAAGTGGATTTTTCCCCTGGTAAGGGTCTGCATGCAGCAGTATATTCTCTTTTCTGCCATCCCCAGTGAGGTCCACAGCGTTTTTATATAGGGTATGATCCTTCGCCTGCTCTTCACTTGAAAATAATCCAGTCATTGCTGAAATGGACATGAAAAAGAATGCTGCAAATGAAAAAAACAATTCCCTAACCATAAAATAACCTCCCAATCTTCTTTAAGGTTATTTTGCGAAGTTTTGGGAAATTAATGCAAAAAGCCGCCTGAATTATCAGGCGGCCATTCAATTCTTTATTTTTGAATACTTATTGGTTCTTCAGCCTTCCAAATTTGAACCGCTTTTCCGCTGTCTGACTCATCAATAAGGAACGAGCCATTTGAGTAGCGATCGCTATTTTTTAGATCTGCTGCTTTAAAGGATTCGATCTGTCCTTTTTCTGTCTGAATAAAAATTTCATCCTCTTCTGTAACAGTCTCAAAACCAATAATTTTATGAGGGTTGGCTTTTAGCTCGCGAAGAATGACAAGACCGCGTTTAGCTCGCGAAGATTTCTCGAATTCTTTTAATTTCATTTTCTTAACGGCCCCTCGCTGGGTAGAAACTAAGATGGAGATTTTAGTTTCGGAATCAAAAACTTTGCCTGCTATGATATAATCCCCGTCTTTAAGGTTCATGCCTTTAACTCCAGCAGCCCGGGCGCCAACAATGCTGATTTCCTCCTCATCAAACCAGAGGGCATAGCCATAATGACTGACCATAAATACTTCCTTTTTGCCATCTGTGAGGTGAACGTCTGTAACCCTGTCATCATCCTTAAGATTGATAGCCGTTAATGATTTTGAATACCTTTGAGCTTTATAGTGTTTTAGCTCCGTCTTTTTAACCATTCCATTTTTCGTAACAAAAACCAGGAAAGCATCTGTTTCAAAATCTTTAATTGGTAGTGCATGAATCAGCTCGTCATCTCGGTCAATTGGAATAATATTCGCTACATGCTGGCCAAGGTCCTTCCATCGTATGTCAGGGAGCTCATGGACCGGCATATATAAGTAATTACCTTTGCTTGTAAATAGAAGAAGGACGTCCTTCGTATTCATTTCCAATGTCGCAAGTATTCGATCCGAATCCTTCATGGCAAGGTCCTGACCGTTCGAAGCAGCAAAAGATCGCTGGCTGGTTCGCTTGATATAGCCTTCTTTCGTAATCGTTACTACTACGTCTTCACTTGCTATCATAACATCAAGATTAATTTTAATTTCTTGGATTTCTGCTTCGATTTTGGAGCGGCGCTCATCTGCAAAACGCTTTTTAACGTCTTTTAAATCTTTTTTAATAACAGAAATCAGCTTCTTTTCACTTCCCAGGATGGAAGTAAGTTCGTCAATCTTTTTAGCCAATTCTTCTGCCTCTGCTCTCAATGCAGTGATGTCTGTATTAGTCAAACGGTATAACTGCAAGGAAACAATTGCTTCCGATTGAGGTTCTGTGAAAGCAAACTTTGCCATCAGATTTTCCTTTGCGTTACGTTTATCCTTAGACGCACGGATCGCTGCAATCACTTCATCAAGGATGGAAAGTGCCTTCATTAATCCTTCGACAATATGCTGGCGCTCACTGGCTTTCTTTAGTTCGAATTCTGAACGTCGGGTAATTACTTCTTTCTGGTGGGTAATATAGGCATCAAGCAAATCATTTAAACCCATTAATTTAGGGCGCTTCTTATGGATTGCAACCATATTGAAGTTATAAGTTACCTGAAGATCACTGTTTTTGTATAAATAATTAAGAACACCTGCAGCATCGGCATCTTTTTTCAGTTCAATGACAATTCTAAGGCCTGTCCGGTCTGTCTCATCACGAACCTCTGAAATACCTTCCACTTTGCGGTCCAATCTGAACTCGTCCATTTTCTTAACAAGATTAGCTTTATTTATTTCATAAGGGATCTCTGTAACAACAATTTGCTGTTTCCCCCCGCGCAAATCCTCTACATCAGCTTTACCGCGGATGATAATTTTTCCTTTTCCAGTTTCATAAGCCTTTTTAATCCCATCCAAACCTTGGATAATGCCCCCGGTCGGGAAATCTGGACCTTTTACAACCGTCATTAGCTCATCTACTGTGACATCTGGTTTATCCATTTTCATGATAACCCCGTCAATTACTTCTCCAAGATGGTGCGGCGGTATTTCAGTTGCATAACCGGCAGAAATACCTGTAGAGCCATTTACCAGCAAGTTGGGAAACATTGCAGGCAGTACAGTAGGCTCCTTGGAGGTATCGTCAAAGTTCGGGATAAAATCAACTGTCTGTTTCTCAATATCCCTTAGAAGCTCTGTAGAAATAGCTGATAATCTTGCCTCTGTATAACGCATGGCAGCCGGAGGATCCCCGTCAACACTTCCGTTGTTTCCGTGCATTTGAACAAGTACGTTACGGACCTTCCAATCCTGGCTCATCCTTACCATCGCATCATAAACTGAAGAATCACCATGCGGGTGATAATTACCAATTACGTTACCAACTGTCTTTGCTGATTTACGGAAGCCTTTTTCATGAGTGTTGCCTTCTACATGCATTGCATATAGTATTCTTCGCTGTACAGGCTTCAAGCCATCCCTTGCATCAGGGAGGGCGCGTTCCTGGATAATGTACTTACTGTATCTTCCAAATCGGTCGCCTAGTACATCTTCAAGAGGCAAGTCACGGAATTTTTCTGGTGTGCTCATTCAGTTTCCTCCTCTGCGACCATAATGTTTTCATTCTCTAAAATAGTATCAATATCGTCGTCATCTTCCAGGCCAAAAGCTACATTGGATTCAATCCACTTTCGGCGAGGCTCTACTTTATCACCCATAAGGGTTGTCACACGTCTTTCGGCCCTTGCAGCATCATCTATTTTAACACGGATTAAAGTCCGTGTTTCAGGATCCATGGTGGTTTCCCATAATTGGTCGGCATTCATCTCGCCAAGTCCCTTATAACGCTGGATAATATAACCTTTGCCGACCTTCTTCATAGCACCTTGAAGCTCATCGTCATTCCAGGCATATTCAATGACTTCTTTTTTACCCGTACCTTTACTTACCTTATAAAGCGGCGGCAGGGCAATAAAGATTTTTCCTGCTTCCAAAAGTGGTTTCATATAGCGATAAAAGAAAGTCAGAAGCAAAACTTGGATATGTGCTCCGTCTGTATCAGCATCAGTCATGATAATAACTTTTTCGTAGTTCACATCTTCCAGGTTGAAATCTGTACCGACACCTGCTCCAATAGCATGAATAATCGTATTGATTTCTTCGTTTTTAAAAATGTCCGCAAGCTTAGCTTTCTCTGTGTTAATAACCTTACCGCGAAGGGGAAGAACTGCCTGGAAACGT
The DNA here is from genome assembly GCF_011393025.1 of Neobacillus terrae. GTDB lineage: Bacteria > Bacillota > Bacilli > Bacillales > Cytobacillaceae > Neobacillus_A > Neobacillus_A terrae. The sequence continues at coordinate 11,556 of NZ_JAAOEO010000014.1, read as the reverse complement.
CTGTCTCGGCCCTGTTTTGCAGAACCGCCAGCAGAGTCACCCTCTACCAGGTAAAGTTCATTTCTTTGTGGGTTTCGGGATTGGGCAGGTGTAAGTTTGCCCGATAAAACAGCTTCAGACTTTTTACGTTTTTTGCCGCTTCGCGCATCCTCACGGGCTTTCCGTGCTGCCTCTCTAGCTTGATAGGCCTTAATTGACTTACGGATTAGAAGGGAACTGATATCTGGATTTTCTTCAAAGAAATAAGCCAGGTGCTCTGAAACTACTGAATCAACTGCAGACCTTGCTTCGCTTGTACCTAATTTTCCTTTTGTCTGTCCTTCAAACTGCAATAGCTCCTCAGGAATTCTGACACTGATAATGGCTGAAAGACCCTCACGGATATCGGCACCATCGAGGTTCTTATCCTTTTCCTTAAGAAGGGATACCTTTCTTGCATAATCATTAAATGCCCTTGTCATAGCTGTTTTCGAGCCTGCTTCATGTGTACCGCCATCCTTTGTCCGTACGTTGTTAACAAAGGAAAGGATATTCTCCGAGTATCCATCGTTAAATTGGAATGCAAACTCTACTTCGATTCCATTTTGAGTTCCTTCAAAGCTTACAACCGGGTGAAGTACATCTTTTTCCTCGTTTAAGTACTCTACAAAAGCTTCGATCCCGTTTTCATAATGGAATACTTCATGAAAATCGTTTCGGTCATCATTGATTTCTATTTTAAAACCTTTAAGAAGGAAAGCGGATTCTCTTAACCTCTCACACAGTGTTTCATAATTATACGTAGTCGTTGAAAAGATGGTTGGATCCGGTTTGAAATGGATGGTTGTACCCGTCTGATTGGTTTTCCCGATCTTCTCAAGAGTTGTTACAGGCTTTCCACCTTTTTCAAATCTTTGCTCGTAGACAAATCCGTCTCTTTTAATTGTTACTACAAGCCACTCTGAAAGTGCGTTTACAACGGATGCACCTACGCCATGCAAGCCTCCGCTCGTTTTATATCCGCCCTGGCCAAACTTTCCGCCTGCGTGAAGAATAGTGAGAATAACCTCAGGTGTTGGTTTGCCGAGTTTATGCATTCCGGTCGGCATTCCCCGTCCTTTATCAATAACACTGATTGAGTTATCTTTATGTATTCTGACGATGATTTGATTGCCAAAACCAGCCAGTGCTTCATCGACAGAGTTATCTACTATTTCATACACCAGGTGATGGAGGCCGCGGGAATCCGTGCTTCCAATATACATGCCTGGCCGTTTGCGGACTGCTTCCAGGCCTTCCAATACCTGAATGGCATCATCATTGTAATCAAATGCTTGCTGTGTTCTTGCCACTAAAAATACCCCTTTCATTACTTCCAAAAAAACTAACATTCAAAAAAAGATTTTCAAATAAAATTTCCGTAAATGTATTCGTTCAAATAAAACCGTTTTCCTTTATGTTGGCAAGGAAATTTACGGCTAAGAACTTATGTTCGCGATTCTATTGTACCATAAGTTCACAAAGGTCTATGCTCTATTGTATCGATTTATTTCAATTTGGCAAAGGGTTCTTGAAAAACAACTTAATTTTGTAATATGGAGAAATGGCTTAATAAGAGCCTTTTTTAAATAAACAAGCAAGTGTGAAGAACTTCTTAATCGGCTTTTAAGCACAACAATACAAGGCCTTGGAAATCAACAAAACAAGAGGTAGAATATCCTTTGTTCTATGCAATATTTGCAGATTTTCTAAATAAAATTCATTTTTGCCAAATAAAAAAGCATGAGAAGGAAAATCTCATGCCACTCACCTTACTTATCTTGTCAGAGCATATTCTACTTTAATACAACGATCCATTACAACCGTATATCCTTTTTCCTTTAAAAAATTGTAAGCTTCTTCGTTAGCAAGTCCCAGCTGTGACCAGTAAACATCTGCGTCAACTTGAGCGAATTCCCTGGCAACCTCCATTAATTGTTCGGAACGTCGAAAAACATTTACAATATCAATATGGCCTTCAATGTCTTTTAAAGACGGCACCGCTTTTACGCCGAGAGCCTCTTTGATTGTAGGATTTACAGGTATTATTTCATAACCGGCTTTTTGCATAACCTCAGAAACCATATAGGATGTTTTAGCCGGATTGTCACTAAGGCCTACTACAGCAATCCGCTTTGCTTTGTTTAGAATTTCTCCTAATTCAGCCCTTGAAGGGATTTCAATCGACATACCAGTTCCTCCTTTTAAAGCTTTCATATTAAAGCACTATATTTATTCTACCTGTTTTCAAGAAAAAAATCATAAACTAAGTATAAGGTGATTTTTTCTTTAATTATACTATTATTCATTTTGGCTGTGTTAAAGCTTATCCCTGGTTTAGCGTGGACAGAAGCCGCTTCTAGGGTCTAGTCGCTGGAGTTCGAATGCTCCCTAACCTCCCGCGGAAAGCGTGCGTTTAGAATATCAAATTGTACGCGTTGCCCTTCATCAAAGGATTTAAAACCGTCCCCAGTAATCTTTACTATTGTTATGTAAATGAAATAATAAATGGTTTCCTGGTCTGGAAACCATTTTTGTAGTTGACCATTCGGTGTTACCAATTCGTTTTTCTCTTTTACGTAAAGAAGATAAACAATTACTAATCACTGTCCCAGTAGATGTAAAAAATTCTTAAAGATAGAAGTGAGATGGATTGTTTTTTCTTCTCGAAATAATGACTTAAATAATATATTGTATACCTAAAACAATGAAAGCCCTACCTCTCTTTCATCCTTACGGCTCCTTGTCCGTGCCAGTGTGAATCAGGATTGCAAAAATCAAGTGACTATTTTATCGAGTTGTTTGATGAAACTTCAAACGTTCGTAAAGGAAATTTAAATAATAAAAATGGATTAGATTGTAGAAATAACAAAAGAGGTTAATGCTCTAAAGGTGTGTTGGAGAAGTTGAATGTCTTTGAAAAGATTTACTTTTAATAATAAATATATTCCCAAAAAATTCAGGATATTTTCGGGGAGATGTAATACATTATCTTAAATTAACCTTAACAGAAACTTTTTATTTGATTTTCAGTAATCCCTTTAATTAATCCCAGTTCACTAATCAAAAATTCATGTGCGTTATCTAACATTTTTTTTTCGCTTGTATTAAGTGCTTTTTCTTTCTTCATACGCATTAAATCACGTACAACTTCAGTACATTCTTGTATTTTACCCGTTTTTATTTTGTCCGTGTTCACTTTATACCTTTGTTTCCACGGCAGTAATCTATCTGATTCTCCATGATGAAAAATGTTTATGATGTGTTTTAATGCAATTATGTCAGTAACAGGGCGTATACTTGAACTCAATATTTTACCCGTAGGAATCATGACTTGCATATTACCGATTAACATTTTTATGACATAATACTGTTGTTTTTCCCCTGAGATTTCCTTTTCTTCTATGGTTTTAATTATACCTACACCGTGCATTGGATAAACAATGTTATCGCCAATTTGATACAAATAATCCACCTCCATATATGGTAACCTTCTTAACCTTAACATATATATTATTTTTTAACAAATTTATAATAATATCATAAATTTATTTTCAGTGTCAACTAATTTTTCTTAAAAAATCAAAAAAAGCAAAAACAATAGGAATCGTGTCGGATTACCAATAAAGGGAAGGTTAATTTACCCGCGTATGTCAAATTTGCTATTGTATTTCCACAGCTTTTTTATGTTTTAGTTCGATTACTCGATTGTATATATATGAAGACTGTGATAGTCTTTGTTGACATAGTGTTTTATCCTATGTAAGGGAGAGTACGCTATGGTAAGTGAATTTGAATGCTTACTATTTATTAAAGAACTTGGACGTTTACTAATTGAACTTAATAACTGTAGCGATAACCAAGTTCGGAACAACATCCAACAAGATATTTTCTTACTTCGCAAAGCGTTAGTCAGTATGTCTGATTAACGCTTTTTTTAACACCTACTCGAAAGATCCAAGGAGGAATGATTTATGCTGAATGTATTAAATAAAGTGGGATTATTAAAAAACCTACACATGCCAGTCGAACATTCCGAGTTTCGATTAATCAGTTGTAATTGCCTTTCAGCAATCCTCCTATTTCGTGCTTTGGCACTTATAAGGAAACGTTTCGCACAGTACATTCTTTCACAATCTTTTACTTTCATAATAAAAAAGGGTTGCCCTATCAACCATAAGCGATTCCAAAAAGACCTGCCTTTTGTCCTTTTGATACTAGGAAGGTTTGCCACTAAAATATCCCCTGATTAAAGATTCTTCAATTGTTGGATCCTTCAATTGCCCGTTGAATCGCATAAATAACTCCCGTATGCATTCCTTCATGGTGTAAACTAAACGCGAGAATTTCTCCGATTGTTTCCATCATAAAACCAATCCGTACAAAGGGTTTTATTGCTTTTTCCTGCAGACGGTTGCCGAGACATTCCTTTATGTAAGCTGTTTGCTTTTTTAATTCATAGGATAAGGTTTGCAACGTTGGAGGTTCTACTTGCCATTCGCTTGGTCTCGTCCGATTGCCAAATAAGGTGACAAATTCTAAAGAAAGTTGTTGCGGTAATCCTGCAAAGTTCGAAGCAAGCTGATCCTGAACAATTAAAATATGACCAACGTTCCAACGAATCGTATTGTTAAATCCCTTAGGTATAATATCAGCCACGTCTTCTGTAGTAGATTCCAACTTTTGGAGAGTAATGGCTCGAACCACTTCCACTTGTCTCAGCAACATATCGTTCGTCATAATACCCCGCCCCCTATGAAAGAAACGCTTTTAGTTGCTCGAGCCGGACTAATCGTTTTCCCATGTGGGAGAATGGTTTCATCAATATCTAAGATTACCTTTGATGTCATACAAATAAACTCCTAAATCATTATGTAATTGTTTTATATCACATGTTAACTAAAAAAACTAATCAAAGGCAACCATCTTATCATAATGTTTTGCTACAAGTTTAAATATAATGAACCATGACCTTATTTTAAAAGAAAAGAGGGTTATGGGATGAAGTGTAAAATACATCGGTGTAATTGTCGTAATATTTGGTCTATACAGAATCGAAAAAAGAAGATAACGGTTAAATCTATTTTGCTTAACGGCAATTGGATGACAGAAGTAAAACCTGATCGAAGATTAGACCCAAAAGGATTTGTCATTACTAACGACACTCAGGACATTATCACAGATCCCCCGATGGAATTACTAAACCAATTTAAAAAAGTAACAAAGTTAATTTATAATAAAAATACCGTTGAGTTTAATATTAAATTTGGAGAATTTTTATGGTTTGCGGAAGATGGAAGCTGTTATTTGTTAAATAAGATGCATGAGATGTAGCTGGGCAACCCCTGCTGCATTTTCATTTATTTAGAGCATCTAAATATGGTACTACAGATTATATTAGCGTTTGAAACTAAAGACAATAAATGATTCGATTTCAAAAGAGACCATCTTTACCCACTAAATCCAATTAACCTTCTTAAAGTAACCTGCCCCGTTAGCCATCCATGCAGCACAAAATCAGTGCTGCACCACAGAGAATGAAAATGGGTAGGAAGTGTCAATACTGATACTGACCTTAATCCAGTCCACGCCACTCCATAGACTTATTAATTAACGCTCTCCTCTTTTTTTTATCGATTGAGCAGGGTCTTCTTAAGTATTGTCATTTTTTCCAATCATAAAGAAACTTATTTTCATGGTAGTTTAAGTGAAAATCATCACAATCTCTTTACCTATAACAATTTTCATTACAGTATGTTATTCCATTAAATGGCCCGTTTGCTTAATAAGAGAAAATCCATGTATCTTTAGTCTATCGATATTTTTATCTGGTTTTGGCTGGAGGTTTACGCTTCATTGTTTCTTCCTACATCACAAAAAAGTAAAAACAGTTAAAATTTACTACATTTTTGAAATGTATTTGAATACCAAAAGACTTTTAACCTATTCTTTCACCGTTTCAAAAGTCGTTTCTAGTAGGTTTCTATGTGAAATTTGTAGTAATTTAGGTCTTTTGATTCACAATCCCATCCCCAGGATATTTTCTAGTGTTTTTTCGGACAAAATTCATGATTACCCCAGAAATAATGTTTCGTTACAATTTAAAGCAATTTAGCCAGCTTATTTCGCTATATTTCGATTTAACGTCATAATCGATGGCATGTATAAGAGACCATTTTTTACTTTAAAGATTATTAATCGATTTAGTATTATTATCATTTTCATGTTCCAATTCTTTTCCACTTTTCGAGATATTCATTCCCCAAACTAATCATAAATGATCTCCTTTCATCTTACTTTATTTCAAGCAGACATAACAAAAGGATTAGGAATCATCAGATTTCCATCCAATTAATCCCCAACCCTTTTACAATTATCTTTATTTATCCTTACTTTTATGCTAATACAAACATCTTGCCCTTGAGTTGTAATTTTATATCTACAAATCCACAAAGACCCGCTCATTTCAATACGTTCGATTAATCCACTTCACATTCTCTTTTTTCTCTTCATTTACCAGTAGTTGAAATACATCAGGTCTTGCAAAGTGACCTACCACATCAAAATCAAATCGGCTGTAAGCAATTTCACGCAAATCAAGATCAGCTATGAGAATGTCTTCATGGCCATATACCGGTTTTTTAACATATTCACCCATGGGACCGACAATCGCACTGCCTCCTGTACAGATCTCATCGGGAGAAGATGCCAGCTCATCATAACAGGCCAAATCAGTGGGGAACATATCCTTTGTAACATACTGATTGCAGGATAGAACAAAGCACCTTCCTTCGAGGGCGATATGGCGAATGGTAGATTGCCAGACTTCCCGGTCATCTGCTGTAGGAGCTATATAGATTTGAACTCCTTTCGCGTACATCGCCGCTCTAGCTAACGGCATGTAATTTTCCCAGCAAAGCAGCGCCCCTATTTTACCGTAGGGCGTATCAAATACCGGCAAAGTACTGCCATCTCCTTCTCCAAAGATAAATCGCTCTGCACCGGTAGGCTTTAATTTGCGGTGTTTGCCAAGCAATGCCCCATCCGGCCCAAAAAACAATGCCGTGCAATAGAGGGTCCCTCCACTATATTCATTGTCTCTTTCAATTACTCCGATCACAAGATAGACACCTGCCTTGCGGGCTGCTTCTCCTAAAATTTCTGTCGTGCCACTTGGGACGGATACCGAGTTTTCCCAGTAACGAAGCCAATCTTTTCGTCCTTCCGGGGATCGTGCCCCTACCTTCGTTCCAAAGGAGAGCTCAAGTGGATAAGCAGGAATAAAAGCTTCAGGGAATACGACAATCTTAGCTCCACTTTCTCCTGCTTGTCTTATTAACGAAACGGCCTTTTCCGTACTAGCTTCCCTATCCATGATGACAGAAGCAGCTTGGACGACAGCCACTCGTACGCTTTGCTGTTGGTTATTCATTTCTCGATCCTCTTTTCTAAATGGCTGAACTTATGATTAGAGTGGCAAAATTTTGCTCCTCATCCTAAAAGTCAATAAGTTTGATATTAAAAGGTAGATTACAATTGTTGACGGGCGTATGTACCCTCAGAGAATATTAGGTTCCCATCTTCAATTTATCTAATGGGAAACACTTGAAATTCACCAGACTTTTTTATGTCTTTATATATTTCATTAGCTATCCCGATATCTGTAGAGCCTATTCCAATCAAGCATGCACAAATAATCTCTTTCTCGTTTTCTCTGCCTTTTTTTCTATTTGTAACAATTTCGGGAAGTTCAGCATAGAGATTTTTCTCGGTTAGATGCCCAGCTTCTATGAGTTTAGTTAGCTCCCCGCGGTGAGTGTTTTGCTCCCAATGATCGACCACAAGTTTGTCTGCTGTTAAAGGGATTGTCTCGTCCAATTCTTGGAACGAGCCCACCGAGATAACAAGTGAACCTTCTTGTAGCCATTCTTTCATAACTAGTGGCGTATTAGCTGTCGTGACTGTTACAATGATATCTGATTCTTCTACAACTTCCTGATTCGTGTCGGCCACGACAACTTCAATATTCAGCTCTTTACTCATTTCTTCCGCAAATGCACTCGCAACCTCTTTATTTATATCAATGATTTTGGCCTTTTGGATTGGGGCTACTGCCGCGATAGCCACCAAATTTGTCCTGGCCTGGATGCCTGCACCGATAATTCCGACAACGCTGGCGTCTTTTTTAGCTAAGTATTTAACCGCTACGCCCGTTGCAGCACCAGTGCGGTAATCCGTAATATAGCTTCCATCCATAAGCGCTAATAACTCACCTGTTCTCGGATCATTCAGTAAAATGGTACCACTGATATACGGAAGTCCTTTGGCCCTGTTCCCTTCAAATCCACAAACCCACTTTATCCCCGAAATATCCATCTCTTTTCCAATGTAAGCCGGCATTGCGTTGAAAGACCCACCATATGGCGGCCATTCATTTCCTTCTCCCAAATCTAGAGTAATCTTGGAAGGCATAAGCACTTGATCATTTCCATGTACACTAAAAATTTGCTCTACGATATCAATGATGCGTTCCATGCTTAAAGCATTCTTTACTTGATTTTGTGAAATCAACATAACATCTGTCAATTTATCCCACTCCTCTTTAATTGATAAAAATATGAATCTCTCTTTCGTATGCATATAAAGCCTCATCCAGCATTTGCAGACCTTCATCGATCTGCTCTTGGTTAACCGTTAATGGCGGAATCATACGGATCACTTCTCCAAAGTTACCGCATAAATAAAACAATACCCCCTTCTCAAGGGCAAGATCGAGAATTCTTACTAATCCCTCACCATTCGGTTCTTTTGAATCTGAATGTACGATTTCAATACCGATCATGAGTCCAACAGAACGTATGCTGCCAATGACAGGTTCAATTTTTTTTTTTACTCTCTCCTTCTCACCTTTCATTTGAATCAGGTATTTTTCCATCTCTAATAACTCCGTTACATCATGGGAGTAACTGACAATACGAAATATCTCTTTATTTGCATCAAAGACAGGAATTCCTGTAACCAGTAGCTTTTTTCCATTGCGTGTTGTTTGAACAAAGGTTGTTTTTTCATTGTTTTTTAGGACCATCGGAACAGCAAGAGGAGTAAATAACCCTTCCTTTTCAAGGTGATATACCGATTTCCCAATAAGCTGTTCTGTCTTTACACCGTATTGAACCAGTTACCTCACTAACATTGAGAATAACTCCATTCGTATTGGTCACCAAAATGTCATCCTTAAGTGAGCGAAGAATCGTTTCATATTCGTTCCATGTTTGCTTTTGAAGGGTCATAAGCTCCAGTTCCTTTCCCATTATTCAAAATTGAATATTAATTTCCTTCGTTTTATTTAAACCTCTATTTTATATAGAATACTCTAAATATTCAGTTTTGGATATAATATACAATACTTAATATTTACCTTGAGTTCTGCAAAAGTTTGTCATGAAGAATACTGTCTTTAAATAACACTCTTTAGATGCTTATGTCGAACAAAGAAAATAAAAAAGGACTTCTCTTTTTAATGTTGATACCACAAATCTATTTCAAATAAGAAGCATCAATTCATCGGAAACCTTCTCTTTCATATAGTCAATTCTTTTTTGCTCGGTGCCTTAAACTCACAAAAACACAAAGGCATTATTTATTGACATTTATACACGAGATTCCTGAAAGAACCTCCCTGGTGCCTAACCGGGACCCGCCGGCACATTCAGTTTATGATGAATAAAATTAAAAAGCTTTGGGTCAAGCAAGGCGACCTCGGTCCCCTCACTTCTTTGATTATTGAAGACACTTAATCCAAGAAGGACCGGTTTATCCCCAGAATAGAAAGATGAGCCGTACACTTTACCACAGGACGGGAAAGTGTACGGCTCATTGTGTGGTAACCTCTCATGTTTAAGCGAAGGACATTCCTTTGCCTTGGATTTCCGCTCCTATTTTCGCGAGATCTACTGCCATGAAAATGGCCTTGTGTTTAAAGGTAATAATGACTTGGCCATTGAGATGATTAACGCGTACCATTCCCCAACAGACGAACAGGTTTACGTCTTGGTGATCAGCTGGTAAACGTGATCGATGCGTGCAACACGAAAAGGTCGTGTTCAACAATCTGCCCGCTTTTTGAATAACTGTTTATCAAGACTCTTCAACTCCCTCAGTTTAATACGATTTTCTAGCAAATACTCGCTTATTCGCAGGATTTCATAACCCTTTATAGAAAGGAATCGATTAAAAGGTAATGAGTTCAGATAATAATAGCTCGTGGAGGCATAGTCAAATAAAGGAGTAATAAAAAACTCCATATTTTACCATATGATGTACATTCTCCACACCGCCCCTGGAGGTTTACCCTCCCATGTCTCAACGGGTCCATTGGCCCTTTCATTCCTTCGTCATACCTATCCAAGGGGTGGAGGCCAGTTATGCTAACCTGATGGGTCAGAGCCCTTTTGTTGAAGAAACCTGGTACTCCGTACATATTTAAAATCCTGCGAATAAGCCAACATTCGTTATCTAGCTTTATAATAATTTCTTATACTTTTAAGCTGCTTGCGGTAATAGGGATTGAAGTTTATCCGGAGAATAGGCCTCGTTTCGTCTTGACATTCCTACAAATATCCTCGCCAGTTTGCCTATTAGTTTCATGATCGACTTCATTTTTTTTATTTTTTTCACCTTAACATTATGAGAGTGGATGGCTTTGAATTCTGGATTGTTCATCACAAGGCTCATAGTCGCTAGGTAGAGGAAACGCCGCAGCCTGGATCTTCCCCGTTTGGAAATCACAATTTGCCCCTTCCACTTTCCTGAACTTGCTTCGGCCAGATGCAGGCCAGCGTGACGGAGGAGAGAATTGCCGTGAGAGAATCCACTCAAATCTCCTGCCTCTCCTAATATGCCAGCTAATGATACTTCACTAATACCTTTTATCATAAGAAGTTTCTTCGCATAAGGAATTTTTTGGAGTACTTCGGTTACTTGACTTTCAACTCTTTCGAGTTGCTTTACAGTCAAATCATATTCCTCTAACAGCTGTTCCAAATGGAATTCATAAGCATCAAGTGCCTGTAGGGAACCAATGGATCTCTTAGCGACTTGAACAAGTAATTGCGCTTTTTTCAATCCAGGCTGCCTTTTCATGATCGACTTCCACTTTGTGACCAACTCATCAGGTTTCATGAAACGGAGTTTCGTTGGCATTGGAAATAAACGAAGGGTGGCGATAGCTCCTTTAGCAGTAACATCTTTGAATACTTGTCTGAGTTCTGGAAAGACAATATCAACCCATCGATTTAATTGATTAATAGAACTAACTAGACGTTTCACCACTACATCCCGGTTAGACATTAAGACTCTTAGTTTTTCAAAGGATTCCGGGGTATTCCTTACAAATGAGTAGTAGCCATTATTTACCATATCTGCAATAACGAGTGCATCTTTTTTATCACTTTTTGATTGAGTATTATCCCGGTTTTCTTTATTTCTTTTCACTGAGTAAGGGTTTACCGTTACGACCTCAATATTATGATTAAATAG
>NZ_JAAOEO010000013.1 GCF_011393025.1 Neobacillus terrae | reverse complement strand
TATTAAACTAACTGGGGCTTGAGTTCAAGATGGGGTTGCGGCGGCAGCTCCTTTTCTTTTTGTGCTAAAGGGGCAGGTTAGCACAAGAAGGTATTCGATTAAAAAATGTAGAATTAATAGTAACACTTAATGTCTGAGAGGGAAAAATGAAACCAACAAATAATGAACTTATTTTAAGTTGCCAAAAGTCTTTGTTAGGTGCAATACCATTCAAATTAAGAGGGCTAACAGTAAAATTAGAAAATAGAACGTTTTATTGGAAGGGTTATTTCGACGGTGAACCAACTGAGGAAGAAATAGAAATATTAAGCATCGCCTGTGTGGAGGTAATTGCTGATTTTCCAATAATCAAAGACTTTGAAGAGGAATATATAAATCATGCGTTTCCTTTAAAAATGGAAATGTTGCAATTTTGGGCTTTCCTAAGATGGGAACAAGGTTAAATCTTCAAAATGAAGATTGTGAAACAATGTACTTACACTAACGGGGGCAAGAGTTAAAGAGGAGGATCGTTGCAGCGGTCTTTTTTTCTTGTTCCACTAACGGACTTTTTTGATAGATTATTTTATGTCCATCGACATATTTTTAAGTGTTTTTTTGAGTTTATTCGTATTATATGATGTAAACGTTTATAAATAGAAAACAGGTGGGGTGATGCTAACTTGGATGATGAGATATTATCAAAAAGGTTAAAAGCTCATGAAATAAACGATTTTCCATTAATCATGAGCAAATATAATAAACTTTTATGGGTTATCATTGGTGGGATTTTGAATGAGGTGGGTACACAACAGGATATTGAGGAATGTATCTGTGATGTTTATATCAAGCTATGGGAGAGCCCAAAATCATTTAATCCTAAAAAAGGAACTTTGAAAACTTTCTTAGCTACGATTGCAAGAAATAAAGCCTTAGATAAATACCGACAATTGACAAAAATGAAAGCCGTTGAACTGAACGATGCCAATCATGCCTCAAATGGTGATTTGCTAGACTATGTTTTGAACAAAGAAACATGTGAACAACTTTATATAGCCATTAAATCATTTGATGAGCCTGATAAAGAAATTATGATACGTCGCTATTTTCTTGCGGAAAAACCAGCTGCGATCGCAAAAAAAATTTCTTCTATCAATGTAAAAGAAGTTGAAAACAGGCTATACCAAGGGAAATTAAGACTAAAAAGGTTGCTAGCTGACCAAGGAGGTACGGTTTGAAAACAAATCAATTGATTTCAGATTTGAGTGAAACCCAAATCGATGAACTACTTAAATATGCTCCTTCATATTCAGAGCAAAACGATAAAAATATTATGAACCGTTTTATAGAGAAAACATGTCAGATAAAAAAGAAACATACTAAAAAGAGACCCCTAATTGCTGCGGCAATGGTAGCTAGTTTACTATTTTCAGCAGGGTTAGTTTATGCAAATTCAGATAAATTGACAGCCATTTATCATGGGATTTTTGGTGAAGGGGGAACGTCATATATAATTCAATATGGTACTGTTTTGAATAATGAAGTTGAACATGAAGGAATTCAACTTAGAATATTATCGGTTATTCACAATCCCTCTGGTGATGTAATGATATTCTTCACATTAACAGATAAAACAGACGACCGATTAAGTAAAACGACAAAACTCCACGCAAATTTTGGATGGGATAATCTTGACTATGATCCTACCACTAAAACAATTACATATATGGCGGATATAAATGGAGAGCAAAGTCAAACAATGACTTACTCTATTCACTCTGTCACTACTGATAATGGAAAAACATACAATGGAAATTGGTCGGTCAAGTTTAAAGTTCCTGCGCAAGTAAAAACTCTTGAGATAGTTGCTAATAATAACTTCTCTTTACACAATGGGGCAAATGTAAAGTTTGATAAAGTAAGCTTGGATCCACTAGGACTAAGAATAAATTTCCACACTTTATCATCCATTGATAGCATTAATCGAGATTCATGGGAAGACTGGGATAGCTGGAGCAACAATACATTTGTGACTTATAAAGATGGAACGACTGTAAATTTATATGCTTACATGGCAGACAATAATCGGGTAGTATTTTCAACAGGATCAAGAGCAAATAGGAAAGTTATTGACCTCAAAAATGTAGCATCTATTACAATTGAGAATCAGAAAATACCTGTATCAAACAAATGATTTAAAAAATCAAAAAAGGCACCATTTATACTTTTAATTCAAAAGTCTCTAAACATAGTTTGTGAAATAATGTACTTAAGCTAACGGGGGCTTATGTTAGTAATGGTGTTGCTGCGGCAGCATCTTTTTTCTTATTCAGCTAACGCGACAGTTTAGTGGAAGAATGGTCTTTAGCTCTAATTCGGTAATCGGACCAGATTGTGGAGTAAGGGAGGTAATCAGATGGTTCATCTCGAAATTGTAAATTGTGCCAGAACAACATGTCGCAAATGCAGTTTTTACCAAAGGGATTATCTATTAAAGGGATAAAAAATGGAGGGAATAGAAAATGGATGTAAAGACACTTTTGTTACGGCAATGGGCAAGCTGCTTAGATGAAGAAGATTGGTTTCCACCACTTGAAAAAGTGCTAGAGGATATTACTCTTGAACAGGCAATTTGGAAGCCAGTTAAGGGGGAAATGAATTCCATTTGGGAATTAGTTTGTCATTTACTTTTCTATGAAAAGAGACTTCTGATGCGATTTCTTGGTGAAACAGCGAATGAACCCCAGGCAGAAGATAATGAATCTACATTTCGATTACCAACTGAGACGTTTCAAAATTGGAAGGAAACAAAACAAGAATACTTTTATGTTCATGGGGAACTTGAAAAAATACTAGCAAAATCAGAACATGAAGATTTGTATAGACAAATCCCCGGAGAAAGATCATTAGTGCTAGAACTGAAGAGTTTAGCAATGCATGACGCATATCATATTGGGCAAATTGTATTCCTAAGTAAAATGCAAGGAGCTTGGGCAGGGAAACGCAGCTTTTAAAAAGCTTTATTAGCTTTACAGTTATTCCACTATAGAGGGCTTCTGTTAATTAAAGGTGTTGCAGAGGCAGCATCTTTTTTCTTATTCAGCTAAACCAGCTAATAGTTTGTCAAGATTTTTCAATAAAAATAGAAATTAGGCCATGTTATACTAAAAATAAGCATGCTAAATAACCTTCCTTCATACTGAAATTGGAAGGTTTTGAGTTATTTAGTTAGCTTTACATTTCAAGCTATATCTTGGAAAGTGGTATTGCTTTTTAAAAGTGCATAAATCCAGTGAAGAAGCTTATTTGCACAGGCTATTATGGCTACTTTATATAATTTTCCTTCTGCACGTTTTTTTTCATAGAACTCTCGTAATTTCTTGTTACGAGGAATAATATCTTTAGTCGTTTTCTTTTTTCGGGCATCCCGAATGGCACACTTTACCGCCATGTATAACGCATGTCGGAGCCTGCTGGAGCCTCTTTTCGTTATCCGGTTTACTGTCCCTTTGAATCTGCCTGATTCAAAGATACTCGGATCAATTCCGGCAAATGCGACTAGTTTTTTAGGGTGATTAAACCGATCA
This sequence comes from Neobacillus terrae, assembly GCF_011393025.1. Lineage (GTDB taxonomy): Bacteria > Bacillota > Bacilli > Bacillales > Cytobacillaceae > Neobacillus_A > Neobacillus_A terrae. Next base: position 120,692 of record NZ_JAAOEO010000013.1, on the reverse strand, counting down.
ATTTCCCCAATTTCCGAAATGATTGTTGCCGCAATCTTTTCGCCAATACCGGGGATTGATTGGATAATCTTATATTCTACCAGTTCTTTAGCCGAGGCATCTATCTCTTTCTCCAGCTTTGATATATGCTTTTGGTATTCTAAAAGCATTTTTATATACATTTCTAAGGTGAGAATATGGCTTTGATACAAGTTTGTTTGGAATGGATTTTTCATTGCTGCAGCTATTAATTGCTTTGACTTTGTCTTAGCCTAGCTGCTTGAACGGCTTTTACATAGCTCATTAATTTTATCGGCTAGAGCCTCTTCACTAACCCCCAGAACATCATTAGAAGTGGGAAATTCCAATAGGGTTAATAAAGAAACAACGGAATATAAGTCACCGAAAACCCCATGATACTCTGGAAATACTTGATCGAGCACTGCCTGAAATTGAAGTTTCGTCTGGACATACATAACTGTTATATTTTCGTGCTGCCTGGTAAGGTTGCGTAAGTTTAACAGTTGTATTCCACGCTTTTTATAAGGCTCCAGTTCTTCTTTGTAGTACAGCTCGCAGAGATGTCTTGCATCGACCACATCAGTTTTTACTTTACGTAAGGAAGAGCTTTTGGCTCGGTAAGAAACCAGGGGATTAATGATAATAAGCAAATATCCTCTTTCCTCGAAAAACTGAACAACTGGCGTATGATAATGCCCGGTTGCCTCCAAAACAATCGGAGGACGAATACCTGTGAGTGCTTCTATTTCTCTAAGATACTGATACAACATCTCTAAACCTTCAAGAGTATGAGATACTTTAAAACTACTTTTGTGTGGTTTTTTCTTATCCAAGAAAGCTTGAACCTGACTTTCACCTTTTGCAATATCCAGACCTATGACTGGATTCATTTTAACTCTCCTCCTCTAGAACAAATTAACCGGTACCCCTAGATCCTCCTTGCAGTGTCATAGCTTCGCTTGTTATACGAGATCAGAGTCCCAACCAGCCAAATCATGTTTAAGCAAGTAGGGGGTGAACTGTTTAGTTGACGGGATCTAAGTCCCACGGGGGCTTACGTTCTACCCCGGCTACCGTTATGATAAAACCATATAAAAAAAGGTCAACCAGAAATATCTGGCTAACCTTATAATACGAACGGGGGCTTGAGTTAAAGAAAAAATGAAGCTGATCTCAATCAGCTTTTTTAATTTCGTTGAAACAAAAAAGTGTCATAACTCAAAAGTATTAAACATGAATTCACTTCTCGATAAAATAGAGTTATTTAGTTTGGTCATTACTTATACTCATAAATGCATCCTAAAAACCGTTGAGAGGTGACTTGTAAATATGAGACAGTAAGTACAATCCATCAGGGATTATGTAACATAGCCGAAGCAACTATAAAAAGAGAGAAGTGCAATTAAATATCCTTTGAAGAATTTACTGGACGAACTATAAACATCCTAAAAGATTTATAAAGTAGATTTTCTTCCTTTTTTAAAGGCTATTTGATAAACGCCCCAGCAGGAAAAGCTTTAGAATTTGGAAAGGAAGGCTGGGAAATTAACACTGAAAGTGCACCTCATCAAAGTGATACAATAATCCACAAGACAACTCCAGACTCATTTTTGAATACCACATTAGAAGAAGAATTGAGTAAGAAGGGTATAAAACATATTCATATTGCAGGAATTCAAACAGAAGCGTGTGTTGACACCACTTGTCGCAGGGCTTTTAGTTTGGGGTATAAAGTAACTTTAATTTCAGATGCTCACAGTACATGGAACTCAAGTGAAATTTCTGCTCAACAAATTATTAACCATCATAATGGAGTTTTAAGATGGTTTGCAGACGTTTACCCATCCGAAGAAGTAGTATTTAGTTAAATGAGAGCTTTAATAGAACGAGGGAACTCTATAAAATTATTGAGTTCCCTTTTCTAATTTCAAAAACCAACATTAACCTTTAACATAGCTAAATTTAAAATTAGAACATTTGTTCCTTGAAGTGGATTATTTTTAAATATTCTGTATAATATTAGGGGATGATAATTTCGTAATTAAAATAATAAAAATTGAGAAGAAAAGGGGAGAATTAGTTGACACTAATAGATTCCTATAGAGGTAACATTGTAAGAAAAAAGAAGGAGTTATCAAAATTACAGTCAGATAGAGCCAATGAAACAAAGAAAATTCCAACACAAACAAATAAAATATTATCGGCAAAAAAAGCTATACAGCGAACAAAATCAATAACAACAATACAATCTAAATATAGAGAGATAGAACGAGCGGAAAGCGCATTGGCCACAATAAATAAGAAAATCGTTGATATCGATCGAAAAATAGCGAAGAAAGAAGCTGAAATCATGGCTGAAGAAAAGAAACTGAATCGCGAAAATGATAATGAACAAAAGAAAAGAGATGCGGTTGAAAAGAAAAGGATTATCGAAAATGAGAAGCGTATGAAGGAGGTTAGTGGAATGCTAGAAAAGCACAGTAAAATGCATCAACAAACGATTAGGGCTGTTGAAGAATTGAAAAATCTTCCTGAAAAAATTACTGTCCTATTTATGGCATCTAATCCTTTAGATGCACCACCATTAAGATTGGACGAAGAGGCTAGAGAGATTCAAGAAATGATAAGAAAATCTGAACACAGGGATTCGGTAACATTTAGAACTCGGTGGGCAACGAGGTCATTAGACTTATTACAAGCCATTAATGAAGAAGAACCTACCATTATTCATTTTAGTGGGCATGGGTCTGAAAATGATGAAATTGTTTTTCAAGATAATCAGGGAAATGCTAAATTGGTTTCCAAAGAAGCGATAGTCCAAACCATTATGAGTTCATCAGATAGTATTAAGCTTATATTTTTTAATACCTGCTTTTCTTATGGACAAGCACAGGCGGTAACAAAGCATGTGGATGCTGCAATAGGAATGACTACATCAATAGGTGATGATGCAGCGAGAGTTTTTGCAGCACAGTTTTATTCTGCAATTGGTTTTGGTCTTTCAGTAAAGAAATCGTTTGAGCAAGGAAAAGCTGCTTTAATGCTTGAAGGTATATTAGAGAAAGACACTCCGGAATTATTTGTGAAAGATGGTTTAAATGCAGAAGACCTGATAATCGTTAAACCCTAAGAAAAGGCTGGAGTCTAAAAAAATTTAAGTGGAGCGATAGGAATGAATATAATTTATCATTATCCACCTGATCTATTTAATCTATTAGTTGATACAATTCCCTTACTATTTAAATCAAAAGATAATGTAATACTCTTCTTTAAGGGAGCTGGAGTGCCTTCCCAATATACAAAGGATATGGAGGATAAAGTAAGATTAAATCGCCAAAGTATTTCTAAATATGAAATAGTTAGAACTGTTTTAACAAGGATTAATGAATCTGGTGAAAAAACATTAGGTGTGAGACGTGAAATATTGAAAAGGGTCGTAGAGTTCGAGAGTTTCGCATCCTGTTGGCCGGATGATCAACTAAAGGCTAGAGGATTGGTAGCGGAAATTCATAAAGTAGTGAATACCAAGGACTCATTTACTAGAATGAATATGGCTCGTGAAAAGGAAGCTGAAAAGAACCGTATTGAGTATCAAAAGAAAATCGAGGAAGCGCAAAACCTCCGTAAAGAAAGAGAGATAATTATACAAGACTTTAATACATTATTCAGCGTAAACAATCCACAAAAAAGAGGAAAACTTTTAGAGGATGTACTAAATAGGCTTTTTAAAAATTATGGAGTGCTTATTAGGGAATCATTTATTTTAAAAGGTTCTGACGGTGAAGGTATCATTGAACAGATTGATGGTGTAATAGAGGTAGAGAATAAGATATTTTTAGTAGAAATGAAATGGTGGGATAAGCCGATTGGAGTAGGTGAAGTTTCTCATCACTTAGTTCGGATTTTTAATCGTGGACATGCCTGCGGTATATTTATTTCTATGTCTCCTTTCACAGAGCCTGCTATAACAGTTTGTAAAGAATCGCTTTCTCAGGCATTAATTATTCTTATGAGTCTTGAGGAATTATATATAGTTCTTAATCAGGACGGAGACTTAAATGACTATTTAAAAAGAAAAATACAAGCAGCGGTAATTAATAAAGAACCATTACATGTCCCAGTGTAGAAAAGTTACAGATTGCACGCTGTTTAAGAATGAACCTATTCATTTAGTTAAACGTTCTTCTTCTAGCAATCAAAAATGGTTTAAAGGATCAAACCACCTTCTACTGATATAGCTATTGATAAGAATAGATTAGTAGCACATAGCTTGGGAAAAGTGTACTACTCTAGAGACATCATTAATGAAGGTCCTTTCAGAATTATTCAGTTGAATAGTTCAAGGCTTTGCATACCAATTAGATTTGACTATTATAACATGCTGAGGAACAGAAATATTAGAAGCGGCAAGTATCAATAAAGAAATTCATAAAAAATGAAAAGTTAAAAGACGAGAGATTCCTCTCGTCTTATTTTTGCCTCTTAAATAACTAAGGTATCAAATAACTGGATGTATTATAAGGATTAAAATGAGAGTGTGGAAATTACCATTATCACACTCTGCTGTTTAATTACCAAAAGGCTTTATATATTGGTTATATTTGTTAGTTAGGGTAAAATTAAACTTAGTATTTCGTTAAAAACGGGGGATTCTATATGATACGAGACTGGCTTAACCACTCGAAGCGAAGTAATCATGGATATAAATTTAATATAATAGATGTTTCCGAAACAGAAGTGCGAAAGGAAAAGTTATTTCCATCTTGGCTTGCTGGGGAACTGCTTATAGCATACAAAAATCCTGAACACTTAAAAAGAAGGTATCTTAAAAGGGAAAAGGATGAATTACGTGAATATTTGAAGAATGAAGTATTTCCTGATTTATCTACGGTAATGGATAAAAATGTTCGACGGGGCGACTGGGGAGAAATAGTTTCTAGTTTATTTCTACGAGATGTTATGAATCTTGAAACCGCTTTAATTAAACTGAGGTATAAACTTAATAGAAAAAAATCTTCTTTTGGTATAGATGTATTTGGTGTTCAACTTGATGACGCTGGAAAGGTCCGTAGCCTCTGTGTATGCGAAACAAAGACAAAAATTACATACGATAAACAAATTGGTGTCAAAGCTCATGACTCACTTTATATAAATGATACATCTTCTATTATTACAATTGCAGATTTTATGTCTACTCTATATTTTAATGAAGGTAATTTTGACCTTTCTGATCAATTTGATGAAATAGTGCTACAAAAGGCTAATTTTCCAACTGACCATCATATCTTCTTGGTACATGAAAAGAGTTTATGGAATGAAGATATTATAGTAGAACTAGATAATTTAAAAGGACTAAACCAAGGACTAAATTTTAATGTTTTACTCATTGATGAACTAGACAAATTTGCAAATCATTGTTTTTCATTAGTACCTGATGTAGGGGAGGAAATTGTTTATGGAACTCCTTGAATATATTAATAAAAAAGAAAAACAAGTAGAAGAAATGATTAATTCTTCGTTTTTTAGAAACCAGTATGGTCAGATTTTTGCTAAAAAAATGGGTGCAAACTTTAAAGCAACCTATAATGAATCGACAATATGGGGTTATGCATTATTTCTAAGTTCAGCAAGTGCCAAAGTTTTGACTCATAAAGAAAGCCCAGTATGTATGCAAGGACTTAAGGTTGCTGCCGAACTATTTGAAACTTTCTCTTTAATGTCAGAAGAATATGACAAAGAGTATGCTAAGATTTTATCTGCACTTTGCTATGACTTATCAGGTTTTCAAGCTAATTCTTCGTGTATATTAAAATCACTTGAATATAAGATTGAAGAAAATGAATTATTGGACAGGAGTGTAAATAATTTATTTTTATTAGTGACTTTGCTATTAAGGAAGCAGCTGCAGGCTATTAAACCAGCCGGCATGCAATATATAGGGGATTCTGAAAGTAATGAAATGGAATATCTTTGGGGAAAAGCGATTAGTGAATTTAGCAAATTTCAGTTAACTGGAGTTAATGGCGATTTTAATAAAGATTTAGCGGAAGCAAGGGAGTTAGCCCTGAATCTAAGAGATGCAACTCTCACAACTATATTAACATTATTAGAATTTAAAATGAGTATTTCTTATCAACGTACAACTTGGACAGTATTATCGGACTTAATTAAAGAATCATCTGAGGTTTGGGAACCATATTTAAGGTTGCTCGCTGCAAGTCCTTATTCAGATAATAAACTGATACCTCCTGAAGAGAGATTATCTCAATCAGAGTTCTGGAAATCACAAATCAATGCAATTAATAAAGGTGTCTTAGAAGATAACAGAGGTTTTATTATTCAAATGCCGACTAGCGCGGGAAAGACCTTAATTGCTGAACTATCCATCTTGCAACAGGTTGGAGGTAATAAAAAGTGCCTTTATATTGCTCCTTTTCGTTCACTTGTCAATGAGGTGGAAAATAGTTTAAGTAGTCGGTTATCGAAATTAGGCTATGTAGTTTCTAGCCTATCCGGAAGTTATGAGTTGGACGAACTTGATCAGTTTTGGTTAAGAGAAGCTGATGTATTAGTTGCTACGCCTGAAAAGGTTGACTTCTTAATTAGAGTAAAGCCTGAGTTATTTGTTGATATTTCCCTTTTTGTATTCGATGAAGGACATGTCTTAGGTAATTTAGATAGTAGATCAGCACAATTTGAATTACTTCTCACACGGCTTAAAAGATGGTTCACACCAAAACATAGCCGATTCTTATTTATATCAGCAGTTATGCCTGATGTTGATAGTGATGAGTTCGCAAAATGGCTAATAAATAATGACCAAGCAAAGATAGATTCACCTAAGCAATACGATGGTCAAGCATGGCAGCCTACAAGAAGATTAATAGGTTCCTTTTCATGGAACGGAACTAATGGCCAAGTTGAATTTGAAAATTATGTTCAAAATATAGGTAGAAGAACTACAAAGATTTTTATTCCGAATTTTATAAACCCTTTACATTGGGAAATCACAACCGGAAAGAAGAAAAAAAAGGTTATTGAAAAAGTTTTTCCTAATTTTACTAATAAGTCAGAAACTACAGCAATTTTGGCGTACAGGTATCTCCGGGAGGGATCAGTACTTATTTATTGTGCTACAGTAGGCCGAGGTGGTGGGGGAGGTGTCTATAGCGTATTAAAAGCATTCTTAAAGTTAATCGATATTTTAGATAATTACTATGATGTTGAAACACATTTTCCGAAGATAGATGATAGTGAAGCATTGGAAGCTGCAATTAGGTGGTATGGAGAAGATAGCATAATAACTCAATGTATAAGCAGGGGAGTAGCACCTCATTTTGGAGATTTAGCAGATGAAGTAAGAAAAGCTGTCGAAAGAGAATACGCGCAAAAAAAGTTAAAGATACTTGTTGCAACACATACGCTTGGACAAGGAGTAAATTTGCCAATAAAAACTTTACTGGTCTACTCCTTAGATATTATTCCAAACCCTTCTGAACGTTTATCAGTTAAAGTTAGGGATTTTTGGAATATAGTTGGTAGATCTGGTAGAGCAGGGCGAGAGACAGAAGGACAGGTTGTTTTTGTTATAAATTCTGCACGTGATAGAGCTTTATATACTGAATACTCCAATCCATTAAATTCTGAGAGAGTTAGAAGTATATTTACTGTTGCAATGGAATTACACCGTGAAGGACGGATCTCTCAACAAGCTTTACAAGACGTTATCGCAGAATACTCTGAACCTGCGCTTATGAATTTTCTTGTTGAAGAAGTTGTTGATACTCCAGATCAACAACTAATGGAGTCCTTTGTTGGAGATACCTTATTTAAAATACAATCAATAGAAGAAGATTCACAATATGTTAATAGCATCTTGCTCGAAACTGCTAATCGTTTTTGGAGTATTGAACCAAGAGAAAAAAAAGTTGTATTTGCGAGAACTGGTTTAACTCTTAATTCATGTCTGAAAATTGAAGAAGCCTTACTAAGTTCTCAAAGTCTTAGTATGGCCATTGATGAAGAAAATGAAGTGGAATTTTTAAAGCTTGCATTAAAATGCTTAATAACATGTGAAGAAATGCAACCAAAAGACACATTAAAAAGCGTTTCAATCGTGGGTAACACCAAGCTTGAACCTTTTATACTTTCGTGGATAAATGGGGATGATTTAGATCAGCTTAGAAAATTGTGGTCAGATTCTGTTGGAGAAGAAAACGTAGATTTAATGAATGTTTACATAGAAGATTGTCTAGCTTATAGATATCCTTGGGGAATCACATCGGTAATCTTCATTGCATCTTATATTTTGGGGCGCGATTGGAATAGTCTTAGTAAAAGTATATTAAGCCTACCATCAAAAATAAAAAATGGATTGAACGATACTTATGCTTTATGGTTGAAAGATATGGGTTTGATATCTAGAAAAGATTGCTTGCTGTTATCAAAGTCTTATGATGGTTCTTCAGATTTACGTTCTTTTATAAATTGGTTTGTGAATCTTCAAGTCGATGATATTAATAAGTTTGGGGTAAATTCAACATATGGATTACGTAATATTTTCAATTTAATATCCAAAATTAATATAAAAGACAACAACACGAGTAATTTTAAAAAGACCAACCATTCCTTCAATATAAAAGGAATACCATATGTAGCTGAGAGAATTGAAGTAGCGAAACTCATTAAAGTTGGGGATAAATTATTATTTAAGAGACAGCAGGAGAATGAATTTGATTCGTTTGCAATACAAATTTTATACCAAGATAAGCAACTTGGTTTTGTTCCAAGAAGGCTAGCTAAAATATTTTCATTTCATATGGATATTATGGGAACGGAAATTGAATGCAGGGTAAGTAGGAAATTTGGAAGCAATATACAAGTTGTAACTAGTTATATTTAATAATTATAATAACGACCCAAAAAATTTCGATATCAACAATTCCGTTGGGTGGTTTATTTTAGTTCAAAGTAAAAAACTTATTCATAATTTTATTAATCAACAGGTCTACTAGGATATCAAGATTATCAAGTTCTACATCATTTTTGCCAGCAAGAAGTGAGTATTAAGGTATAACCGCGATATAATGTTTGTTTTGAGCTGTAACTGCTTTTCGTACTTTCACTTAGATTTCATGCAAGTTTTTACCGAAGTTATAGCAAAAATTTTTAGAGGTTTTCTAGCATATTGTGAAGAAGTTCAGAGTGAGAAAACAGCCATTATCGCACTCCAAAGCACCCCTCAGCTGTTAGCTAAGAGGTGTTTTTTCTTTCCATAAACGCTGCACACTTACCAGTGGATTATCTTCAAAGGTCATCTTGTAAATATCAGGTTTGATAAAAGACATCTTCAATATAACATCAGTAATGTTGAACAGACTATGGACCGATTTTCAAGATTGTGGATATTGGAGATTATTTCCCTCACTTTACTTACTATTTATCTTACCTACTTAATTTAAAAATAAAATAAAGTAGATGCATGAAGTAATTGTGAATATACAAATGATTGTAACTTGGTATTTGATTATAAACGAATAAACATCTGCAGAAGTGGTCTTGCCCAGTCAAGTAGAAAACATAAAAAAGTTATGCTGAAAGCGCGTGTCGATAATTTAAACGGCGCGCGTTTCTTTAGTTTTTTCTTTCTTCGTTTAAAATTATGGTGATAGAAATAATTTTCGATTGCTTGCCTTAGATCTTCATCTGAATTCACTGTTTCATATAGAAGTTCTCTGTTTCCGGGTGTGAGAAAAGTGATTCTTCGCAGGCATTGTCTAGGCGGTTTCCTTTTCGAGAGTGGCTGCTGTGATGCCGTTAGACTTAAATCAGATGTTGTATAGTTTGGGCATAAACTGAAGCCCTAATAAATGGAGAACGGCTCCAACTAAGTTCTTTTTCTTTGGCCACTATTCTACTTTGTTTAGCGCAACTTCCAGATTATTTTCCTAGCTAGCTCCCAACTGACAATTTCATTATTGAAAAAATCCTTAGTAACGGATAAATAATAAAATTCCTTCCCATCAGGAACATGGATAATATTCGTTACCATCATCTGATTGGGGCCTATGATTTTCCACTTATGTCGATTCGGGAAAATAAAAGAAGGATTATGCCGTGAGTTGAAGAAAGGATGGCTATGAAGATTTTCCCATGAAAGTTCTTATAATTTGTTGGCGATAAAAAAGTAGCCGATTACCATCACGGTGTTTGGGACCTGAAACAGAAGAAATTTTTCCGATTTGGTGTTTTTTTAGAATCTTCTTTATGGGAATATTATTTTCCATCGATATTTGTAATGTAGTAATAAATTGGTCATTAAAGTATTGGAAAGTTGATATTGGTATGTTATCTTCGCCTGAATATGAAAAGGAGCCAAATCTACCGGTTTTTATCCAATGGATGATATCGGACTTTTTAACACCTAATATAAAAATTAATTCTCTAATAGAAATAAAACCGTCTGTGGTACCCCCACTGATGAAAGCTTCTGTTACGTAATGATATACCTTGGATTTACTTACAGTTGAATCGGCTAGTTTTATATTACTAATACAGATTGTTATTCTTCGATTTAGGATTCCCTTCATTAAAATAATTGAGTTGCTAGGACTAATCCATTCCATTGCGTTCCTAATTGTTATTGGTGAATCCATGGAATTACTAGATAGGGATCGCAGTTTACTTTCAAACGATTCTACTGATATGAGTGGAATGACCCAAGTTGTTAAAGGGCCTACTTTAAAATTAAACACATTTTCTAATAAATTGTTTTGTAATAAAGAAAATGTCGACTTAGCACTCGTATTCCATCTCATCCTCAACTGCTCTTTTGAAATACTATTTTCATACATGTTCATAAAATAAAATAAGTCATTAGTGCAAACTAATGAAACAGGTTGTTGGAGATATTTTGTTCGATAGATAGGTATTAAATTACTTTCAATAACTCCGGCATCAAACTTATTGGTAATTAACCGTATTTGGTCAGATCTTAAATAGTTTTTTTGCTTATCTAAATTAAGATGAGTGTAGGCAATATAGTTGTTTAATTCTGAAGAAATAGGAGATAAGTTGGATCCGTAAAGGGTGGGCACTGTGTTTTGTATAAAGTATCGGTATTCTTTTTTATTTTTTTTTTCGGATTGTCTTAATAGATCATGAAACTTTCTTGGCCAATGTTGCAAAATCTTGAAAGCAAAGATATAAATACAAATTGCATGTTCTATTTGTTTGGCATTTTTTAAATGATTTCTTTCTAGTGCTCTACCATTGTATCCAATACACAATTCTTCACAAAATAACTCTTCTTTGTTTAAAAATCGGGCACTCCAACATCCTAAGAACTCTAATGCGTTTATTAGCCCTTTCTTATCTTTTATCCAATTATGGTCAAATTGAAAATAACTCTCATTTAGTAAATGATCAATGGTTAACTGAAAATCAACAAGAATCGAGTCAGCATCTACCCTTGTAGGGATATAGTCAGATATATTGCTATTACAACCTTTGCACTGGTTTTTAATAATCGATAACATATCAAAAAGGCAATTGCAAAATGGGCACCTATCCATTAGAAGAACTTTGTGCTTTGAGCAGATTAATGTATAAGAACATGCCCATCGCTTCCGATGATAGACGGTTTCTTGTAAGCAAAGAGGACAGCATTTTATCCGTGAGTATAGAAACCAGGGGTTTTTCTCTACGCTTTTAACTTCTAGTCCCAGGTGTTCTAATACAGGGTGATATGTTAGGCTTTCTGCCTCGTTCATTGAGATTCCAAGGAAGTTTGCTATTGCCTTTAGTTTTATTCCTGTTAACCAGTTCACTTCATTAGGAATAACATTTTCCCCAGAAAAATCCTTAAAATTGATAAAAATCCAGTTTAATTGATCCATGAAGTTTTCCTTTGCTGTCCTATAAAGCAGACTGCATAAAGACTCATCAGGATAATTTTGATTGAAAAACAATAACATAGAGCCATCACCCATTTTTTTGATAACAGTATTTCCTATTATTATTTAGTTATACGGGTTAATTAATCTGAATATTGGGAATATTAATAAAGATTTTGTTTGAGGGAGGGAAAGGATGAAGCACGGTGCAAGGCCAATAAAGCCGAGTAAGATGGGTAACTTTAGGGGCAGTATACCCAGCGAAAAGTGTGGAACTCTAATAAACTATGAAAGTCTACTTGAAAGGGATTATATCACTCTTCTTGAATTTGATCCTGGGATTGTGTTTTATGAATCACAACCTATTAAAATCCCCTATATGTACAAAGGGGCTAAACACAGTTATTTCCCAGACTTTAAAGTGATAACTGATGACAATAAAATCAAAATCGTTGAGGTTAAGCCAGAACGTTTTTTAACAACAGAAAAAAACTTGGTAAAATTTATGGTGGGCAAACAGTTTTGTGAAGAAAATAAATGGGAGTTTATTGTAGTATCGGAACCTAATATCAGAATTGGATTTCTTCAGTACAATTTAAAAAAAATAAAAAATATTGATTATCATTCTTTGCGTTCTGTAACAAGAATGGCTGTTTTGGAACTTGTTCGTGAAAGGAGAGAAATAACGATAGATACAATGGTCCGAGAATTACATCAATTTAACAAACAAGAAATATACTCACATGTTTTCTTTCTTATTTATAAACATATGGTGTACACGGATCTTGTTAAGTCCAAGATAAGTGGAGCTTCGCTGATAAAAATTCTTGAATAGGTGATGAACATGCCCAATTACGGATTCACACACGGTACAAAGTTTATGATAAATGATACAGAATACGTAGTGAGAAAAGACAAAATCACAGAGATAGAAGTTGAAAATTTATCATATAAAAAAATAGAAACATGGAGTATTCAGGAATTATTAAAATTATGGGAAAACAATAAATTAATATTCAAAGTAATAAAGGGAAATGAATACGAATCTGAACTGCCTGATTACGCATTAATACCGGAAAATTTAAGAAGTGAGGCCGAACGAAGGCTTAAAATACTCCAACCTGTATTAACTGGTGAAGTCCTACAAACTGAAATAAAGTCTTACGTAGCCTCTTTGCCTGAATCGGAAAAAATTTGTGTAGCCACTTTTTATAATTGGAAAAAAAGATACAACCGATCAAACAATGACATAAGAAGTTTAATTTCTCGAAACGACCTTAAAGGACCAAGAGAGCGATGGTCAAATGAATTTGCTTTAAAAAAAGCGGAAGAAGTATTAGGTGAATTTCTTCATGACCCGGAGTATGAAACCATGGATAGTCTTTATAGTGAGTATTTAATTAGAATGGATGAAATGAATGAATTTAGAATAGAAAAAATAAAACCTGTTTCCGATACAACGTTTTGGCGCATTAAACAAGATGTTTTGGATCTTGAAAAAACTGATAAAAACCAATATGGACGAGTCCAGGCAGCTTTGAATAGAAATGGATCTGTTTCCAAAGTAGTTGTACATCGGCCACTCGAAAGAGTTGAAATTGACTGGACCCCCGTTGATGTATTGCTTGTAGATCCAAAAACGCTGAAGCCAAGAAGGCCATGGCTAGTCTATGCGCTCGATAAATATTCCGGTCATCCACTTGGATTTTTTGTTACGTTTAATGACATCAATGCTAAGGCATTAAAACAATGTCTTTTACACTGTTTAATGCCAAAAACCTACATAGAAGATATTTATCCTTTTGTGGAAAATAAATGGTTAGCTAGCGGTAAACCAGAATTGTTAGTATTAGATAATTCGAAAGTTAACGAGTCTTGGGATGTAAAAGATGCATGTCAGCAGTTGGGGATTGAAATTTTATTTTGTCCTGTGGACTCTGGAAACGTTAAGGGAAGTATAGAGCGAGCATTTAGAACGTTAAACACAAAAGTATTCCACGGTCTAATGGGAACTACTTTTTCAAATACCTTTCAAAGAGGTAGATATGATTCTGAAGGTAAAGCGTATTTAACTATGCAAAGCTTTATTTATATATGCCATATTGCAATGGTTGACTTGGTAGCAAACGATATAAATATCAAAAAAAGAGCTACACCGAAAGAATTATGGATACAAGGGTTAGAAGGGAATCCAGAAATTAGACCGACGCTGTCCCGTACGAAAGCTGAACTTAAGTTAATTTTAATGAGTGGATTAGAGTATAGAACTATTACTAATAAAGGAATAGCGATAAAAAATGAAAATTATACTTCCCCTGAATTGATGACATTAAGGCATGCTATGAGGACTAAAGGTAAGGAGAAAGAGAAGGTAAGAGTTCGGTACGATTTGGCGGATATGAGAAGTATATTTGTATATAACGAAGAAGAAAGAAGATATATTGAAGCTTTTAATAAAGATCTTGATGAAAAGGGGTTTTTACTGGAATATCCTGTTCCTTACGATGACTTGCAATGGGATTCTACGATGTTTAATAAAGCAAAAGAAAAACGTGATAGAAGATTATTGGGAAGAGCTAAAAGGAAAATTCGCCTGATTCAGGTGAGAGATCGAAGGAAGTACTTTAAATATAGGAGGATGAAAGATGAAGAGGTGGGTATAACTGACAAATCCGAAGGGGGAAAGTCCTCGTATCATGGTATTTCTACAGAAGGGTTATCACACATTCAATTGAATACTCCTGAAGCAGCTGAGACCATTGCGATTATAAAAGATGAATTGCAAGACTCAAAGAAACAGCAACCAAAGAAACAATCGAAGAAAAAGAAGAAAGGTAAATCAGAAGAAAGGAATGAGGAATCAAAGCTTTTTAACATTAGTAGTAGTTTCGACATAGATTTAGAAGATTTACCAGAAATGGATGTTAAATACAAAGGAGTGTAAACATGACTACGGTAAGCATGAATACTTTCCCAAAATTAAATGGCCAACCAGCTTCATTGCAGGACATAAAAAATAGAAAGGAGCATGTAAAAAAGATAATTGTTAACCATCCTAAATATAAGGATATATATGACAGAATACAAGAGACACATTTGCTATCTGTCGCTGCAGGGCAACCTGATGGGGTTTTTTTAGCTGGCTTAACCGGTGTAGGTAAAACTACACTCCTGAAAGATTATGAGAGTACTCATCCAAGAAAAAGAATTAATGGTAAAACCATAGTTCCTATTTTTTATTTTAAAGTTCCTGTTGGCGCTACCCCAAAGTCATTTGCTTCACAGGCCTTGTATCATTTAGGGGATCCCAATTTTGAAAGAGGAACATTGGTACAAATGACAGCTCGGTTATTAAAACTAGTAAAGGCATGTAATGTAGAGATGATGGTAATTGACGAATTTCAACACCTAATAGACAAAGATTCCTCAAATGTATTAAAAAATGCTTCTGATTGGATTAAAACATTTATTGAGGATGCTAAAATTCCGGTCTTAATTTGCGGAATGCCAGAGTCCAAATCAATATTTGAAGTAAATAATCAACTAGACCGACGTTTTTGTACTCGTCTTACCCTGGAATCCTTTAACTATAGTACAAAAGAGGAACAAATTGAGTTCAGAGCTTTTCTTAATACAGTAGATAAGCAACTCCCAGTAGCGGAACAATCATTTTTAGCGGATCCAGGCTTATCGGAAAAGTTTTATTACGCAACGAATGGAGTACCATTTTATATAATGAGAATTATAGAACAGGCAACTATTATTGCGGCTAAACATGGCTTAGATAAAATATCTGAATCTGAACTATTTCTGGCATATAAGGCAGTAACTATTTCGCAAAGACCTAATGCTAAAAATCCTTTCAAAAATCCATCATTCAATTTATTCGATGCGATTGATGAGGAGAAAAGAGCAAATAATAGGCATGGCAAAAATAAAATAAATAAATAATAAATTACAATGTCTGACTTGCCTATGAAAAACTAACATGGTATGTTCGTTTGAACTGAGTATAAATGAAATGTCACGTGCAGCTGACATGTTGGCTGGTTACGTGACATTATTTTTTTTATTGAGCTTAGAGCAGAAATGATTTTTTCTAAAAAATTATGAAGTAAAGTAAAATTTTACACTAGAACATCTACGCATTCTAATTAATTATGAAATAAATATCTTAACCAATACTTAATTTTACAGTGTTGCGTTCTAAGTTTTTATGAAAAATCACAGTAATGTAAGCCACCAAATAAAATATGATTCACTACAAATATCACTTGATTCCCACCAAATTAAAACGTTGGAAACACATTATCTGGACGTAAGTTCATAATTTATCGGACTGCTTTCAAGAATAACCGAAATAAAGCTGAAAGAAAATAATCCTTTAATAACCACTTAGTTCATAAATCTAAGTGGTTATCTTTTTGTAAGGAATGATCGGGTATTAACCTGAAAACTTAGTGATTGTGAACTTATATTTTAAAACTACAGAGCCGAAAATTACTATGGAAACTCTTTTTAATTTGTGGAAACAAGATTTGTGAAGAATTCTCTTAACTGTAGGGTACAAAGTTGAGACAGCTATCTTTTAGGTATATCAGCTCAATTTCCAATTAAAGCGTTTACACTAATTTTCTGATAAGTTATAATATTATCGAAACGTTTCGATAATATTATAACTTTGGAAGGGGACATAAAATGTTGAGTCTTATTCGGTTTTTGGTTGCTTTTATACTTCTTTTAAGTTTCACTGTATCCCAATCAGTCTACGCTGAAAATAATATTAATGAAAAGTCGACAAATGCACAATTATTATCTATAGCAAAGAAGACATATAAGTTTTATGAGGACTTTACAGATCCTAAAACGGGCTTAACAGCTGATGAAGTTAGGTATGATACAGGAAAAGAAGAGAAACATGAATACACTTCTCCCACAAATATTGCAATGTATTTGTTCAGTACTATTTCCGCAAATAAATTAGGGATTATTACAAAAAGCGAAGCTACTCAAAGAATACAAAGAACCCTAGATACACTAACGGAAATGAAAAAATGGAATGGATTATTCTATAATTGGTACTATACTTCGAATGCAGCATTAAAGACAGATTGGGGCCAATTTATCTCTACAGTTGATAATGGATGGTTGTCTTCAGGGCTAATAACTGTTGGACAAGCATATCCCGAACTTTATAATCAAACGAGCAAGTTAGTAGATAGCATGAACTATTCTACCCTTTATGATCCTGCCATTGGCCAGTTTCATGGTGGTTTTGATGTTGCTCAAGGGTCTTTAACAGAATATCATTTCGGAATGTTTTATACTGAACCTCGTGTGGCCAGTTACATAGCCATTGGAAAAAGAGATGTACCGGAAGACCACTGGTGGAAAATGTACAGAACGTTACCAGCAGATTGGGATTGGCAAAGCCAGGTTCCTGAGGGAGAGAATAAATGGTATGACGGAGTTTCTGTTTTCGAAGGGCATTATAGCTACAATGGGATAAAGTATGTTCCAAGTTGGGGTGGAAGTATGTTTGAAGCATTAATGCCAAGTTTAGTACTAAAAGAAAGAGAACTCGGTGTTAACGGTCTTGGCTTGAATAATAAAAATTATGTCAGCATTCAGATCTCATATGCGAAACAGAAAGGCTACCCAGTCTGGGGGATATCCCCTTCAGCGATACCAAACGGCTATGACGCATTGGGCGTAACACCTCTTGGAACTTCCGGCTACCATGATACAGGTATAGTTACACCACACGCTTCTTTCCTTGCGTTAGAATATGCACCAAAAGATGTTATGACGAACATTCATGCATTAAAAGACTTAAATGTATATGGAAAGTATGGATTTTATGATTCTGTTAATGTAAATACAGGAGAAGTTACCAAGGCATACCTTTCTTTAGACCAAGGGATGATTATGGCTTCAATTGCTAACTTTGTTGATAACGGAGTCATTCGTAATTATTTTAATAAAGATAAGATAGCTGAACAACCACAACATCTTTTGAGCGAAGAAGTCTTCTCAATCGGTAATTAATACAATAAAAGAATTTAAGGAGAATTTTTGCAGTTTATTAATAATTATATGTCTACTATCAAAAACGCTATTCTTCTGTTTACAGAATGATAGCGTTTTTATTTACTTTCAGAAAACTGTAATACAAGATCAAATCTTGTTCTAACATTTTTCAGAATATTCTGATGGGTAACAAGTTATTAAGGAAGCCCCTATAATGGGCCCTGAAGTTATAAATATGCCTCCATTAAGTGTTATATCAAAAAAAAAGCCCTACCAAAATTAATCAAGTAGGGTTTATATAAAGTTATTATTTCATTCCTGAAATTGTATATCCATCGATAATATGCTTTTGGAAGATAATGAAAATAATAACGATAGGCACAACCATAAAGGTGGAACCAGCCATTTGCAGAGCGTAATTACCCCCATATTGGCCTTTTAATAAAGAGAGTCCAACCGATAGCGTATATAAATTCTCATCATTTGCGATAATTAATGGCCAGAGGAAGCTATTCCATCCAGCAATGAATGTTAATATTCCCTGTACTGCTAAGATTGGTCTTGAAATGGGAAGAACCACCTGCATAAATAACCTCAATTCACTTGCCCCATCAAGCCGGGCTGCCTCTAGCAATTCATCAGGGATGGTCGTCATGAACTGTCGGAATAAGAAGATACTGAAAGCACCAACAAGTCCTGGAAGCACGATACCCGCCATTGTATTGGTAAGGTGCATCTTATTTAAGATTAGATAAACCGGAATCATGGTTACTTGTCCGGGAATCATCATTGTAGCCAGGATAAGATAAAACAACTTATCTTTGCCTTTAAATTGATATTTGGCAAAAGCGTAACCTGCCATCGCGTTTAAAAATAGACCTACAAAAGAGCATAGAACAATGATAATGGTGTTTTTCAAATAAAGTCCGAAGTTCATATTTTCAAAAAGATTTTGGAAATTTTCCAATGTAAACTGTTTTGGGAATAAGGTTGGTACTAAAGAACTTATTTCACTCTCCGGCTTAAAAGACGAAAAAACCATCCAAATAAAGGGGAGTGCAACCAAAATGCCAGCTACGGTTAAAATAATTCCGACAATCCATTGTTGATAACGGTCTGTGCTTTCTTTCAATGGTATCACCTCATCAATACTCAATAATCAACATTCTTATTTTGGAATTTAAATTGAACCAATGTAATGATAATAATGGCAATGAATAAAATGAATGAACCTGCTGCAGCGTAGCCAAAATTACTGAGTTGGAAACCATTATGGTAAATAAAGAGTGCTACTGACGTCGTACTATCAAGCGGCCCACCATTGGTCATGACGAACGGCTCTTCAAAAAATTGCAGCCATCCAATCATTGTGGTTATCGATACAAAGAATATTGCATATCGCAATAATGGAATGGTGATTTTTGTTAGCTGTTTCCATCCGTTTGCACCATCAAGCTGTGCTGCCTCATAGTACGTCTTTGGAATACCTTGAATAGCAGCTAAAAAAATAATCATATTAACACCGATGGCTCTCCATAATGCTAAAGCGATCAATGAGATTTTCGCCATAATTGGATCTTGCAGCCAAGGAACAGACGGCAAATGAACGAGTTTTAATAAATAGTTAAACAAGCCTAATTGGGGATTATAAAGATAGCTCCATACCACCGCAACGGCAACCACATTAGTAATGGAAGGCATATAAAAAATTACTCGGAATGCTTTGAAAATACGTGCATTACCAAAGTTAATCAGAAGGGCAACAGCCAATGACAGAATAATTACGAACGGAACACCGAAAATTACATAAAACAAGGTATTTAAAATTGACTTTAAAAAAATTGGATCTTTTATAACTTCTTTATAATTGTCAAATCCAATAAAATTGATCTGTGAATAATCCGCTAATCCGGTTAGATTGATATCTGTAAAACTGATAATAAGCGCAACAACGATAGGTAAAATAGAAAAGACCGATAATAAAATAATCGTTGGAGCAATAAAAAAATATGGTGTCTTACTTTTCTTCATAACAGTCCCTTCCTTTACAAACCCCAAAATAGGACATAGTAGATAATGGCATTCACCGAAATCAATGAGTGAATGCCATCGTTTTGACAGTATTATTTATTTACTTAAAATTTCCTCAGCCTTTTTGTTAAAGTCATCCATTGTTTTTTGGACATCTGCACCACCGCGGAAAATTTGTTCGTTGCTCTTTAAGAATGCTTGTGCAATTGGTTCCCATTGTTTAATAACCGGTACGGGCTGGGAATTTTTCATTTGTTCGCCAAATACTTTAAGATTTGGATCGTTTTGTAATGAAGAATCTTCCCATGCTTTTTTGTTTGCAGGCATAGCATTTACTAGTTTTAACCATTCAATTTGTGTTTCTGGTTTACTCATATAAGCAGCAAATTTAAGAGCTGCATCTTTATGTTTTGTATATTGGAAAACAGAAAGGTCTGATCCGCCAAGTGCAGAAATGTTATTTTCTTTTGCAGGCAGTACCGCAGTTGCCCATTTACCTTTTAATTCTGGTGCTTGGTCATTAATTAGTTTAACCATCCAAGGTCCGCTGATGAACATTGGAACAATTCCGTCACCTTTAAATGCTGCAATCGCATCTAAACCGATATCATTTTTAGGAGCAGAACCGTTTTTAAAGAAACTATCCATGTATTTAACAGCATCAACGAATTCTTTTTGATTAAATAAAGGTTTGTTTCCATCAAGTAATTTTGAACCATTTTGACGAGCTAACATGAATGATAAGCTTTGTTCATTAGCATCAATGCTAATTCCGTAGTTATTACCGCCGCGAGCCTTCAGTTTTTTAGCCGCATCACTTAACTCATCCCAGGTTTGAGGTGCTTTATCATATCCTACTTTTTTCAATAAATCTGTACGGTAATAAAGAACGCGTGTGTCGATATACCAAGGTACACCAACTACTTTATTATCGTATTTGGTAGTTTCAACAGAACCATCAAAGAAGTTATCAGCTGCAAGTTCAGGGTACTTATCCGAAGATTTTGATAAGTCCATAAGTGCTCCAGCAGAAGCGAATTCCGGAATCCAAGTAGTTCCCATTTGTACAACGTCAGGTCCTTGTTTAGAAGCAACAGCAGTTAATAGCTTGTCATGTGCCTTATCCCATGGAAGGGCTTGAACTTGAACGTGAATCTTTGGATTTTCTTTTTCAAAATCTTTTGCGATTTTTGGTAAGGATTTAGCTTCTTCACCCATTCCCCAAACGGTAATAGTTGTTTGTCCATCTTTGCTGGATGAAGAAGTACTATTGGATGAACATCCAGCTAATGCGCCAGAAACAACTAGTGAACCTAATAAAGCTACGGTTGCAACCTTTTTACTTAATAATTTCATTTTAGTATCCTCCATAATTCATTGGGATTTTAGTAGTTTCATCTTTTTAATAGAAAATTTACATATGCATTACTTGTTAATTGTATTGATAAAATGTCTATTGAACAAGAACTGCTTTTCGGAAACCTAAAGTGATATATAAAAATAGTGTTTTTATCCTGGTTAAGTAGGATACCTCCTTCTATAGAAACGTTTCGATTTTCCGTAAAAAAATATAGAACTTATAATGGAGAAACGTTTCGAACAATACTAAAAAAATATTAAACTTTCAGTGGTAAAAATTGTGAAACGTTTCGATATAGCCATTATAAGTTAGGATGAAATCGTTTTCAACCTATTTTTTTTAATTTTTTTCTAATTCATGTATTTCTAGCATTATATTGTGAATAAGATTAATAGAAACGTTTCTATCAGATGTTGACGAACTAAAAGAAAGCGCTTATAATCCAAATTAAAAAGCAATCGAAACGTTTCTATTAACAATACAATTTGGAGGAATCCTACTAATGACTGAACATCAATTAAAGTCCCTGTTGGAACAGATGACGTTAGATGAAAAAATTGCCCAGCTCCTTCAATTAGCTGGTCCCTTTTATAAAGGTTCAAAAGACAATGGCGAAATTACAGGACCAATGGCAGAGATGGGGATTACAGCTGAAGAAATTGAAAAAAGCGGATCAGTACTTGGAGTTTCCGGAGCCCAAGATGTAATGAGAATTCAGGAGGAATATTTGAAAACCAATCGTCTAGGGATTCCATTATTATTTATGGCTGACGTTGTTCATGGTTATAAAACCATTTTTCCTGTTCCGCTAGCGATAGGATGCTCCTGGGATTTAGATTTGGCTGAAAAAAGCGCGGAAATTGCAGCAAAAGAAGCTTCTGTTTCCGGTGTCCATGTAACCTTTGCTCCAATGGTTGATTTAGTTCGCGACCCACGCTGGGGAAGGGTAATGGAAACCACTGGTGAGGATCCATATTTAAATAGTGAATTTGCACGGGCATTTGTAAGAGGTTTTCAAGGTGAAAATCTGCAAGAGGATACGAATCGGGTAGCAGCTTGTGTTAAACACTTTGCTGCCTATGGTGCCCCAGAAGGAGGCCGTGATTACAATACCGTGAACATGTCAGAACGGCAATTACGTGAATCCTATTTACCGGCTTATAAGGCTGCATTAGATGAAGGCTGCGAAATGGTTATGACCTCGTTTAATACGGTAGACGGCATTCCATCAAGCGGAAACAAATGGTTAATGCGCCATTTACTTAGAGGCGAATGGCAATTTGATGGTGTGGTCATTTCCGACTGGGGTGCGGTAAAAGAGTTAATTCCACATGGTGTTGCAGAGGATGAAAGAGAGGCTGCGGCCAAAGCAATCCTTGCTGGCGTCGATATTGAAATGATGACAGCCTGCTATGTGAAGAACTTAAAACACCTCGTAGAAACAAAAGAAGTGAACGAAGCAATCATTGATGAAGCTGTTCTTCGTATCCTGCAGCTTAAGCATAAATTAGGCCTCTTTGATAACCCGTATCGTGGAGCAGATGTGAAGCTTGAACAAGAGGTGGTCATGAGCGATGAGCATCTTAATGCTTCAAGAGAATTAGCAGCTAAATCAGTTGTACTTTTAAAAAATGAAAACATCCTTCCATTAAAAAAAGAACAGAAAGTCGCCTTGATTGGTCCGTTTGCACAAAGCGGAGATATTTTAGGACCCTGGTCTTGGATGGGTTCTAAGGAAAAGACTATTCAATTAGCTGATGGGCTTTCGGATAAGACTTCAACTATTAACATTGCAAAAGGGTCTGATATTGAAACGGTAACAGATGAACAGCTGGAGGAAGCAGTTAATGCTGCTGAGGATGCTGATGTGATTGTTTTGGCTCTAGGAGAAGATTCAGACATGAGCGGCGAGGCAGGCTGCCGTGCAGACATTCGATTACCGGAAAGCCAGCTTGTCCTTGTATCCAAGCTTAAACAGTTAGACAAGCCGATAGTTGCGGTATTGTTTAATGGTCGTCCATTGGATTTACATGGTCTAATTGACCAGGCTGATGCCGTGCTAGAAGCATGGTACCCAGGTACAGCAGGGGGAGCAGCCGTTGCGGATCTCCTTTATGGTGACGTTAATCCTTCCGGAAAACTGACAATGTCCTTCCCGTACTCTGTCGGACAGGTGCCAGTTTATTATAACCATTATAATACTGGACGGCCTAAGCTTGACCCGGATGTAAAAGAACGGTATTTATCTCAGTATTTAGACATTCCTAACGAGCCGCTCTTGCCATTTGGGTTTGGATTGAGCTATACAACCTTTACTTACAGTGATTATAAAGTTTCTTCTGAGACGGTCACACCTGAAACCCCGCTCACCTTATCGGTAAAAATTACGAATACTGGGGATTTCACAGGGGATGAAATCGTTCAATTATACATTCGTGATCTTTCTGGTGAAGTGGTACGCCCAGTTAAGGAACTAAAAGCGTTTGAAAAAGTAAGTCTAAAGCCAGGGGAATCAAAAGAAATCACCTTTACAATAACTGAAGAGCAGTTAAGGTATTATCATTCAGACCTTCAATATACAAGTGACCAGGGTAGCTTTGAAGCTTACATTGGTCCTGATAGTCAACATGTAACCACTTTTTCGTTCAAATTAGTCAAGTAAGTAAGTGAGGAGAACAATATGACAGCGACGACAGATTCAAAGTTTCATATAAAAAAAGGGAATTATCAGTTTACCTTTATAAACACTGGGGATATTTTTGAAGCTGCATATAAAAACATTATGCTAAATCAATGGATAGCCAATCCGATTGATGGTTCATTAAATAATCTCTATTTACGTATTCATGATGTAGGAAAGGTTCAAGCCTTTCCTTTGTTGGGGGTCCATTCTAACAGTAAAGTCAGTTATACCGAAACAAGTGTGATCTCACAGGGAAATGTGAAGGGAATCGAGTATAAAGTTGTCTTTTCTTTGACGGACCAAGGGGTTTGGTTCTGGGATGTGACATTAAAAGGTGAGGATGCAGTAGTTGACGTTATTTACGGGCAGGACTTAGGCTTAGCGGAAAAAGGGGCGGTTCGCTCCAATGAGGCCTTTTTATCCCAATATATTGACCATAAGGTTTTTGATCATGCTCATAAAGGGTACATCGTTTGTTCCCGTCAGAACCAGCCGCAGCACGGAATGTTCCCGTATATGCAGCAAGGCGCATTAACAAATGCAACTGGTTTTTCCACTGATGGATTTCAATTTTTTGGGCTGTCGTATAAAGAAACGAATGAGCCTGAGGTGTTAGCAAAGGAACAGCTTTCTAATGATGTATATCAATATGAATTTGCTTATACTGCCTTACAGTCTGAACGGATTCATTTAGCAGGGGAAGCCCAATTTGTTTTCTATAGTCTTTTTAAAGAAAACCATGATGCGGCTATTACCGAATTAGAGTTTGAAATAGAAGTTACAGAGGCTTGGATGAAAGTTAAGGCGCACAATCAACAAGCAGCTCATAGGGTGGAACAAGTAAAGTTGGTGACTCCTATTGAAGCCCCGTTACAGACCGTTTCAATGACTCTTGAGGAAATTAACCAATTATATCCAGAACGTCATCAAGAGGAACGGGAAGGAGATTCGCTATTATCCTTCTTCACAGACACACATGAACATGTGATTTTAAAGGAAAAAGAACTTATTGTTGAACGTCCGCATGGTCACATTCTTATGACCGGCAATAATGCAAAAATGAGAGAGGATGTACTAACAACTACCTCTTATATGTACGGTATTTTTAACTCACAGGTGGTTGTTGGTAATACTTCTTTTAATAAAATGTTGACCAATGCTAGAAATGCACTGAACGTGATGAAAACTTCCGGCCAGCGGATTTATGTTGAAATCGATGGAGCTTTCCGCCTATTGACCATGCCGTCTATGTTTGAGCTTGGTTTTAACTATGCCCGTTGGTTTTACAAGACTGCAGATGAAATGTTCGTTATTACCAACTTTACAACACTGGATACACCTGAATTGCAATTGACTGTGCGTTCTATAAGCGGGAAGTCTTATCGTTACCTCGTTACGAATCAGGTTTCAATGAACAATAACGAGTATGAGACAGGATTCGAATTCAAATTGGACGACCAAGTGATTTCTGTGTTTGCTGATGAGAATTCCGACAGTGCAAAAGTTTATCCAAATCTTCGTTATCGCATGCAAGTAACAGGTGCCAAGATTGAGGTTAAGGATGAGCAGCCTTTAGCTGAAGCATCTCTGTTAGTGGTTGAAGTAGGCGGAACTTCTGAATGGACGATGACCATTCAAGGCCTTCTCCGCGGTGAAAAATTGCCATTTGCTCCGATCGAAATGGAAGAAGAAATCGCTAAATACCGTGAATTTTACCGTTCTTTAATGAATGGGTTCCATTTAAGCTTGAATGAAAAAATGGAGAAATTCAATGACTTAGCATGGTGGTATACGCATAATATGCTCGTTCATTACTCCGTTCCTCATGGACTGGAACAATATGGCGGAGCTGCATGGGGTACGCGTGATGTCTGCCAAGGACCGTCTGAATACTTCCTTGCGACACAAAAATATGATTCCGTACGTGAAATCATTAAGACCGTTTATTCCCATCAATATGAGGATGATGGCAACTGGCCACAATGGTTCATGTTCGATCAATATTATCGAATCCAACAAGAGGATAGCCACGGCGATATCATTGTTTGGCCGTTAAAGGTATTGAGTGATTATCTAGCAATTACCAAGGATTTTGGGATTTTGAAAGAAAAGGTTCCTTTTACAAAGAAGGGAAGCTTCGAGTTTACCGAAGAACATGCTACGATTTTTGAACATGCGAAAAAAGAAATTTCTTATATTACAAGTCATTTCATTCATGATACCTATTTATCCTCTTATGGAGATGGGGATTGGGATGATACCCTGCAACCGGCCAATGCCAACTTGAAAAAATATATGGTGAGCGGCTGGACAGTTGCACTGGCATACCAGGTTCTAAACCAGCTCTCACAGATAATGGTGGATATAGACGAGGAAGAAGCGAAGGAGCTTCAAGCGTTAGCTAAAGGAATTGAAGCTGATTTTAATAAATATATGCTGCAAACAGACGTCCTTCCTGGATTTGTCTATATGGAAAAGCCAGGTGAAGCCGAATTGATGCTTCATCCAACTGATGAGAAAACAGGCGTTCATTATCGTCTTCTTCCGATGAATCGCGGCATTATTTCCGAGCTTTTAACACCAGAAAGTGCGGAATCTCATTATCAAATAATTAAAGAGAAGCTTTACCATCCAGATGGTGTCCGCTTAATGGACCGTCCTGCTAACTATGCTGGCGGTGTCAGCACTCACTTTAAACGGGCTGAACAAGCATCCAATTTTGGCCGTGAAGTCGGTCTTCAA
The DNA here is from genome assembly GCF_011393025.1 of Neobacillus terrae. Classification (GTDB taxonomy): domain Bacteria; phylum Bacillota; class Bacilli; order Bacillales; family Cytobacillaceae; genus Neobacillus_A; species Neobacillus_A terrae. Next base: position 93,952 of record NZ_JAAOEO010000013.1, on the reverse strand, counting down.
TATGTGCACGCCCATATTCGCTTTATTGAAGCAATGGCGAAGCTTGGAAAGGCCGGGGAAGTTTGGAAGGGATTAGAGGTTATTAATCCTATCGGCATTCAAGAGGTAGTTCCAAATGCAGAGCGGAGACAAAGCAACGCTTATTTTAGCAGCTCTGATGGCAAATTTAATACCCGTTATGATGCCGGAGAGCAGTTTGAACAGCTTCGTCAAGGCACTGTACCGGTAAAAGGCGGCTGGCGCATTTACTCAAGCGGCCCTGGAATTTATATGAACCAGTTGATTTCAAACAGTCTTGGGATTCGTTTGGACGGGGAGGATTTGATTATTGACCCAGTTCTCTCTCAGGACCTCGATGGACTTGAATTCCAATTTACGGTGAAAAATCAACCGGTGACCTTTATCTATCACGTTGAAGGTAATGCCGTGAGACGTGTTGTCATCAATGGTAATGAGGCTTCCGTTGAAACAATCGGTAACCGATACCGCCAAACGGGAGTTAGAATTGCAAAGCAGGAGCTTCAACAGCTGTTGGCTGATAGTGAACATACAATTGAAATTTATATGTAGAGAGGCCAGCGGTCAGAGGTTGACCGCGGCTTTTCTTATTTTTAAAAAGGGAGTGTCCATATGAAGCCTGAATGGTGGCATAAAAGTGTTGTCTATCAAATTTATCCTAGAAGTTTTCAAGATTCAAATGGAGATGGAATAGGGGATCTTCAAGGGATTATTTCGAGACTTGATTACATTCAAGAACTAGGTGTGGATATCATTTGGCTTTGTCCTGTCTATGCCTCGCCAAATGATGATAACGGGTATGATATCAGTGATTACTACTCTATTAATCCCGAATATGGAACCATGAAAGACATGGACCAGCTGATTTTTGAAGCTTCCCAACGAGGAATTGGAATTATGATGGATATAGTGGCCAACCATACCTCCGACGAACATCCATGGTTTATCGAGGCCAGCCGAGATATAAAAAGTCCTTACCGAAACTATTATGTGTGGCGGGATGGAAAAGGGGAACAGCCTCCAAGTGAATTGCGGTCTATTTTTGGTGGAAGTGCTTGGGAATATAGCAGCGAGACCAATCAATATTTTTTACACATGTTTAGTAAGAAACAGCCTGACTTAAACTGGCACTACCCGCCCGTCCGCAGGGCTATGTATGAAGTGATGAAGTTTTGGATTAATAAAGGAATAAAGGGATTTCGCTTTGATGTGATTGATTTAATTGGAAAAGAAATTGACTCTAATATAATTGCAAATGGCCCCCTCCTTCATAAATATCTACAAGAGATGAACAAAAAAGTTCTGCAGGGACAGGAGGTCGTTACAGTTGGTGAAACCGGGGGAGCTGATTTATCACAGGCTCTTTTGTATACTGATCCAGACCAAAAGGAACTAAGTATGATTTTTTCATTTGAGCATATAGCCCTTGATGAAGAACCTGGCAAACAAAAATGGGATTTAAAGCCATTAGATCTAAATGACTTAAAACGAGTTTTATCCCACTGGCAAAATGGGTTAGAGGCTAAAGGATGGAACAGTCTATTTTGGAGTAATCATGATCAGCCAAGGATTATTTCAAGGTGGGGAAATGATTCTGTTTATCGTTATGAAAGTGCAACAATGCTAGGAACACTTCTACATTTAATGCGCGGAACCCCTTTTATCTATCAAGGAGAGGAGATTGGAATGACCAACGTTCATTTTACTGACCTGTCCTTTTATCGAGATATTGAAACCTATCAAATGTATAGGGAACGGCTTCAAAAAGGATATACAGAAGAACAAATTTTTGCTTCAATTCATGCCAAAGGCAGGGATAATGCCCGGACGCCTATGCAATGGAATTCCTCACCTATGGCAGGTTTTACTGAAGGAACCCCATGGATTTCCTTAAACCCTAATTATGTTGATATTAATGCAAAGAATGACCGTCTGTCATCTCAATCTATTTTTCGATATTATCAAAAGTTAATATTCCTGAGAAAAAATATGAATTTGATTGTTTATGGTGATTATAATTTATTAGAGACTGAACCGGAGTTATTTGCATACAAAAGAATATGGGAAAACGATTGCGTATCAGTTTTTTGTAATTTTACCGATAAAATTATTGATTGTGACTTAACAAAGACTCTGCTAACTGGTGAAATACTTCTAAAGAATTATGAAACCAGCCCGTTAATTGGGAAATTGCGCCCGTACGAGGCTATCGTTTTTAAGTCAAATATAAATAATTAATATAATTATTAAACTTGGAACAATGTATAATAATTATTACGATAAGCTGATAGGAGAGAACAAAGTGGTAAGTATAAAAGATATCGCTAAAAAGGCTGGCGTTTCTATCTCAACTGTTTCATATGCCTTAAATGGCAACCCAAAAGTAACAGAAGAAACAGCAGCCAAAATTATTGCCATTGCCAATGAATTGAATTATATTCCAAACGCAGCTGCACGATCCCTAAAAAAACAAGAAACCAGAATTATTGGAGTCTTTCTTACCAATTACGGCGGTGCTTTTTACGGACAGCTATTACAGGGAATGCAGGAAGCCTTAAGCCTGAAAGGATATGAACTTATCGTTTGCACCGGAAGGGAATCTCATCGCTTTCTTCCGGAACGTATGATTGACGGTGCAATTATACTAGATGCTACTTTCTCAAGTGAAGAATTAATTAACTACGCAAACCGAGGGCATAAATTAGTTGTTTTGGATCGTGAATTGAAGCACCCTAACATAAATCAAGTGCTTCTGGATAATAAAGCGGGGGCTACGTTAGCAATTGACTACTTGATTGAGAAAGGTCACCGTAAAATTTACGCTGTTACTGGACCGAGCTTCACTTATGATTCCAATCAGCGCCTTCAAGCTGCAAGGCAAGCGGTAAAGCGATACGAGCATGTTCAATTTGTCCAAATTGAAGGAAACTTTAATAAACAAGCTGGTGAACGGGCTGCAGAACAAATTGTAAAAGAGTATTCGGAGCCAGTGGCTGTATTTTGCCTTAATGATGAAATGGCTATTGGTATGTATAATTATTTAGCTAAAACAGGTTTGTGTGTAGGAGAACATATTCATATTATTGGATTTGACAATATAGAGGTTGCACAATATATTCGACCACGGCTCGCAACTATTGATTATTCTGAACAAAAGTGGGGAGCTTTAGCAGCTGAACACCTACTTAAACTACTAGCTGATGAACCTGTAGAACATGAACGTATTTATGTCACATTGATCGATGGAGACTCAGTAAATTCAAATTAATATCCAACTTCTGCTTGAATGTCATTCAACAAGCTTTTTATAACCACTTTTATTTAAAATTGGCAAAATGGAAAATCAAGTGTTACATACAGTGAAATGGCTATCAAGAAGTAGATTGGACTGTTCTAGTTCGCGAGCCTCTGGAGGTTTCCAATGCTCCTAATCAAAGATTAAAAGGACTTATTCAATCGTCTGTACTCAGTTTTTTTTTATTCTATATATAGAGATTTATTTCGTAGATTATACATTCGAGATATTGTAATTAAATTACTGATGGATTGGTCCTAATAGGATTAATCCATTTTTTTGAATTCAATGATCGCATGGAAGTGACTCAAATGATAGACATTTATTTCTAATGATAGTAGCAATAATTATGAAGAAAACAGAAAAAGAATGTTTTGAATTAATTTAAAAGATAGAATAATTCCTAATTACTCAACTTCATTAATGTTATACCGATATAATGCGTGAAAGTAAAAGTATATCTCTGTAAATGTGTAGAGGTTATAGGCTGAATGGAGAGAGTAAGTTGAGAAAAATAGTGTTCATTTTATTATCAGTTTTGTTAATTATGACGGGTTGTTCAAACTCTAATAAAGATAAGGCAGAGGGTAAGCCAAGAGTAAAGATTGGCATCATGTTATCTGATGTTGGACTTGGTGACCAATCATTTTCAGATGCTGGATTTACCGGATTGGAAAAAGCGAGGGATGAACTTAATATCTCCTTTGACTATCGGGAAATTAAAGAGACAAAAACATACGAGAAGGGCCTGGAGGATTTAGTTAAAAGTAAAAATGATTTGATAATAGGTTTGGGCTTTGCTATGCAAGAAGCTTTAGAGAAAACAGCAAAAAAATATCCAAAACAAAAGTTTTTATTAATAGATGGAGTTTCGGATTTACCTAATATTTACTCATTAACCTTTAAGGAAGAGGAAGGTTCCTACTTACTTGGATTAATTGCAGGTATGAAAACAAAGAGTAATGTGGTGGGATTTTTGGGCGGTATGGATGTTCCTTTAATAAGGAAATTTGAAAAGGGATTTATAGCAGGGGTAAAACAAACGAACCCTAATGCTGTTGTTATTTCAAATTATGCTGGCAGTTTTGGTGATGATAAATTAGGAGCTCAGATTGCAAAAGGTATGATTCAAAAAAAGGCGGATTATATATATCCTGCGGCGGGATTTACTGGAGTAGGAGCGTTATTAGAGGCCCAGCGGTCAGGAGTATTTGGTTTTGGTGTAGATAGTGATCAATTTTATATAGCAGAAAAAGCAGTTACCACCTCAATGCTCAAGAAAATAGATGTGGCCGTATACAATGTGGCTAAAGAATTAAAAACAAACCATACATTAACGAGAAAGCATATGGTACTTGGTATAAAAGAGAATGGCGTTGGGCTAGCACCTATTCGTATTATTTCTCTTTCAGCGGAAGAAAAAAGCATTTTAAAAACACAGCAGGAAAAATTAGAATCTGGTTCACTTACCATTGAACCGTAAGATTGAGAGGTAATTGAGTAATGCGCTTAAAACAGAAAATTTTATTAATGTCTATTATCCCTTTGATGTTATCTGTTGTCATTATTGCTTATAACATCGTTCAATTGAAATCATTAAACTCTTCAACGAATGAAATAGTAAATAGATTAGTAATGGTCGAAACATTAAATGGTCAAATAAATAGTTTACAGAAATCTTTAAGCTCCTATTCTTTGAATATGTCTGCAAGTAATAGTGTAGATGTAAATAAAGATTTGGATAATACAAAAGTTAGTCAGGGGAATTTAAATAAAAACATCAAAGATCCTGACCAAAGAAAATTAGTTGATAGAATCGATTTAAAATATGTGGAGCTTTATAAAGAAGCCAAAAAGGCGGTTGTTGAATCTAATGAGGCAGAGGTGAAACGCCAATCCCTTCGGACAAAAGGAATTATTAACGACGTTTATGAGTTAAAGAGAATGATTAATATTCAATATGAGCAAATGCAAAATGATTTGCAGAGTAAAATTAGTTCAATCATCATGTTTTCGATTATTGCAGTAGTAATACTTGTTATTGGGAGTGGAACATTTTCTGTTTTACTGACAAGAAATATTGTGAACTCTATTACCCGATTGAAGGAAAATGCCGAGGAAATTGCTCAGGGGAATCTGGCGGTAAATGAAATCGAAGTAAAAGGCAGGGATGAAATATATAGTCTTAACCTTGCCTTTCAAAAAATGAGTAATAATCTCCGGGAAGTAATTCAGCAGGTTGGGATAAGTGCTACTCAAGTTGCTGCTTCCGCAGAAGAATTAATGGCCAGTGCTGATGAAACCATGATAGGTACGGAACAAATTACAACGGCTATTCAGCAGGTGTCAATAGGAGCGGAACAACAGACCTCCAAATCTAAGGAATCTGCCAGGGCTGTTGAAGAAACTGTGCTTGGAATTGCGAGGATAGCAGAAAGCGTCGAGTCAGTTTCCGACTTATCCCATTCCACTAATCAAATGGCGACTAATGGAGCAAGTCTTGTAAAGGAAACATTATCGCAAATGACCTTTATTCATGATTCAGTAATTGTAACAGATGAGAAAGTGAAAAAATTACATTCTCACTCATCCGATATAGGAAAAATTGTCATGTTAATCATGGAGATATCAGACCAAACTAACTTGCTTGCTTTGAATGCAGCAATTGAGGCTGCAAGAGCAGGGGAGTCTGGTAAAGGCTTCGCAGTGGTTGCAGATGAAGTACGGAAATTAGCCGAACAGACTCGCAGGTTCTCAGGCCAAATCTCAAATCTTGTTAAGGAAATCCAAGTAGACACAGATGGAACGGTAAAATCGATTAATGATGTTAAAGAAAAAGTTTCAGATGGTCTGGGTATTGCTCATAATACAGAAACAGCTTTTACGGAAATACTTAATTCAATGGATGAAATCGGTGAACAAATTAATAGTATTTCTGCTGTGTCACAAGAAATCAGTTCTGGTTCAGAAGAAGTTGCAGTGATTGTTAATGAAATGGCCACGGTTGCCAGTCACACATCGAAAAACACACTCGAAGTAGCTTCTGCATCAGAACAGCAATTAGCCACTATGCAGGAAGTAAATGCTGCATCTCAATCTTTAGCTCACTTAGCGGAAGAATTACAAACAACTATCGCGAAATTTAAACTTTGATCAGTGGGCCATTTCTAAAGAGAATTCGCGACAACAATTTTTAAAGACCTATATAGTTTTTTTAAAGTAGCGATATTATGTTTCGCTGCTTTTTTGTTGTAAGTAAAGAAGGATGGGCGAAGTCAAGGGGAATATTGTAGAAGGAAAAAGTATTTTTGGTAAAAAGTTAAAAGGATGTTAATTAATGTAAAATGAATATATTTACTTGGAGGAAATAATAGTTTTCTAGTAGAAGGCTATTATTTTTTACTTTTATGAATCGGGGGAAAAGGAATGGGTAAAAAGGCAATTCACTTGTTTTTGTTAATGTTCATGGTATTGAGCGTTGCAATTGGTAATGCAAATGCAGCAGCAATAAAGGACGTACCTTCAAAGTTGGTAAAGGGGACAATTAAAGAGAAGGCAGCTCCCTTAAAAAACACCTTAGTTATGGTAAGCGAACAGGGAAGCCGAAAATGGATTCCTATTATGACTGATGGCAGCGGGTCCTTTAAGACAAATTTGAAGGATGGAACATATACTGTTAAAGGTGTAAAAGGTAAAACGACCGCCTGGTATAGTACTAATAAAAATTTTGTTGTAAAAGAAGGTAAGATTAAAGGGTTAAAAGAAGGCGAGATCCCCCTTTCCAAAAAGGAACAGTCGAAGAAGCCTTCAGCAGAAGCAAGTAATTTCAATGGTGTATTAAAGGAAGGCAGCAATGGTTTAAAAGCAGATTTAATTATTTCAAAATATAGTGAAGAAGAGGAAGAAATTTATACTGTATCTTCAAAAAGCAATGGAAGTTTTTCTGCTTCCCTTCCGGACGGAAATTACTATTTGTTTGGAATTCAGATTGATAATGGATTCTATCGTTATCAGTTGGGATTCACAGTGGAAGCTGGAAAAGTGTTAGTAGACGGCGAGCCACAAACAAGCCTATCTATTAACATTCCTGTTAATTCAATTAAAGGAATGGTCGGAGATTCCTCCAAACCATTAACGGAAGCAGGTATAGTTTTAGAAAGGCTTCTTTCCGAAAATGAATATGATACAGAGTTCATTCAGTATGTTGTAAGTAACAATCAAGGAGAATTTGCTTTAAGAAAGCTCCCTGACGGGAAATATACCATAGGTATTGATCACCAAACCTATTCGGCATGGCCAGCTACAACCTTTGAAGTAAAAGAAGGCAAGGTCTATATTAATGGAGTAAAGGTTTCCTCGCTTCAAATAAAGGTTCCAGATCTAAACGTCAAAGGTACTCTTTCTGATGGGAAGAGACCAGTAACGAATGCTTATGTAAATTTTGAGGGTAGGACAGCCGCTGGTGAGGATATTTGGATAGGAACGCCTGTTGACTCCAAGGGAGCATTTCAATATAGATTTCAGGATGGCTTTTATGCTGCCACCTATGTTGATGAACAATATCGCGGTACGCCTGTAAATATTTCTTTTGAAGTTCATAATGGAAAACTTGTGCAGAATGGGCATGTGGTATCAGCATTAACCATTAAGCTGCCACCTGTTACCTTTAGCGGAAAACTGGTAGACTCGGGGACTTCCTTTCAGGGTGCTGTGGATATTGAAAAGTCTTCTGAGGATGGAAATTATGAATGGTATTCTGCTCAAACAAATGAGCAAGGGATTTACTCCTTACGTTTAACAGACGGAAACTATAAAGTTACAGGTGCTTATTTATTTGAGGAAGACCAGGAAGTTGCATTCTCAGCCACTTTTGATATTATCAATGGCAAATTGATTGTTAACGGAAAAGAGCAGTCCCTTTTGGAGCTTCAGATTCCGCCTGTTAGTTTACATGCTTTAGTTAAAGATGGAGACGCAATTGTAACGGGTGGCTTTATCGCTGTTAGTACTGCTGACAACAGTTTTTACTCCTATAAGAGTATTAATAGTGACGGCACCTTTACTATGCGCCTGGGTGACGGGGATTATACAGTAAATGAGGTTGACCTTGAGGATGGAACTATGGGCTATATAAATCAATCATTCTCTATTGTTGATGGAAAAACCTATGAAAATGGCCAATTGCAAAGTGAACTGGAAATTTCAGTTCCTCCGATCACATTGACGGGGACACTTACAGAATCGGGAAGTCCTGTAATGGGTGGGCTTTCTATTTCGGAAATGAATGATGCTGATAATCCTATTTGGCTGTGGGGCCAGTCAAATGAGGAAGGCAGATTCCAATTTCGTTTGCCAGATGGGGCTTACAAGGTAAACGACGTATATCTCTATGATGATACAACATTTAATTCGGGTACTGAATTTAGTATAAAGTCAGGCCAGTTATATGTTAATGGTGTGCAGACAGAGAAGCTTGATATTCAGGTACCCGCTGTAACGGTTTCGGGTACTGTTAAAAATGGTCAAGAACTTGTAACAGAGGGCTATATATCTATTAGTTCCTACGACGGAACGCCGATTGCTTCTAGTTGGATACAAAACGGCTTCTATCAAGGACGCCTCGCGGATGGACAATATAAAATTGCATTTGTTCAAGAGTATAAAAATGACGCTATATATAATTTTGATAAAGAATTTACCATTGAAGGCGGTAAGCTTTTTGTAAGCGGCGAGGAAGTTAGTACCCTCGACCTTAACCTGCAGGATGGATGGCAATAGAAAATAGAATTAGAAAGGGCTCGGAATTTTCCAAGCCCTTTTTAATATGCCGGATTTTGGTCAGCCAGCAGCTAAATCCTCCGCCCAGAGTTTATAGTGTGCCCCCTTGCTAATATGAGCCAACAAAGTACCAATGCTTATCTAGCTTTTCAACCTCTTTAAAATCACCATTAAAAGCATTACGGGAGGGTTTTTGTCCTGTTGATGAGTAGACAAAGCCAGAAAAATTATCCAGAATTCCTCTGTATGTAAAGAATAGTATGTAGTTAGCGTTCTTTGCTTTTTCAACTACTATTTCTCCTTCCCCTTTAGAAAGATGTTTATATTGCCGTGGCAATTGGATAAGAGTTGATTCGGGGTCCTCCTGCTTAAGTTTGTTATTTTGGACCATCTCAACTACTTTCTCCCTCTCATGCTTATTCATTTTAAAATCCATATCAAGAGTCATCTTAGTAAATGGAAAGAAAATAATGACAAGGAGGGTGACAGTCTGGATTATAGATGGTATCCAATCTTTGCGTTTAAAAAGATGTTTAAAGGATTTAAAAGTAACAAAAGCAAAAAAGCCGAATAGAAAAAGCCACAGAAAGGGTGCGATGAACGGAGATAAAAGATCTACGAGTTTCCATTGGTAAACCTCATATAGAATAGTAAAAATACTGCTGATGATTGATAAGATAAGCAGTTTACGTGATTTCATACCACACGACCTTTGTTTAATGTAACTAGATTATACAAAAAAAACAGCCGATTAGATTCGGCAGTTTTTAATAGTTTACTTTTTCAGTTTAAGCACTTGCCCAGGATAAATCCGGTCACTTTTCAGGTTGTTAAATTTCTTAAGTTCAGCAACAGATAACTTTACCTTTTTGCCAATGCTGTAAAGTGTATCGCCTTTCTTAACAGTATAAGCAGCAGAAGGAGCTGGAGTGTTAACAGGCGCTGAAGGCAGTTTGATTACCTGTCCCACTCTTATAAAATCGCTCTTAAGATTGTTTAGCTTTTTCAACGTGCTGACAGTGGTTTTATTTCTTTTGGAAATGCTGTAAAGTGTATCGCCTTTTTTCACTGTATATGTGTTCCCTTGGATCGGTGGTACTTCTGAATCTGCACTTTGGTCAAGGAGATAGAGCATGTCTTTGCCAAAAGTAACTTTGTACTTGGCTTTATAGGATGCAGCGGCCTTTTTGAAAAGGGTGTCCTGTGTAGCCACATAGCTGGTCATATTTTGATAAGCTTTTTTATAATCTGCTGCAGAAAGGTCGCCATTTTCATAATCGATTGTGTCAACCTCAAAATTATACATTTCTATTAAACTGTTATAAATATATTCATCCATCTGCTGGATTTCGGAGGTATAACCTTTGATTGGGGCTTCTGTATCTAATACTTTTTCAAAGTATGTGAGGTACTGGTCATAAATATCCATGGCTTCTTTTTCGGTTTTTGCCTTGTCCAGTTTATTTGAATAGTTGTCCAGAGTTCGTAAAATTCCTGCATAATAAGATGAGAACGTATTCAATTGTGTTTGATAATTTGTTGTCTGGGCAGCGGAAACATGTGTAATAGAAGGTACAGATAGTAAACCGCCTGAAAAAATGAAGGAAGTGGCAAGAACAGATGCAGCTATGGATTTTTTTGTGATCACGTAAAGTCCCCTTGTCATTTTATTATTTGGAAATCTTCTTCCAATGACATATTAACATGGCAGGAAAGGTGGAAAAATAGGACTTTTATACTCAAAACATTAATTTCCAAAAAAAGGCAGTATGCAAAGTTAGAAATATAAAAAAGACCTGCAGTCTTTCATGCAGGTCAAGAAGGAATCTTTAGGACCGAATTTTGGATGATTTTTGCAGTTGGAATGAGGATCTTTGATTCGGATGCGACGTTCTCTTTTATTTTTCTAAAAAGAATATTGGTTCCTGCTTCCCCTAAATTTGTAACCGGAATTTCTATGCTCGTTAAGGATGGAGACAAAAATGGAGTAAAGCTGGTGTTGCTATAGCCCGCAATGGAAATCTCTCCTGGTATTGAAATTCCCAATTCAGCAGCGGCTTTATATAAACCCATAACTTTTAGGTCATCCGTTGCCAAAACTGCAGTTGGCCATTTACCGGAAAGAAAGAATCTTTTTGCAGCTTCATAAGAACTTTCCACTGTGTACCCGCTGTCTATTACCCATTCCTGTCTAATTGGAAAGCTGTGTTCCGATAAACATGCCTTATAGCCTTCTAAACGGTCAACGGAAACGTGATATTCCAGCGGTGAATGCATACAAGCAATATTCCGGTGGCCATATTCAATTAATAAATTCGTTAGATCATAGGTATCCTGATAGTTATTTGTATCCACAGAATAGATATTTTTATAGTTTCCATCAACCTTTCCAATAACGACGATAGGGATATTATAGACATCTAATTCCTCAAAAAAGGATTCATTTGCCGGGGAGCTCAGCATAATAATTCCTTTTACCATTTTATCTTTTATTTTTGCGATACATTTATTTCTTTCATCATCACTGTTTTTCGAAGTCTGTAGGATGACATCAAAATTTTCTTCCTCAGCTTTAGTTGAGATGGTATGAATAATCTCCGAGAAAAATGGATTATTCGCGGTTGTCTTTGCTGAACGTGAAACAACCATAATGGCATCAAAACCGGCAGAAAGACCTCTTGCAAGCTTGCTTGGCTGATAGTTCAGCTCTTCAATGGCTTTTAATACACGATTTCTGGCCTCTTCTGATATATTAGTTTGATTATTTAATACTCGTGAAACAGTAGACTTTGAAACATTGGCAACACGAGCAATATCGTAAATCGTGTGGACCAAAAGACTTCCCCCTTCATCTTGCTGCTTTAAGAAGGCAGCTCATCCGTCATGCATTTTATAAAAGCGGTTTAGTTACCAATAGGGAGTTGGATGCGTTTTCATTTATTGACTGTAGCACACTATCTATTAAAACTGGCATGCTGTCATTTAATATGCCTATAATTTGGAATCCACTAAGTTATAGGAGGTAGGAGCGATATACGTATTTATTATAGGTAGGGAAAACAAAAGTAGCAATAAAAATTATTGTTTTTTCAAATTTGTGGAAGAGATAAATCGTACTTCCAAGCCGGCATAAATCTAATGAAAAAAATGAAACGGCTTTCATTGACAGTAAGCTTTTTCTATATTATATTACACGTATGGGAGCGGTACCACAAGATTGATAGATTGGTTGTCATCTAAAAGTCGTTTTTTTAGACTTTTATGGGAGCGGTACCAAAAATAAATTATTAACTTTTTTTTTATGTGTTATGGAAGCGGTGCCAAAGAAGAAGTAAATTTTTTTATGTGTTTATGGGAGCGGTACCACATAGGAGGAAACTATGAAAAACATAAAAGAAAGACTAGCTTTTATTTATGAAGACCAAAGTATAGAAGAAATCGAAAAAAGCATTTGTAAACGAATTAGTGAAACAAAGGATAAGCTTTTAAAGCCAAGAAAACAAAGCTGGGACGAAAAAGATCTTGTCTTGATAACTTATGGAGATCAATTTCAGGAAAATGACCGTCCAACTTTGGAAACCTTTAAGAAAATGTTTGATCGATACCTGGCAGATAAGTTTCCAATTGTCCACTTTCTTCCTTTTTTTCCATATACATCAGATGACGGGTTTTCAGTAGTGGATTACAAGAAAATTAACCCGCTATTAGGAGATTGGGAGGATGTTGAGAGGTTAACAAACTCGGCGAGAATTATGTTCGATGATGTTTGTAATCATATCTCCTCCAAAAGCGAGTGGTTCCAGGAATACTTAAAAGGAAATCTGGAATACGATAATTTTTTTATTGAAATGAATCCTGCCGTCGATTTGAGTATGGTAACAAGGCCAAGAGCACATCCGCTGCTCACAAAGTTTACTCTGGCCAATGGTGAAGAAAAGCATATATGGACAACATTTAGTGACGACCAGATTGATTTAAATTTTAGAAATCCTCAGGCCCTGTTAAAGATGATTGACGTATTGCTGTTTTATCTGGAGCAAGGAGCCGAATACATCAGGCTTGATGCAATTGGATTTGCATGGAAGGAAGTTGGCACTACCTGTATCCATCATGAAAAGACACATGAAATTGTAAAGCTTTTCCGAGATGTAGTTGATGAAGCGGCGAAAGGGACTGTCATTATTACTGAAACAAATGTCCCTCATAAAGATAATGTGGCTTACTTTGGGAATGGGCACGACGAGGCTCATATGGTCTATCAGTTCCCGCTGCCGCCGCTCGTTCTGAATGCCATTCACAACGGAAATGGAAGCGCATTAACGAACTGGGCAAGTCAGCTGTCTCCAACAGGAAAGGATACAACCTTCTTTAATTTTCTTGCGTCTCACGATGGAATTGGCTTGAATCCTATTCGCGGCATCATACCTGAGGAAGAAATCCTGTCAATGGTAGAGGAGTTAAAGCAGGAGGGGGCCCTTGTTAATTACAAGAAAAACCCTGATGGTTCAGAAAGCCCTTATGAAATCAATGTAACTTTCCTTGATGCTTTAAATAAGCAAGCAGACACTGATGAAGTTCGGGTGAAGAGATTTATGGCAGCACATTCCATTCTATTAACCCTTCCGGGAGTGCCTGCTATTTATATCCAAAGCATGCTTGGTTCCCGAAATGATTACGAAGGTGTAAAGAAAACCGGAATGAACAGATCGATAAACAGGCAAAAATACACACTGCTGGGAATTGAACAGGAATTAGCGAATGAAGAGTCATTACGTTTCAAGGTGTTTTCCGGGATTAGTAAGATCATATCAGCCAGGAAAGCACAGGAAGCATTCCATCCAAATGCTGCAATGGAAGTCCTTGATTTTGGCAAAAGCATCTTTGCTTTTAAAAGAATTAGTCAAAATGAAAGTTTATATGTACTTCACAATCTTACAAATGGACAAGCTGGTTGTGAATTAAATGGCAGGTTCCAGGATGTTCTGACAGGCGAAGTTTTTAATGGTGAAATTGAATTAAATCCATATCAATTCCTTTGGCTAAAACCAACAAATTAGGAGGATAAGAGAATGATAAAAAAAGGATTAAGTTTAGTATTAATTTTAGTTCTGGCTGTGGCATTAACCGCTTGTAACGGCAGCAAACAAAGCAGCAGCGACGGAAAAACAACAATTGAATTTATGCACTCTTCAGTAGAACAAGAACGTTTAGCTGTAATCAACAAATTGGTGGCACAATTTGAAAAAGAGCACAAGGATATAAAAATTAAACAAGTGCCAGTAGAAGAAGATTCTTATAACACCAAAATTGTAACTCTTGCAAACTCAGGCAAATTGCCAGCTGTCCTTGAAGTAGGTCAGGATTATGCGAAAGTAATGGATAAGGATGAATTGATAGACAAATCCGCTGTAAGCAAGATTATTGATAAAGTCGGCAAGGACAACTATTACGAAGGCGCATTAAAACTAATGAAGACTGAAGACGGTAAAAGCTTCACCGGCGCACCAATAAGCGGCTGGGTGCAAGGGATTTGGTACAACAAAGAAATGCTTGCATCTAAAGGGTTAAAAGAGCCAAAAAGCTGGGATGATATTTTAGCGATTGCTAAAGTTTTTACAGATAAAGGAAACAAGAAATACGGTATCGCTTTACCTACAGTAGAAGGCGGCTTCTCTGAACAGGCATTCTCGCAATTTGCCCTCTCAAACAATGCCAATATACTGAACAGCAAAGGCAAATTAAACATCGATACACCAGAAATGAAAGAAGCTTTAACTTATTATCAAAATCTAGCTAAATACACAATGCCAGGCTCCAATGATACTACAGAAGTAAAAGATGCATTTATGAACGGAACAGTACCAATGGCACTTTATTCAACTTATATCCTTCCTTCTGTATTTGAAGAAGGAAAAGCCAGCAATATTGGTTTTGCTATTCCGAAACAAAAGTCAAAAGCAGTATTTGGAACTGTATCTGCACTAACCATTTCCTCTGGTCTTGAGGATAATCAAAAGAAAGCTGCACAGGAATTTGTTGAATTTCTTTCGAAACCTGAAAACATGACAGCTTGGGTACTAATGTCTCCAGGCGGAGCGCAGCCTGTTAACAAGAAGGTTACCGAAAATCCGGACTATCAGGCAAACAAAGTAGTAAAAGCATTTGGTAATCTTTCCAATGAGATTGCTGCATCCTACAATGACATTCAGGTGTTCGGTCTGGTAGACGGTAAGAACTTCTTGAAAATGGGTGATGTGACAAGCTCAGGTGCCATTCCTAAATTAGTTAATGGAATCACTGTTGGCGGAAAAGATGTTAAGAGTGAATTAAAGACAGCTGAAAAATCGCTGGAAGATGTATTGAAGAAGTAAGCCAATTCGGGGGAATGCCTTATCGCCGTTCCCCCGCTGTAACTTATAGAGCAAAAAGCAGCCAGTTCCCTAAAGGCGTAAAGTTGTTTAAAACTTTTTAAATACAATGGTTCCTTTTAAACAACTTTATTATTTTTAGGGAGCAGATCCTTGAAATGGAGCCATATTAGACTTCACGGGAGGTTACCATGAAAACAAAATTGAAACAGAAATCGGATGCGAAATTGGCATTAGCTTTGCTTTTTCCAAGTTTCGCCCTGCTGCTTTTACTTGTAGCGTATCCAATGATTTCAAACATACAGATAAGTTTCTTTGACCAGCCAATAAATCCTCGATTAAGTGCTAAATTTGTAGGATTGAAAAATTTTATTGATATTCTGACAGACGCTGAGTTTTTTAAATCCTTAGGGATTACCCTTTTGTATACGGTTCTTACTGTGGCGGGGAGTACGATTTTTGGTTTAGCAGTGGCCATCTTCTTTAACCGTCCCTTCAAATTTAGAAAGACAGCACGTTCGATTATCATTTTGTCTTATGTAACGCCATCTATTTCCCTTATTTTCGCATGGAAGTACATGTTTAATAATGGTTATGGTGTAATCAATTATTTGGGCGGAGACGTTCTTCACCTATTTAAAGAAGCACCTCTTTGGTTTGATAACCCAGTAAGCAGTTTTCTTTTAGTTGTATTATTTGCAATCTGGAGGTATTTTCCTTACGCGTTTATTTCGTTCCTGGCAATCCTTCAGACCATTGATAACACATTATATGAAGCAGCGGAGATCGATGGAGCGAGTGCCTGGGAAAAGTTTAAAATTGTAACATTGCCGGCTATTATGCCTGTATTATTAACGGTTATAACACTAAGGGCCATCTGGATGTTCTACATGTTTACAGATGTATATCTGCTAACAAATAAAGTTGATATTTTAGGTATTTATCTATACAAAACTGCTTTTGCTTTCAACGATTTAGGCAAGGCATCATCTATATCTGTGATTCTCTTCATCATTCTCTTTATTGTAATTATGCTTTCCAGAAAGCGGGTGAATTTAAATGGCAATGGCTAGTACGAAAAAGAATAGAGCTGTAAAAAAAGTATCCTTCTATATTGGACTTATCGCCCTATTGGCTGTTTCGTTATTCCCGTTTTTTATCATGCTGATGACTTCCTTTAAAACGTCCAGGGAGGCCGTATCGACAACTCCGACGTTCTTTCCGGAGAAGTGGACATTCCAGCATTATATAGATATTTTCAATCCGGATATCTTCCCATATCTTGCTTATTTTAAAAACAGCTTGTTCGTATCACTTACGGCATCTATCTTATCCGTGGCAATTGGGATATTTGGTGCCTATGCCTTATCAAAATTAAAATTTAAAGGCCGCGTTACCATTAATGCAAGCTTTTATACAGTTTATATGTTCTCAGGAATCCTGCTTGTCGTTCCATTATTTAAAATCATTTCCGGTTTGGGATTGTACGATACAAAAACATCCCTCATTATCACGATGATTGTTCAAACATTGCCAACAGCGATTTTTATGCTGAAAAGCTACTTTGACACGATTCCGGATGATTTAGAAGAAGCGGCGATGATTGACGGGCTTAACCGGATCCAGATTATTTTCTATATCATCATTCCTTTATCTATTTCAGGAATCATATCAGTGTTTGTCTATTCCTTTATGATTGCTTGGAACGATTACTTGTTTGCATCCATTTTTTTATCGGACTCAGCAAACTTTACATTGCCAATCGGTCTAAATTCATTATTCAGTACACCAGATTATGTATGGGGCAGAATGATGGCGGCATCACTTGTAACAGCATTACCGGTTGTTATTATGTATGCCATTTCTGAGCACTTTATTAAAGGCAACCTCACCGAGGGCGGGGTAAAAGGTTAATAGAATCTTCCATAAATAAAAATGTCAACATTATATAATTTGAGAGGAAGTAATGAAGTCATGAAAAAGTTAGTTGCTGTAGCACCAAGAGAAGCTGGATTTTTAGAATATGAAGATCGTCAGGTGCAGCCGAACGAAGTAAAAATAGAGGTGGAATTTGCCTCTCCTAAACACGGTACTGAGGTAGTGGACTTCCGCGGCCTGACTCCTTTTATGAATGAAAATTTTGATGAAGAATGGCGCATGTTCCTTCCCCGTGAAGAAGGTTCTGCACCAGGGATTGTCTTCGGGGAGTTTCAGCTTGGTAATATGGTAGTCGGCAAAATTGTGGAAGCAGGCAGTGAGGTAAAGGATTATCAGATTGGCGAAACAGTCTGCACATATGGTCCTATCATGGAAACCGTTATTGTTAATGCTGTTGATAATCACAGACTTCGTAAAATGCCTGAAGGTGCTAAATGGCAAAACGCAGTTTGCTATGACCCTGCACAGTTTGCTATGAGCGGCGTTCGTGATGCGCATGTTCGTGCTGGTGATTACGTTGTTGTTGTGGGACTTGGAGCAATTGGGCAGATTGCTATTCAGCTGGCTAAAAAAGCGGGTGCAAGTATTGTTGTAGGTGTAGATCCTCTTAGCCACCGTCGTGATATCGCGCTTCGGCACGGAGCAGATGTTTGTTTCGATCCAACATCCTGTGACGTAGGTTATGAAGTGAAAAAGCTGACCAATAAATTGGGAGCAGATTCAATTATAGAAACGAGTGGAAACGCAGCGGCTCTTCAGGATGCATTAAGAGGAATCGCTTATGGCGGTACGATTTCATATGTTGCTTTCGCAAAACCATTAACAGAAATAAACTTTGGGCGGGAAGCTCATTTTAATAATGCTAAAATTGTCTTCTCACGTGCTGCAAGTGAGCCAAATCCGGACTATCCGCGCTGGAACCGTAAGCGTATTGAAGATACCTGCTGGGAATTGCTTATGAATGGTTACCTTGATTGCGAGGATATTATTGATCCAGTTGTACCATTCAAGGAAAGTGCCGAGGCTTATATGGAATATGTAGACCAGCATCCAGAGCTGAGCATTAAGATGGGTATTGAATATAAAAAGTAAAACAACTGGCCGGCATTGTCCGGCCCCTTGTTTATTGTAGGCTAATTAAGACTGCTTTAGGGAAAAAGGAGGAAAAATCAATGAGAATTGGTACACAGAACCAGGCATTTTTTCCGGAAAACATCAAAGAAAAATTTATATATTTAAAGGAAGCTGGCTTTGAAGGCTTTGAAATTGATGGAAAACTACTAGTGGACCATATAGAAGAGGTAAAAGAAGCGATTCAGGAAACAGGTTTGCCAGTTACAACCGCTTGCGGCGGCTATAATGGCTGGATCGGAGACTTTATTGAAGAACGCAGGCTTAATGGATTGGCAGAAATCAAAAAAATCCTTGAAGCATTAAAAGAAGTAGGCGGAAAAGGGATCGTGGTACCTGCAGCATGGGGAATGTTTACCTTCCGTCTTCCTCCTATGGTTTCACCTAGAAGCCTTGCAGGAGACCGAAAAGCGGTAATGCAATCACTTGTATATCTTGATAAAGTGGCGGAGGAAACAGGTACAACCATTTTCCTTGAACCGCTAAACCGTTATCAGGATCATATGATTAATACTTTAGCAGATGCACGCCGTTATATAGAAGAAAACAATTTTAAAAATGTAAAAATTATTGCTGATTTTTATCATATGAACATTGAAGAGGACGATATTTCAGAGGCATTACACAAGAATCGTGATTTAATTGGACACATTCACCTTGCCGATAATCATCGCTTTCAGCCTGGAAGCGGATCATTGGATTTCAGAAAGCACTTTAATCAATTAAAGGAAGACGGTTATGATGGTTTCTTAACTCTTGAATGCCGTATTCGCGGTAATGATCCTGAATCCGAATATCTTGCTGCATTGCACCATCTTAGAGCTTCATTAACTTGAGAGGAGTTTCGTCGTGGTTAAAAAGAAAGTTGCCATAATTGGCGGTGGGCAGATCGCTGAAAATGTTCATGCAGCCTACTATAAAACGCGGGAAGAAGTTGAGATTGTAGCCGTTGTAAGCCGCCATGCCGATAGTGCGAGAAATTTCGCTGAAAGAAATGGAATCCCTCGATACTATACCGATGCTGCTGAAATGTATGCCAGGGAAAATCCGGATATCGTGAGTATCTGCTCGCCAAACCGTTTTCATTTCGAACATGTTATGCAGGCATTAGAGGCTGGCTGTGATGTAATGTGTGAGAAACCTCCTGCCATTAAATCAGAAGAAGCAAGAATGATGATGGAGACGGCTGAAAAGAATAATCGGGTACTTGCCTATAATTTTCATCATCGGTTTTCAGATGATGCGACACTTTTAAGAGAAAAAGTAAACGAGGGTGTGTTTGGGGATATTTATGTGGTAAAAGCACAGGCATTGCGACGCAGCGGAGTTCCAGGCTGGGGCAGCTTTACCAATAAAGAAGCGCAAGGCGGCGGCCCTTTAATTGATATAGGAGTTCACATGCTGGATGCTGCTTTATATGTTCTTGGTTACCCTGAAGTAGAGAAGGTCACAGCAAAAATGTTTCAAAAAATAGGGAACAAAAAGTCGAAGGGAACATTTGGGGAATGGGATCCATCAAAATACGAGGTTGAGGACTCCTTTTTTGGGTTCATTGAGTTTAAAGATGGCGGACTATTACAAATCGAAACTTCATTTGCTTTAAATATAAAGGAATCCTCCATCATGAATGTAGAGTTCTGCGGAGAACGGGCAGGCGCCTCGCTTTTCCCGGCGCAAATTTATACAGATCACGAAGGCGAATTGGTCCTTCTTGAAAATAGGCCGGAGGCAGACCCGAGTTCAAACCGCCATCAGAAAAGTATGGCAGCCTTTGTGGATAAATGTTTAGGCAAGAACGTCATGGTAGCAGACGGGAAACAGGGGTACATCATCCAGCAGCTAGTCGAAGCACTCTATCTATCTGCAGAGAAGGGTGTGAGTATATCCTTATGAAAAAAGGCCGAAAAATAGTGGAAGATAAATTTGATTTACATTCACTTAATAAGTTTGCAAGCTTAATGGCAATGGGAAATGGATATCTTGGGCTCCGGGCTGCCCATGAAGAAGATTACGCGGGGCAAACCCGCGGTCTTTATATTGCAGGAATTTATAATAAAGCAACCGTAAATGAGACCTCGGAGTTAGTGAATCTTCCTGATATATCAGGCTTTAAAATCGAAATAAACGGAGACACTTTTTCCTTGTTAAACGGTAAGATCCATTCTTACACACGTGAATTAATTCTCGCAACTGGAGAAGTAAAGAGAGAAATTTTATGGGAAATTAAAGGATTGCGTTTTCAGATTGTTTTTCAGCGATTCGTATCGAAGGAAAATCTGCACTTGTTGGCCTCCAAAGTGACGATTACCAGCCTGGATAATGACGCTGTCTTAAAAATTGTCACAGGTATCGACGCACAGCAGACTAACTTTGGAAAGCAGCATCTTATTGAGGAGAAAGTCCGTATTTATAATGAGAAAATCATGCAGGGGGTTTATCAGACAACTGAGTCTTCCCATAGGATTTCACTGGCAGCGGCTTGTACTTTTCAGGGTGAGACTGATGTCAATTTCTCTGCAAAAAATCGTCAGCTTTTAACATCGATTAAACACGAAATCAAAAAAAACCAACCATTTATCATAGAAAAAGCAGGTGCATTGTTCACTTCGCTTGATCAAGGTGTAAACGATCCGGAGAAGGATGCGTTCCAATTAATAGAAGAGACCTTACTGGATGGTTATGATACACTGCTTGAAAAGTCAGCCTTCAAATGGCAGGAGTTTTGGCATAAGAAGCGGGTATCTATTGTATCCGAAAATGAATTTGATCAGACAGCCATGGATTTTGCCCTTTATCACATGGAGATTATGACTCCTGCCCATGATCAACGCTTTAGTGTGGGAGCGAAAGGATTGACCGGTGAAGGCTATAAAGGGCATGTTTTTTGGGACACGGAAATCTTTATTGCACCCTTTCACCTTTTTACTGAACCAAAAACAGCTAAGAAGCTATTAACCTATAGATATTTGCATCTGCAGCAGGCAAAGGAAAAGGCACAGCTGAATGGATATGAAGGGGCCCTGTTTCCATGGGAAAGTGCATTTTCCGGAGAAGAAGAGACACCTGAATTTGCCGCGATTAACATTAGGACAGGTATACGCCAAAAGGTAGCATCAGCTATAGCGGAACATCATATTGTCGCTGATATTGCTTTTGCAGTTGTTCAGTACTTTGAAAATACAAAAGATGAAGATTTTATGAAAAAAGAAGGACTTTCCCTTTTAAAAGAGACAAGCCGTTTTTGGCTTAGCCGTGCTGTTGAAGAAGACGGACAGTTCTCGATTAAAGATGTTATTGGTCCGGATGAATACACCGAGCATATTGACAACAATGCCTATACCAACTATATGGCTTATTTTAATGTCAAACAGACTCTTTTCTTTATGGGGAAATACGGGGATCAAGACGGAGAACTCATCGAACGGGGCAATGACTTTTTAAACCGTTTATATTTGCCGGTTCCAAATAAAGAGGGAATTATTCCTCAGGATGATACGTTTTTAAATAAACCGGAAATTGATCTAGCAAAATATAAAGAAAAACAGGGAAGCCAGGCTATTCTATTGGACTATTCCCGCCAGGAAGTAAATGAAATGCAAATATTAAAGCAAGCGGATACCGTTATGCTTCTGTATTTATTCCCTGATCTGTTCCCTGCTGATATTGTGGCAAAGAACCTTCATTATTATGAAAAGCATACTATTCACGATTCATCACTCAGCAAGGCCATACATGCGATTGTTGCAGCACGCTGTGGAGATATGGAAGCAGCCTACCGCTTCTTCCAGGAAGCCTGTTTAATAGATTTAGGTCCAAATCCGCATTCCTCAGATGAAGGAATCCATGCAGCATCTCTGGGTTCCGTCTGGCTTGCAGGTGTATTTGGGTTTGCAAACGTTATCTTAAAAAATAATACTCTATCAATTAATCCAAAACTGCCAGCTGATTGGTCAAAAATGTCATTTCCATTCTATTGCAGGGGATCACGTCTAGAAATTTTGCTTACTCCTAATCAAGTGGCAGTAACTTTAATTTCCGGTCCAGCCCTAACAGTTGAAATCAATGGAAATGAATATTTGGTTAATGAGGAAATAGAAGTGAATCTATAAAAAGAATCAGTGTTTAATCAAGGGGGAATGGGAAATGAATAAAAATGGGATAGAGGCAGTCGTATTTGACCTTGATGGTGTCATCACAGATACAGCCCATTATCATTATTTGGCCTGGAAACAGCTTGCTGAAGAACTTGGCATAAAAATAGATGAAAAGTTTAATGAACGGTTAAAAGGAGTCAGCCGGATGGATTCCTTGGAACTGATTTTACAAGAGGGAAACCGTCAGGATGATTTCACACTTGCAGAAAAAGAGGAAATGGCTGGCAGGAAGAACCTTCATTACTGTGATTTTTTAAAGGAATTAACACCCTCTGATGTACTGCCAGGAATTTTGGAATTAATTGCGGATATTAAAGCTGATGGAATTCCGATTGGACTGGCGTCTGTTTCTAAAAATGCAGAAACTGTTTTAAATGCATTACAGCTCCAAAATGAATTTGACTATATTGCTGATGCGGCAAAAATTAAAAAATCAAAGCCAGATCCGGAGATCTTTCTTACTGCTTGTGCTGGGCTTGGTGCAAATCCTTTATATTCAATCGGCGTCGAGGATGCCGCAGCCGGAATAAAGGCCATTAAAGCCAGCGGGATGTTTGCGGTAGGAGTAGGAAACCTTGAAGGAAGTGATTTGCAGGTAACTGCTACAAAGGAACTCCTCTGGGATGAGATAAAAGCAGCTTTTACCACTGAAAGATAATTAGTAATTTAGTAGTAAATTCTGATCAATTGCCGAAGCGGGTTATTGTGTGTGGACATCCACCGGAGAAATAGCTTACCTGTTTTGTGCTCCTGTTCGGTTAGGCGAGAATCGCAATTGCCGGGGTAAAGGCTGTGGAGATGGAGAAATCTGCTCTATTTATCATTGCCTCGCTGCGGGGAGTCAGGGCAGGTTCTATTTTGGCGATAGATGGCTTTGCCGATTCAGATTTGCTAGAAAACTATAATCCTCACACCGACAAGGTTCAAAAAGCAATTAAAGCGGAAACGATCATTGCTTTAAACGCACTTGCTTCCTTAAAGTAAGCCTGCAGAAGTTCTGCAGGTTTTTTCTTTTTTAAGTTTATGAAGGAATATGCTTAACAATAATAGAAACTATATAGTGGAATTTGAATGGAGAGGTGTTTCTTAATGATTACTAATATTTATCCTTACCTGGTTATGAACGGAAATGGACAAGAAGCGGTTAAATTTTATGAAAATGCGCTAGGAGCTAATGTTGTTAGTCTCCAAACCTTTGGTGATATGCCAGGCAATAGTGACAAGCCGGAAAGTGTAAAAAATCTTGTATTAAATGCTCAATTGAAGGCTGGGGATTTTAACCTCATGCTTTCAGATACCTTCCCTGGCAATCCTTATCAGGTTGGTGACCAAGTATCAATAGCTGTTTTGTTTGATAATCCGGAAACGACAAAGGAAGTTTATGAGAAGTTGAAAGAGGGCGGAAAGGTAATAATGGAACTCCAGCCAACTTTTTGGAGCCCATCCTATGGTCAGCTAACCGACAAATTCGGGGTCACCTGGCAGCTTTCAACAGACACAGCTAAATAAGAATTGTTTAAACACCATTTTAAAAAGTGGTGTTTTTTCTTTACCATTGCTCAAGCGACCAGTGAAATGTGATGAACGCCTTTTTTCTACAAAAGGGGAGTTTGGTAGTTCATATCCATGCTTGCAACACCATCGTCTATATGGGATCTTGTCGAACTAGCCTATATTCACAACCATAAATCCACGAAACTGCTTTGGGATTCCGCCAAACCTCGCTGCTATTCCGCCAAGCTGAACAATAATTCCGCGAAACTACTGCGGAATTCAGCCAAATCACGCTGCTAACTTCAACGTTAATCCAGAACTTAAGCTTTTGTTACTAATCTGCACATTTTCTCCTTAAATTTGTTGTATATTTAACATTCAGAAATAGGCATGCCTTAGTATGATTTTTATATTGTAAGAGATTTAAGGAGTTGATTCTGGCATGTATGAGATTTTCAGCCAAACAAGCAATTTTTTGAGTCACCCTTTTTTATCAATGGGCCAAAGCACTGAGAGCATTCCTCTGTTATCTGCTTTTATTCTGGGAATCGTCGGGGCGATAGCACCATGCCAATTTACAGGCAATCTAGGTGCCATTACGATTTATGTAAATAAGTCTGTTCAAACAAAGCTCGCCTGGCTCGAGGTTGTTTATTTTGTTCTTGGAAAAATCGTAGTGTTTAGCGGTATTGGGCTCCTTTTCTGGATTATTGGAAGTGAGGTAAAGGATCAGCTTATCTTACTGTTTCCATGGATGAGAAAAATGGTAGGTCCTTTATTGATTATTATCGGGTTGTTCATGGTTGGTCTTCTAAAATTCCATAAAACGATTACACTTGGTCATATATCTGAGCGGTTTACAAAGAAAGGAAATCTGGGGGCTTTTTTAATGGGTGTCAGTTTTACACTTGGATTCTGTCCAACCATGTTTGTCCTGTTTTTCCTTACATTAATGCCAATGGCTTTATCCGTTCCCTATGGGTCGGTTCTTCCTGCTATTTTCGCTCTTGGTACCTCATTACCCGTGATCATTGCAGTTTTTTTAATCGGTTATTTTGAACTGAGCGGGAAATTAATGAAAAAGAAGGGCCGGAAGCTGGGGGCCAAAATCCAGAGAATAGCAGGTGTGTTTATCCTGATCCTAGGTATCCTGGACACAATTACATATTGGAGTTTATAGAAAATAAAGGCGCCAACAAAAGGGCGCTTTTAAACGGTTTTAGAAATCTTTTTTAACACACTTCCATCCTCTCCAAAATTACACATGGCATCACAGTCACATCTTAGGTCGCTAAATAAGATATATGAAAAATTATTGTTTTCCATTGCCTATATGGATGGGCGCAGCAGCTGAGCTTTAATATCCTTTTAGCGTTTTTCCGGAGCCACTAAATAAAATTGGCAGGCAAAAAAATTGGCAGACTCATTTCTTTTAGTATTTAAAGTTAGGTAAAATCAATTCATGAAAATGTGTAAAAAGAATCTTTCTTTTTAAGTGGATATGATAAATTTCATTTGATTGTTTTGCACTGTTCATAGGGTCTTTAATTTGGCTTATTTCATAAAGGATTTCTGCTTTTAATAATCCTTCATAATGAATATCCAATGCTTCAAGAGCTTTTTCAAAGAGGATTAATGAAGAAGAAGTATCTTTAAGAAATTCCCTATGGAATCTACCCTCTAAATAATGATTTCTTGCCAGGAGAATCGGGTCAGTCACTTTTGATAAAAGTCGTTTAGTTTCGTTGAATAATTTTTGGACAAATGCTTGTTCTTCAAAGCGGGATAAAAGAACATAGATTCCCAATTGATAGATAGCCAAAGCTTTACCTCTGAACCGTTCGATTTCCGAAAGTCTGCCAATATCCGTTAAAAAGATTTCTTGCAATTCTTTCCGAATAGTTCTATTAGGCTGGGAGATTGCGATTGTGTAGACTGCCAGGGCCCATCCATGCAGAATACCTTCCTGGTCATTTGTTTCTTGAAATTTATGTCTTAATGATAATAAGCTGTCTTTTATATTCTGTGGAACATCATCTTCTAAATACCTAATTAGGAGTTTTATATAATCCGTTCCTATATTATTAATAGTATGTTGATGTACTTTGTTAATGAAATTTAAAGACTGGTATGTCGAGCCTATATATAGGTATAAGATAGAAAGATTATAATAGATATTGTCTATTTCTTCTTTGAAGACAGTTGGGTTTTCTTTAGATATTTCTAAAGCTGTATTCAACATTTCAATTGCCATTGAAGTTTTCTTTTGTATAAACAGGATGCTTGAAAGAGCGTTATAGGCTTTGATTTTTAATCTGGCAATATATTTACTGCTATCTTCTGTCTCAGTCACGCACGTTAAGAACTCCTGTGCTATTTGGTACTGTTCTGTTCTTAAGTAAAAAATACCCGAAAGGAAATCGTAATCAACCTTCATTCTTGGAATTTGATAAGCCTCTAGTTTGTTTTTAAATACCTTTAATTCCTCTTTTATATATTTCCAATGCTGCAATCCTATTAAATCTGCAATTTTGTGTTTTATATAATCAAGTTCTTTTATCTTCTCATTTATATCCGGATCGGCAAAATAGCTTACCGGAAAATTTAGTTTTTGACTAAATTTCTTTAACTCTTCGTCTGATGCTGTGGTATGCCCATTTTCTATATTACTCATTTTGCCAAGAGAACAAATGCCTTCGGCTAATTCTTCTAACGTGAAACCTCTTAACTTTCTTGCCTGTCTTATTTTTAGTCCGATCGAATTATGCCTGGGTATTTTGGTTTTCATATCCTCACATCACCTATTTATAAAGAATTTGTAGGTATATTTTACTATAAAAATAGAACAAAAAACTATGGTATTTTTAAAGATAATGAAATTTTTTCCAATAATTTTAAAAAAAATATTGAAAATTTCACTATGGTTTTTTATAATCAGTGTTATGTTACTGAAAACGGTTCGAAAGGCACGGGCTTTTCGTGGGTAAAAAGAATCATAAAACTTTAGAGCAAAGTTTTTGCTCAGGTCAAGGCCTTAAATGAAGGAGAGCAAAGACAGGTGAGAAAATTTCGCAATCTTTCAAATAGAGAAATCAATCTTTATGTTCGAAAAAACACTGCAAGAAGGAAATTGCGGGGAAAACCACCTGGTTTAACGGTGCCTTTTTCGAAAAAGCAAATAGTAAGCGGATTTTCCAGATTTTGTATATATAATTTTTAATATGGTCAGTGATATAATTTGTAATAGTTTTTTAATATTTGTAATGTTTTGTTTTGAATCTTTAAAATATGACTTTTATGATCCCCTTTAAGATCATCAGTGGAGCGATGCTATGAGTTATTTTGGATATGTTAAACAAATAAACGCTAAACAAACTGGTATGGTTTTCAGATTTGTAAAAAAAGGTGATGTCTTTATTCACACAACATGTGAAGGAGAATTGCTTAAAGATTTAGGATTTTCATCTGAGGATATTAATGGAAAAACACTGCATGATTTTTTCCCAAAGGATTATGCGGATATTAAAAACCAATGTTACCTTGAAGCTTGGTCTGGAAATGCTATTCAATATGAAACTGAAATTCAGGGGATTCTAATGGTTGCATCTTTAAGGCCCGTTATAAAAGATGGACAGGTTGTTGAAGTTGCAGGGATCAGTATTGACGTAACGGAAAAAAGAATAAAGTCAAGTGAAGTCAGCCAAAAAGATAGCTTACGCCAGACTATAATTTCTGAGGCATGCGAGTTACAAAGAGAGGCCCGAATCAAGAGTCAAGATAGAGATAAAGCTGATGCTCCTTTTAAATCGAGTTTAATAATTAAACAGTATAATAAAATTATTTTTATCCCGCTTAAGGATGTCATCTTTATTGAGAGAATAGGCCGAAAATCTGTTATACATACAATTAATAAACAGATTGAAACCTCTGAAGCTCTTAACAGTTTGATTCAGCAGCTTGATGAAAGGTTTGTTGGATGCCACAGATCCTACATTATAAATTTGGATTATTTAGAAGTTATCGAGCCCAGTAATCAGAGTTATACGATGCATTTTAAGAATTATACAAAGACAGCCAAAATATCTAAAAACAAAATAGGAGGCTTACTAAAGTATATATCTTAAAATTGAATGGAATAAAACACTAAAACGCCCCTTTTTTAGTTAATCAGAATTTATATCCATAAATTCTGAAAGCATAAGAAAAACTAGAGCAACCGCCAAAAATGGACTTGGCGGATGCCAAGTTTTTCTAATAGAAAAGCGAGGTGTTTTTCTTTTTGGAAGAAACCCTTATTAAAAGTGAAAACTTATGGTGAAAAAACTTTATACAAAAATGGATTGTTATGCAGCTTGGTAATTAGGACACACATTGCGAAGTAATTTTCGATAGACTCTAGCTGTTATTTACACAGTAATTTTTAAAATTGCGAATTATTGTTTGAAAGAATGAAAAATCTGCTTCACAACATAAAAAAGGAACATTAAAGGAAGGATTTCATGTTTAATCGGGATTGGACACTTATCTCTCTTTGTGATTTTATATTAGTATGAAAAGGGCATTCTTTCCTTATTTGCCCTGGATAGGCGGATCACACTGACTTTAGACAAATCCTTAACAAGTGTTTTAGAGAGGAATATATTAAAAATTGATTGTTTTAAAAGATTTTTTTGTGAATTTTTGTATTTTGTCTACTGGGATATTCATCATCCATCAAAATCTTAACAGAGAAAAATTCTTATCATTATCTCTATTTAAATGGAGACTTCTTGCTGGGAGTTTTCTGGGGGGATTTGGTGTCGTTTTAATGCAATTCGGAATACACGTGGATGGCGATGTACTTATTGACTTGAGAACAGTTGCTATCATGATAGCTGCATATCTTGGCGGGTGGGTATCCGCTCTGGTGGCGGCATTTATACTGATCATTTGCAGGTTGACTTTGTATCCAGTCTCCTTTTCAGCTCTCATAAATGTACTTGTATTGACAGCATCGACCATCACGTTTTCTATCATTACACAAACGAACATGGGGGTCGGGAAAAAATGGTCTTTTATGGCGGTATCATATGTGATTGTACTCAGCGTTACAATTCACATTGTCATACCTGATATAAGACAGGCATTCCTTATTTTCATTCAATATTCTTTTTCTATTTTATCTGCTACCTATGGTACATACATGCTTGGATCTTATCTTTGGCGCAATGATCAGGAAAATGAGCGGCTAAAACAGATTGCTCAAAAAGACCATCTTACCGGTCTGAATAATGTTCGTTCCTTCACCCACTCTCTTGATTCTGCGTTTTTACATGCACACGAGCGCCAGGAGGATTTATCTTTGCTTTATATAGATATTGACTACTTCAAGAAAATAAATGATACGTATGGACATCCTGCTGGCGACAAAGTGCTTCAGCAGGTTTCCAAAATTCTAACTAGGTCCTGCCGCTCTGTTGATATTGTTTCCCGTAATGGCGGGGAGGAATTTAGCGTTATTATGCCTGCTTGCGGCTTCGAATCTGCCAGAATTGTAGCGGAAAGGATTCGGCAGTCTATTGAACAAACCGTATTTGTGATAAATAAGGAAGCAGAATTAAGAATTACCGTTTCCATTGGACACGCTACAGCAAAGCAGGTGAACAGTCAGGTTAGTACCCAGCTTATAAAGGAAGCGGATGAAGGTCTTTATTTGGCTAAGAGAACTGGAAGAAACCGGGTTTGTTATTTTGAAAATTATCAATATATGAGTGTATCACGCTAAACAACCAGACGGGCCATTGGTGGTCTATGATTTTTACGAAAGTTTTCATCACAGAATAAAGAGTAATGAGGAGATATGTCAATGAAATCCCCTAAAGATGACACTTCGAGGGAAAATAACCGCATTTTACATCAAATAATCAGCCGATTAACAACCGGGAATGTTAGCAGTGAAGCTGAATTGCCATTTTACCGGACAATATTCCATAACCTGATTGAAAAGGCCCCAATCGGCATTTACATCATTGAAGAAGGCAGCTACTCCTATGTAAATCATTATTTCGCTGCTCTTCTTGGGTATACGAAAGAGGAATTAACAAAAGGACATGTATCTATTTTTGAAACCATCCATCCTGATGATTATCCAATCCTTCAGCGAAATATTGAGAAAAGACAGCAAGGAGATATAAAAGATGACCGGTATCGTGTGCGAAAGCTTAATAAAGACGGGAACCTGATTTATACTGAAATCTGCACGTCGATGGCGGTCATATACGGGAAAAAGGTTTTATTCGGAAGTGTTATTGATATCACAGAACAAGTAGCCGCAGAACAGCAGCTGGAAGAAAGTAATGCACAATATAAGTCTCTTTTTGACAGCAGTCCAGATGCGATTTACTCTATCGATAATGATGGAAATTTCATTAATGCCAATCCATCGAGTGAATTGCTTACAGGTTATTCCGTTCAGGAAGTCATCGGAATGCCTTTCATGCCTCTTATTGCTTCTGAAGATCTGCCGGAGGCGATCAAGCATTTTGATGATGCGAAAGCAGGAATACCGAGTAGTGCTGAGCTTCAGCTTTTACAAAAGGATGGAAAAAGAATTTTTATAAACGCAACCCATTTTCCTATGCGGGTAAACGGAAAAATTGTTGGGACGTATGGGACGGCTAGGGACATTACACAAAAAATCCTTTATGATCAGCAAATGAAGGAACTTGCTTTTTATGATCCGCTAACCAGATTGCCGAATCGGAAGTTATTTGAAGACCGCCTGGGGCAGATGATTAATCTTTCAAGAAGAGACCAGAATCCTTTAGCTATTCTTTTTCTTGATCTGGACCGGTTTAAGTTTATAAACGATTCTCTAGGGCATCAGGTCGGGGATGAATTTTTAAAACTGGTAGCCGAGAGGCTGAAGCAAACCATCCGTAAAACAGATACACTGAGCAGGCTGGCCGGAGATGAGTTCACGATTCTGGTAACTGATACCACTCAGGAAGAAGTCAGCCGTTTGGCAGAAAGCATCCATAAAATACTGTCTGACCCCTTCCATGTGTCAGGAAACTCGGTGACCGTCACAGCAAGCATAGGTGTTGCATTCAGCACAGGGGTTAATGATGATGTGCACGAACTAATTCGTCATGCGGACACTGCCATGTATCATACGAAGAAATTTAAACGCAATCATTTTACAATTTATTCGGAAGAATTGGACTTAAACGCATCTTATAAATTAACTCTTGAACGCGATTTAGCGTTTGCTGTTCAAAATAATGAATTCGAACTATATTATCAGCCTATTATGGATTTAAAAAGTGAAAGGATTTCCGCGATGGAGGCCCTGATTCGTTGGCATCATCCTGAAATAGGCCTAGTTCCACCAAACGATTTTATACCTATTGCGGAAGAAAGCGGGCAGATCATAGCGATTGGTACATGGGTCCTTGAAACAGCATGCCGCCAAAATAAATCATGGCAGGACGCAGGAATCCCTTCCTTTAAAATAGCTGTAAATATGTCCACTAAACAGCTTCAGCAGTATAACTTTATCGATACAGTAGTCCAAATATTGGAAGACACAAAGCTAGACCCGAGATGGCTGGAATTGGAGGTTACGGAAAGCATTCTTTTGGATGATGTTGAACTTATAAAAGACAGCTTAACAAAACTGAAAGAAATAGGAGTATCGATATCTATTGATGATTTTGGTACAGGTTATACATCATTGAGCTATCTCCGCCAATACCCGTTTGATAAGGTGAAAATTGATAAAATCTTTATTGATGACATTAGTCGGAACCTAAATGGGAAACGAATCACGTCCGCTATTATATCCCTGGCCCATAGTCTTAATATGGACGTAGTAGCGGAAGGAATTGAAAATGAAACCCAACTTGTATATCTAAAGGAAGAAAAATGTGATGGAGGGCAAGGCTATTTCTTCAGCAGACCAATGCCGGTTCATTCACTTAAGCTTAATTTATCGAAAAAATAAGAAGCTGCTGAATGCGGCTTCTTTTTCTTGTCGTTTAGGAAATTATAGATTTTCACCTTGTGGATAACTTCGAACTAGATTATTGTAATCCAGCTCCAGCACCCAGCCCCTCGGGGTCATAAGCCAAATCACTTCAGAAATCAGGATTTCCTACGTGATTCGTCTTATGCCTGTTGGGGGCCCACAGGATGTGGGTCAGGAAGGCGTTGCCACAGGACGTGGCGATTTTAGCCTTTCATCATCTGACCAGGGCGCTTGCGCCTTTTGTTCGTAACGGCAACACTCATGAATTTAAAAATAGGATGATTTAGATACTATCAACCAACATTTGTAAAAATTGTCTCGATTATATGAACTTAAGGGCATAAAATTAGGTTCAGCAAGTATAACAATTCAGTTATTTACGAGGGTTTCAATGGGATATGATCTCCTGAAAACTATAAAATCAACTAAACACAATGTGACAATTTCAGATATATTTTTGTCCAAAAGCTGCTTAGGTGATGAATAGAATTAATTCAGGCATTTTTTTTAAGCGGCAACCTTTTACTCTATTTTTTTCTTTTTAAATAAAATATCAAGATACAGAAAGAAAAAAAACCGAGTATTAATTTTCCTTCCCAGGACCAATCCATTACCTGTTTCACAGAGTATCCTTCAATAAGGATGGATGGGATTTTTCCCACTGAACTAGCCAGAGCAAAGGTAAAAAACCCTGTTTTACTAAATGCAGCAGCAATATTTACTGCGCCGGACGGAACAAACGGAAATGTCCTTAGCATGACAATTAAAATAAATGCCTCACCGCGACTAGTGTTCGATAATTTTTTAATGTATTTATTTTTGAAGAGTTCCCGTTCTCCAAGCGAGTTTATTCCCCATCTGTACAGAAGAAAGCTTGTCATCGCACCGCTAATCTCCCCAAGAAAAGAAATCAGCAGTCCCTTTGAAAATCCAAAAAAGGCCATATTTGCTGCCGTAAGAAAAACACTCGGGATAAATGCAAAAATACTAAATACTGTATTAAATAAAAGACTAGTGAAAAAAGCCCATGGACCGCTGGCCTCAAACCACGAGAGCAAATGTTGTTCCATATTAACCTCAATTTGATTTATTTATACCATTTTAACTTTCACTAACGTTTTTTCCTACACTTTGAATGTAAAGGGTGAATTATATAAACGCTAGACCTTGTCGATGTACTCGTTCTATTTTCAGGTGTTATAACAAAATAGTCCTGGATAAACAGTCCAATAAAAATTATATCTCAAATAAAAATATATTGAAAATTAGGTATATTTTGGTTACAATTTTCTTACATATATCGGGAAGAACCGACAGAATAAGAGGGGAAAAATATGACCTTAATGAGCTATATGGTCCGAACGCTATTAGTAGTCGTACCAGCTGTTTTGTTGATTGGCCTGGGAATCTCCTACGGAAATGGACTTGAGGGAGCTGCCTTTTGGTACACCATTTCTAGTACATTGGTGCTGGGTGCATTGGTAGGTGTACTGTCTTCTGTTATGAACTACAAAAGGTTTGTGGCGCCAATAAGTACCATTAGTTCTTTTATCAAGAGCCTCGAGCAGGGAGACCTGACTCAATCCCTGGCAGGTAAAAAGGTTGGCGAGCTAAAGCCTGTAGCTGAAAGCCTTAGTAATGCAACTTCGGCCTGGACGAATGTTTTAAAGGAAATCCAGGATGCATCAGTCGAGATGACCCTTCACTCACAGCAGCTATCAGAGGGTGCACAGCAAACTACTAAAGCAACTGAGTATATTTCCAATACGGTTGAAGAAGTGGCAGCAGGTACAGAAAACCAGGTAAACGGGGTTTACAGAACATCTGATGTTATTTCAGAAATGTCCGTCATGCTCAAACAGGCTGCGGCAAGTGCCGAGCAGGTAACCGACAGTATTGGAAGCTCTCTTGAAAAAGCAAATTATGGTTCGTCTTCCATCCAGACTGCCGGTCAGCAAATGAGTTCCATTCATCAAAATGTTAACCAATTATCCGATGTTGTTAAGGGTCTTGGACAGCGTTCCCTGGAGATCGGAAAAATTATTGAAGTCATTACTGGAATCGCTGCCCAGACAAATCTCCTTGCTTTGAATGCCGCGATTGAAGCTGCCAGAGCGGGAGAACAGGGCAAAGGTTTTGCGGTAGTTGCTAATGAAGTTCGTACTCTCGCCGAGCAATCTGCGAAAGCAACCCTGCAAATTAGCGAACTTGTGACTCAAATTCAAAATGAAACGGAAGCTGTTGTCCAAAATATGGGTGCTGTACAGCATGAAGTAGCTGAAGGTATGGGTGTAATGAGTGAAGCTGGTGAATCCTTTGCGGAGATTCAGGAATCAGTGAATGGAGTAAATGAACAGATCAGCCAGGTTTCATCAGCACTTCAGCAGATTTCCCAGGGTACAGCACAAGTAGTGGAATCTATAAGCGGCATTTCCCAGGTTGCAGCAGATTCTAGTAACGCAACTCAAAGTGTGCTTGCAGCAACAGAGGAGCAGGTTGCTTCCATGCAGGAAATATCGTCATCTGCCGCCTCGATGGCTGAACGAGCTGAAAGCATGCAAAAATTAATCAATACATTCAAACTCTAGCAAAAAAGGGTCCTTCAGTGTGAGGGCCCTTTTTAATATATTTATTTTCAAATAAAATTTCGACATTTTCTGCCGATATATATATTGAGATATTTAGTTAAAGAAATATAAGGGGCTGCTGTCAATGGATGAAATTAAACAAATGAAATTTAAGAGCCTTAAGGCTCGGAATCTGGTAATGCTAGTTACCTTTTTAATATCCCTTGCTGTTGGAGAGGGATATAACATTATGAATCATTTAACCTTTCAACTAGTGGTTTATGGTGTAGAAATGGCTGTCTTTGCAGGTCTTTATTTTATCCTTGGAAAGATTTTGAAAAAAGATCAGCTCTTTCCACATTTGAGCATCATCGTCATTTATATCTGTACAATATTGACAATTGTTGTGGGAGGAGGAAACGTACCCAACTACCAGATTATTGCGTTCCTGCAGGTTTATTCCGTTATTCAGCTGACCACATCCACTTTTGTTCTGGGTTCCAGCCTTGGACTGGTCACTTTAATTGTGAACTTTATATTTGCTATTGACGAGGCCACTAGATTGGCTTTTCCAAGCGGTCTGCTGACTTACCTTCTAACCGGACTCTCTTTGTTTATGCTGGTGAAATTTAATAAGGAGCAGAATGTCCAGGTTGGCGGCCTCCTAATAGAATCAGAAAAAAGCAGAGATGAGAAGCAGGCCCAAAAGGTACTGCTCGAGCAGGAAGTTGCTCAAATGGCTGAGCGAATTGACAGTATTAATAAGCAAATCCAGCATAATACCGGGGCACAGCTTGAAATGAAAACGGCTGTAAATGAAGTAGCCTCTGGAAGCATGTCCCAAAGTGAACAGGTTTCGGCAATCGCAGGAAATTCCCGTTCGGCTGTAGTTGCCATGAACGAAATGGAAATCGTTACAGACCAGCTTTTCCAGGAAACGGCGACTGCCCGTGCTATTGCTCAAAATGGCGAAGAGAAAATGAATGTACTTCAGACTGTAATGGATGATTTAAAGCAAATCATTACAGAGCTTAATGCTACATTTGAAAGCTTGACAAGCAAGATCCAGGAGACAAACGGATTTGCCGATACGATTAAAGATATTACGTCCCAAACTAATCTCCTTGCCTTAAATGCAAGTATAGAGGCTGCAAGAGCAGGCGAGGCGGGAAGAGGGTTCTCGGTAGTGGCGGAGGAAATCCGTAAACTAGCTGAAACAACTAATTTAACTACAGAAAATATCACCCGCAATTTAGCGGAGGTCAATCAGACAAATATCACTGCACTTGAAAAAATGTCCCAGAGTGAGAAGAAGTTTAATGAAAGCCTTGGCACCACCAATGATGTGGCGGCATTTTTTGACCAGCTAAATGAGACAGTTCTCGAGCTGAACAGCAAGTTCCAAAGCTTCGAAAGTCTTGTTAAGGATGTAAAAACAAAAGCTTCCGATGTTGAAATTTCCACTAATGAATTGGCTGCGATTGTTGAACAATCCTCTGCAGGTCTTGAGGAAATGAGTGCTACTATTGAAACAATCAGCGATGATAATGTTCAAATCGCCGCTTATATGGATGATTTATCAAATAGTGCAGAAAAAATAAAAGATACTTTTCGTGAAGAATAATATAGTCATAATGGAGTGAAAACAAAACAATGAGCAATGCAACCATGATTACAAAGCTATTAAATTCTGCTATTCACTCCATTAAAGCGGTTATCCCGCTTGAGGTGGAGATAAAAAAGCCCAAAATGGCCCAGACAAATGAAGTCACTTCCCATCTGGGTGTATTAATTGGGATGACGGGGGAGTGCAAGGGCCAGTTGATTTTAAAAGCAGAGCCTTCAACTTTTGGAGAGATTGCTAATAGCATGTTTGGAATGAAGGTTGAGGGAGAAATGCTCTTTTCATTTACCGGAGAGCTTGGCAATATGCTGGCAGGAAATATGACAACCTTTGCCTCACAGCAGGGAATATCAATGGATATTACCCCGCCTACTGTTATCGAAGGAAAAACAACGCTCCACAACATTAAAAACCCGGTCGAACTGCCTATCAATGTAAGCGGTGCCGGAGAAATGTCCTTTTTATTATCCATTGCCGAAGCTTAGAAAACAAAAAGAGCCACTGAGGCTCTTTTTTTGTTTCCGTCCCGAAGTCCAAGCTTTCGTTCTCTTTTTCCCTATCAGAGTTGAATTTCGGCCACGCAGTTCCCCTTCATTCGCAACTGTTTTTCCCTAATCTGGATACGTTTTCTACGCCTTCTGAAATGGCCAGAAAAAACAGTTTTCGAGGGACAAAAGTGGACGAGTGGTTCCTGACTTGGGAGTTCAACGGGAGACATGGAATTCTCCTGAATCTCTAGCGAGGCTTTGCTTACCTCCCATGGTTCGTGCAGGATGTCTCCTCGCAATATTTCATAGGCGCCTTTTGTAAATAAGACGTACCGTTCATATAGAAATTGCTCAAGACTGTCCGGCACCGACTCTTCAGGAGGTGATACAGGCCTGTAGACCGCCTTAAAGTTGGCGGGAGTATCTGTGCTCAAAACGCGTTTGCTTTCAAAGTGAACCTTATCCTCTTTTTTCTCAAAGTCCATGGATGCATTTTTATAAGGAAGGGAAAGGATCCTTGCCCCCAGGACTGCAAGGGGATGACTGGCGTCCAGTGAAAAAAAGAATATCCCTTTTACCCCATTATGTTTTATATACGTCCGCACATTCAGCTCCAAATACTCGTTAAAAAGCGGAATTTCAGGCACCTTCCTTACGCGCTGGCTATTGACCTGAAAAGGGATAATTCCAATCCATGCGGTGCCATTGTAGGTTTCCAGCTCCAGCTCTTCAGGAATAAGATTTCTTAAGCTTTCTGCTGATACCGGCCAATGGATAAACAATAAGTTTTCCCAGGTTTGCGTCATAATCCATGGGGTTTCAGGGAGAGGATAGGAACGTCCGTTTTCTTCCACAAAACAACATCCTTTCATAATATACTTATCTCTACATTTACTCTCATCGTATTTTTTAAAACATTTGGCCACTCACGATTGACATTCAAACGTTGATTTGAATAAGATATATTCAAACGAACATTTGAATAAGTGGGTGAAAAAATGAAGGAACACGATGTATGCGAGGTTACTTGCGTTGATACTGACAAGGTTGAGCGCATTCAAAAGCTGCTAAAGCCTAATAATATTAGTAACGTTTCCAAAATTTTTAAAGCTTTATCAGATGAAACCCGAATGAAAATAGCGTACTCCCTCACAATAGAGGAAGAGCTTTGCGTTTGCGATGTTGCGAGTATCGCTGGTGCAACAACAGCAACTGCGTCGCATCACCTCAGACATTTAAAAAGTCTGGGGCTGGCAAAATACCGTAAAGAAGGCAAGCTTGTTTTTTACTCACTAGATGACGATCATGTTAAACAGCTGATTCACCTGGCATTTACCCATCAACAGGAATTAAGCGGCCGGGCAGAGCCGGTTGAAAAGAGGTGACCTCATGTCTATAGCAAACTCTCAAGCTTCAGAAAAACAAGTATACCGAGTTCAAGGCTTGTCCTGAGCAGGCTGTGCTGCAACGTTCGAAAAGAACGTGAAACACCTGGATGGTGTTTTGGATGCAAAAGTGAATTTTGGCGCTGCCAAACTCACGGTATACGGAAATACAGAAATCAAACAGCTGGAGGAAGCGGGAGCTTTTGAAAAGCTCGTCATCCAGCCGGAAAAAGGGGAGCAGCGTCCGACTGTCAAAGTCCCTTTTTGGAAAAAGTATTTTCTGCTCGAAATATCTTTTTTACTTATTATTCTCGGATATTTAGCGGGTGAGAAAAGCCTTCCCGGAATCCTTTCATTTGCTGCAAGTATTTTAATTGGTGGCTATCCTCTTTTCAAAACTGGGCTGAGAAATCTAGCTAAACTGCAATTTGATATGCGGACTCTCATGACACTTGCCATTATCGGGGCTGCGCTGATTGGCCAGTGGAGCGAAGGTGCTGTTGTGGTTATCCTCTTCGCTATCAGTGAAGCGCTCGAACGCTATTCCATGGACAAAGCGCGCCATTCTATAAGCTCTTTAATGGAAATGGCCCCAAAGGAAGCAATCATCATAAAGAACGGCAAAGAAGTAATTCTTCAAACCGAGGATATTGAAATTGGAGATATTATGCTGGTAAAGCCCGGCCAGCTGATTGCTATGGACGGACTTGTAATAGAAGGGAATTCAGCTGTCAATCAGGCTGCCATCACCGGTGAATCAGTCCCTGCAGCTAAAGCAGAGAGTGATGAGGTTTTTGCCGGAACCCTTAACGGAGAAGGACTGCTTAAAATCAAAGTTACCAAAATTGCAGAAGACACAACTATTGCAAAAATTATCCACCTTGTCGAAGAGGCCCAAGGTGAAAAGGCTCCTTCCCAGCGCTTTGTCGATCGGTTTGCACAATACTATACACCGGCGATCATGATCATTGCGGCACTAGTCGCTATCATTCCTCCACTGCTATTTCATGGAGATTGGAGCGCGTGGATTTATCAGGGTCTTGCCGTTCTCGTCGTCGGCTGTCCTTGCGCCCTGGTGGTTTCCACCCCGGTTTCGATCGTCACCGCTATCGGCAATGCAGCCCGAAACGGTGTGTTGATTAAAGGTGGGAACTATCTGGAGGAAGCAGGAGCCTTAAAAGCGATCGCCTTTGATAAAACTGGCACCCTGACAAAAGGTATCCCAGTGGTAACAGATTTTATTACTTTTGGAAAAAGAAAAAACCGCGATCATATCCTCGCTGTTATGGCAGCGCTGGAGAGCCGTGCCAAGCATCCGCTTGCCTCTGCCATCATTAAATTTGCGGAAAAAGCTCCTGACTTCTCGGTTGAAGAGTTTACTTCAACCCTTGGAATGGGGATTGCCGGAAGTGTAGACGGCACGCAATATTTTGTTGGTAATTTAAAAATGATTGAAAAGAAAGCACCAGATATTATCCTTCCTATCATTCGGGACGAATTCCTGCGCCTGCAAAAGGATGGGAAAACTGTGATGGCTATTGCGGACCGCGAAGAAGTTCTTGCGGTTGCAGCTGTTGCAGATGAAGTCCGCAGCACGAGCAAAGAGGTTGTTTCACACCTTTATAATCAGGGGATCGAAAAAACCATTCTGCTTACTGGAGACAATCATGCGGCTGCGGAGGCAATTGGAAAAACAGTCGGTATGACAGATGTAAAAGCTGAACTTCTGCCGCAGGATAAGCTTCATTTTATCAAAGAACTGCAAAGGGATTATGGCACTGTGGCCATGGTAGGAGACGGAGTCAATGATGCTCCGGCACTTGCCACTGCAGCAATAGGGATTGCCATGGGCGGTGCCGGGTCGGATACCGCACTCGAAACAGCAGACATTGTACTCATGAATGATGACCTGCGAAAGCTTCCTTTTACGATAAAATTAAGCAGAAAAACCCTAACAATCATAAAGCAAAATATAACCTTCTCTCTTGTTATCAAGCTGATTGCTCTCTTACTTGTGATTCCTGGATGGCTTACCCTGTGGATTGCCATCTTTGCAGACATGGGCACAACTCTCCTTGTCACTTTAAACGGTTTGCGGCTGTTAAAAGTAAGGGAAAAATAAATGGATATGCTCGGCAAGGGAAAAAGCTTTTCCTCTTATAAGGATGGTTCGTTCATTAATAAGCCTTTTAGGAACGTATATTGGCATTCCAGTTGAATCTCTCCATAGGAAAGTGGGATATCAGTTTACCCCTGCTGGAAGACCAAAATATAATGTTTCGGGGAATGAATCGTAAAATAATCTTAAGAAAAAACTAACAGCAATCCTGGTTATGGATTGCTGTTTTTGTAATTTAGATGGTGGTATCGGGCTGCTGGGAACAGTTGAATGTTCCTTTTTCAATTTGAATGGTAGTATGTTCAATACCAAATTGATCATGGAGCTCTTTGGTTATCCTTTTAAGCAATTCATCGTTATCTTCTATAGAGGAACGAACGATATGTGCTGTCATGATCGCTTCTGTAGTACTCATTCCCCAAGCATGCAAATCGTGAACTTCCAGAACAGTCGGTATTTCACAAAGATAACTTTTAATCGCCTTAATGTCGATTCCTTCAGGAACAGCATCAAGGGAAAGATTAAGGGATTCTTTTAAGAGACTCCATGTTCCAAAGAAAATGACAATGACAATCACCAGACTGACAGTCGGATCGAGCCATTCCCAACCTGTCCATAAAATGATAAAACCGGCCACCACAACACCGAGGGATACGAGGGCATCTGCTGCCATATGCATAAATGCGCCTCTGATATTTATATCGTTCTTCCGTCCCGACATAAAGAGCAATGCAGTAATAGTGTTAATTATAATCCCAATTATGGCGACAATGATGACAGTTTTCCCTTCAACCGGCTGAGGAGAGGAGAAACGCTGTATGGCTTCCCATGCAATGGCACCTAAAGCGACTAGGAGGAAAACCGCATTGAATAAAGCCGCTAAAATGGAACTTCTTTTAAATCCATAGGTCCTTTTTTCTGATGGTCCTTTTTTGCCAAGCCAAACGGCAATCCAGGCAATTCCCAGACCGAGGACATCGCTCAAATTATGTCCTGCATCTGCAAGCAGTGCCAAAGAGTCACCAATAACTCCATAAACAACTTCTATAATAATGAACACGGTATTCAGGATGATCCCGCCCCCGAATGCTAATCCGTAATTTCCCGGTTCATGGTTATGTCCATGCCCCCCATGATTATGATTATGCGACATGAAAAATCACTCCTATAAAATTAATTATGGCATGCATGGTCGATGGCTTGCTGCAGAAGATCCAGGATATGCTGGTCGTCATGTGAATAATAAACAGTATTTCCTTCCCGCTTAAACTTCACAAGCCGAAGATTTTTTAAAAAGCTTAATTGATGGGAAGCAGTCGATTGGTGCAGTCCCAATTCCTCTGCAATCTCATTTACCGAGCATTCCTTTTGGGATAATAAGTAGAGGATTTTAATTCTTGTACTGTCTGCTAATGCCTTAAAGGTTTGGGAAACTATAAAAAGAGTCTCCTCATTTAACGATTTTATTTTAGCCTTTTCAAAGCCCTTTTCATCCCCATCCATATTTGAAACCTCCAATAAAATACTCTAAATTAGTATATGCTCATATGTGCATATTGTCTAAAAAAAAGCCAAAAAATTCAAACTCAAATCTAATACGAAAAAGCCCCAAACTGGATTTAAAAAGGGGCTTTTTTTTATTACTCTTCAAAGCTTATGACATTATAGTAATTTCCTTCGCTAATAGGCTTTTTTAAATCATAATTCATTAAGTAGTTATGGAGTGCTTCAGAATCAATAACTGGGTAGTTAACCTGCTTTGAGTTGGCTACTATTTCATAAGATGTTAGATTCTGAGACAAACTTTTTGTCATATCGGTCAATGTCGCATCGTGGACAGTTTCATCTATTTTCTTTTTACATTTGGCTATATCCTCTTCGAGACTTCGTAATACTTCTTCCTTTGAATAACCTTGGTTGGCATTTTTAATCACCGCCATTTAGTAGGATGGAGTATCTTTTATCTCAGGATCTATATTCATCTGCTTTTTTCCGGATTTCTGAAAGATCAACAGTTTTACTAGGAACGGATTGTTTTAATTCTAAAATTTGCTCTGCTGCATCCTCGTATAAGAGCCCATTGTCAAAGACCACTTCATATAGGTAGACATCTGATTCGGTATCTAACAAAAGAGTAAGCTTCAGCCTAGAATAATTAAGAACACTATCTTCATCGCCAAGACTTAGTTCTTTATCACTTTGGTCAGATTCATTAATAAGCAGCATTTTTCTGGCATTATTTTCTTTTGTATAACTTAATGGAACCCCTCCTATTAAGGTTAGTTTCCTTAACTTTTCTTTACACTTTTAAAGATTTCCTAAACATGGTAAAGACTAGAAGTGTTTTTATATAGAATAGGAATTCCATTTAAAATTAAATTCTATCAATATTTAGAATTTGACAGTTGCAAATTACTGGATTAGTTTTTAGAATGAGTTCAATGGGACCAGAAAATAATGAGGTGTTATACTTGTTGATCAAATATTTGGCGGCACTCCTTCTGCCTGGACTGCTTGTCCTGCTGTTTACCAGAGTTTGCTATAACCGTGTAATTGCACTTATTTTAACAGTTGCATTAATAGCCACATCTGTTTATAAAGGGTATACGCATACCATGACACTAATCATTATTGATGCCTTTTCTTTAACGGCAGGCTTTTGGCTGGCTTCTAAAATGAAGCCAAGAAAAAGCGGAAGCCGTTCATGAATATAGCCTGCTGGCTCAAAACCGGCAGGCTATATTTTTTGCCTATAAAGTGCCTCATAAAAACAGTAAAAAGCAACAATAAATCCTGATAGTTGTGGAAAAGTCCCTTAAAATAACTGGAAAAAGGTTTTTGCGAATGTAAGTTCGCATATAGTTGGTTTGTAATAGGGAGTTTGTGGTAGAATGGTGATATGAGCTTTTTGACTTATAGGGTATGATTTGCGTCGCTAGGAAGGCGCGAGTCTTTTTTATATAGCATGGCAGCACAGAAGGTCCGAAAACAGGTTTAATGAACCATGCTCTAAATGAAATCCAGTAACAGGAGGATGTTTTGTGAAGGACCAATTTGAATTAGTATCGAAGTATTCACCACAGGGCGACCAGCCGGCAGCAATCAAGCAGCTGGTAAAGGGAATTCGCGAAAATAAGAAGCACCAGACCTTGCTTGGTGCTACAGGAACAGGGAAGACGTTTACGATTTCCAATGTCATTAAAGAAATCAATAAGCCTACCCTGGTTATCGCACACAACAAAACACTAGCAGGCCAGCTTTATAGCGAGTTCAAAGAGTTTTTCCCGAACAACGCGGTTGAATACTTTGTCAGTTATTATGATTATTACCAGCCTGAGGCCTATGTGCCTTCGACTGATACATTTATTGAAAAAGATGCGAGCATTAATGATGAAATCGATAAACTCCGCCACTCAGCTACATCTTCGCTGTTTGAACGGAAGGATGTCATAAT
The DNA here is from genome assembly GCF_011393025.1 of Neobacillus terrae. Taxonomy (GTDB): domain Bacteria; phylum Bacillota; class Bacilli; order Bacillales; family Cytobacillaceae; genus Neobacillus_A; species Neobacillus_A terrae. The sequence goes on along the minus strand of NZ_JAAOEO010000013.1, from coordinate 50,131 downwards.
CATCGCAAGTGTGAGCTGTATATATGGTTTGGGATCTCCGGAAGAATACCGTGATATGGTCTTATCGCTCCGTACCGGTATGGAAATTGAGCGCAATCAGCTGCTGCACCGTTTAGTTGATATTCAATATGAACGAAATGATATCGATTTTAAACGTGGAACATTCCGGGTGCGGGGAGATGTAGTCGAAATTTTTCCGGTATCACGTGACGAGCACTGTATGCGTGTAGAATTTTTTGGGGATGAAATTGATCGTATTCGTGAAGTGGATGCTTTAACAGGTGAAATTATTGGTGAACGTGATCACGTAGCCATCTTCCCGGCCTCCCACTTCGTTACACGCGAAGAGAAAATGCGGATTGCGATCCAGAATATTGAAAAAGAATTAGAGGAACGGCTTGAGGTTCTTCGTTCAGAAGAGAAGCTTCTTGAAGCACAAAGGCTTGAACAAAGGACCCGTTATGATCTTGAAATGATGAGGGAAATGGGTTTCTGTTCCGGTATTGAAAACTACTCTCGCCATCTGACACTCCGGCCACCGGGCTCTACACCTTACACGCTTATTGATTACTTCCCGGATGATTTTTTAATTGTGGTCGATGAGTCCCATGTTAGCCTTCCGCAAATTCGGGGAATGTTTAATGGTGACCAGGCCCGTAAGCAGGTGCTTGTGGATCACGGTTTCCGCCTGCCATCGGCAATGGATAACCGTCCGCTGACGTTCACTGAATTTGAAGGACATATCAACCAAATTGTTTATGTATCAGCAACACCTGGCCCATATGAAATTGAGCATACGCCAGTAATGGTAGAACAGATTATCCGGCCAACTGGTCTGCTTGATCCAAACATTGAGGTCAGGCCGATTGAGGGTCAGATTGATGATTTAATTGGTGAAATTCAAGATAGAATTAAGAAAAATGAACGCGTCCTTGTGACTACCCTTACGAAAAAAATGTCCGAGGACCTGACGGATTACTTAAAGGAAATTGGAATCAAAGTACAGTATCTTCACTCTGAGGTTAAGACGCTTGAGCGGATTGAAATTATTCGTGAACTCCGCCTTGGCAAATATGACGTTCTTGTCGGAATCAATCTCCTAAGGGAAGGCCTCGACATACCGGAAGTATCACTCGTGACAATTTTGGACGCCGATAAAGAAGGGTTCCTCCGTTCCGAGCGGTCACTGATTCAGACCATCGGGCGTGCGGCACGGAATTCTAACGGTCACGTAATCATGTATGCTGACCGCATGACCAATTCGATGGAACTGGCTATAAGTGAAACAAAAAGGCGCCGTGCAATCCAGGAAGAATACAATGAGAAGCACGGCATTACTCCAACGACCATCCAAAAGGGAATACGGGATTCGATCCGTGCTACCCACGCTGCCGAGGAGCAGGAAGAGTACAAACCATCTGCTAAGTTTGGCAAGATGTCAAAGAAAGAAAAAGAACGCATGATTATGAATATGGAAAAAGAAATGAAGGACGCGGCCAAAGCGCTTGATTTTGAAAAAGCCGCCGAGCTTCGTGACTTGTTATTTGAGTTGAAAGCGGAAGGATGACGTATACATGGCGATGGATAAACTGATTGTCAAAGGTGCCAGAGCTCACAATTTAAAAAATATCGATGTCACCATTCCGAGAGATAAGCTTGTTGTGCTGACAGGACTTTCCGGTTCCGGAAAGTCCTCGCTTGCCTTTGATACTATTTATGCGGAAGGGCAGCGCCGATACGTTGAATCGCTGTCTGCTTATGCACGGCAATTCCTTGGGCAAATGGACAAACCGGATGTCGATGCAATTGAAGGGCTGTCACCGGCGATTTCAATTGATCAAAAAACAACAAGCCGCAACCCGCGCTCAACGGTTGGGACGGTAACAGAAGTTTATGACTATTTAAGATTGCTATTTGCCAGAGTTGGAAGACCGACGTGTCCGAACCATGGCATTGAAATATCTTCACAGACGATTGAACAGATGGTGGACCGGATCATGGAATATCCTGAACGGACAAAGATGCAGATTCTTGCACCGATTGTTTCCGGAAGAAAGGGTACTCACGTTAAAGTCTTCGATGAGATTAAAAAACAAGGGTATGTTCGTGTCCGAGTTGACGGGGAAATGTATGACCTTAGTGACGACATTGAACTTGAGAAAAATAAGAAGCACTCCATCGAAGTCGTGGTTGACCGTATTGTGGTAAAAGAGGGTGTTGCCACCCGGATAGCCGATTCACTTGAGAGTGCCCTCGGCCTTGGTGAAGGCAGTGTTATTGTGGATGTAATGGGAGAAGAAGAGCTTTTATTCAGTGAAAATCACGCCTGCCCAATATGCGGTTTTTCAATCGGCGAGCTTGAGCCGCGGATGTTTTCCTTTAACAGCCCATTTGGAGCCTGCCCAGAGTGTGATGGTCTTGGTTCAAAGCTTGAAGTCGATCCAGACCTTGTTATCCCAAATAAGGAATTAACGCTGAATCAGCACGCCGTTGCTCCATGGGAACCGACAAGCTCACAGTATTACCCGCAGCTGCTGAAAGCGGTATGTAAGGAATACGGAATTGACATGGATGTTCCTGTCAAAAACCTTCCGAAAAATCAGCTTGATAAAATCCTTTATGGTTCTGAAGGCAGAAGGATTCACTTCCGCTATGAAAATGATTTTGGCCAGGTAAAGGATGGCTATATCGTATTTGAAGGCGTCCTCCGCAATGTGGAGCGCCGTTTTAAAGAGACAGGCTCTGACTGGATTCGTGAGCAGATGGAAAAATACATGGCCCAGCAGCCATGTCCGACCTGTAAAGGCTACCGTCTGAAAAAAGAAAGTCTTGCCGTTCTAATTTCTGGAACTCATATCTCTCAGGTAACCTCCCTTTCGATTGAGGATGCAAATGACTTTTTTGATGGGCTGGAGCTCACCGAAAAAGAAACGAAGATTGCCACCCTGATTTTGAGAGAAATCAAAGAACGCCTTGGATTTTTAATAAATGTTGGGCTTGATTACCTGACTCTTAGCCGCGCTGCAGGAACTCTTTCGGGAGGCGAAGCACAGAGAATTAGGCTGGCTACCCAGATTGGTTCAAGATTAACAGGTGTTTTATATATTCTGGATGAGCCTTCTATTGGTTTGCATCAGCGCGATAATGACCGGCTGATTGGCACATTGAAAAATATGCGTGATATCGGAAATACGCTGATTGTGGTTGAGCACGATGAAGATACCATGCTTGCCGCTGATTACCTGATTGATGTCGGACCTGGTGCCGGTGTGCATGGCGGTGAAATTGTCTCTGCAGGCACCCCGGAAGAGGTAATGGCAGATCCAAACTCCCTAACAGGGCAATACCTGGGCGGTAAAAAATTCATTCCCCTGCCAATTGAACGACGCAAGGCGGATGGCCGCTATATTGAGATTAAAGGAGCATCTGAAAATAATCTTCGCAATGTAAATGTGAAGCTTCCACTCGGAATGTTTATTTCCGTTACTGGAGTTTCTGGTTCTGGTAAAAGTACGCTGATTAATGAAATACTTCATAAATCACTTGCCCAGAAGCTTCATAACGCAAAAACAAAACCTGGTGAGCACAAGGAAGTTAAAGGAATCGAGCACCTTGAAAAGGTAATTGATATCGACCAGTCTCCAATCGGCCGGACACCTCGCTCCAATCCAGCCACTTATACGGGTGTGTTTGACGATATCCGCGATGTTTTTGCTTCTACAAATGAAGCGAAGGTACGCGGCTATAAGAAGGGCCGCTTTAGCTTTAACGTAAAGGGTGGCCGGTGTGAAGCCTGCCGTGGTGACGGGATTATAAAAATTGAAATGCACTTTTTGCCCGATGTATATGTTCCATGCGAGGTTTGCCACGGAAAACGCTACAACAGGGAAACGCTTGAAGTAAAATACAAGGGCAAAAACATTTCGGATATCCTGGATATGACTGTTGAGAATGCACTCGAATTCTTCGAGAATATCCCTAAAATTGCCCGAAAGCTGCAAACTATTTATGATGTAGGTCTCGGTTATATTACTCTTGGTCAGCCCGCAACAACTCTATCCGGTGGGGAAGCGCAGCGTGTTAAGCTTGCTTCCGAACTGCACCGCCGTTCAAATGGAAAGTCATTCTATATCTTGGATGAGCCGACAACAGGGCTTCATGTGGATGACATCTCCCGTTTGCTTGTGGTTCTCCAGCGTCTCGTTGAAAATGGGGATACAGTCCTTGTCATCGAACACAATCTGGATGTTATCAAGGCAGCCGATTATATTATCGACCTGGGTCCAGAAGGCGGGGACAAGGGAGGTACTATTATTGCATCCGGTACACCTGAAAAGGTTGCTGAAGTACCAGGATCCTATACAGGCAAATATCTCAAACCAATTCTGCTGCGAGACCGGCTGCGAATGGAGAAACTCATACAGGAACAAGAAGGTGTAAAGAGCTGAAACCGCTAACCAGCGGGCTTCGGCTCTTTTTTTTGTAAGATAAGAAAGTGAAAAATCTAAAGGTGCCACAGTTCGAGGAACTGTGTTTTTTTTTTGGAAACATATGTGACGAGACCTGCTAGGGCCGGTCTATTTAGTGTAAGAAGAAGAAGTTTCGGAAAAAGGAGTAGAAGTTTTACGAAAAGAGGTAGAAGTTTTGGTACGAACTGAAATATTAATAAGATTAAAGAAGTGATTGATAGATGGGTAAAAATGATCGGCTAATCTACAAAAATCATAAATTAATCTACAAAAATGATGGATTATTCTACAAAAATAATGGATTAATCTACAAAAATGATCGATTAATATACAAAAATGATCATTTAATCTTCAAAACTGATTGATAACCTCCAGAAACATGATGGTAAACCTTTTAAAGTCGTAATAATTTTATACGTTTAAGTCTTTTTAAAAGGGAATTTAAGCTTGCGCTTTTGATCTTAAGAGTATACGAGCCGATTTATGGATCTTATGTGCGGGTGTCCGCAGTATATACGCTGATTTATGGATCTTACGCGCGGGTGTCTGTAGTATATGCGCCGATTTAAGGTCCTACGCGCGGAACACCAAAATGCTCCAATCTGAAACTTTTCGCACCACATTCCGCCCTTGACTCTGTGCGGCCTCCCATATTTTTAATCCTTCCACACTCCCAAGTGAATCTTTTTCCCCGCCCAAACGTACTATTTATAAGAGGAACGGCCCATTACGGCCGATCATAAGAACGTTAGGGGAGCTGAGTGGATTGGAAACTAGAAGGATCCTTTCTTCACTTTGTTATTTTAGTATTTTCTTTGCAGGCTTTCTTTTTCCGCTGGTTGTGTATTTGGCCTCAAACGATCACGTTACAAAACAACACGCAAAAGCTGCCTTACTTTCGCATCTTATTCCTTTAATTCTAATTCCATTGTTTGTTATGAGCATTTTTTACGATTTTAGCAGGATGGCGGATAGCATACCTATTTTTACAGTGATTACATCCATCATTATGGGATTGGTTAGTTTGGCTGTGGTTATATGGAATATCGTTAAAGGCGTAAAGGCTTTGCGGGCTGAATAAATATGATAAGACAGGAAAATTTAGGGGAGGTAATGGTATGCAGAACGAACGGAAGCGGATTTTAAAAATGGTGGAGGAAGGAAAGCTAAAGGTTGAGGAAGCATTAACACTGCTTGAGGAATTGGATAAAGCAGAGAAAACCATGGAACAAAAGCAGGCGGAAATAGTCAATGAACTAACTACTGCTGTTCACTTTGAAGAGGCCAAGAAGGAAGAACCGTTTCAATATAAATTTCAGTCAGCTAAGGATAAAATCTTCGAATTTGTGGATTCTGCCCTGAAGAAAATTAAAGACTTTGATTTAGATTTTAACTTCGGACATTCCGTTGAAATATCCCACATTTTTCAGCAAAACGGGGTTTACTTAAAAGAGATGGACCTGGATATTGCCAATGGGTCCATGATGGTTGTTCCCTGGAACGAGCAGGATGTAAGGATTGAATGCCAGGCGAAGGTCTACCGTGTTGAGACTCAAGAGCAGGCCCGTGAAAACTTTTTAAAGGATGTTTTCTTCGCAATTGAGGGCGAGAAGCTTCGATTTGGCACACAGCAAAAGTGGATGAAGGTAGAAGCGGTGGTTTATATTCCACATGCTGATTACGAGAGAGCGAGAATCAGAATGTTTAACGGCCCGATTAGTGGTGAAAACTTGAATATTGGGGATCTGCGTGTGAAAACGGCTAATGGAAAAATTGAATTTGCATCGTTGACCGGTAACAGGATGGAAGCGGAGACTGCGAATGGGCATATAAAAATAGAACACAGCCGTGTTGCTGCCCTCGAAGTTGAGACGATTAATGGAACAATTGATCTTACCGGGGACTTTAAAAAAGCTGAGGCCCAAACTTTAAATGGTAATATTTCTTGCCATCTCATGGGGAAAAGCTGTGAAAGTTTTTCTGCAAAAGGGACTACCGGAAGCATTGATTTGTTTTTGCCGGCAGGAACGAAGGTAGATGGTGAACTGAAGAGTAATTTAGGCAGTTTTAATGTAAAGCTTGATGGAATTCAGATTGTTGAAGAGAAAAGTGAAAAGCTGCAAAAATTACTTCGTTTTAAATCGATGGATACTACAGGTGCCACAAAGATTTTCGCTGATAACAAAACGGGTGCTATCACGGTTGATCAGTCTGATATCGTGAATTTATATAAGTAAGGAGGGATTGTCATGAATAAGCTGATTAGGTCTAGGTCCAACCGGAAGCTGGCCGGAGTGCTGGGAGGGATATCAGAAAGAATAGGCATGGATTCAACTTTGCTCCGGGTTCTGTATCTTGTTCTCTTTTTGTTTACAGGATTTTTTCCAATGGGTCTTCTTTATATTCTTTTGATTTTCATCATGCCGAATGAAGGTAACTATAGATGAGGTGGATAGGCGGGATCATCATTAATGCCATTTTATTTATGGCATTTGCAGGATATTTTCAGGAAAGCTTTCATCTGGTGGGATTTACTGCTGCCCTAGAGGCAAGTTTATTGCTGTCGATTCTAAATATACTCGTCCGCCCGGTGCTGATTCTTCTCACGCTGCCGGTTACGGTTCTTACAATGGGCTTGTTCCTATTTGTGATTAACGCGGTTACTCTGATGCTGACCGACAGACTGATGGGAAGTGCCTTTGACATCTCTGGATTTGGTATGGCTTTTATGGCTGCCATTCTAATGTCAGTTATAAATTTAATCGTGCAGAAAACTTTATTTGAAAAACGTAAGCGCAGATAAGTTCTGCGCTTATTTCCTCTTCAATTTATGAATAAATCTGTAGCGGTCCGCCCTATAAATGGATTTTACAAATTCAAAGGGTGTTCCGTTGTCCAGGGAAGCTGTCCTCATAATTAACAGTACTGGGGCTCCCACAGCTATCTCCAGCAGTTCCGCCTCTGAGCCCCGGGCAGCTGTAGCTTCAATCTCCTGGTGTGCTTCGCTAATATGGTGGGAAGAATTTTTTTCGATATATTCATATAAAGACCGATTGCTGTTTTCTTCCGTAAGTCCGGGAACAATATCAGCCGGGACATAGGTTGTTTCAAGTGCCATTGGTATCCCATCAGCAAGACGGACACGGACGATTTCATAAACGTGATTTTGTTGGGCGATTTTTAGTTGGCCTGATACCTCAATATCAGCAGGAATTATTTTAAAAGAAAGCAGCCGGCTGCTCGGTGTCATTCTCCTTGCCAGCATGTCCTCTGTAAAACCCGTTAGCCCTTCCAAATCCTGTTCAATTTTTTTCTTACTGACAAAGGTTCCTTTGCCTTTTTGGCGGTATAAAAACCCCTCGCTTACCAGATTGTTAATGGCCTGTCTGACAGTCATTCTGCTTATTTCATACCGTTCGGCATACTCCCGTTCAGAAGGAATCATTTCATCTGGCAGGAGTGTCCCGTTTTCAATCTGCTCTTTTAAAAAACTCTCCAGCTGATGATAGATTGGTATAGGTGATTGTTTATTTATCATTAAAAATCTCCTTCGAATACGGACTTAAATATATTTTAAAGCTTCTTCATCCGCAATAATCGTGACATTTTCATGAAGCTTAAGAGCAGAGGCTGGGAAGCTTTCATCACAATCGCCACTGATTAGCCGGGAAATGGCTTCTGCCTTCGCCTCTCCGGAAGCAAGCAGAAGGATTTCTTTGCTGTCCAGAATGGTTGCGATTCCCATGGTAATTGCACTTTTTGGTACATCTTCAAGAGAAGGGAAGAATCGGGAGTTTGCCTGGCGGGTGCTTTCCGCGAGACTCACAATATGAGTTCGGCTGCTAAACAGTGTTCCCGGTTCATTAAAGCCGATATGCCCATTTCCTCCAATTCCCAACAGCTGAAGATCAATGCCGCCTTTACTTCTGATTAGCTCTTCGTAACGTTCACATTCTCTGTCAAGATCGTCCGCCATTCCATTAGGAATTGCTGTGTTTTCTGCTGGAATGTCTAAAAGATCGAACAAATTTTTTTTCATAAAAGAATGATAGCTATTAGGATCATCAATGGCAAGATTTATATATTCGTCAAGATTAACCGTTTGAACATTTCGATAGGAGGTTCCGTTCCTGTCATGGTTTGAAATTAACTGTTCATATACCCCTTGTGGCGTACTGCCAGTGGCAAGTCCAAGTGTCAGCTTTCCAGCTGAGCGGACTTTATCCGTTATTATATTAGCCGCCGCCTGGCTCATTTCCTGATAATTGGCTGTTCGAATAATTCTCATCCTGCTTTTTCCTCCTTTTTAAAAGCAATCTCTCCACGGCATAACGTTAATTCCACTTCGAATTGGTCATTTAAGACTGTAATATCTGCGTCTTTTCCTGCTGCAATGCTTCCTTTTCGATCAAGAACACCGAGCTGCCTTGCAGGATTGGTACTTGCCAATTGAACGGCTTCCGTAAGCGTCATTTCCGTAAACTTCGCAATATTTTTGACTGCTTCATTCATTTTTAAAATACTTCCTGCCAATGTTCCATCCTCTAACAGGGCTTTTCCATCCGCCACATGGACGTCCTGCCCGCCCAAATCATAAACTCCATTTTTAAGGCATTTGGCTCGCATAGAGTCGGTTATCAAAAGCGTGCCATCTGCTCCCTTTGCAGACAGGGCGAGCTTTACCATTTTAGGATGGACATGGATGCCGTCAGCAATTACTTCTATCATCAGCTCTTTAAAAAGAAGAGCTGTTCCTGCAGTTCCAGGTTCCCTGTGATGCATTCCTCTCATTCCGTTAAAAAGGTGAGTAACCTGTCTAGCACCTGCATTTACCGCAGCTTCCATTTCCTCATACACAGCATCGGTGTGCCCAATGGAAGCGATAACTCCATTTTGTTTAAAGTAACCTATCAGTTTCAATCCATTTTCCAATTCAGGTGCAATAGTTACCTGCTTTATATTCCCGCCGGCAAGCTCCTGCCAATGTCTAAATAAATCAAGATTTGGCTTGAGAATATATTCCCTTGGCTGCGCGCCTGCACGTTTTTCGTTTATAAATGGCCCTTCCAAATGGATTCCGAGTACTTCTGCTCTTCCAGTCAGGTTATTCTCCTGAATATAGTTGCCTGCATTTTCGAGAGCCTTTTCTATATTCATTTTTTCCTGAGTAATAGTAGTCGCCAGAAAGCTTGTTGTTCCTTCTTTTGCAAGGGCTTCTGCAATCGTTTTGAGTGCCTCAGGTGTGGCATCCATTGTATCAGCGCCTGCTGCTCCGTGAATGTGAAGGTCGATAAATCCCGGAACAACTGTATGGCCCTTTTGTATTGAAATTTTTTCAACTTCCGGAAAACGAAGCTCTGCGTCCTCAATAGGCCCGATTTCCAAAATTTTTTCTTTTTCTAGATATATATAAACTTCTGTCTTTATTTCTTTTTCCACTAATGCTTTTCCATGAACAAGTAGAAGAGTGCCCACATTACCAGCTCCTATCGATGATAGCTTTTATAAAATTATTATATTAATTTGTGGTTTAGTTGTCTATACCAGTTGGTAGTCCTAGTACCACTTTTTACACAAAAAAACAGCTCATTTCGCAATCGTTCATTTGGTTCTTTGCTGAAAAGTGCTAAAATAAGAGGAATCATGGAAATAAAAATTCGATCCGATTTTAGGACACAGTGCAATATTAATGATTTGCAAAAAGGAGGGCTTCTTTTGGGAAAGGTACGCACCAAAGATATCTATGAAAAATTTGACCTTGAGCTAGTGAGCGGAGAGGAAGGAATTAACCGCCCGATTATCACTAGTGATATTTCCAGGCCTGGAATGGAAATAGCTGGCTACTTTAAATATTATCCTGCTGAACGGATTCAACTTTTAGGGAAAACAGAACTGTCTTTTTTCAATGAACTGCCGAAACAGGAACGTATTAACCGGATGGAACAGCTTTGTACAGATATTACTCCGGCAATCATAGTTACACGGGGATTTGAAGTTCCCGAAGAATTAATTGAAGCCGCAGAGCAGGAATCAGTTCCTGTATTAAGGGCCAATATGAAAACGACCCGTTTTTCGAGCCGCCTGACCAACTTTTTAGAAAGCAAACTTGCTCCAACAACTGCCGTTCATGGTGTACTTGTTGATATATACGGTATCGGCGTGCTAATAACGGGTAAAAGCGGGGTTGGTAAAAGTGAAACAGCGCTTGAACTGGTTAAACGCGGCCACCGTCTGGTCGCGGATGATTGCGTGGAAATTCGCCAGGAGGACCAGGATACACTCGTCGGAACTTCTCCTGAGCTGATTGAGCATTTGCTTGAAATCCGCGGCCTTGGAATTATCAATGTCATGACCTTATTCGGTGCGGGAGCGGTCCGAAGCAATAAACGGATTACCCTTGTAATTAATCTTGAGATCTGGGATTCCAAAAAGCAGTATGACCGACTTGGTCTGGATGAAGAAAAAATGAAGATTATTGACACTGATGTTACAAAACTTACGATTCCTGTACGCCCAGGCCGAAACCTTGCAGTTATTATCGAGGTAGCTGCAATGAACTACCGTCTGAAAAGGATGGGAGTTAATGCAGCCCAGCAGTTTACGGAAAGACTTTCAGATGTAATTGAAGACAATGATCATGACGATATGTAGGTTATAATTTGGGGGATGAGGAGCCTTGGGGTGATCCCATAGGCTTCACTTATAAATAGAGAACAAAGGAATAAGGAGAATGTTCATGGAAAAAAATATACACCCACTTGATCCAATCGCTTTTAGCCTTGGACCGATTCAAGTTCACTGGTACGGCATTATTATCGGGTCTGGGCTTGCCCTGGCACTGCTTCTTGCTATTAGGGAAGGTGACCGCAGAGGACTCCAGAAAGAAACTTTTCCAGATTTAATGCTATGGGCAATCCCAATTGCCATTATTTCGGCGAGAATTTATTATGTGCTTTTTGAATTTAACTATTATAAGAACCATCCAAGTGAAACTTTTCAAATTTGGCATGGGGGAATTGCTATTCATGGAGCTCTTATCGGTTCTGTTCTTACCACCTATTTCTTCACAAGGTCTAGGGGGATTTCCTTCTGGAAGGTTGCTGACATTGCAGCTCCGAGCATTATTCTTGGCCAGGCAATCGGCCGCTGGGGAAATTTTATGAATCAGGAAGCACATGGGAGAGAAGTAAGCAGAGCGTTTCTTGAAAATTTGCATTTACCAGACTTTATTATTAACCAAATGTATATTAATGGTGCTTACTATCATCCTACTTTTTTATATGAATCATTATGGGATTTTGCTGGGGTCATTTTGCTGATAGCACTACGGAGAGTGAACCTGCGCCGCGGGGAATTGTTTTTATCCTATGTCATTTGGTATTCAATCGGAAGATTCTTTGTAGAAGGCATGAGAACAGATAGCTTAATGCTAACCCAGACGCTTAGAATTGCGCAGACCATATCTATCTTCCTGATTGTCGTAGCAATCATTGCTATCATCATCAGAAGGAAATCTGGAATGGCAAATCACAGATATCAGGATTTAGAAAATAAATAATCAATGGGGGATGGAACATGCTGATTGGCTCTCTCAAAAGGGGCTTGCTGGTTGGACTGAAGACAACTTGGACATTGGGAAAAATTATCTTCTCTGTCACTCTAATAGTGGCGATTTTACAATATACACCTGTTCTTCCCTGGCTGATGAAGCTGATAACACCGATAATGAAGCTAATTGGCTTGTCCGGTGATGCCGCAATTCCGCTCGTTCTGGGTAATTTCCTGAATTTATACGGAGCTATCGGTGCTATTTTAACCCTTCATTTTACTGTGAAAGAAGTTTTTATATTGGCTGTCATGCTTTCGTTTTCGCATAATTTGTTAGTTGAGACAAGTGTAGCTGCAAAAGCGGGTGTGAAGGTTTGGATCGTTATTCTGACTAGACTTGGCCTTGCTTTTCTCTCAGCGATTGTGATTAATTTGGTTTGGCATGGTGGTTCAAATACAGCTAAATATGGACTTGTTCCTGAGCAAACTGGACATGCCCGTGGGATTATCGAGATACTTCTCCAGGCCGTCCAAAAAGCAGGGCTTGGTATTTTACAGCTAGCAATGATTGTCATTCCATTGATGGTTGTTATTCAACTTTTGAAGGACTTGAAATGGCTTGATATTTTTTCAAAAGGCATGGGGCCGATTACACGCTCCCTTGGAATGAAGGAAAACACCTCTACAACTATGGCTGCTGGTCTTTTGTTTGGTCTGGCTTACGGTGCAGGCGTTATGATTCAGGCAGTAAAAGAGGATGGCGTCAGCAAGAAAGATCTGACACTGGCGTTTATTTTTCTGGTGGCCTGCCATGCAGTGGTAGAAGATACCCTGATATTCATACCGCTTGGGATACCAGTCTGGCCTTTATTCCTGATACGCCTTGGTGTAGCAATCGTACTGACTCTATTGGTTGGATTTATTTGGAAGCACACAGGCTTTTTAAAAAGAAAGGAAGCAACGTATGAGCAATAAAATAACAACCATCTTATTTGATCTTGATGGAACATTAATTGATACAAATGAATTGATTATTTCTACTTTTATGCACACACTTGATAAATATTATCCAGGCAAGTATCAGCGAGAGGATGTATATCCGTTTATGGGTCCAAGTCTGATGGAGACTTTTTCTGGGCTGAATCCAGACCGGGTGGACGAAATGATACTCGAGTACCGGACATATAATCTTGCGAATCACGATCGGCTTGTAAAGGAATTTGTAGGTGTAAAGGATACTGTTCATACACTGAAAGAGCGTGGCTACAAGCTAGGAATCGTAACAACTAAACTCCATGATGTTGTCCTTAAAGGGTTAAAGCTGATGGATCTTGAACCTTATTTTGAGGCAGTTGTGGCTTTGGATCATGTCGAAAAGGAAAAACCGGATCCAGAATCAGTTTTGAAGGCACTGGAGCAGCTTGGCTCAAAACCTGAAGAAGCCATTATGGTCGGTGATAACTACCATGATATTCTGGCTGGAAAAAATGCAGGCACAAAAACTGCGGGAGTAGCCTGGTCCATGAAAGGCCGCGACTATTTGGCCAATTTTGAACCAGACTTCATGCTTGAAAATATGGCAGACATATTGGCGATTCTCGGAGAAGAATAAGATGAGGAATACAACCCGTTATCCGGTTGAAGGCGCCAATTCTCTGTGGCATGTATACAAAACTGTACCCTTTTGGAAGGTTGTCAAAAATTTTATTGTCATTCAGCTGGGACGATATACACCGTTTCTGGGCATGAAAAATTGGCTCTACCGGACTTTTTTGGGAATGAAGGTCGGGGACCAGACATCATTTGCCCTGATGGTCATGCTGGATGTTATGTTTCCGGAAAAAATAAGTGTAGGCCGCAACACCGTTATCGGCTATAATACAACGATACTGGCACATGAATATTTGATTAAGGAATACCGCCTCGGACCAATTGAAATCGGAAGCGAGGTCATGATTGGCGCCAACTCAACGATCCTTCCGGGAGTAAAGGTTGGCGACGGTGCTATTGTCTCTGCCGGAACACTTGTCCATAAGGATGTTCCTCCAGGGACTTTTGTTGGCGGAAACCCAATGAAAATAATTTATACGAAGGAAGAACTGGCCGAACGCTGGTCAAGTGATCCTATTTATGGAAAACAGGCATAGAAATGTGCCTGTTTTTTTGTGCGGAAAATCCGAGAAATGGAGGTTAAAAAAGTTGATAAAAAACGAAATGTAATCGATAGAATGCCGAAAATGATTGATAAAACACCAAGCGTAATCGATAGAATTCAGAAAATGATTGATAAAATACCAAGCGTAATCGATAAAATGCTGAAATTAATTGATTAAATCTAGGCTGTTTAATAATTTGTGTTGATTTTTACTTATGTTGATTGCAGCGAAAAGCCGAGAGACTCCTTCGGGAAAAGCGGGCAAAGGGAGACCCCGCAGGCGCACGCCGAGGAGAAAGAAGAACGGAAGTGCTTGTTCAGCTCCGACAAGCGCTGGAGGTCCTGACGATGAAGTCGTTCTTTGACTTCAAAGTCAGGGCTGAAGCGATCTCAAGGGGATAGGCACTGAAGTTTGACAGGATCCGGATCGCCCGAGGAAAGCGGGTGGCTTCGTGACGGCAAAAGACCGACCTGTCTCTGCGCTGATTCTTCAAAGAAGCATTCCTTTGTGCAGCGAAAATCAAAAGTAGAGTTTAATAGCATCATACTAAAAAGCAATCGATAGAGGACAAAACAGGTGATGAATAGAAACTATATGAAAACAAATTGGCTTAAAGTTTTCAATTGACGGGAAGTATGAGAAGGAGTAAACTACAGATAACTTTATTTTACTACCATATTAGCGAACTAAAGGATTTTGATAATTTCCTATAGTTAAAGATAAAAGGATGGATAACTATGACCCGCCTATTTATGTTTGAGAAGCCGCTTGGCATGAGGGATACCCTGCCGGAGCTATATGAGAAAAAACACCAGATCCGCACGCTGATGGAAGAGAAAATCAAGCTGTGGGGCTATCAATTTTTAGAAACACCAACCTTAGAATATTTCGAAACTGTCGGATCTGCATCCGCGATACTTGATCAGCAGCTTTTTAAATTACTTGACCAGCAGGGCCATACGCTTGTCCTTAGGCCGGATATGACAGCACCGATTGCCAGGGTGGCTGCTTCCAGAATGTTAAAGGAAGACCTGCCGCTTCGAATTGCCTATGCAGCTAATGTATTCAGAGCTCAGCAGCGAGAGGGTGGACGTCCTGCTGAGTTTGAACAGATTGGCGTTGAATTTTTAAATGATCCAACGGTTTCAAGTGATGCAGAAGTGATTGCCCTGATGATTGACTCGCTGAAAAGCACAGGGCTCGAGAGTTTTCAGCTTTCAATTGGCCATATCGGCTTTGTTCAGGATTTATTTTTGCAGATCCTGGGAACTGAAGATCGGGCTAATACATTAAGAAAGTTTTTATATGAAAAAAATTATGTTGGATACCGGGAGCATGTTCGGTCACTAGCCCTGTCATCAATAGATAAGCAGCGGCTGCTTGATTTTCTTGATTTGCGTGGCGGAGAAGATATCATTGAAAAAGCTTTTGCCATTGTCGAGAATGAGGAAGGCAGGGAAGCGCTGCAGGAGCTAAAGGAATTATGGAACATTATCAGTGATTACGGCGAGCAGGGACGTGTGAAATTTGACCTGACTCTTGTCAGCCATATGAGCTACTATACCGGTGTCCTTTTTGAAGCATATGCTGGAGATGTTGGTTTTCCAATAGGAAATGGCGGCAGATACGGCAGGCTGCTTGAAAAATTCGGAAGACCTGCAAGTGCCACAGGGTTTGCTGTTAGGCTTGACCGCTTGCTCGAGGCTCTCGGTGGAAACGGCAGCAAAGAACCAGTAACATGCATTTTCTTTAGCCAGGAACGAAGGCAGGAAGCATTTAAAATGGCACAGGAACTGAGGGCGAAGGGAATTCGGGCTGCCCTGCAGGATATTAATGGCGTAAAAAATGTAGATACTTTTTCAAGCAAATTTGAAGATGCCGCTTACTTGTTAGGAAAAGCGGGGAAGGAGCAGTCAAATGAGTAACTGGCTGACGATTGCTATGCCGAAGGGCAGAATTTTTGAAGAAGCGGCCGACCTGCTTCGCGAGGCGGGTTATGCCCTTCCTCCCGAATTTGATGAATCCCGAAAATTGATTATAGAGGTCGAAGCAGAAAAACTGCGGTTTATCCTGGCAAAACCGATGGATGTTCCTACATATGTAGAGCATGGTGTAGCCGATCTTGGAATTGCCGGAAAAGATGTCATGCTTGAAGAGGAACGGGATGTTTACGAACTACTTGATTTAAGAATAAGCGGCTGTTATCTGGCTGTTGCAGGATTACCTAACACGAAAATGAATGAGGTTGCCCCTAAAATTGCAACGAAATACCCCAATGTAGCTGCTGCGTATTTCCGGGAGCAGGGGGAGCAGGTTGAAATTATTAAACTGAATGGTTCCATTGAGCTTGCGCCTATTATTGGTTTGGCAGACAGGATTGTGGACATTGTTTCAACAGGGAGAACGCTTGTTGAAAACGGGCTGGTGGAATATGAAAGAATCGTCGATATAACTTCCCGCCTGATTGTGAATCCAGTAAGCTACCGAATTAAAGATGAACCCATTACTCAGCTCGTGGACCGGTTAAGCAAGGTAGTTACGAAGGCGGGGATGATGTAAGGTGAAAATATTACAAGTTCAGGATTTAGCGTCTATAAAAAGATCAATCGATGCAGGAACAGCTGAACAGCAGGCGGCTGTAAAGCAAATTATCGAAAACGTACGCACGCGTGGCGACGAGGCTATAAGGGAATATACAAAGAAATTTGATCGTACGGATTTAAATTCTTTTTCTGTTAGCAGTGAGGAAGTTGAGGAAGCCTACAATGGGGTGGACAAGAATTTTGTTGCCATTGTCCGGGAGGCCGCCGAAAACATTCGCTCCTTTCACGAAAAGCAGCTCCGCCCTTCCTGGATGACGACCGAGGAAAACGGAACAATCCTTGGCCAAAAAATTACTGCGCTTGATTCTGCCGGTGTTTATGTACCTGGCGGAACGGCTGCCTATCCATCTTCCGTTTTGATGAACGTGATTCCAGCCCAGGTGGCAGGGGTGAAAAGAATCGTGATGGTTTCTCCTCCAGGTGAAAATGGAAAGCTGCCTGCTGCTGTACTGGTTGCAGCAAAAGAAGCAGGAGTAGCGGAAATCTTTAAAGTTGGCGGAGCACAAGCAATAGCTGCCCTTGCTTATGGCACAGAATCAATTACGAGAGTGGATAAAATAACAGGACCTGGAAATATTTTTGTCGCATTGGCAAAACGAGAGGTTTTTGGGGACGTTGATATTGATATGATTGCCGGACCGAGTGAGATTGCTATTCTCGCAGATGATACGGCACGTGCCAATGAGGTAGCAGCAGACCTTTTATCCCAGGCAGAACACGATACCAGAGCCTGCAGTATTTTGGTGACAACATCTGCCAAATTGGCTGAAGAGGTTTCTGCTGAAGTGGAAAAACAGCTTGAAATACTGCCAAGGAGGGAAATAGCTTCTGCCTCCATTCGTGATTACGGTGCTATTTATGTCGCATCAAGCATGGATGAAGCAGTAGAAACAATCAATGCTATTGCTCCTGAGCATTTAGAAATCATAACGGAAAATTCAATGGAGCTGCTTGGGCAAATCCGCCATGCTGGAGCTATTTTCATTGGAAGATATAGTTCAGAGCCAGTCGGAGATTATTTTGCCGGACCGAATCACGTACTGCCGACAAACGGAACGGCCCGTTTTTCAAGCCCTTTAAATGTAGATGATTTTCAAAAGAAATCAAGTGTCATTGTATATAGTGAGCAAGCCTTTAGGGAAAATGCCCCCAAAATTGCCGAGTTTGCACGGATGGAGGGCCTTGAAGCCCATGCCCGAGCTGTAGAATCGCGTTTTAAATAGTATTAGGGAGGTCACATAAATGGAAAGAACAGCGAGTGTCGCGCGGAACACCAATGAAACGCAAATTAAGCTTCAGCTTTCAATAGATGGAGAAGGACAGTCAAATCTTGAAACTGGAGTTCCTTTTATGACCCATATGCTTGATTTATTTACAAAGCATGGTCAATTTAACTTAACCGTAGATGCCAAAGGAGATACTGAGGTCGATGACCACCACACGACTGAAGATATCGGCATCTGTTTGGGACAGGCGTTAAGAGAAGCGCTTGGCGATAAAAAAGGCATCAAACGTTACGGTAATTCATTTGTTCCAATGGATGAAGCGTTAGCTCAGGTAGTAGTTGATTTGAGCAACCGTCCGCATCTGGAAATGCGTGCCGAGTTCCCGAGCCAAAAAGTGGGCACCTTTGATACGGAGCTAGTTCATGAGTTTTTATGGAAGCTTGCCCTTGAAGCAAGAATGAATCTACACGTTATCGTGCACTATGGAAAAAATACACACCATATGATTGAAGCTGTTTTCAAAGCACTAGCCCGTGCACTAGATGAGGCGACAACTGTTGACCCGCGGATAAAAGGAGTTCCGTCAACGAAAGGAATGTTATAAATGATCGGAATTGTGGATTACGGCATGGGCAACCTTTTCAGTGTCAGTAAAGCACTCGAAAGGCTGGGAGCCGATTACTTTTTATCAGGAGATAAGGCCTCGCTGATGGATGCAGATGCGCTTCTTCTGCCTGGTGTTGGATCCTTCCGGGATGCAATGGAAAAGCTGAATGAAGAAGGCCTGTCGGAGATGATCCAGGAGTTTGCAGCAACAGGCAAGCCTTTACTTGGAATCTGCCTCGGCATGCAGCTTCTTTTTGAAGAAAGTGAAGAGAACGGCCCGGCAAAGGGATTGGCTCTTTTGCCAGGCAGGGTAAGGCGTTTTCCGGGTACGAAAAAAGATTCAGCCTATAAGGTTCCCCATATGGGCTGGAACGGGCTTGAGTTTGTAAAAGAATCATCAATACTTAAAAACGTTCAGGAAGATTATGTGTATTTTGTTCATTCCTATTATGTGGATGCTGCTGAGTCAGAAGTAGTAATTGCTAAGGCATCTTATAACGAGGATGTTGCAGCCATTGTGGGCCGGGACAATTTATACGGAATGCAATTCCACCCTGAAAAAAGCAGTAAGCTGGGAATGGAGCTTCTAAAAAACTTTTTAGAGCTTGCTGAAGAAAGGAAGGCCGTTCAATGAGCATTATTATTTACCCCGCTATAGATATGAGGGGCGGGAACTGTGTCCGCCTTTTACAGGGTGATTATGATAAGGAAACCATTTATGGCGATTCCCCTTTTGACATGGCAAACCGTTTTGCAGCAGAAGGCGCAGAGTGGATACATATGGTGGACCTTGACGGAGCAAAAGACGGTAAAAGAGTAAACGACCGTTTCGTCATTCAGGCTGCCAAAGAATTGGATGCTAAAATTCAAATCGGCGGCGGGATCCGGACCGAGGCCGACATCCTCCATTACCTCGATAATGGTGTGGAGCGAGTCATTATCGGAAGCATAGCTGTTTCCAATCCAGAGTTTGCTATTGAGATGATTAAAAAATATGGTTCGAAAATGGCAATCGGTATTGATGCGAAAAATGGCTATGTAGCTACACATGGATGGCTTGATACCTCTGAGGTTAAAGCGGTTGAGCTTGGAAAAAGATTTGCCGATGACGGAGCGGAAACATTTATTTTTACAGATATCGCAACTGACGGTACTCTTTCCGGCCCAAATATAGAAGCAGTCATTGAGATGGCAGAAGTGACAGGAAAAAGCGTCATTGCCTCAGGCGGAATTAGCTCACTTGAGGATCTTATTACAGTGAAGGTAGCAGCTTCAAAGGGTGTCAGCGGAGCGATAGTTGGAAAAGCCTTATATGAAAATCGATTTACATTGCCAAAAGCATTAGCTGAGATGAAAAAATAAGCGTTACCGCTTTATATGGAGGCAACTTATTATGCTGACAAAAAGAATTATCCCATGCCTTGATGTTAAGGAAGGCAGGGTTGTGAAAGGCATTCAGTTTGTGCAGCTCCGCGATGCCGGTGATCCTGTTGAACTTGCCCGGTTTTATGATGAGCAGGGTGCAGATGAACTAGTTTTTCTGGATATCTCGGCGTCTTCAGAGGGCAGGAAAACCATGGTCGAGGTCGTTAAGGCTGTTGCATCTGAATTGGCTATTCCGTTTACAGTCGGCGGGGGAATTAACTCGCTGGAGGATATGAAAAGAATATTAAGAGCAGGAGCGGATAAAGTGTCCCTCAACACCGCTGCTGTAATGAATCCTGAACTTATTAATGAAGGATCAAACTTTTTCGGGGCACAGTGTATTGTTGTCGCAATCGATGCAAAATACGACGAAGACTGGGGAACCTGGCGTGTATATACTCATGGAGGCCGGACTCCTGTTGATAAAAGGGCAATTGATTGGGCTATAGAAGCTGCAGAACGTGGGGCCGGAGAAATTTTATTAACGAGCATGGACAGTGACGGAGAGAAAAAAGGCTATGATTTAAGTCTGACAAGGGCGATAAGCGAAGCGGTTTCCATTCCTGTCATTGCCTCAGGCGGAGCGGGAAATGCAGCCCATTTTAAAGATGCCTTTACAGAAGGCAAGGCGGACGCCGCCCTTGCTGCATCCATTTTTCATTATAAAGAAACCTCAGTAGAAGAAGTGAAGCAATTTCTAAGAGAAGAAGGAGTGTCGGTCAGATGAACCCGGAAGAAATAAAATTTGATGAAAAAGGCCTCGTACCTGCCATCATTCAGGACGCAACTACAAGAGAAGTTCTAACACTTGCTTATATGAACCGTGAATCTCTGGAAAAAACACTTGAAAGCGGAGAAACCTGGTTTTACAGCCGATCCCGTCAGGAACTGTGGCATAAGGGTGAAACAAGCGGCAATACACAATCTGTAGTGGAAATGAAATATGATTGTGATAAGGATGCACTTCTTGTTTTGGTTAATCCGAAAGGGCCTGCCTGCCATAACGGTACGACAAGCTGTTTTACTGGCAACGGTAACCAAACTAATTCTTACGAAGGCAGCTACACGATCCTTGAGACTCTAGAAAAACTAATCATTGACCGGGATGCCCAGCGGCCAGAAGGAGCATATACAACCTACCTTTTTGAAAAAGGTGTCGACAAGATTCTGAAAAAGGTTGGGGAAGAGAGCGCAGAGGTTATTATCGCTGCCAAAAACCGCGATCCTGAGGAGCTCAAATGGGAATCAGCCGACCTAATTTACCACCTGATGGTTCTTCTTGTGGAGCAAAAACTTCCATTCAATGAGGTACTTAAAGTATTAAATGAAAGACATAAAAAGTGAAGGCAGCCAATTAGGCTGTCTTTTGTTTAATTTTTAAAGAGTCCAACTTGGTGGAGAGAGAATTAAATTTGGAACAAGGAACTTTTAATAACACGGCAATATTAACTCTATTTGTATATTAAAGGGAATCCGCGACACTCCTGCGGAAAAACGGGCTGACAAGACCCCACAGCGAGGAACGAGCGAGGAGGCTTGGCAGTTCGTCCGCGGAAAGGGAGGGGATTCCGTCTATTTCATTTGGTAATTGTATCTTGGTTTACCAGGAGGTTAGTCTCTTTCCCAATAAGATATTGGGAAAATAATATATTTCCCTGAGTCAGAAGGCTGGTGAAGTTTCTGAAACCCTTCTCGTACGTGCCATTATTGTGATATACTACTCTAGTTATTATGGTTTTGATGGAGGACTTCATGAGTAAAGACTCTAAAGCAAGAAAACAAAAAGGGAAAATCCTTACATTTATTCCGACGGGGGAATACTATTTTACCAAGGGGCTTAAAGCGTTCCACCGCCGTGATTTTATAAAATCAAAAAAGTATTTGCAGCGAGCCCTACAGCTTGAACCTGGTGAGCCCATGATTGCGTGCCAGCTGGCAATCGTTTGGACCGAGCTAGGTGAATATGAGCAATCCAATAAGCTGCTGCATCTTATCTTGGAAGAACTGGACGAAGAAATGGCCGAGTGCCATTATTTTTTAGCCAATAATTATGCCCATATGGGCTTTTTTAAAGATGCCTATAATCATGCCAAACTCTATTTAGAGCTGGAGCCTGAGGGTGACTTTATGGAGGATACCGAAGACCTCATTGAGCTGCTTACTCTCGAAGAGGATGACATGGATGAAGTACTCTATGAAGAGGATGATTTGATCGCCAAGCAGGAACAGGCAAGAGACCTGCTGGAATCCGGCTATTTTCCAAAGGCTATCGAACTGCTGAATTCAGTGGTAGAAGAGTATCCGGAATATTGGTCAGCCTACAATAATCTGGCATTGGCCTATTTTTATCTAGGTGAAACTGAGAAAGCCGAATCTATACTAATGGATGTTCTTACACGCAATCCCGGGAATTTACACGCGCTGTGCAATCTTCTCGTTTTTGCGCATTACTTGAAGGAGCCGGAGAAGGTTTCACATTTGATTGGGATTTTGAAAAAAGTCACTCCTCTTTTAACTGAGCATCAATTTAAGCTTGGTGCAACATTTGCACTTGTTGGTGAATATGAGTCCGCCTATGTATGGCTGCGTAAGCTTTATAAAAGTGGATTTAACGGTGACGGTCCTTTTTATTACTGGTTGTCCTATGCTGCGTACCACACCGGCCATGAAAAAATGGCGCGGACCATGTGGGAGCTGGTACTTCAAACGAGCCCGGAAAAAGAAGGCCTCGAACCCTGGAATGAGACAAGGGAGCCGATCAATGGCTTTGAAGATCATATAGAATCCATCTATCAGAAATTGGACAGCGATTATCTGGAAGAACGATTGTTTGCTCTATTTCTTATTTCCGTATCTGAGAAAAGGGATACGCTGCTCTCAGCAAAACGTGTGAATCAGAATGACAAGCTGTCACTGCTTGAACAGGAATATCTGCAGATGATCAAGACTGGTAAACGGAAACGTTACTCTCCTGCAGCTGATGCCGATGAGGTTGCCAAGATTTTATATGAGTTCCACCAGCCAATCGGTACCATGGAAGCCGGTTTGTACCTAATGTGGTTTTCGGTGTTTGCGGAAGCATTAAAGACTGGGGCAGAAATACAAAATAAAACAGCTTGGGCCGCTGCTATGGACTTTATATGGTCAAAACTGCGCGGTGTGAAATTATCTCAAAAAGTGATTGCCGGGCAATATGGCATTTCAGCCTCCACCATCGGAAAATATATTAAATTGGTGAACTCCTGTCTGCAGTGAGCAGATGTATGGACGTCCAAAACATTGTTTTATAGTATGAAGATAATTGGAAAAAATAAAGCTATGTATGTCCCATTTTAGGAGTGAAAATAATGACTGAGGAAAAAATTTATGATGTAATCATCGCAGGAGCTGGCCCAGCCGGGATGACTGCTGCTGTATATACTTCACGTGCTAACCTTTCTACGCTAATGATTGAGCGTGGTGTTCCTGGCGGACAAATGGCGAATACGGAGGATGTTGAAAACTATCCTGGTTACGAAAGCATTCTTGGACCTGAACTTTCAACTAAAATGTTTGAGCATGCCAAAAAGTTCGGTGCTGAGTATGCCTATGGCGATATTAAAGAAATCATCGACAATGGCGACTATAAAACAGTCGTTGCAGGCTCTAAACAATATAAAGCCTATTCTGTTATTATTTCTGCCGGTGCAGAATATAAGAAAATTGGTGTGCCAGGCGAAAAAGAACTGGGCGGCCGCGGTGTTTCTTATTGTGCAGTTTGTGATGGTGCTTTCTTTAAAGGAAAAGAGCTCGTTGTTGTAGGCGGAGGAGACTCTGCTGTTGAGGAAGGTGTATACCTAACTCGTTTTGCCAGCAAGGTAACCATTGTTCACCGCAGGAGTGAACTAAGAGCGCAAAAGATTCTCCAGGATCGCGCTTTTGCCAATGAAAAAATTGATTTTATTTGGAATCATACGGTGAAGGAAATCGATGGGGAAGGCAAAGTGGGGAGCGTTACACTAGTATCCACTGAAAATGGTGAGGAAACAGAATTCAAGGCTGACGGCATTTTCATTTATATTGGAATGATCCCACTATCCAAACCGTTTGAAAGCCTTGGAATAACCAACGAAAATGGTTATATTGAGACCAACGCCCTTATGGAAACAAAGGTTCCTGGAATTTTTGCAGCCGGGGATATTCGTGAAAAAACACTTCGTCAAATTGTTACAGCTACAGGTGACGGCAGTATCGCCGCTCAAAGTGCTCAGCATTTTGTAGAAGAGCTTAAGGAAGAAATGAAAGCAAGACAGTAAAAAACCAATTATGTCGATTTTAGGATAAAAATTCACACAAACGTAAACGGCATTTAACTCTTCTGTAACAGAAGTGAAATATTGGTAGGGTATGATAAAAATAGAAATTGACCCCCTTTTAAAAATATAATCCTTTTAAACACAGGTGCATAACCTGTGTTCTTTTTTTATTCCAAATTAGTGGTAAAAGTATCCTGCCTTTTTCGCTCAATATTCCTTTTCTGTTCATTGTGACAGGTTGCCAAAAATAGTATAATAAAAAGAATCGATAGTCGGTACATTGGGGTGAAGAAAGGTGCAGCGAGTCACCAATTGTGTTTTAGTGAAGGATAATCAGGTACTGTTGCTTCAAAAACCGCGCCGCGGATGGTGGGTGGCGCCAGGAGGAAAAATGGAGCCAGGTGAATCTGTAAGGGATTCCTGTATTCGGGAATACCGGGAAGAAACCGGCATATATTTAAAAAAACCTCAGCTAAAAGGCATTTTCACTTTTATCATGATGGAGAAAGATCAGATCATATCGGAATGGATGATGTTTACTTTCATGGCTACTGACTCTGACGGAGTCATGCTGAAGGAATCAGCTGAAGGCAAGCTGGAATGGCACCCTGCTGAGCAGCTGCAAAATCTGCCCATGGCAGCCGGGGACTATCACATCCTTGATTATATGATTCATGGAAACGGCATAATTTATGGCACGTTTACATATACGAAGAATTTTGAACTGATCAGTTATAGATTAGATCCTAGTTAATAAACAATTTTTATAGGGGGAATGGGAATGAGTACCGGAGCTGCCAACGATTTGCAAATGGTTATCATAACGGGTATGTCCGGGGCAGGAAAGACAGTTGCGATTCAAAGCTTTGAAGATTTAGGATTCTTTTGCGTTGATAATCTGCCGCCAACCCTGCTGCCGAAATTCCTGGAACTGATGAAGGAATCAGGAAACAAAATGAATAAAGTCGCACTTGTCATGGACTTAAGAGGCAGGGAGTTTTTTGATCATCTTTTCAAGGCTCTTGATGATTTGGCAGAGACCTCGTGGGTCACACCGCAAATTTTGTTCCTAGATGCTGATGATGCAGCACTAGTGAGACGGTATAAGGAAACGCGCCGGTCTCATCCGCTTGCCCCATCTGGCCTTCCGCTTGAAGGAATCAAGCTGGAGCGGGAACTTTTGGAAGAGATGAAAGGCAGGGCTCAGGTTATCTATAATACCTCAGCCATGAAGCCTAAAGAACTTCGTGAAAAAATTATTAACCAATTTACTACCAACAGTAAAACGGTGTTTACAGTAAATGTGATGTCTTTTGGATTTAAGCACGGGATTCCTATAGATGCGGACCTTGTTTTCGATGTGCGCTTCCTGCCGAATCCTCATTATATCGATCATATGAGACCAAAAACAGGAATGGATGAAGAGGTATCAAGCTATGTGCTAAAATGGAGCGAGACACAAAAGTTCCTTGAAAAAGTAACGGATCTTTTAAGCTTTATGCTGCCGCACTACAAACGCGAAGGTAAATCCCAGCTTGTAGTTGCGATTGGATGTACAGGCGGACAGCACCGTTCTGTTACACTGGCTGAATACATTGGGCACTATTTTCAAAAGGATTACCACACTCAAATAACCCATAGGGATATTGAGAAGAGGAAGGAAAAACAACATGACTGACAGCGGACAGCCAAGAATCGTTATTATAGGCGGGGGTACCGGCCTTCCTGTTTTACTGAGGGGCTTGAAAAAGTATCCTGTTGACATAACAGCGATTGTAACCGTTGCTGACGATGGTGGCAGTTCCGGAAGGCTCCGGGATGAACTGCATATCCTGCCTCCTGGTGATATAAGGAATGTTCTTGCCGCTCTTTCCGATGTAGAGCCTTTGATTGAGGAAATGTTCCAGCATCGATTTAAAACTGCAAACGAGCTTTCCGGCCACTCTCTTGGAAACCTAATTCTGGCAGCCATGACATCAATTACAGGAAACTTTGTGCATGCCATTCAAGAAATGAGCAAAGTACTTAATGTACGGGGAAAGGTGCTTCCTGCTGCCAATCAGAATGTTGTGCTTCATGCTGAGCTGGAAGATGGTACAGTCGTTTCGGGTGAGTCAAAAATTCCTTTTTCGGGCAAAAGAATAAAAAAGGTTTTTTTAACTCCGCAAGATATTTTGCCACTGCCTGAAACTATACAGGCAATCCAGCAGGCAGATCTGATCATACTTGGCCCTGGGAGCCTTTATACGAGCATTCTGCCGAACCTATTGGTGCCTGGGATCGGTAAAGAGTTATGCGAGTCGAATGCTAAAAAAATATATATTTGCAATCTCATGACCCAGGCGGGAGAAACTCATGGTTTTACAGCCAGTGACCATGTAAAAGCTATTTATGACCATATGGAGTGCCATTTTATTGATACTATTTTAGTCCATAACGAGGAAATTCCTCATGATATACAGTTAAGATACAATGAAGAACTGGCTAATCCCGTTGTCTACGATGTGCCTGAGTTGTTTAATCTTGGGCTGGAAGTGGTACATGGTGATATTGCCATTCAGGAAAACAGTGCTTTTAGGCATGATCCCAAAAAAGTAGCTGAAATTTTGTATTCATTGCTTTTGAATGAAACTAAAAAGAGATTTAACTCGTAAATATAAATGTGTTAATGCAAACGTTTGTCTCTAAAAGGGGGTGAAGGCATGTCTTTTGCTTCGGAAACGAAAAAAGAACTGACCGGACTGGAATCAAAACAATGCTGCAGCAAATCAGAGCTCTCGGCTCTGATTCGGATGAATGGATCTCTTTCTTTTTCAAGCCGAAAGCTGGTTGTTGATATACAAACTGAAAATGCTGCGATTGCCCGAAGAATTTATACGCTGATTAAAAAAAATTATGAAGTTCGAGTGGAACTTCTTGTTAGAAAAAAGATGCGTTTAAAGAAGAACAATGTGTACATTGTTCGTTTAAACGAGAATGCGCGGGATATATTGGAAGATTTAAAAATTCTAGGTGAGGGCTTTGCCTTTGTCCATGATATCTCACCAGAATTGATTAAAAAGAAATGCTGTAAGCGTTCTTATTTACGCGGCGCTTTTCTTGCAGGAGGCTCGGTTAATAATCCTGAGACCTCGTCTTATCATCTGGAGATTTTTTCGCTTTATCAGGAGCATAATGAGTCCTTGTGTGAATTAATGAACTCATTTGGCTTAAACAGTAAAACTCTTGAACGCAAAAAGGGATATATTACGTACTTAAAAGAAGCCGAAAAAATTACTGAATTCCTGAACATTATTGGAGCACATAATGCATTGATGCGCTTTGAGGATGTCCGGATTGTCAGGGATATGCGCAATTCCGTAAATCGCCTGGTCAACTGTGAAACAGCCAATCTTAATAAAACAGTTGGAGCAGCAATAAGACAGGTGGAAAATATACGTTTTATCGACCAGACAGTAGGGCTTCATACATTGCCTGATAAGTTAAGAGAAATCGCTGAGCTAAGGATTAATTATCAGGATATTACCCTTAAAGAGCTTGGTGAAATGCTTGGTGGCGGAAACATTAGCAAATCCGGAATCAACCACCGCCTGCGCAAGATCGACGAGATTGCTGAAAAACTGAGGGCTGGCCAGCCTGCTCATTTTAAATAAAAGGTTTATGCCCGCAGACTTTTTTAGATATAAAGAGAAAATCCCAGAGGAGGGAACATGTTATGTTGGTAAAAGAAGTGGAAGTAAAATTGAAAACGGGTCTTCAGGCTCGTCCGGCAGCACTGTTTGTCCAGGAAGCAAACCGTTTTTCATCTGATGTATTTCTTGAAAAAGAAGGAAAAAAGGTAAATGCAAAAAGTATTATGGGGCTAATGAGCCTAGCAGTTGGCTCTGGTGCAGTCATCAGTATCATTACTGACGGCAGTGATGAAGAAGAAGCAATTTCAACACTTTCACAGTTTATTGAAAAAGAAAATTAATAATAAAAGGTCTGGCTGTCGCCGGACTTTTTTACTTTGACATAATCACCTTGTGGACTCCTAAGGCGAAATTTCTTCACTTTTTGTAAAAGTACTTCATTCTTTGTAAAAGTACTTCATTCTTTGTAAAAAATTCTTCATTTCTTTGCCAATAAAAAAGGCCATCCCGCGGGATGGCCACTCAAATATTCTTATTTCTTTTCTTCTACGTTTGGATTACGTGTAATGATATGGTCAACAAGACCGTATTCTTTTGCTCTTTCAGCTGTCATGAAGTTGTCACGATCAGTATCTCTGGAGATTACTTCAAGTGGCTGGCCAGTGCGCTCAGAAAGAATAGTGTTTAATTTTTCACGAAGGAAAAGGATACGCTTAGCAGCGATCTCGATTTCTGTTGCCTGTCCTTGTGCTCCGCCAAGTGGCTGGTGAATCATAACTTCAGCGTTTGGAAGGGTATAACGTTTTCCTTTTTCACCAGCGGCAAGAAGGAATGCCCCCATAGATGCAGCCATACCGATACACACTGTTGATACATGTGGTTTGATGTAATGCATAGTATCATAGATCGCCATACCGGCTGTGATGCTGCCGCCAGGGCTGTTAATATAAAGTGTGATGTCCTTTTCAGGATTTTCAGCTTCAAGGAATAGCAGCTGAGCAACAATAGAGTTGGAAACATTGTCATCAATGCCACTTCCAAGCATAATAATACGGTCTTTTAAAAGGCGGGAATAAATATCATAAGCTCTTTCCCCCCTGTTGGTTTGTTCAATAACTGTAGGGATTAAATTCATTTTTTCTTCCTCCTTTAAACTGGAAATGCCTTTCCTGCCCTGTTGGCAGGCTAGTTGGAAAAACTATGTATTGTTATCATACACTCATGGTCAATTAAGGTCAAACAATTAAACTCTTCCTACAAACTGAATCGTTCGACACTATTTCACCAACAAATATACCCTTAACCATCATACCCATCATTGCCCATTTTAAACATATTCTGCACTTGCAAAGAAAAGAAACATGTCATATAATATGTAAGCGTGAGTTGGGCAGACACCCATTCATAATTTTGTATATTTGCCCTCGTGGTGCAACGGATAGCACGTAAGATTCCGGTTCTTGAGATGTGGGTTCGATTCCTGCCGAGGGCGTCCAATTAAGAGATCTCCTGCTTTATAGCAGGGGATTTTTTTGTCGGTTAGGAAATTATAGATTTTCACCTTGTGGAAAACTCCGAACTAGGTTATTGTAATCCAGCTCCAGCGCCCAGCCCCTCGGGGTCATAAGCCAAATCACTTCAGAAATCAGGATTTCCTACGTGATTCGTCTTATGCCTGTTGGGGCTAACCAGGGCGCTTGCGCCTTTTGTTCTGTTTCCAATTGTTTTCTCTCCGAAAATACCACGCAATAATACCAGATAATTTTAAATGCTGCGTTATGGGTTCGTAGAATAGCAGGCGCCAGGGCGTCATTTTCTTCGGCAGTACTAGCGACTGCCCTTTGCTGACTTAGGTAAAAATAGTAAATCCATGATGATGTTACTGTTCTATGAGCGTATGTGTGCGCTTGTACGCGCGGAAATTAATAGGGAATGACAGAAAGGCTGAGCAAAATGATATGGCACCTTAATCGTTTGTTTTTTCCAGAGTTATTATTTGATTTATATCACTTATGTTGAATGCCTTCACTATCCTGGTAATATGTTCAATTTCAAACTCCTCTGTTTTTTCATCCAACAGTTCTGTCAAAGCAGTATGCGGTATACCTGTTCTGTAGGAAAATTCTTCGATTGATAAACCTTCCTTTTCTATTAAAGCACCGATTTTCAAAACTACTCTTTTTCTCATATTCATTCTCCTAAAAAGTGAAATTGATGGTGCTAGTAAGCATACAATATAATTATTTGGCCATGTATTATGTATTAAAGGTATACATGGAAAAATAACTGAATTAAGTGATAAGCAAAAATAGGAGAGACTCCAGCGGGAAAAGCAAGACAGGCGAGACCCCGCAGGTCCGTTGACGACCGAGGAGGCTAGCGGCTTGCCCGCGGAAAGCGAGTCTATTTTTGCATAATAAAAAACTAAGTCAATGAATAGAGCGAAATCAGCTTACAGCTATTAATATTATGTTACTAAGGTTTGAACAAAAAATCTTCAATACCAATTTCTTACCATACACCAATCATCTCCTATAATGTAAAATAAGGAGAGGAGGAATGAGAGATGAATTTAAATGCAGGATTATGGCAGCAGCAGACGTTAAAACTAAATATGACCCAGGAACTTACCCAGGCCATTGCCCTGCTGCAATATACAGCGCAGGAGCTGACTGCTTTCCTGGAAAATAAAGCGCTTGAAAATCCTCTTCTTCAAATTGAGCCGGGGAATGTCCAGCCAATGGATCCGCTAAAGGACCGAAGCCGCCAAAAGCATAAGCGGGCTGTTAAAGGTGGAGAGGATTGGATTGAAAACATCGCGGACAACTCTATCACTCTTGAAGAACAATTAATCTCCCAATTGAATTTAAAAAAGCACTCTAATGAACAGCTTAAAATAATACGTTATCTAATTCATAATCTTGATGTAAACGGTTACTTCACTGGAAGTATAGACGAGGCGGCTGCTGCTCTTCAGGCAGACCCGGAAATGGTTGAAAAAAGTCTTTCCATTTTGCAAGGCTTGGAACCCGCTGGTATTGCCGGTGACTGTCTTCAGAAGTGCCTGCTGCTCCAATTGGAGAGGAACTTCCCTGAACATAAATTGGCGCACGAGATCGTTTCAGATTATTTCGTCCAGCTGGCGGAAAAAAAGTGGAAAGTTATAGCAAAGGAACTTGATATTACTCTTAAAGAGGTTCAGGATGTATTTGATCATATTCAATCACTGAATCCACGGCCTGGCGGTGAGTTCCTTAATGAAAAAACATCCTTTGTTATTCCGGATGCTGTTATTGAGGTTGCAGATGGAGACATCATTGTCCGAACTCACGATGATCCGCTTCCTAAAATCAGCTTTAATGAATCCTATTATAAACAGTTTTCCGAAACAAAAGACCAGCAGGTCCGGCGTTTTTTGCAGGATAAATTCCAAGATTACCAGTGGATTTTGAAAAGTATCGAGCAAAGAAGAGAAACCTTGATAAGGGTAGTTATGAAAATAGCTGAAAAGCAGCCGCTCTTTTTTCAGAAGGGGCCGCAGTACTTAAAACCGATGACGATGAAGGAAGTAGCTGAGGAGCTCAGCATCCACGAATCTACAGTCAGCCGGACTGTCAGAGAAAAGTATGTTCAAACTCCTTCTGGAACGTTTGAACTAAAATCATTTTTCACCAGTACAATCCAAACAATTGATGAGGAAAGTATTTCTTCTGCTGCTGTTAAAAAAGCAATCTCACTCTTAATAGAGAAAGAGGATAAGCAGAAGCCTTTATCCGATCAGGATATTGCCGAGCATCTAAAAAATGCTGAGGGAACAGTGGTATCGAGAAGAACCGTTGCGAAATACCGCGAC
The DNA here is from genome assembly GCF_011393025.1 of Neobacillus terrae. Classification (GTDB taxonomy): domain Bacteria; phylum Bacillota; class Bacilli; order Bacillales; family Cytobacillaceae; genus Neobacillus_A; species Neobacillus_A terrae. The sequence goes on along the minus strand of NZ_JAAOEO010000013.1, from coordinate 18,318 downwards.
CAGCTGGGCATACCATCCTCTTCTAAAAGAAAAAGATATTAGGAAAAGCGGAGGCATCTGTTTAGCGACGTAAGGATACGATGAAAGGCTAAAAACGCCACGTCCTGTGGCAACGCCTTTCTGACCTGCTTCCTGCAGGCCTCCGCTTCGACTGAGATAAAGGAAACACGAAGAGTAACACGATTCGATGTTGACTTATCGTAGGGAGGAGTGGGATGGACACTAGTCGCTGGATGCTGTAGCTGGACAGTAAGAAGGGGGATATTATAGTGCCTGTAATTGATTTTTATACACGCAAGGGTTGCCATCTTTGCGAGAATGCAAAGGAAGAATTAATCGAGCTGCAAAAAGAGTACTCTTTTTCAATAAATGAAATAAATATCGAAACAAGTGACGATTTAACGGAGAAGTACGGTTTAATGATTCCTGTCTTTGTACTTGACGGTGAAGAGCTTGGATATGGCTGCGTTAACGAGTTTGACATAAGTAAACGTTTGCAGAAAAAATAGGCAGACTTATTGGTTGAAATAGGTTTTCACTTCGGTTACAATGAAAAATGTGGCCGGGGTGATTTTTTTTACAGCTGGTGGGACATAATATGTCTATGCGGGACATTTGTGGTCCATCTACATAACAAAGGAGCTAGCCCAATGGATTCTATTTTCGATATCCAAAGAAAATTATTACCCGATCTCCTGCAGGTCATGCAAAAAAGGTACACCATTCTTCACAACATTGGTTTCATGCAGCCAGTTGGAAGAAGAAGTCTGGCGGTCGGCCTTGGCATTTCTGAGAGAATCCTTCGCAGTGAGGTTGATTTTTTAAAAGATCAAAACTTAATTTCAGCTAATAATATTGGAATGAGTTTAACCTCTGAAGGGAAAAATTTATTGGAAAGCCTTGAAAGCTTAATGCGTGAACTAAAGGGTATAGATGTACTGGAAAAAGAGTTGATACGCACGCTTGGGATTCGCAATGTAATTATCGTCCCGGGTGACAGTGACGATTCTCCGCTTGTTAAGTCCGAACTTGGCAAGGCTAGTGTGAATTGCATGAAGCTTCTTCTTGATGAGAAGAATATCATTGCCGTTACAGGCGGCTCCACAATGGCGTCAGTTGCAGAAATGCTTACCCCTGATTTAGGGAAGAAAGAAATTCTTTTCGTTCCTGCCCGTGGAGGTATTGGTGAAGATGTGCAAAACCAGGCCAATACCATTTGCGCAATTATGGCAGCTAATGCAAAAGCCAAACATCGGGTATTTTATGTGCCCGACCAGGTAAGCAGGGATATTTATGAATCTTTTATCAAAGAACCAATCGTCCATGAAGTTCTCGGCCTGATCAAATCTGCTAGCATTATTTTACATGGTATTGGAGAAGCTATTCCAATGGCTGAACGAAGAAAAACCAATTCTGAGGATTTGGAAAAGGTTAAATCGGGAAAAGCAGTTGGTGAAGCCTTTGGTTATTATTTTAATGAAAAAGGCGATATTATTCATAAAGTCCTGACAATAGGACTGCAGTTAGATGATTTAAACCGCATACCAAATGTCATTGCTGTTGCCGGGGGCAAATCAAAGTCCAAGGCAATTCAGGCATACATGAAGCAGGCGCCTTCTTCCACCATTTTGATAACGGATGAAGGAGCTGCAAGGCAGTTATTAAAAGGTTAAATCCTTTTTATATAAAAAAATTAATCCTTATCCAATTTAAAGGAGGAAATTAATCATGACAGTTAAAGTTGGTATTAACGGATTTGGACGTATCGGACGTGTAGTCTTCCGTGCGGCTCTTAGAAATCCTAATGTTGAAGTAGTAGCAGTAAATGACCTTACAGATGCAAACATGCTTGCACACCTTTTAAAATACGATTCCGTACACGGAACTCTTCAGGACGATGTTAAAGTTGATGGCGACTACCTAGTAGTTGGCGGACACAAAGTAAAAGTTGTTGCTGAACGCGACCCAGCTCAGCTTCCATGGGGCGAGCTAGGTGTAGAAGTGGTTGTAGAATCTACTGGCCGTTTCACAAAGCGTGCTGATGCAGCTAAACACCTTGAAGCAGGCGCTAAAAAAGTTATCATTTCTGCTCCAGCTTCTGACGAAGATATCACAATCGTTATGGGCGTTAATGAAGACAAATACGATGCAGCTAGCCACAATGTAATTTCTAACGCTTCTTGTACAACAAACTGCTTGGCTCCATTTGCAAAAGTGTTAAACGACAAATTCGGAATCAAGCGCGGTATGATGACTACTATTCACTCATACACTAACGACCAGCAAATTCTTGACCTTCCGCATAAAGACTACCGTCGTGCTCGTGCAGCTGCGGAAAACATTATTCCTACAACTACTGGTGCGGCTAAAGCAGTATCCCTTGTATTGCCTGAACTTAAAGGTAAATTAAACGGCGGAGCAATGCGTGTTCCTACTCCTAACGTTTCATTAGTTGACCTTGTTGCTGACCTTGAAAAAGAAGTAACTGTTGAAGAAATCAACAATGCTTTAAGAGAAGCTGCAGAAGGCGACTTAAAAGGAATCCTTGGTTACAGCGAAGAGCCGCTTGTATCCGGCGACTACAATGGCAACACTAATTCTTCTACTATCGATGCCCTTTCTACAATGGTTATGGAAGGCAACATGGTAAAAGTAATTTCTTGGTACGATAATGAAACTGGTTACTCTAACCGCGTTGTTGACCTTATCGACTACATCGCTAGTAAAGGTCTTTAATTATTAAGAATTCCCTATGGGTATTGTTGGATATCCTTTAGCGGAACGTCTATAATAATGAAAGTGAAATGGATTGAAGCTTTTCAAAGGGGAGCGGGGAGGATTCCCCTCTCCCTTTTACTATTTTTTAGCATTTTAATCGGTTCCTGTTTTTCGCCAAACTTTTGAAAGGTGACTCTGACCGATTCACTTTTCTATTTAGGAGGTCCATTCGATGAACAAAAAGACATTAAAAGATGTAGATGTTAAAGGAAAACGCGTATTTTGCCGTGTAGACTTTAACGTTCCAATGCAGGATGGAAAAATAACTGACGAAACACGGATTCGTGCAGCGTTGCCAACCATTAACTATTTAGTGGAACAAGGTGCAAAGGTAATTCTTGCAAGCCACTTTGGCCGTCCAAAAGGAAAAGTGGTTGAAGAAATGCGTTTAACTCCAGTTGCAGCTCGTCTTGGAGAGATTCTAGGAAAGAATGTTCAAAAAGCGGATGAGGCTTACGGAGATTCTGTTAAACAAAAGATTGAAGCAATGAGCGAAGGCGAAGTGCTTTTACTTGAAAACGTTCGTTTTTATCCTGGTGAAGAGAAAAACGATCCTGAGTTAGCAAAGGAATTTGCTGCACTTGCGGATGTATATGTAAATGATGCCTTTGGAGCTGCTCACAGAGCGCACGCTTCCACAGAAGGAATTACTCACTATCTTCCTGCTGTTGCGGGCTTCCTGATGGAAAAAGAACTTGAGGTATTGGGAAAAGCTCTATCCAATCCTGAACGACCTTTCACTGCCATCATTGGCGGTGCAAAAGTAAAAGATAAGATTGGTGTTATTGATAATCTTTTAGAAAAGGTTGATAACCTCATTATTGGCGGAGGATTAGCTTATACCTTCGTTAAAGCGCAAGGCAATGAAGTTGGGAAGTCTTTGCTTGAAGAAGATAAGATCGACCTTGCTAATTCCTTTATTGCAAAAGCAAAAGAAAAAGGCGTTAACTTCTATATGCCAATCGATGTAATTGTTGCAGATGATTTTTCACCTGATGCTAATACTAAAGAGGTTTCGATCGATTCTATCCCTTCAGACTGGGAAGCTCTTGATATCGGTCCGAAAACAGCGGAGCTTTACAAGGACGTCATTAAAAAGTCCAAGCTAGTTATTTGGAACGGCCCAATGGGCGTTTTCGAATTCGATAAGTTTGCTCAGGGTACTAAAGCTGTGGCAGAAGCACTTGCTGAATCCAAAGATACATATTCTGTGATCGGCGGTGGAGATTCTGCGGCAGCTGTTGAGAAATTCAACCTTGCTGAACAAATGAGCCATATTTCTACTGGCGGCGGTGCTTCACTTGAATTCATGGAAGGTAAGGAACTTCCAGGCGTTGTCGCTTTAAACGATAAGTAATTAAAGACTTTTCGATACGAAAGGACGTGCGAAAAATGCGAAAACCAATCATCGCAGGCAACTGGAAAATGCACAAAACTCTTTCCGAAGCTAAAAGCTTTGCTGAAGAAGTAAACGGCCTCGTTCCTTCAAAGAACGAAATTGAGTCTGTTATTTGTGCCCCAGCATTATTTTTACCAAGTCTTGTTGAAACAACGGAGAACCATGACGTTGAAATTGGCGCTCAAAATATGCATTTTGAAGAAAAGGGAGCTTTTACAGGTGAAACCAGCCCTGCAGCTCTAGCTGATCTAGGCGTTAAATATGTTATTCTTGGACACTCTGAAAGACGTGAAATGTTCAACGAAACAGATGAAACAGTTAACAAAAAGACTATTGCTGCTTTTAAATATAATCTGACTCCAATCGTTTGCTGTGGTGAAACTTTAGAACAGCGTGAAAACGGTGAGACTAATGAGCTAGTTGGAAACCAGGTTAAAAAAGCGCTTGAAGGTTTAACCGAAGAACAGGTAAAACAAACAGTCATTGCATACGAACCAATTTGGGCAATTGGAACAGGAAAATCATCTAGTGCTCAGGATGCCAACGAAGTTTGTGCTCATATCCGTAAGGTAGTTGCTGAGCAATTTTCACAGGAAACTGCAGATGCCGTTCGTATTCAGTACGGCGGAAGTGTAAAACCTGAAAATATTAAAGAATATATGGGCCAGCCTGATATCGACGGAGCATTAGTCGGAGGAGCAAGCCTAGAAGTACAGTCATTCTTGCAATTATTGGAGGCAGGAAAGTATGAGTAAATCTCCAGTAGCTCTGATCATCCTGGATGGTTTCGGATGCAGGAGCGAAACAAAAGGGAATGCCGTTTCCCACGCAAACAAACCAAACTTTGATCGTTACTGGAACAGCTATCCGCACTCTCATTTGACTGCAAGCGGTGAAGCAGTTGGACTTCCTGAAGGTCAGATGGGGAATTCCGAGGTTGGCCACTTAAACATTGGTGCCGGCCGGATTGTTTATCAAAGCTTAACCAGAGTTAACGTTTCAATTCGCGAAGGGGAATTTCAAAAAAATGAAACCTTCCTTGGAGCAATTGATCATGTGAAGAAAAATGGAACTAACCTGCATTTGTTTGGACTTTTGTCTGATGGCGGAGTTCACAGCCATATTAACCATATGTTTGCTTTGCTGAAGCTTGCCGCATCTGAAGGCGTTGAAAAAGTTTATATCCATGCTTTCCTTGATGGCCGTGATGTTGGACCGCAAACAGCTGAAACATATATTAAGCAGACGCTGGACAAAATGAAGGAGTATGGAGTCGGCCAATTTGCCACCATTTCCGGACGGTATTACAGCATGGATAGAGACAAGCGCTGGGAGCGTGTAGAAAAGTCCTATCGTGCCATGGTTTATGGTGAAGGCCCTTCCTATTCAAGTGCAGAACAAGTTGTCGAGGATTCATACCGAAACGGTATCTTTGATGAGTTCGTATTGCCTTCAGTCATTACTGATGATCAAGGCCAACCTGTTGCCACTATTCAGGACAATGATGCTGTTATTTTTTATAATTTCCGTCCTGACCGTGCTATTCAAATATCCAATACGTTTACAAATCAGGATTTCCGTTCGTTTGACCGCGGCCCAAAACATCCAAAGGACCTTTACTTTGTGTGCTTAACACATTTTAGTGAATCAGTTGATGGATATGTTGCATTCAAGCCATCAAACTTGGATAATACGCTTGGTGAAGTGCTATCCCAAAATAACTTAACACAGTTAAGAATTGCGGAAACTGAAAAGTATCCTCACGTTACATTCTTTATGAGCGGTGGACGTGAGCAGGAGTTTCCGGGTGAAGAAAGAATCCTGATTAATTCACCAAAGGTTGCAACTTATGACCTCAAGCCTGAGATGAGCGCTTACGAAGTAACAGAGGCTCTTCTAAAGGAAATCGAGGCTGATAAATTTGATGCGATCCTTTTAAACTTTGCTAACCCTGACATGGTAGGCCACTCCGGTATGCTTGAGCCAACTATTAAGGCTATTGAAGCAGTAGATGAGTGCTTAGGCCGGGTTGTAGATGCTATCCTCGCAAAAGGGGGAGCGGCTATTATTACAGCGGACCACGGTAATGCAGATGAAGTGGTAACCCTCGAAGGCCAGCCAATGACTGCACATACAACCAATCCTGTTCCTGTCATTGTGACAAAAAATGGGGCTGAGCTGCGTGAAGGCGGTATCCTGGGCGACCTGGCTCCAACTATGTTAGACTTACTTGGAGTTCAGCAGCCTGCTGAAATGACGGGAAAATCGATTATTAAATAATTAAGGAGGGGCTAGGCGGCTAGTCCCCTCAATCAAAATTACACTCTAAGGAGAGAGACAAATGCCATTTATCGTTGATGTATATGCTCGTGAAGTATTAGATTCCCGAGGAAACCCTACAGTTGAAGTTGAAGTATTTACTGAATCAGGTGCTTTTGGACGCGCAATGGTGCCAAGCGGTGCCTCTACTGGTGAATATGAAGCAGTAGAACTTCGTGACGGAGACAAAGAACGCTTTCTTGGAAAAGGCGTTCAAAAAGCAGTTGATAATGTAAATGAAATTATTGCTCCTCATTTGGTTGGAGAAGAGTTCAGCGTTCTTGACCAGGTTGGAATTGACAATGCTTTAATCGCACTTGACGGAACAGAAAACAAAGGGAAATTGGGTGCAAACGCAATTCTTGGTGTTTCCCTTGCTGCTGCTCATGCTGCTGCAAACTACCTTGATATTCCTTTATATCAATACCTTGGCGGATTTAACGCTAAGCAGCTTCCAGTTCCAATGATGAACATCGTTAATGGCGGCGAGCATGCTGACAACAACGTTGATATTCAGGAATTCATGATCATGCCTGTTGGAGCTCCTAACTTTAAAGAAGCTCTTCGCATGGGTGCTGAAATTTTCCATAACTTAAAATCAGTTCTAAAAGAAAAAGGCTTAAATACAGCTGTAGGTGACGAGGGTGGATTCGCTCCTAACCTTGGATCTAACGAAGAAGCATTGCAAACAATTGTTTCTGCGATTGAAAAAGCAGGCTACAAGCCAGGTGAAGAAGTTATGCTTGCTATGGACGCTGCATCTTCTGAGTTCTATAACAAAGAAGACGGCAAATACCATTTAGCTGGGGAAGGCGTTGTTAAAACATCAGCTGAAATGGTTGACTGGTATGAAGAGCTTGCTTCTAAATATCCTATCATCTCAATCGAAGACGGCTTAGATGAAAACGACTGGGAAGGCCACAAGCTATTAACTGAGCGCCTTGGCAAAAAAGTTCAGCTTGTTGGTGATGACTTATTCGTTACAAACACTAAAAAGCTTGCTGAAGGTATTGCAAATGGCGTAGGAAACTCTATCCTAATCAAAGTTAACCAAATCGGTACATTAACTGAAACTTTTGATGCGATTGAAATGGCGAAGCGCGCAGGCTACACAGCAGTTGTTTCTCACCGTTCTGGTGAAACAGAAGATACTACAATCGCTGACATTGCTGTTGCTACAAATGCTGGCCAAATCAAAACTGGTGCTCCATCACGTACTGACCGTGTGGCAAAATACAACCAATTACTTCGTATTGAAGATCAATTAGGTGAAACAGCTCAGTTCAACGGAATTAAATCTTTCTACAATCTTAAAAAATAAGATTCACTATACAAAAAAAGGTGCGCATTGACGAATGCGCATCTTTTTTTATGCCTAAAAGTGTTTAAAAAATTATTTCATTTTTAGGCTGTAAATGGTAAAATAAGAAAACAATTAGGCTTTGTCATTATTTGCCGAAGGTTTAATTGAAGATTTTTGTAAGCACTTACATATCTTGTACAAATCGGAAGGAGGGAATTTTTATGTTAGGATTTTTGCAACGAATTGGAAAGTCGTTAATGCTTCCTATCGCAGTGTTGCCTGCAGCTGCTCTTTTGCTGCGCCTTGGCCAGCCGGACTTATTGGATATTAAATTTATTTCGGCTGCGGGTGACGCTGTATTTTCCAATCTGGCTTTGTTGTTTGCCATTGGTGTAGCAATTGGTTTATCGAAAGATGGCAATGGTGCCGCCGCTCTTGCAGGTGCTATTGGGTACTTTGTGTTAACCAAGGGAGCAGGTGCCATTAATGAGGACATAAATATGGGAGTTTTGGGGGGGATCATCTCTGGTATAACAGCAGGGTTGCTGTATAACCGGTATTCTGAAGCGAAACTTCCAGATTGGCTTGGCTTCTTTGGGGGCCGCCGTTTTGTCCCGATTATTACTTCGTTAACGATGATTGTTCTCGCTGCTGTTTTTGGTTATGTTTGGCCGCCAATTCAGGATGTTATTAATGGAGTAGGTAAGTGGATTACAGGAGCAGGTGCAGTTGGAGTAGGTGTATTTGGATTATTAAACCGTCTCCTTATTCCTCTTGGCCTTCACCACGTATTGAATACTCTTGTATGGTTTGAGTTTGGATCATTTACGGATGCTGCAGGCAAGGTAGTAAAAGGGGACTTGTCCCGCTTCTTTGCTAAAGATCCGTCTGCTGGCGTATTTATGACAGGGTTCTTCCCTATTATGATGTTCGGTCTTCCAGCAGCAGCTTTAGCCATGATTGCAGCTGCGAAAAAAGAACGCCGGAAAACAGTCACAGGTATGCTGATTGGTATTGCCTTTACTTCATTCCTAACAGGTATCACTGAACCAATTGAGTTTTTATTTATGTTCCTTTCTCCAGTACTTTATGGAGTCCATGCAGTGCTGACAGGTTTGGCTATGTCCATTACTTATCTTCTTGGAATCCATCATGGCTTTGGGTTCTCAGCGGGAGCCATCGACTATGTACTAAACTATGGAATAGCACAGAAGCCGTTACTTCTTTTATTAGTAGGGATTATATATGCTGCTTTGTATTTTGTAATCTTCTACTTCCTCATCAAAAAATTTGATTTAAAAACGCCTGGACGGGAAGATGATGTTGAAGGGGAGTTTACAGAAAACACAGCTGCAAAAGGAAATTATCATGAGTTAGCTGTTGGCTACCTTGATGCCTTGGGGGGAAAAAACAATATCGTTGATATTGATAACTGTGTTACCCGCCTTCGTTTGAAGGTAAAAGACACAAGTGCAATTAATGAAAATGAGTTGAAAAGGCTCGGGGCCAGAGGAGTTATTAAGCTCAACAAGACCGATCTGCAGGTTGTCGTGGGAACAGATGTTGAATTTGTTTCAAATGAACTGAAAAAACTATAACCGTAAAAACGGCCTGGCGGTTTCTATCGCCAGGTTTTTCAAATGATAAGAAATTATAAAGTTTTACCTACTAAACTGTCTAGCTCCAGCGCCCAGCTAGTTTTCATTCTGATAAGCTTCCTGGATTATCTTGCATCAAGTATGACCGTTAGGTGATACTTGGTGCTGCTAGTGTCCATCCCGCTTCTCCCTACGATAAGTCAACATCGAACTTTTAAAGTGCTCCTGCGCCATAGCATAATCAAAGGAGTTAATGTTCAGCTCGTCGCAAAGCTGCATGTTGTCTATTCATAGAAGGATAACAGGAGGTTTACTCGGGCAGCTGCTTCGCTGAACGGGCGCTTGCGCTTTTCTTAATGAAGGAGAGATGATATGAAACGTTTACTTGATTGCACAGCAACCGATTTTGAGTCGATGAATGGCCAGGAATTAAAGCAGGCTATACGAGCATCGGAAGGAAGAACCATTGTTTCCGAGGTAATCGGAAGCTTTACACCCTATTATCCAGCAGTTACGAATGCGGAATTGGCGTCAGCGTTTGGTGCAGACATGATCCTTTTAAACTTTTTTGATGTCTTTCATCCTTCGATGGAGGGACTTCCGGAGACCAAGCCGGATGATATCGTGAGAACCTTAAAGAAGCTGACAGGCCGTCCAGTGGGTCTTAACCTTGAACCAGTTGATCTTCAGGCAAAAAGGCTAGAAAATCTTACTGAGCTCCCGGAAGGAAGACTTGCATCTGAGGAATCACTTCAGAAAGCCAAAGAACTTGGATTTGACTTTGTATGTTTAACAGGGAACCCTAAAACCGGTGTTACAAATCTGGAGATTTTGGCTGCTATTCAAAAAGCAAGGAGTGTTTTTGGGGAAGAAGGCCTTATTATCGCTGGAAAAATGCACGGGGCAGGGGTTTCAGGGGAAACGGGAAGACAGATGATGAGTGAAGAGACCCTTCATGCGTTCATCGAAGCTGGTGCGGATATCGTATTAATCCCCTCGCCAGGGACTGTTCCAGGTTTCACGGTGGAAAATACGGCAAAATTAGTAGACATTGTTCAGCAAAAAGGGGCACTTGCTATTTTGACTACCGGGACAAGCCAAGAGGGAGCAGATGAAAGTACTATAAGACAAATTGCTTTAAACAGTAAAATGGCAGGTGCGGACATGTTCCATATTGGAGATGCTGGAGTTGCCGGAATAGCTATACCTGAGAACATTATGACCTACTCAATAGTGGTCAGAGGAAAGCGCCATACATATGTCAGGATGGCATCCTCTGTTTTAAGATAGGGCTTATCCTAAACCTGTCACATAACGGCTATTGTTAAAAGGGTAATTTTATGGTAAATTTAAAATACTGTGAAATGTACGCTTAACAGGAGGTGGCCTTCATGCATGCATTAATCGTAACATTATTAGTAATCGTAAGTATCGCCCTTATTATTGTTGTCTTACTTCAATCAGGAAAAAGTGCTGGTTTGTCCGGAGCAATTTCCGGAGGAGCAGAGCAATTATTCGGTAAACAAAAAGCCCGCGGAATCGATCTGATCCTTCATAGGATTACAGTCGTATTATCCGTTTTATTCTTTGTTCTTGCTATTGCTGTAACTTACTTCAAAATCTAATAGAATAACTAAAACCCGGTATTGCCGGGTTTTTATTTTGGATAAGTGCGGAAAAATTTAACATAACACTATTTAACAAATAATGCCTTTGGGGGGACAGATGAAAATTAGTCTAGAAGCTGCAAAGGAACATTTAAAGAACAGCAAGGAAGTGCTGTCTTCACTTTTTTGTACGATAGAAACAGGCTATATTAGCAGGTCTGGAATTTTAATAGCTACAACTGAGAAAATACTTTTTTGTGCTGACTATATGTTTGGAAAAGGACTTAAATGGGAGTTTGAGTACAGTCACATCTCCAGATTTAGTGAAACAAGCGGCATAGTTTTAGATAGGGGTCCCGTTCCCTTTATTAAAAAACTAGTAATGAATTATAAAGATGAGTTTATTGTCTTTACAAATTTTTCAACCCCGGCCAAAGTAAGTGACTTTTTAACTTTAGTACAATCAAAACTAAAATAATTTTAAAAAAAGCCTTCGTACTTCTGTTCAAAGGAGTCCGGAGGCTTTTTTCTGGAATGTTCATAGTCCCTTTGCTTACACTATAAAAGATGATTAAGAATAAAGGGGTTTATATAGATGCGAATTTCAATGCCAAAACCATTTACTTTTGAAGCTGGGAAACGAGCTGTCCTGCTGCTGCATGGCTTTACAGGGAACTCTGCCGATGTAAGGATGCTGGGAAGATATCTTGAGAAGAAAGGCTATACCTCCCATGCCCCTCATTATAAGGGACACGGTGTTCCGCCGGAAGAGTTGGTTCACACAGGGCCAGAAGACTGGTGGAAGGATGTAATGGAAGGCTACAGCTTTTTGAAAAATAAAGGCTATGAGGAAATTGCAGTAGCAGGCTTGTCACTTGGCGGCGTATTTTCCTTGAAATTAGGTTACACTGTACCTGTGAAGGGTATTATTCCAATGTGCGCGCCTATGTATATAAAAAGTGAAGAGGTCATGTACCAGGGTGTTCTTGATTATGCCCGTGAATATAAAAAGCATGAACGAAAATCTCCGGAAGTAATCGAAGAGGAAATGAAGGATTTTCAAAAAACGCCGATGGGAACACTTAAGGCTCTCCAGGGATTAATTAGCGATGTCCGTGAGCATGTTGATATGATTTATACACCTACATTTGTGGTACAGGCCCGGAATGACCATATGATCAATCCTGAAAGCGCCAATATTATTTATAAAAATGTGGAGTCCGACTTCAAAGAAATAAAATGGTATGAAGAATCAGGTCACGTTATTACACTTGATAAAGAGCGCGAACAGCTCCATGAAGATATTTATATGTTTTTAGAAAGGCTTAACTGGCAAGACTAATAAGTAAAATTTAATCAATATACTGGAACTATCCAGCTTCAGCGTCCAACACCTAGTGTCAGCCTTATTTTTTCTGCGATGAGTCACGGTCAAGCGCTCCTGCGCCAATGCCTATTCAGAGCGCTAATGTTCAGCTTGTCGCAAAGCTGCATGAATTAATTACAAATGAAGAAGTACATGATGTTTTATAGGTAGTTGCTTCGCAAAACGGACGCTCAGCTTTAAAAGGAGGAATTTGCTTGGAAGAAAATATTCAAAAGCATGTTGATAAGCTTTTGCAATATATGAGAGATGAAGCCTACAAGCCGCTGACTGTTCAGGAGCTTGAAGAGGCTTTTGGAATTGCGGACTCTGGTGACTTTAAGGAGTTTGTTAAAGCACTTGTTCAGATGGAGGAAAAGGGGCTTGTCGTTCGTACTCGCAGCAACCGCTACGGCCTGCCGCAAAAAATGAACCTGATTCGCGGTAAACTGACTGGACATGCAAAGGGTTTTGCTTTTGTTATTCCGGATGAACTAGGAATGGATGATATTTTCATTCCTCCAAATGAGACGAATAATGCCATGCATGGAGATACTGTGCTTGCAAGGGTTTCAACCGAGACCTCAGGACAAAGACGTGAAGGTTCGATTGTCCGTATTCTAGAACGGGGTATTCAGCAGATAGTCGGTACGTATACAGAAAGCAAAAATTTCGGATTTGTTCTTCCCGACGACAAAAAGTTTACGAGTGATATTTTTATTCCTAAGTCAGCGTCTAAAGGGGCGGTTGAAGGCCATAAGGTAGTGGTGAAACTTACAACATATCCCGAAGGCCGAAAGAGCGCTGAGGGTGAAGTTGTTGAGATTCTCGGCCATAAGAATGATCCGGGTGTGGACATTTTATCTGTAATTCATAAGCATGGCCTGCCGCTCGCGTTTCCTGATGAAGTTTTGGAGCAGGCAAATGAAACTCCGGATGAAATCGATGAAAGCGAATTGGCAAACCGACGTGATTTGCGCGGTCAAACCATCGTTACAATAGATGGCGAGGATGCCAAGGACCTGGATGATGCTGTTACTGTTACAAAGCTTGAAAATGGAAACTACAAGCTCGGGGTACATATTGCAGATGTCAGCTATTATGTCACGGAGGGTTCGCCGATTGATGTGGAAGCGGAGGAACGGGGAACCAGTGTTTATTTAGTAGACCGGGTTATCCCAATGATTCCGCACCGTCTTTCGAATGGAATATGCTCCTTAAATCCTAAAGTAAACCGTCTTACTCTATCTTGCGATATGGAAATAACTCCTGAAGGCACCGTTGTCAATCATGAAATTTTTCAGAGTGTAATTAAAACGACTGAACGGATGACCTACAATGATGTAAATAAAATCCTTGTTGATAAAGATGAAGAGACACGCAGCCGATATGAAGCTCTTGTGCCAATGTTTGAATTGATGGAAGAGCTCGCTTCTATCCTTCGAGGAAAGAGAATGAACCGTGGAGCCATTGATTTTGATTTTAAAGAATCAAAGGTTTTGGTTGATGAGGAAGGAAAGCCGTCTGATGTAGTGCTCCGGGAACGTTCTGTAGCGGAACGTTTAATTGAGGAATTTATGCTTGCTGCCAATGAAACAGTAGCGGAGCATTTCCACTGGATGGAAGTTCCGTTTATCTACAGGATTCATGAGGATCCTAAGGAAGATAAATTGAGACGTTTCTTCGAGTTTATAACGAACTTTGGTTATATTGTCAAAGGTACAGCCAATAATGTTCACCCAAGGGCCTTACAGGAGATTATTGAAGAGGTACAGGGCAAGCCGGAGGAAATGGTAGTATCAACCGTTATGCTGCGCTCTATGCAGCAGGCAAAGTATTATCCTGAAAGTCTGGGACACTTTGGGTTATCAACAGAGTTTTATACCCACTTTACTTCTCCAATCCGCCGTTATCCGGATTTGATAGTCCACCGCTTAATCAGGACCTATTTAATCGAGGGAAAACTTAATGAAGCCGTTAGGGCAAAATGGAATGCAAGGCTTCCTGAAATCGCCGATCATACCTCTAAAATGGAACGCCGGGCTGTGGATGCGGAACGCGAAACAGATGAATTGAAGAAAGCGGAATACATGGAGGACAAAATTGGCGAGGAGTACGATGGCATTATAAGCTCAGTTACCAATTTCGGTATGTTCGTTGAACTGCCAAATACGATTGAGGGACTTGTACATGTCAGCTACATGACGGATGATTATTATCGTTTTGATGAACGCCAGTTTGCGATGATTGGCGAACGGACCGGGAACGTCTTCCGGATTGGGGATGAAATCACAGTCAGGGTTGTGAAGGTTAACAAGGATGAACGGTCGATCGACTTTGAAATTGTCGGCATGAAAGGAAAGAGACCGGAACGGCCTTTAGCTCCAAAAGTATTTAAAACAGGCAGTGAATCGAAAAAGCCACGCCACGGCAGGGATGAAGGTCCAAGGGCTGGTGGAAGAGGAGCAGGCTCCGATTCTGATAAACCGAAAGCGAAAAAGAAAAGAAAGTTTTTTGATAATGTCCCTAAAAATAAAAGCACGAAGCGGAAAAATAAACGCTGAGTATTGAAGAGAGGGCCGCTTTGGCTCTCTCCTTCGTTGTAGGGGAGAAGGGAATCTGCTAAAATAAAGGCAATGTAAGGGGGAAGAAACATGCCAAAGGGTATAGGCAAGGTTCTGGCACAAAATAAAAAAGCATACCATGACTTTTTTATCGAAGAAACATATGAAGCGGGCATTGTTCTGCAAGGAACAGAAATTAAGGCTATCCGTGCTGGACGCATTAACTTAAAGGATTCCTACTGCAGGATTCAAAATAATGAAATCTTTTTATACAGCATGCATGTGAGCCCGTACGAGCAGGGAAACCGATATAATCATGATCCATTGCGGACAAGGAAGCTCTTGCTGCACGGCCGTGAAATTGCCAAGCTTCTGGGTGAAACAAAGCAGGCGGGATATGCACTTATTCCTTTAAAGTTGTATTTGAAAAATGGTTTTGCCAAAGTTTTAATTGGTCTTGCAAAGGGTAAAAAGAATTATGATAAGCGTGAGGATTTAAAACAGAAAGAAGCCAAACGTGATATCGAGCGCGCTTTCCGCGATCGGCAGAAAATGTAGCCAATCGTACCTTTGTTAGTCTCTGCTTACAGATACTTACAATTGAATTTTTCTGTAACTATGGTATACTTGTTTATGTCGCAGGGATGCGGCAACGACTTAATGCTCAGCTAAAGCTGAGATTCCGACGTTTTCTTATATATGGGGACGCTACGGATTCGACAGGGGTAGTTCGAGCTTAGGGTGCGAGTCGAGGGGATCGGCCTCGTAAAAACGTCAAAGCCATAACTGGCAAAACTAACAACAACCTCGCTTTCGCAGCTTAATACTGCATAGCGGTTCCTCCCTCCATCGCCCATGTGGTAGGGTAAGGGACTCACTCTAAGTGGGCTACGCCGGATTCCACCGCCTGAGGATGAAGGAAGAGAACAACCAGGCTAGCTGACTGGACGCCTGTCGACAGGCATATGGATCAGTGAAGCGCCAATATGTCGACTACACTCGTAGAAGCTTAAGTGCCGATGTTCTTGGACGTGGGTTCGATTAGTAATTAGTCGCCTTATGTGGTAACACATAAGTGAAAATTCGGCTTTATCGGTGAAACCTAACCCGCTTTAGCGGCAAGGCAATGCCGAGCGGTATGTGGAGCAATCCAACAGCCGTGTATCGACTTATAGGCTGCCACATTGGTAGTACTAGGATGCGAAATCAACTCCTAATGGAGAAATCTATGTTTCGCATAATACGCCGGAGAACCTGTTAATCAGGTTCAAGATATAGTCAGTGCCATGACGAAAGCATGGAAGAGCACGTCCCACCGTCTCCACCATACATAGGTGGATAAAGCCTAGCAATTTGTGAGACTTTAACCATAAGATTGCGCAGTATGAAGAATTATGCTTAAATATACTTTGCGCAATGTTATGCTTAAATTTTTTACTTTAAGCATAAAAATGTCACTATTACATCATTATGCTTAAAATTGTTTGTGACAATAGTATGCTTGAAACAATTTGCTGAGTCATTTTATAAAAAATGTAGATCTTTAAAAAGGTCTACATTTTTTTGTTTTTTCATACTTTCATTTTTAATAAATGAATTATCACAGTTATAAATGTATTTAACAATCTGATTTCGGCCATAAGAATGTATAACTTCTGTCAGGTTTTTACCAGTAATCGACATCAGATTTACCACTTATCGCCAATGCAATTACAGATGGATAACGTCACGAAAATGGAGACTAACAATGTTAATAAATAAAAGATAAAAAAGCCTAATCCTCTTCGTATTTTTAGCGAGGAATTAGGCTTAAAATCTTCCACAATCGGGCCAGATTTTTGAATAACTTGCAGTAAGAAAATTAGAATATATAAATTTTTAGATAAAAATGAATATAACCTCCCAATCATAGGGAAATTGGGAGGTAAGTCTGTTATTAACCGAAATATTATTCTTTTACAGCATGGATGTAATGAATCGTTTCGAATGCAGACAAATAGTCTGTACGACTACGAAAGAATTCATTATTAATAGTAACAGGTGATAGATGTTCATAAATGAGTAAACCTGAGTTTTCTAACATTTTCTCCATTTCATCATAAGTAAAACATGATTTCATTGGCTCACCACTAGCTGAAGCCATTTGAACCATATTTTGAACTCGATTAGACATTCCTTTTTCTTCAAATAGTTTGTCGTCTGCATAATCAAAAACGATAGAACTTCCTGATGGAACTTTGGTAAATAATTTATTAATCAAGTTGGTATTTTCCTCTTTTGTTAAATAATAAGAAACACCTAAAAGACTAAATAAAGTTTTTTTCTTAGGCATAAAACCTTCTTCAACAAGATTTTGAACAGTAAATTCTTTGGTGAAATCCATTGAAACAAAATGAAGATTATCCGGAATTTGATAATTAGCATTTGCTAACCTTATCTTTTTAAAGTCTTGTGTGGCTGGATAATCAACTTCAAATATTTCTATGCTGTCGTTTAATTCTGGGTGTCGGAAACAAAAGGTATCTAATCCAGCTCCTAGAATGACATACTGATTAACGCCTAGCAACATTTCATGAAATAATACATTTTCGCAATAGGCAGCACGTGCTAAAGGAGTTGGAGAAAGTTGAACTTGTGTAATCCATTTTAAAATTTCATCTGGATGATCTTGAAACTTCTTTGCAATTTTACTATTAAAGAATTGAATTCCTTTAATCATGTTCTCACGAATATCTGCAAATTCTTTTTGGGTAATTAAATCTTTTGCAATAAAATCATCAAAAATTTTGGGTGTGTCATATTTACTGTGGTATGCTCGACCAAAGGCTGATATTAAGGAAGTTAAACTTGTTTCATTTTTCTTCATACATTAATCCTCCCATATAACAAAAATAAGATTCCCCTGGCCAGGAGAATCTTATTATACACACAAAAATTTTAACTGTAAATTATAGCATAAATAAAAATTTTTGTCAAGATTTTTTTGTTTTATAATAATTAATAAATTACGTTAATAAATTACTTTGTAGTAAATTAAGATATATTTCTATATATTATGGTAGAAATTCTATTTTAAGTAATAAAGGATATTGTTCAACAATCGGGCGCTTTTCCGTAGTAGCGAAAAGTTCAATTTCTCAATTTCATGTTGGGAAATTGGGCTTTTTTATATTTACTTATAGTGCAAAATAACGCTTAAAATAGGTGCAAATTACCTCCAAAAGTGACAATTTACATTTCGAACTTTTATAATTGTGTGATTGTGTTATGAGGACATTAAATGACTCTAGAGTGGATTTTTACTTGTTCAACTAACGGGGCAGGTTAGCTGTGCGAAATGTTTCTAGCTTAAATGGAGGATGGTTACATTTCTCTGGTAAAGGCTAG
>NZ_JAAOEO010000012.1 GCF_011393025.1 Neobacillus terrae | reverse complement strand
GTTTAAGGATTATGATTTGAGTGGAGTTTGTGTGTGGTTTCACAATTCCGTCAAAACATTTTGAACAAAATATTACAAGCATGATCTTAGGCTTGATAGCAGCAAGATTAATCAGTGGAAAAATAGGGGAAAATACGATAAAAGGATTATGAAGGGGTGAGGAAATGGGTTATAAAATCAAAAAAAGAATGATTACCGAGACGGAAATCAGACAAAGGGTAAAACAGCTTGCGGGAGAAATTCAGAACGACTTTGACAATGAGCCTATAACCTTAATTGTTGTTCTAAAAGGTTCTTTTGTATTTGCTGCCGATTTGATTCGCAAAATGAAGGGAGAAGTTACAGTCGATTTTATTTCGGTCACCAGCTATGGAAATGAAACAGAAACGTCCGGGAAGGTAAAACTTTTAAAAGATCTTGATGCTAATATAACTGGCCAGAATGTAGTAGTGGTTGAAGATATTATTGACAGCGGTCTTACACTAAACTTTTTGCTCGATCACTTAAAAATACATAAGCCAAAACAACTTAAGATTTGCACCCTTTTAGATAAACCTGAGAGAAGAAAAGTTGATTTGCCTGTAGATTATGTTGGCTTTGTTATACCAGATGAATTTATTGTGGGATATGGAATTGATTTTAGTCAGAAGTATCGTAATTTACCTTATATTGCGAGTGTGGAGCAAGAGAAATAAATGAATATAATTTTTGAAGCTGTTCAGCAATGAGCAGCTTTATTACAATTTTTGTAACCGCTTACTTTAAGACGGGAATTGGATTTTAAAAATTTATAACAATTGACCAAAAACTATTGACGAGTGGATTTTAAAAATGATAATATATATTATTTGATTAATTTTTTAAAAAGTGATATGATTAAAAGAGATTAACGGAGGTGGATGAATTTGTTCCAAATTGGCGACAACATTATATATCCAATGCACGGTGCAGGAACTATTGAAGGAATTGAAGAAAAAGAGATCCAGGGAGAGATACAAAAATATTTTGTTATCAAAATCTACGGGAATACCATGCAGGTGATGATTCCCCTTAAGAAGATCGACAATTCCAATATTCGTTTAGTTGCAGACGAGGATTATATGGAGGATGTATTGAACATTTTCCACAATGGAGAATCCGATTTGTCATTGCCATGGAAACAAAGATTCAAAATCAACACCGATAAAATGAGGACCGGACAATTAAAAGAAGGTGCCGAAGTATTTCGGGATTTATTAAGGATTAAAAAAGAAAAGTCACTTAATTCCGTTGAGAAGCAAATGCTCGAAAATGCCAAGAAGATATTTCTGGGTGAATTAGAATTAATCAAGGGAATTAATGAAGTGCAGGCTGTGGAACTTATAAAAAACAGCGTTCTAGTTTAAACTACACACTTCCGCTCCATTTCACCCCATTACCCCATATGAACTTCATAAATTTATTTTTCATTAAAAAGCACCTAACTCCCGCTGAGTAAGGTGCTTTTTGTATTTATATCAAGACTCGTGGATTTGATTACGAAAATTTTCCCTGAAAGGTAGTCTTAGGTTCCGGATGGGGAGAATGAGATTTGTCCTTGATAAGAAAATCACCTTACCCGGATGGAGTAAGGTGAACGTTCACTTAAGCACTTTGTTTGATTGTATAGTTGTTTCCTTTGTGTGCAGTTTTGCGGATGAAAGGAATCACCCATCGGTCTAAACCGATTTTTCCAGCGTTAAAGCCTGCAGCCAAGATAATGACACCAAGCAGGATATCCATTGGGTTAGAAGAAATAGTACCTGCCATTAGATAAGAGAAGTTCATTACTAGACCAAAGAACATAGCAGCTGTAGTTAAGCATCCAAGAATTAAGCCAATACCGACAAGCAATTCGCCCCAAGGAACTAAAACGTTGAAGATGTGAGCATTAGGAAGGGCGAAGCTTTTTAAGAAAGTAAGATAAGTTCCATAAAGAATGCTTCCATCTGGACCTTTTACTGGATTGCCGATCGCCCCTTTTAAAAATCCAGTAGCATCGAATCCGCCAGTGATTTTGTGAAGGCCAGCTTCGAACCAGGCGTAGCCAACGTACAAACGAATGAAAGTGAGAATGATAGCAGAGACTTTGTTTTGCCTTAAAGTTTGGTTAAACATTTTAAAGACCCCTTTATAAATTAGTATTAATAATGTGATTACATTGTCATTATAGTTTAAACATCATGTTTTGAGGGGAGTTTGTGCATGGTTTCACAAATCCGTCAAAACATTTTGAACAAAATATTACAGCTGATCATTCAAGCTCTTATTATTATTTTTTAGAATGGTACCATCAAAAAAAGACTCCAAAAAAGGAGTCTTTTTTAAAGCATATTAAGCTTTTACTGCCGGTTTAGCTTCGCCTTTAACAGGGCGGCCAGCTTCAACGTCTTTAATAAATTCTTTAATGAAGTTAAAGTAAACTTCTGGATCATCCCACATAGATAAATGGCTGCCGTTAGGGCAGATGCCTACGCGGGAATTTGGAATACGTCTCCCCATTTCCTTTTTGTCTTCAGGATTCATGGTGTCATATTTACCGCCAAGCAGCAAGGTAGGGACAGTAATATTGTGAATATCTTCCCAACGGTTCCAGTCTTTAAAGGTTCCGTTTACCATAAATTCATTCGGTCCCTGCATGGTATTGTAAATTTGCTCATTCATATGAGCAAAGCCTCTAACCACGGAGTCGGGCCAAGGATCAAGACGGCAGACATGCTGCTTGTTCAGATATTTATCAACCAATGCCTCATACTCCGGATTTTTAAAATCGCCCTGTGCCTCATATTGCTTCATTTTTGTAACAAGTTCAGCAGGAAGCTGGTCACGCAGGTGGTTAATATATTCTACATAGGAGGAAATGCTTGCAGTCATATTGGAAATGATTAAACCTTTAAGATTGTTTTGATACTTTAATGCATACTCAATACTTAGGAAACCGCCCCAAGAGGATCCAAATAAATAAAAGTCATCAAGATTCAGATATTTTCTTACTTCTTCTACTTCTTCTCTAAAACGGTCGATATCCCAAAGCTTTACATCATCTGGCTGGTCAGAATGATAGGAACCAAGCTGATCATAGAAATAAATTTCGATTCCTTCTGGAGGAAGGTGGTTTTCAAAGCATTCCAGGTATTCATGCGTACATCCAGGTCCCCCATGGAGCAATAAAACTTTAATCGGGCTTTCTCCTACTCTTCTTGTCCAAACATGGAATCCATTGCTTAAAGGTACAATTTTAGATTGTGCGTACATTTGGTTTTCCACCTTTCTTTTTTAAAAATGGCTGTGTTAAAAGTACATTGTTGATTCCGCTTGGTTGATTGGAGCGGAAGGCGCGAGACTCCTTCGGGAAAAGCGGGCCAAGGGAGACCCCGCAAGCGCAAAGCGCTGAGGAGGCTCCCCTGGCCCGAGGAAAACGAGCGCCGAGAGATAAAATCAACAGTCAAGGTAACATAGCGAAAAAAATAAATATGTATAACGAAAGCCCTGCCGTTGCAACATGGCTGGCAGAGCTTGGTTATCTTACAAATCTTTTAATTGAGGAACTATTTTATAACCTTTTGATTTAACCGCGCCAACGATTATTCCAATTGCCAGCCAGCTGAACCCAACAATAAATGTCACCTTATCAAAACCGGACCACACATAGGCTATGATGGCGAATCCTAAAAGAGGGAAGAGAACGTATTTTAAAACTGCGCCTAATCCACGTTCTTTCTTTTTAATATAGAAGTAAGCAAAAACAGTAATGTTCAAAAGCATGAAAGAAGTTAAGGCCCCAAAATTAACAAATTTAATGATTGTATCGATTTTCAAGACATTTGCAACAATCAATGATAAAAGTCCGACAAAAAGAGTTGCGTTAAATGGAGTCTTATACTTTGGATGAATTTTTCCTAAGAATGATGATCCAGGCAATAGCTTATCACGGCTCATGGAATATAGAATACGTGAAATGGCTGATTGTGCTGCAAGTGCATTGGCAATTCCAGCTGCGATTATGTTTACGATAATCAGCACGTAATAAAGGAATGGACCGCCGGCTTGTTTCGCAATATCAAAGAATCCCATATCCGGGTCCAGGTTTGTATATTTAGGATGAACAAGTGCAGCCATATAGGTTTGTACCATAAAAATTACTCCCAGAATGACGAGGGCAGCTATTGTAGCGCGGCCAACTGTTTTCTGAGGATTTTTCGTTTCCTCTGCCAAGGTACTGATCCCGTCAAATCCAAGGAAGCTTAAAACTGCGATAGAAGTAGCGGTTGCAATAAATCCAAGATTCAAGTGCTCTGGCTGATAAATTGGTGACAAGGAGAACCCGCCAGTTCCAAGGCCATCAACAAAAACAAACTTAACAGCATAACCGATAAAAATTAATAAGGCTATAATTTCAACACCTAATAAAATAAAATTTGTTTTTGCGGCAAGCTGTACGCCTCTTGCGTTTATTAGGGTGTTAATCGCGACAAACAGTACCACCCATACAATAGAAGGAACGGATGGGACAAGACTGTGGAGCCACATACCGGAAAAAGCGTAGAGCAGTGCTGGTGCTAAGATGTAATCAACGAGGATCATCCATCCAGCCAGGAAACCGATATGAGGATTTAATCCCCGCTGAACATAAGCATAAACGGAACCTGCAATAGGAAATTCCTTACTCATCCTGCTGTAGCTTAAAGCTGTAAAAACCATAGCAATAATACCAACGAGGTAAACTAATGGCACCATTCCAAAGCTTGATTGCGAAACGATTCCATACACACTCATTGGTGCGATCGGAACCATAAAAACCATTCCGTAAATTAATAAATCTTTAAATGTTAATACCCTGTTTAATTCCTGCTGATATTCTCTCTTTTCCAAGTTAGCCTGACCTGCGCCTTGGGCGTGTGTTTGTAATTCAGCCATATAAATACCTCCAAAAACCTATCTAATAATTTCATTTTTCATTAATTCCAGACAGCAAGAAGACTTTCTTTTCCCTGAAAATAATGGTTTTCCAAAGCTTTAATAAATTTTTCTTTATTTCCTTCCTTCAAAACATCTACCAATATTTCGTGGCTCTGAGGCAAATCTTCCACTTTTTCGCTTCCCAGCTCAAAAACCTGGGCAAAAATTAACTCGATAAGTGCATTATACGATTCCCAGTTTTTCTTTAAACGATGATAGTTTGGAAGATTGATAATTAACTCATGAAAGTCATGGTCGAGCTGGACCAGCATATCCTTCCGGTTTTCTATAGAGAACAATTTCATTTTTTCTATCAATTGTTCAAACTGGTTGATATGTTTATCGGTTAATTGGTCATATCCTAGCTCAATTGCGCTTTTTTCAAGATGAAAGCGAATATTATAAATTTCATGAATATCCGGTTCTTTTAATTGTGTAACAAACATTCCTTTTCTTGAAACATAGGTTACTAGGCCTTCCTGTTGAAGAATTCTCAGGCTTTCCCTTACAGGCCCCCGGCTAATATTAAGGTGAGTAGATACTTCTACCTCATTAATACGGGAACCTAATTTCAGATTTCCTTCAATAATCAGTTTTTTTATATTGCGGATTGCTTCTTCCTGTAATGTGGGCAATTGGATAACCATGTCCGAAAAAGTTTCCCCCCTTTTTAATAGTTAACTGTTAACAGTTTAATTCTACTATTTATTCTTGTCAATATTTTCAGAAATGTCACTTTCCTTTTCTGCGTTTTTGCTGTTATGCTGTAAAGTATAATGGGATTTTTAAATTATCTCAATTGTTTGACGAAAATAAGAAAACGAGTATAATTAAAATCAAATTTTGGGGGAGGAATAAAAAATGGCGGAAACAATAGAGTGCAAAAATTCTATTTATGCATTCAGTAAAGATAACGAGCCAATTCAAAAGGTTGGCTCCGGTGCACAAGTTATCATAGAGACATACGATTGCTTTCAAAATCAAATCACTTCTAACGACACCGAAATCAATTCTATAGATTGGAATCAAATTAATCCTGCAACAGGACCTATATATGTAGAATCTGCACAGCCGGGTGATATTCTCTCTGTTAAAATTGATAAAATCGAGTTAGGCCAGGAAGGTGTTTTGACTGTAGGGCCTGATCTTGGGGTTATGGGGCACCGACTGGAAAAGTTCGAAGCCAAGATGATTCCTATCCAGAACGGAAAGGCGATTTTTAATGATAAATTACATATCCCTTTAAATCCAATGATTGGTGTAATCGGCGTGGCTCCTGAGGGCGAGCCGGTTTCCTGCGGAACTCCCGGTGCACATGGCGGCAACATGGACACCAAACTCATTACAGAGGGTGCCACTATTTATTTCCCTGTTTTTGCTGAAGGTGCTCTTTTTGCGCTGGGTGATTTGCATGCGGCTATGGGCGACGGTGAAGTTGGAGTATCCGGAATAGAAATTCCAGCGAAGGTTACCGTAACGCTTGAGGTAATAAAAGGACATTCCCTTAAAAATCCTCTCTTAATTTCAGAGGAAGGGCTGGCAACGATTGTATCTGCTCCAACTTTGGATGAAGCAGCAAAAACAGCGGTTGAAGAAATGATAGATTTCCTATTGCCACACACTGACCTGACCCTCAGCCATCTTACTATGCTGATGAGTGCAGTTGGACAAAGCCAAATCTCGCAAATTGTAGATCCATTATTAACTGCGAGATTCTTCGTACCGAAATGGGTTTTGGATGCTTATAAGGTAGAACTGTTTAAATAAGGAACATTACCTTAGCTTGGCAGCATCACCAGCCAATTAAATTAAAATCAAAACAGCGGAATTCCAACGGAACCGCTGTTTTTTATGTACTTCCTTCCAATTTGGATGTTGTAAACGCTTTAAAAAAATTGTATTGTACAATAATAGTAGTTTTATTTTTTAATATTTTTGCTAAAAATAAAAGCCCGTATCGGGAAATGCTCCTTCATGAGTATGATGAATAACTATATTTTTTAAGAGGACAGGAAAAAAGGTCTTCATAAGCGGCAAATACCGAAAGGCTGAAATTCCTATAAAAATATTCTTTTAGGCTCTTTTCTAAAAGATTGATGCAAATAGAAGAAACTGTGAGTAAAAATAGACGAGACTCCCTGGAAATGCATTGCATTTCCTTCGTGCGTTGGCGATTTCAAGGGAGTTATTCAATGTCCTGCGGGAAAAGCAAGCCAGGCGGAGACCCCCGCAGGTCGTTAACGACCGTGGGGGCGTGCTCCTGCGCCAGAGAATATTCGAAGAAGTTAACCTTCATCTCGTCGCAAAGCTTCAAGTAGCTGCACACAGATGCTTATCACGAAGTTATCTACAGGCAGAAGCCTGATTGCCCGCGGAAAGCGAGTCAATTTTTGCTTTTATAAATAACAAATTTTACGAAAAGTCCTTCTTTTAAAAGGAGAATGAAATGATGATCAAGGATTATGAGAGATTAAGAGAACTTGATAACGCAGATCCCGTTTGGAAGTGGATGACACCGAATCCTTATACTGTTTTTTCGAATAATACCTTAAGAGATACCATTCTGCTGCTGCAGCAGTACCGAATTGATGGACTGCCTGTTATAGATGAAGAAAAAAAAGTAGTAGGAATCATAACCAAATCCAGACTGATGAGATGCTTTGTTGAGGGAGTATCACCGGATTCTCCAGTTTCAGAAGCAATGACCAGTTCAGTCGTAACGATAAGGCAAAACGAGTCGATTAATGCAGCTTATGGAATTCCCGTTGGACGCCTTCCTGTAGTAGATGAAGAGGGTAGAATTACCGGGATATTAACCAGGACAGATATTCTGCATTCCTATGCTTCCCATATTGATAAACTTGAGGAAACAGTCCATACTGCTTCCATATTAAATACTATTTTGGAAACCGCTTACGAAGGTATTGCTGTAATAGATTTAAATGGTATTATTAGAGAATTTAATGAAGCATATGCCCGTTTCCTTGGAATAAAGCGAGAAGATGCGATCGGACAACATGTTACTAACATTATAGAAAACACACGTCTCCATTTTGTGATTGAAACCGGAGTGGCTGAAAAGGGGTACATTCAGCGCATTCAGGGACAGGATATGGTTGTTCATAGGATTCCAATTTGGAGAGATGGAAAAGTAATCGGAGCAATCGGTATGTTGATTTTTCATGGAGTTTCCGAGCTTTACAACATCCTGGGCAGAATGCAGGAGCTTTCCCGTCAGGTAACTCAAAATATTCTGCCGGAGGAAACAATCAAGAGGGTAAATGGCGGATTTGAAGATATTATCGGCAATAGCTCTGAGCTGCAAAATGTAAAACGAATCGCCCGAAAGGCGGCTAATACACCGTCTACAGTATTGATTACCGGCGAAAGCGGAACAGGTAAAGAGATGTTTGCGAGCGCTATCCATAAGCTAAGTCCTTATGCAGAGGGTCCGTTTGTTAGTGTGAACTGTGCAGCCATACCAGAGCATCTATTGGAAGCAGAATTATTTGGCTATGAGGAAGGTGCGTTTACAGGTGCTAAAAAAGGCGGCAAGCCAGGGAAATTTGAACTTGCGCACAAAGGTACATTGTTTCTCGATGAGATTGGGGATATGCCGCCACTCATGCAATCGAAAATTCTTCGGGTACTTCAGGAACGTGAGGTAGAGCGTGTTGGTGGAGTAGGAAAGCATCATGTCGATGTCCGGATCGTTGCTGCTACTAACCGGCGTCTTGAAGATATGATCCAGAAAGGGGATTTCAGGGAAGATTTGTATTACCGTTTAAATATTATCAGATTGGCAATACCGCCCCTTAGAGAGCGGAAGGAAGACATTCCCTTATTATTGACGCATCATTTAAAGTTGTTTTGCAAACGGTTTGGACTGGAAAATAAAAATTTTTCAAAGGAAGCAATGTATGCTCTAATGAACTATCCGTGGCCCGGAAATGTGAGAGAGCTTGTGAATACAGTTGAAATGCTGGTGAGCCTTTCTGAATCGGACATCGTTCAGTCAGAAGATCTGCCGGAACGTTTCGGACGTACGATCATTACGAATCCCAAAATGCCTTTTGTACAAGATGATAATCAGGAAAGTACTGTTTTAATCAAGGTAAAACATTCAGTTCTCGAACGAGAAAAGGAACTTATTTTAAAAACACTGGCTGAAACGCACGGAAATAAGGCGGCGGCTGCAAGGAAATTAGGTATCCAGCGTTCCACTCTCTATGAAAAGTTAAAAAAACACAATATCACTACACTAGTGTCCGATTTATCGAACACTAATCGTACACTAGTGTAGGGTTATCCGGACGTATTTGTGTCGAAAATGTGCGGAAATCCCTCTTTTTTAAGTTGGCACACTTCTTGCAAGTATAGAAAGTGTACAGATAAAGGAGGGGAATGTTTTGAAAGGGTTTGCAGAATTTAGAATGCCAAAAGCGGTTTTCTATGGAAACGATTCTTTATCCAAACTCGGCGAGCAGGTTTCACTTCTTGGAAAGAAAGCGCTCATCGTCAGCGATAGAATCATGGAAAAGATCGGGAACGTGAAAAAGTGTCAGGATCTTCTTGATGAAGCAGGAATTTTTCATGTTGAATATCTCGAGGTCAACTCAGAGCCGACTGACGTTCATGTTGAAGAGGCTTTAAAAATTTGTATCGATAATCAATGTGATGTTATCGTGGCCATTGGCGGCGGAAGCTGTATGGACGCAGCGAAAGCTGTAGCAGTTGTCGCTACTAATGGAGGATATATTGGTGACTTCATGGGAGGAAAACGTCCGGTTGAAAAACGTCCGATTCCGCTTATTGCGATTCCGACAACCGCTGGTACTGGCTCCGAAGTAACAAATGTTACGGTTATTACCAATACTAAAGATGATATTAAAATGATGATTAAAAATCCGGCTTTTTTACCGGAAATGGCGATGGTTGATCCAATCCTTACTTATTCATCACCTGCGTCTGTAACTGCCGCAACTGGTGTTGATGCTCTATGTCACGCTATGGAAGCGTATATTTCCAGATTGGCGCAGCCTTTGACAGATAATATGGCAATTTCAGCAATAGAGCTTATAGTTAACAATCTGCGTACAGCCTACATAAATGGTGAAGATAAGGATGCAAGGGAAAAAATGGCGTTAGCCTCCATGCAGGCAGGACTTGCCTTTACAAATGCATCTGTTACTTTGGTTCATGGGATGTCCCGCCCGGTTGGTGCACTTTTCCATGTGCCACACGGAATTTCAAACGCGATGCTTTTACCTGCTGTACTTGAATTTACAAAAGAAAGTGCAGTGGACCGCTTAGCAGATATCGGCAAAATTTTAAGACCTGATTTGAAAACGCTGACAAACAGTGAACTTGCTGATGTTACCGTAAATGAGGTTAAAAAGCTTTGCCGTGATTTGAATATACCGAACATGAAAGATTATGGATTAGACAGCGAAAGATTTAACCAGGTAGTTTCCAAAATGGCAGATGACGCTCTTGCCAGCGGAAGCCCAGGCAATAATCCAAAGGTTCCAACGCACGAAGAAATTGTGGAGCTATACCACTATTGCTATAACTACGATTTTACCGTTCTTGAAACGGTTGCCAAATAATTTTAAAAACAGAGGGGAGAAATATTCATGCCAGCATCAGTTGAAACAAAAACTTTAAAGAACTTTATCGGGGGAGAATGGATTTCCTCTGTATCAGATAAAGCAGAGGCCGTTCCAAATCCGGCAACTGGGGAAATTCTTGCTAATGTTCCACTTTCAAGCCGTGAAGATCTTGACCGTGCAGTGGAAGTAGCGAAGGAAGCATTCCAGTCATGGAAAAACGTTGCTGTTCCTAAACGCGCAAGAATCCTGTTCCGTTATCAGCAGCTTCTTGTTGATCACTGGGATGAGCTTGCCCGCTTGATTACTACTGAAAATGGAAAAAATTATGATGAAGCATACGGAGAGGTACTTCGTGGTATCGAGTGTGTGGAATTTGCTGCAGGTGCTCCAACACTTATGATGGGTACTCAGCTTCCTGACATTGCAACAGGAATCGAGTCCGGAATGTACCGCTACCCAATCGGGGTTGTTGGCGGTATCACACCATTCAACTTCCCAATGATGGTGCCTTGCTGGATGTTCCCGTTAGCAATCGCTTGCGGTAATACATTCATTTTAAAACCTTCTGAGCGTACACCAATGCTTGCAAACCGCCTGGCTGAATTGTTCAAGGAAGCAGGACTTCCGGATGGCGTGTTGAATGTTGTTCACGGAGCTCATGATGTAGTTAATGGAATCCTTGAGCACAAAGATGTTAAAGCTGTTTCCTTTGTTGGATCTCAGCCGGTTGCTGAGTATGTATACAAAACAGCTGCTGCAAACGGAAAACGCGTTCAAGCTTTAGCTGGTGCGAAAAACCATACAATCGTTCTTCCAGATGCAGATCTTGATTTAACTGTTACAAACATTATCGGTGCAGCTTTCGGTTCTGCTGGTGAGCGCTGCATGGCTTGTTCCGTTGTTGTAGCTGTTGGGGATGTTGCAGATGAATTAGTCAGCCGCCTTGTTAAGGCTTGTGAGGAAATGACAATCGGTAATGGGCTTGAAAAAGGTAACTTCCTCGGACCAGTTATCCGTGAAGCTCATAAAGAAAAAACAGTTAAATACATCGAAATCGGTGAGTCTGAAGGTGCAATTCTTGTTCGCGACGGACGTAAGGATGAGGCTGTAAATGGCGATGGTTACTTTGTTGGACCAACTATTTTTGACAACGTAAATCCTGATATGAAAATCTGGCAGGATGAAATTTTTGCACCAGTGCTCTCCATCGTTCGTGCTGAGAATCTTACAGAAGCAATTGAAGTTGCAAACCAATCTGACTTCGCTAACGGCGCTTGCCTGTTCACTGACAGTGCAAAAGCTGTTCGCCAATTCCGTGAAAATATCGATGCTGGAATGCTTGGAATCAATATGGGAGTACCAGCTCCAATGGCATTCTTCCCATTCTCCGGCTATAAAAAGTCATTCTACGGTGACCTCCATGCAAACGGTAAAGACGGCGTAGAATTCTATACTCGTAAAAAGATGTTAACTGCAAGATATTAATAGAATATGTGAATGCCTTGGCGGGTTCATGAACCTGCCAAGGTTCCAATTCTTAACAGAAGGAGAGAGGGACATGGCGAAATTTTTAAAGACTGGTAAAACAAAAGAAGAGTTGGCTGTCCAGGCTGCTCAAGTATCAGAAACGGTTAAAAACATCCTTGATGATATTGAAAAAAATGGTGATGAAGCAGTAAGAAGATATTCAGAAAGCTTCGATAAGTGGTCTCCGGAAAGCTTTAAGCTATCCAAGGAACAAATTCAGGAAATCATCAGCTCAGTTCCTGAAAGTACCATCAATGATATTAAATTTGCTCAGGCCCAGATCCGTCGCTTCGCTGAAGCTCAAAAATCAGCTCTTCGTGATATCGAAGTAGAAACGCTGCCAGGTGTATTTTTGGGACACAGAAATATTCCGGTTAACAGTGTAGGCTGTTATATCCCCGGCGGAAGATACCCAATGGTTGCATCAGCACATATGAGTGTTCTTACTGCTAAAGTAGCAGGCGTTAAGCGAGTAATCGCTTGTACTCCACCTATTAACGGAGAAGTTCCTGCTGCAACAGTAGCAGCAATGGCACTTGCTGGTGCAGATGACATTTATCTTCTTGGCGGGGTTCAGGCAATGGCTGCAATGGCAATTGGAACAGAAACCATTGAGGGCGTGGATATGCTGGTTGGACCAGGAAACGCATTTGTTGCGGAAGCAAAACGCCAGCTGTTTGGCCGCGTAGGCATCGACCTTCTTGCAGGACCAACCGAAGTGCTGGTCATTGCTGATGAAACCTCTGATGCAGAGATTGTGGCTACCGACCTTTTAGGACAGGCTGAACATGGTCCTACTTCACCAGCTGCTTTAATCACAACTTCTGAAGAACTTGCTAATGAAACAGTTAAAGAGATTGAGCGTCAGCTTGAAACTCTTGCAACTGGTGATGTAGCGCGTGCTGCTTGGCAGGAATACGGCAAAATCATTGTTGTAGATAGCATTGAGGAAGCAGTAGTAGAGGCAGACAAGCTTGCTTATGAGCATGTGGAAGTTCTGACTGAGGATCCACGCTACTTCCTTGAGAACATGACCAACTATGGTGCGCTGTTCCTCGGACCTGAAACAAACGTTGCTTATGGTGATAAGGTAATTGGTACAAACCATACCCTTCCAACTAAAGGAGCTGCACGCTATACAGGCGGCTTATGGGTTGGTAAATTCCTAAAAACCTGCACCTATCAGGAAATCAGAACACCAGAAGCAAGTGCGATGATTGGTGAATATGCAGAGCGTCTTTGCAATCTTGAGAACTTCGCTGGACACCGCGAACAAGCACTCCTTCGTGTTCGTCGTTATAAAAAGGAATCAGTTACTAATTAATAGAGATAAAGAAGGGCGGTATGCTTTGATAAGCCGCCCTTATAAAAAAACCATATTTCCATAGTGGTAAATTTAGTAAAAATTAACTGAAATATTTTAATTTTTTGATTTGCAAAGGGGTTAATCCGGCTGTCATACAGCTGTTTTAATAAGGGAGAAATCACCACGAAAACTTAGGAGGAACTATATGGAACTGATTGTTATTCTACTTGCACTGGGGCTATTGATGTTTATTGCCTACAGAGGATTCTCTGTTATTTTATTTGCCCCGCTATGTGCTCTGTTTGCCGTATTGCTTACAGATCCATCTCATGTGCTGCCATTCTTTTCTAACATCTTTATGGAAAAAATGGTCGGATTTATTAAACTTTATTTCCCCGTATTCTTATTGGGGGCCATTTTTGGTAAGGTAGTTGAAACAACCGGGCTTGCAGCTTCTATTGCTAAATCTATCGTTAGAGCAGTTGGAGCAAAACGCGCAGTTCTTGCGATCGTATTGATGACTGCCATCCTAACTTACAGCGGAGTTAGTCTTTTCGTTGTTGCATTTGCAGCTTATCCATTTGCAGCTAAGTTATTCCAGGAGGCTAATATTCCAAAACGCCTTATTCCAGGCACGATTGCATTGGGAGCGCTTTCCTTCACAATGGATGCTCTTCCAGGTACACCGCAGATTCAAAACGTTATTCCAACAACGTTTTTCAAAACTGACATCTATGCCGCTCCAACTTTAGGTTTTATTGGTGCCATATTTGTATTCGTCATTGGAATGCTTTATCTTGAATCCCGCCGCAGGAAAGCTGCAAAAGCTGGTGAAGGCTATTTCGGAATTGGTGATACTGCAAAAGAACAAATGGCAGCTGCGGCTGAACAGGCTGCAATTTCACCTGCTTCCTTAACTTCAACTGAGACAGTAGGTATTGGGCGCCAGGTTCTTGCTTTTGTACCGCTTGTTCTTGTAGGGGTCATGAACAAGTTCTTTACCGTTTCCATTCCAAAATGGTATCCGAATGGATTTGATTTTTCAAAAATCGGCCTTGATGCATTTGGAAAGGTTGAACTGCCAACAGTTCTTGGCGTATGGTCTGTTGAACTAGCATTGGTAATCGGTATCTTAGCAACACTTTTATTCAATTTTAAAGCTGTTACAGTTGATTTTAAAACGTCACTAAATGCTGGTATCGGCGGAGCCTTGCTTGCTGCTATGAATACCGGTTCTGAATATGGTTTTGGTGGAATTATTTCCTCACTGCCGGGATTTGGTGTTGTTCGTGACGGCATTTCTCACACTTTTACAAATCCGTTAGTAAACGGTGCAGTAACAACTAACGTTCTTGCCGGTATTACCGGTTCTGCTTCAGGCGGTATGGGTATTGCACTTAGTGCAATGGGTGAGAAGTACGTGGAAGCCGCCAATCAGTTTGGTATTCCGATGGAAGTCATGCACCGTATCATTGCCATGGCATCCGGCGGTATGGATTCCCTTCCGCATAACGGTGCTGTTATCACCTTGCTTGCAGTCTGTGGATTGACTCATAAGCAGTCCTATAGGGACATTTTTGCAGTAACTGTTATTAAAACATTGGCCACATTCTTCGTTATCGGAGTTTACTCATTAACAGGCCTTATCTAAATACAGGAGGACAGGACACTATAAATTGGTGTCCTGTCTGTTTTAGCATATTTATATCACAAAAGTCCTGAACGTATAAGAAAAACAAGGGCATTCACCTAAACAACTTGGCGAATGCCGAGTTTTTTTAAGGAGGAGTATTACATGGATTATTTTTCAGAGCTTAGTGGCAAAAAGGTTTTAGTTACAGGGGGGAGTAAAGGGCTTGGCTTGGATATTGCCCTTGCTTTTGCTGATCTTGGAGCAAAGGTTGTCATTACGGGACGGCAGCAATTCGCTCTCGAGGAGGCCGTCAGCCGTTTAAAAGAATTACAGAGTGATAGTTCTTATATCACTGCTGATATGAAGGATGTTGCGAGTGTCCGAAAAATGGTAGATGAAGCCGCCGAACGAATGGGCGGTCTGGACATTCTGGTTAATAACGCTGGAGTAAATATTCCGAAGCCAGCTGAAGAAGTTACGGAAGAAGACTGGGACCAAATTATAGATACCAATTTAAAAGGTCTTTTCTTTTGCTCGCAGCAGGCGGGCAAATATATGATCCCGAATAAAAGCGGGAAAATTATCAATATCGTTTCTCAAATGGCTTTTGTTGGTTACTACAACAGAACAGCATACTGCTCTAGTAAAGGCGGGGCTGTTCAATTAACAAAAGCGCTTGCCGTTGAATGGGCAAAACACCATATTAAAGTAAATGCAGTAGCACCAACCTTTGTAGAAACAGAGATGACAAAAACAATGTTTGAGAATCGGGATTTTTATGAGGATGTAATGAATCGCATTCCTCTCGGTGAACTTGCCCGTCCTGCTGATATTACAGGTGCGGTCTTGTTCCTGGCTTCAAATATGGGAAACTTTATTACCGGTGAAACAATTAAAGTGGATGGCGGATGGACCGCTATTTAATAGAAAGGGAGAATGAGAATGCCTATTAATGAAAAAGTAGCGATAATCGGATCGGGTACCATGGGTCATTCTATTGCCCTATCTGCCGCCATGGCCGGATTAGAAATAAAAATTTGGGGAAATAGCCAGGAGGACCTGGAAAGAGGGCAAAAGGGGCTTGAGGATAAAATTCAAGTATTAATCCGTTATGAAGTAATAGATTCGGATGAATTTGATACTGTCAGAAATAGTGTCACTTTTACAGACTCTCTAGAGGAATGTATTAGGGACGCAACTTTTATTATAGAAGCGATCCCTGAAAAACTGGACCTTAAACAGGAATGGTATGAAAAACTAGATGGACTTTGCGGACCAGATGTTATTTTAGCCAGCAATACTTCAGGATTGAGTCCGACAGAAATAGCCTTACATACAAAAAATCCGGAACGAACGGTTGTAACTCACTTCTGGAATCCGGGGCACCTTATCCCTCTTGTTGAAATTGTGAGGGGAAAGAATACCTCTGATGAAACGGTAACAAGGTCACTTGATCTAATGCGATTAATGAAGAAAAAGCCAATTGTGGTTCAGAAGGACATTCTCGGTTCTGTTGGAAACCGAATGCAATACGCCCTCTTTAGGGAAGCCCAGTACATACTTGAACAGGGAGTAGCGACAATAGAAGATATCGATGCGGCTGTCCGCTATAGTATTGGCCGTCGCCTGCCGGTAACAGGACCTTTTATGACAGCGGATATGGGAGGCCTGGATGTTTTTCATTCCATCTCCAGCTATCTGTTTCCGGATCTGAGCACGGAGGAGGGATCATCGGCAGCCATGCGTGACCTTGTTGAAGAAGGAAACTTTGGACAGAAAAACGGAAAAGGATTTTACGACTGGCCATCATCCTTTACTGACCAGATGAATGATGAGCGGGAACAGGAGCTTATCTCGTGGCTTAAAAAAGATTTAGAGGAACTTTGATTTAAGAGGGGGCTATGGATTCCTGCTATAAATAGCAGAAACTATAGTCTCTTTTTGATTTTTAAAAAGGTTATGAGATACGAAAAGTATTTATAAGAGTTCTAATCTACAAAATCGAAGGAGCTATCTACAATAAAGTAGATCTATTCTACAAAAATGAAGTTGTGTTCTACATTTTTGAATGGCAGTTCTGCAAAATCGAAGGAGCTTTCAACGAATTTAAGTTTTTTCAACAAAAGTGTAGATCTATTCTACAAAAATGAAGTTGTAATCTACATTTTTGAATGTCCGTTCTTGAAAATCGAAGGAGCTTTCTACGGATTTAAGTTTTTTCAACAAAAAAGTAGATCTATTCTACAAAAATGATGTTGCGATCTACATTTTTAGAGGACCATTCTGCAAAATTGAAGGAGCTTTCTACGAGTTTAAGTTTGTTCTACAAAAAAGTAGACCTATTCTACAAAAATGAAGTTGTGTTCTACATTTTTGAAGGTGCGTTCTGCAAAATCGAAGGAGCTTTATACAGATTTAATCTTTGTTTATTGTAGCGGAGAGCCTCAAACGGCAATGGGAAGCGTTACAGGAAAAAAGTCCACTGTCCTAGCGATGTTTCTTCAAGGAAGATTTGCTTAGTGGAGCAAAAGTATTTTTCTAAAAGTGATAAATAAAAACAATAGAGACCAATAAAAAATAAATTTTTTAACAGCGAAACTAATCGATCTTCATCTGCGTCAAATAAATATAATGGAAATTATTACATTTATTTTTTTGGAAATCTAGCGTTTTTCTATGACTAAAGATTCTGAAAAGGGGTAAAAGAAGGGAGAAAGATAGAATATTCATGCCTGTTGCTTCGTATACTTAGCCAAGAACAAATGAGAGGAAGAGGATGGAAGAGATGTTAAAAAAATTGTTTTCCGGTTTTGCAATTGCTGTTATGCTTTTTGGAACGGTTTCTGTATCGGAGGCCAGTACAACGTCCTCGCATCCAAAGCCGGTCACAGAAAACTCCTCTACATATATTACAAGCTTGAAAAGTGTGAACGGCCAACTTGTTGGCAAATTTGACTATATTCAATGGTATTTTGGCAAGGCGGCAGATCGGGAGTTTTTAAAGGACTGTAAGTGCAGTAAGGATATGCAGCATGCTCCGGATGGCTATTGGATCCGTAATGTGAATCCGCGAATCCGCACCTTCACTATTTCAAAATATGCAACGTACATCCTTCAAACACGAGGGGATGATATAAAATGGAATGAGAAGGTTACCAAAGCCCAGTTCCTTGATTTCCTCAAAAAAAGAAATAAGGATGGCCAAATCCCTTTCCACATTCAAGTAAAAAATGGATTAGTTGTTAAAATAACTGAACAATACATTCCTTAAAATGAACCCTCACCGGTTCATTTTTTTTGATGCAAATCGAACGGTTGCATTTAAAACTATTGCTTTTTCACAAATTGTTTGAAATGGCTTTTATTCCAACTTTTCACTGGGTGTTATAATTTTTATAAGCATAGATTTATGGGAGGCAGGCCATGAAATCAAAGTTGTATTTGGTGTTGTTTTATCGTTGATAATGGTCCTTGGAGGTCTTGGAACTCTTTTTTACACAGAGGGTAATGCCAAAAAAGCTGAAGAATATGTAAAAAAAGCGAATCAAGAGACATCTTCTCTTTATAAAGAAATGGAAGAAAACCTTCAATTTGTACAGGAAAACGGTACTCTTGCAAAGTTGAATCAGGAGAAAATAAAAAAAGCAAGTAATCAGTATAAAAAAGCAGTTGTGGCTTTGGATAAGGTACCACGTGGATTTGAAAAGAATATGACAGGGAGTTTAGAAAAAGCAGCTTCAAAACTCGACGATATTAAAGACTTTCAACAGGCCGCCATCATAGGAAAAAGACTGGACATACAGCTGTATGATGTACAAAGGAATGAAAATACTGATGAAATAGCTTTATTAAATACAAAACTTTCTTATGAGAACCACAAATTTTCATATGTCCAAAACCAAAGGATAAGAGAAGTATTTGAAGCGGTTTACGGGAATCAGCTCAAGCAGCTTGGAAATTCTCTTGTCGCCGATAAATAAACTTTTAAAAAAGTCCCATACTAAAAATAACTACCAAAAGAAGGGACTGTATGTATGGGAAAATGGAACGAACAAGGGGCACCTAATAATAACCTGGCTCCTAAGACAATTGCAACATCTAAGCTTGTTGGCAAAAATACTGAACATGAATTTTCTGAAGAATTATCGGACGGCGGGGAGCGGGACCGCATTATCCAAAAACAAATTCTTGAAATGAATGAATAGGAAAGAAGCAGTTGCGGAAAACGCACTGCTTTTTTTATGGGAGAAACATGTATAAACAAGTTATTTTTAGGGAAAAGGATAAGGACAACTTATAGGAGGGATTCAATATGGCAAACGAAAAGTTTGAAAAAGAAAACCTACTTGAAGTGGAAAAAAGAATGCAGGAGAATCAAAACCCCAAGAAGGATACGACTGTGGAAGGACGGCTTCCTGATCAGCAAAACCATATGAAAGACCAGGAAAATATGAGAAAATAAATTTGAAGAGGCTGTCCGAAACTGGACAGCCTTGTTTATGGTATACCTAGATAGGTATCTAAAAATTTTTTCATACACTTTTGAATAATTCCACCAAAAAAAGATGCAGATTTTTCATTATTTAAATAAGAAAATCAAAAAATAATGGATTTTTTTGTTCTAACAGTTTTAAAACAAATAAAAAGTCCGTTATTTTTACTGTTATACCCCCCTCTCAAACAAAGAAATGCACGATTTTTAAAAGGAAATGCACGATTCCAACAAAGAAATGCACGATTCCATCAATGAAATGCACGAATTCACCGAAACGAATGCCAAACATGACACTATATCGCTATCGAACTGTTGGTAAATACTAACAAACGGTCCGCATAAACATCTCCTAAGCTTGATATCATCACATTTTAATTTAGTAATCAGGAGTCAAATTGGCTCAAACCCATCAGCATTCCCCCAGGTTACAAAGCCACACCCTGGAGTACTTTTTGAATTGACGAAAACAGCGCTCCATCCTATACTGATGAAGGTAAATGTAAAGGGCAGGGTGAGCAAATGGACTTTGATATTAATTTCTTATCTTTTTTTGTTATACAGGTTGAGGGTAAGGGAGAACAGGCTGATAAACGCTATAAACATTATCAGACGCTTGATGGTGAGGATTATGACGATAGCCCCTTAAAGGATTTCCTTGACGGTGAATTGGCAAAGATTGTGAAGCGAAAGGTTGATCGTCATCCGAAAACGGAGGAAGTACCTACGAAAATTGGTTATTTTGTTGTCGAGGAAGGCCATGACCTGACCTCCAACCCAAATTATAATTTATTTAACCGGGTGCGATTTGCGGATGAAAAGGAAGTATTTATGCAGCAAAGTGAGCAGTTTGTCTCAGCTTATTTAGATACAAGCGCAGTTCGTGGAGGTGTCTTTATTGTTGTTTCCGCTAAATTAAACCGTTATTTCGATGACCCGTTTGTATTTATTTTAAAATGTGATTTTGAACCGAAAGTGGCGTCTATTTCTGATGAAAAAACACTCATTCGGCAAGTAGAAATGGCCATTACGACTAAAAATATGAAGTCTATCCAGTATCCATATATGGAAGAGGAAGGTATGCTCGAGGAGCATGAGCTGAAAATAAATCAGGCCTCACATGCCCGTTATTTTGAGGACTTTCTTAAATATGTGGAATACGGGGAGTCAATGCCGGAGATTGTTAAGTCTCAGGTCATCGAAATGGTAAGAGGGCATATGGAAGAAGTTTTTGAACCTGAAAGTGAGGAACTTGAGCAGCTTGAAACAGCAATGGAGATTTGGGCAGCCAGTGAAAAAAGGGAGCTTCAGGAACGGTTTGATACTGAACAGGTAATAGAGGCGGCAGCTCAAATTGTTGAGCAAACTCCAGAACTCGAATTGAAAATGAAGATGGATCATATTTCAGTAAGAGGTCTCCTTGCCGATTTTGGAGATATGATTCACTTAGCAAAAGTAGGAGATAAGTATGTCCTTCTTATTGAAGCTGATTCGGTGGTTTTTGAAAAAGGCTTTTCCCCGGTTGAATTTTTGAAGCCAGACAGTATAGAAGATGTAATTGGAAAAATTCAAAGAAAACAAAGCTAAAAAAACGCACAGCAGTGGAAACTGCGTGCGTTTTTATTGTTTATTATTTCGGGCTGGAAAGGGTTAATCCCGATTTATTCCAAATATAAAAGATTCCCTGTTTAAACGCTTGAAAGGTTTTGGCACCGAAAAAAATTTGGTCCCTCACCATAGAACGCGCCATATCGGGCCTTATCCCTACATAAATAGGTTCTGCTCCCATTAATCTGAGTGCACCCTGCATTTGCTGGAGTCGGCAGGCGGTTTGAGGGTCGAGCTCATTAAAAACTCCGGAAAAATCAAAAAGAATGTCCGATATTTGATTCTCAGAACAAAAGATAAGTACTTTTTCTTCAATGTGGTTAATACGTTCATCGGTCAGTTTTCCTAAAATAGGTACAAGAATAGAAATATCATTAGCAAGAGGGATGATGGGTGTATCGATTTCTTTTAATTGCTCATCTCGTTCCTTTAAGATATTGTCAAATTCTGTGAGGTCCTTCCAAGTAAGGACATACCCAGCTTTTTCTCCTTTCTCAGATGTTAAAACATCAACTACAATATTTGATTTGAATTTTTGAAATAATGTGATGGTTGCTGAATGAGGAAACTGCCCATTTTTTATGTATTCTTGTGAGTTTCGGCTGTGAAAACGTGATAGGCTTTGACCGATAAAACCCTCTGGACTTTCAATTTGAACATAGGGGCCAATTATTTTAAGGAGTTCTTTAGCAGATTGGTTCAGCCACACAATATTATAATCAATATCGGCAATTAAAATATTTTCGCTTATCTTATCGAGCAGCTGCAGAGTGTCCATCTTTTTTAAAAAGTTGATCGATATGGCGAACCTCTCCTTTACTGTTTGTATGATAAAAGTATATACAAGTTAATAAGATAACACAATTCAGAATGTTGAATAATAGAAAGACAGTAAAAAAGACACCTGCATAGCAGGTGTCTTTTTGCGTATTGAGGCGGAAAACCACACTCCACATAGTGTGCTCCAAAAAGGAATGTTTCCCGGCTTACACAACTCAGCTCATCGCTTATTTAATATACCATTATCCCTAGGAGGAAACAAGTGGGAAGAGATGGATATTTATTTAAAGGTTTTTTCATATAAATTCAGAATTTGTAAGGTAACTGATTTAAAGGAGGTGTTTATATGAGCACAAAGGATGTTTTAAGTAATCAATTTGCTTATTGCAGCCATGTTAATGGCGGCTGGTTTGTCACCTTTGAAAACGCAATAAAAGGGTTATCAAGTGAGGATGCTTACAAGAAGCCAGGTGAATCTGCGAATTCCATTCATGAAATTGTAGTCCATTTAAATTTTTGGAATAAAAGGTATCTTGAACGCTTTCTTGGTCAGCCCAACAATGATCGAGTGGAAGATAATAATGTAACCTTTAAAAACGAAGAAACCTGGAATGACTCAGCGGCCAATTTTCAGAGGATAATGGAAAAATGGATTGCAGCCCTAACGGAATGTGAAGAAGCGAAGCTTGATCTTCCAAATGAAGAAGATCGCTCAGAACCATGGAGGGTTAAGCTAACTAATTTGGTACTCCATAATGCCCATCATATCGGACAGATTGTCACGACTAGAAAAATAATGGGAAACTGGGACCCTAAATACGGAGTCTCTTAACAAAACAAAACGGCAGCTTCCAATATCGAAGCTGCCGTTTTTTATAATCTCAATCCCCGTCCAAAAGGTTGAAAATTCCTCTTGCTATACTTCCTTCATCACTATGTCCGCCTCGGGATGGCATGGCCGCAAATACTCGGCTTGCCAGCCTGCTGAATGGCAGTGACTGAACCCAAACGGTTCCTGGCCCGCGCAATGTGGCAAAGAATAAGCCTTCTCCTCCAAACAAAGCGGTTTTAATGCCTTTTACCATTTCGATATCATAATTAACACTGCTTGTCATGGCTACAAGACAGCCAGTATCGACACGCAGTACCTCGCCAGGGAGCAGTTCTTTTTTATGTATAGTCCCGCCGGCATGAACAAACGTGAGTCCATCGCCTTCAAGTTTCTGCATAATAAAGCCTTCACCGCCAAAAAAGCCTGTTCCGATTTTGCGCTGGAATTCGATTCCCACGGTTACTCCTTTAGCTGCTGCCAGGAACGCATCCTTTTGGCAGATTATTTTTCCGCCCAGCTGGCTAAGATCCATGGGGATAATTTTCCCTGGATAAGGAGAGGCGAAGGATACATGCTTTTTACCGTAAGCCTGATTCGTAAAAGTGGTCATAAATAGGCTTTCGCCAGTAAGGACCCGCTTGCCGGCGTTAAAAAGCTTACCCATAAGTCCGCCGCCGCCGGATCCATCGCCAAAGATGGTTTCCATTCCAATTCCATCTTCCATCATCATTAAACTGCCGGCTTCAGCTACAACTGTTTCCTGTGGGTCGAGTTCTACTTCAACAAATTGCATGTCATCGCCGTAGATTTTGTATTCTATTTGATGGCTGTTCATTCTAAAAACCCCCTTAAAAAAGATATCAATTATATTTTAATAGATTGCTTAATTAAATGCTAATATTATCCAAATAAGTACGAGCGGGATTTCCTTTTATAAAAATTTTTACATATCTTGAAGGCGTTTTCCAATTTTCTTCGTCTTATTTATGGAAATATATTTGAGAGGGAAATGGGAGGATATCATTGATTACGGTTAAAAATGTAAGCCATGACTTTGAAATAGGAAAAAAAGGCCGGGCAACCATTATTCCGGTCCTAAGAGATATTAATTTTTCGGTAAATAGGGGAGAAATCCTTACTATTGTAGGCCGAAGTGGGTCAGGAAAATCAACTCTTTTAAATTTAATAAGCGGATTTATCCGCCCAAGGGAAGGCGGAATCTGGATAAATGAGGAGCAGGTATCAAAGTTAAATGAAGCTCAGTTTGCTGATTTTAGAATTAAAAATCTTGGTTTTATTTTTCAAAGCTTTCAGCTGATTCCTAGCATGACTGCTTTCCAAAATATAGAACTTCCATTGATTATAAAAGGAATGGCAGAAAAGGAACGAAGGGATAAGACAGAAGAGATGCTTAAAAAAGTGGGCTTATCTGAATATCAGGACCACTATCCTGGTGAATTGTCGGGCGGCCAGCAGCAGCGTGTCAGCATCGCAAGGGCATTGATTGTTAATCCTCCGATTATACTCGCAGATGAACCGACCGGAAGTCTGGACAGCGAGACAGAAGAAGATCTTTTAACATTTATTAAGCAATTAAATCAGGATTTGGGCATTACTTTTCTGATTATTACTCATGATGATAAAGTTGCCCGAATTGGTCATCGAACAATTGAACTGAGTGATGGCAGAATTACGGAGGGGGAGCTGGTATGAAACTTAAAGATCAATTCCGCTTTGTACGGCAAAACATGAAAAAAAATCGCACAAGGGTGTCCATGACCATTTTAGCAACGGCAATGGGGTGTGCCTTTCTGATTGTTCTTTCCTCAGTCGGTTTTGGCTTTCAGAAATCGATAGTTAAGGACATTACAGAAAGACAGGTTGTAACTGCCATTGATGTTCATGGCAAGCAAAGCATGAAACAAGGATTTACACCTGTTACAGATAAAGACATAGAGGCTTTTGAAAAAATGAAGAATGTAAAAGCTGTGACCAGAAGAATGATGCTCCAGCAAAACACTAAGTACTATCTTAAGGATCACCAGATTGATACTCAAACTATTGTGGCTGATTTTCCATCTGAAATGAAGGCTGGTTTCAAACTCTCTTCAGGTCATCTTCCTAAAAAACCAGATGAAATCGTGGTTGGATACGATTTTGCGACTAACTTGGCTTCCAAGAATGCAAAGCCCGAGGAACTTTATGATAAAAGAGGAGTACTAAAGGATCAGTACCGATATACGGGAGA
The DNA here is from genome assembly GCF_011393025.1 of Neobacillus terrae. GTDB lineage: Bacteria > Bacillota > Bacilli > Bacillales > Cytobacillaceae > Neobacillus_A > Neobacillus_A terrae. The sequence goes on along the minus strand of NZ_JAAOEO010000012.1, from coordinate 102,718 downwards.
GCTAGTAGGCCAAAAAGTAGAGCTTCCAGTGAAACAGAATGAAAATGGAAAGCAAATAGAAAAAGTTTTTACTTTTACCATAACTGGAATTGGAGTAAAACCCACCAAGAAGTGGCTCGAGGACCGGAATGCCTATATTTCCAATGATCGTTTAAAGGAAATCGAAGCCTTCACTGGCACCCCTAAGGGAATGTTAAAAGAACAGAACAATCCAGAACCGCCGGGACCTAAGGTGGAAGGTGTTGTTTACGATGAAGTAAAGGTTTATGCGACGAATATGGAAGCTGTAAAAAACATTGATCAGCAGCTTAAAGATAAAAATTATGAAACCTATTCCGTACTTAATGAGTTGAAGGAAGTCAATCTTGTGTTTTTAGTTGTTAAGGCAGGCTTGATTTTTATTGGAACGATTGCGATTTTGATTGCCTCAATTGGAATTTATAATACGATGACGATGGCCGTCACTGAGAGGGCACCTGATATAGGTATAATGAAAGCGATTGGCGCAAACCCAAAGACCATCAAGCGTATTTTCCTGCTCGAAAGCAGTTACATCGGTTTGATTGGTGCCCTGATTGGAACTGTTGTTTCCTATATCATCAGCTATACGGTAAACTTAGCCCTTCCTCTTATTATAAAAAATGCATTTGGTGAAAACGCACCAAGTAACTTTACCTTTAGTGATATTCCGGTCAGCCTTCCGCTAATCTGCATCGTGATATGTTATGTCGTAACGATTATTTCGGGATTAAGGCCTGCACAGCGCGCAACAAGGGTAGATGTACTGAAGGCTATGAGGAGAGAGATGTAATAAAAAATTGAGCCAGCCCTTAAAGCGGAGCTGGCTTTATCCTTTTAAAGATACTTATTGCTTCTCAATAAACATGCTATAATTAAAACATTCATTATATAGTTACTTCAATTGGAATCAAATTGCGGAGGTACATTTATTACATGGATAATAATCTATTAAGGCACTTTCTGGCTACACTTTCTTATCGAACTACACTAGCTATTAAGGAGGCTCCTTCCCATTACATCGTTCTTGAAGTGGGCGAAAATGGACGCTCTCCGTTAAAAATCCTAAATCATATTACCTTTCTTATGGCTTATACCATCAGCTGTTATAAAGACTACAATCTTGCTGAATACCGAAATATTCATAGCTGGGAAACTGAAACTGTACGATTTTATGATACTTTAGAAGAGTTAGATGGAATTCTTCGTGAGGGAGTATTGCCACTAAATCGTTCGGTGGAACAACTGTTGCAGGGTCCTTTTGCTGACGCAATGACACATGTCGGGCAATTAATGATGCTGCGCAGATTAGCCAATGCCCCTGTTCCATATGAAAACTACATGGAAGCAGATATTGAAATTGGAGGAATACGCCCTAGTTCAAAATAATCCACGTGGGGCATTTTTATTCTATAAAGAATGTATCTCCTGATAAAATATCATAGATTTTAACAGAAGGGTCCTTGACCATATCCCGAAGTTTTTCAGGTGTGCCAGTTAAGAAATCATAGCCAAAATGCATGGGGATCACTTCCTTAATTTTAAGGAGTTGGATTGCTTTGGCGGCCTCTCTTGGACCCATGGTAAAAACATCGCCAATTGGCAGGATGGCTGCCTTAGGATGGTAAAGCTCTGAAATAAGAGCCATATCACCAAATACATTGGTATCACCAGCGTGGTAAATCGTAAAGCCGTTCTCGAACCTGATAACAAATCCCATTGGCTCGCCACCGTAAATGAGTCTTCCGTTTTCTACAAAAGCTCCTGAATGATCAGCATGAACAGCGGTTACACGTAAATCTGCAATAGCCCGTGTGCCTCCTTTATTGATTGGAAGGACATTTTCCACACCCCTCTTCATCAGCAGCTGTGACAATTCCCACCCGGCGAGAACCTTTGCACCAGTTGCCTTTGCAAGTTCCACGGCGTCTTCTGCATGGTCCCGATGTCCATGGGTTAAAAAAATATAGTCCGAATCAAAAATAGTTTTACGAAAGGCAGTTGGAAAAAGCGGATTATTATGAACCCAAGGGTCTATTAAAATTTTCTTTCCCCCCGGTGTGATAAAATAAAAGGCACCAAAGCCCAGCCAGCTCATCTGAAGTTTCGAGTCCATCATAGTTCCTCCTTCTCTAGAAAAAATTCACGAACTATTTCAAGTGCATTAAGAGCTGTGGGGAACCCATTATAAGGGATTAATTGAATCATAATCTCACAAATTTCCTCGCGTGTGCACCCTAATGTAACAGCTGCATTCAAATGTACCTTTAACTGTGCTGTTTTACCTGTGGAAGCGAGTGATGATAAAGTAACCATCTCTCTCGTTTTTAAATCGAGGCACTCTCTTGAGTAAAAGTCCCCAAAATGTGCGGCGAGCAAGATTCCTGCATCAGGCGCAACCATATTTAATTTTTTTATTGTTTCACGAGCAGGGTCCCCTACGATTTCTTTCAGGAGTCTTTTGCCGCGAATATACCGTTTTTCTTGCATAAAAACCACATCCTTTACATTTAATGATTAAAGGATAATGCTTAGAGTGGAATCTAAGTCAACAAGCAAATATGATTAAAGGAAGAAAATATTTCGGAGGAATATTATGTTTACAATCGGAGAGGCATCTGCAAAAACGGGATTGTCGGCACATACATTGCGTTTCTATGAAAAAGAAGGAATTCTGCCCTTTCCAAAACGAGTAAATGGGAAGGACAGGGTGTACACTGCACAAGATGTGCAATTTATTCAGTTCATTTGCAGCCTAAAGAGCACCGGGATGAGTTTACAGGATATTAAAGAAATTGTGAAAGAAGGCTGTGTTCTCGAAAAGGATGTACCAGAAATCTCAGCTATTATTCTCATTCGTAAAACCATTCTGGAGAAGCATCTGCAAAAACTGCAGCACCAAAAGCATGAAATTGAATCCGTGATTGGTGTTACTGAAAAAAAGCTGGAAATCTATAAATCTATGTTAATTTGAAACCAAGTAATAGATATGACGGGAACAAAAATTAATTTTTGTATAGAAGGTGCCAGAATGGAATTGAACCATTATATCAGATTAATAGAAGAGGAACTATTACCATATATTCAGTTAACAACTGAAAGTCCTTTTGATCCCATTCTGGTAAGAAATCAATCAAAGTCCTGGAAATTGATCGGAAATGGAAATTATGCTGCCGTGTTTGTTCACGATGCTAATCCGGACTTAGTTGTAAAGGTGTATGGAAGGAACGTTGAAGAGATAAAGAAGGAAAAACAAGTATACGAACGCTTGGGGAAACATGAAGCGTACTCCACGCTTTATGCCTATAGCGATAACTATTTGGTATTAAAAAAACTGTCAGGGATTACCCTATTCAATGCTCTTGTTAAAGGAGTACGCATCCCTGAAAGTGTCATTAACGATATCGATCATGGTCTTGACTTTGCACGGAAAAAAGGGCTTAATCCATTTGATATCCATGGGAAAAATGTGGTGATGGATAATGGCCGAGGATATATTGTGGATATTTCCGACTTCTATAAAGAAGGGTACTGCAGCAAATGGAATGATTTAAAAAAAGCTTATTACCGAATCTATAAGCCTTTTATTTATAAATTTCACCCTCCGATTCCGTTTGCTGTGGTGGACAGTGTACGAAAAGGCTACAGAATTTATAAAAGAACAAAAAGGAAAAGCAGTATTTTTTTAAATAAGATCAAGCAGGATTTTTAGCTTGGTATTTTAAAATTAACTCATAACTGTATATAATAAACCTTGAAGGTAAACTACGATTAATGAGGTAAACAAATGAAAGCACTCGTTTTTAATGAATTTGGCGGGCCAGAGGTCCTGCACTATAGTGATATTAATAATCCGGAGTGTAAGCAAACGGAAGTCCTTGTCAGTATGAAGGCAATTGGGCTGAATTTCGCAGATATATACCGGAGGAAAGGTAATTATCATCTTGCCGGGAACCCGCCTTTTATCTTGGGGTATGAAGGAGCCGGGGTTGTGGAAGAAGTGGGAGCAGAGGTCGATGGTATAAAGCCCGGAGACAGAGTCGCCTTTGCAGATGTTCCTTATGCAAATGCTGAATTAGTCGCAGTGCCGAGGGATAAGGTCATTCCTCTTCCGGATTCCATATCTTTTGAAATTGCCTCCTCCGTTTTGTTACAGGGGCTTACTGCTCAATATCTTGCACAGGACAGCTTCCAGGTAAAAGAAGGAGACGTTGTACTTGTCCATGCAGCAGCAGGAGGAGTGGGACAGCTTCTTACTCAAATAGCAGTAATTTTTGGTGGAAAGGTGATTGGCCTAACTTCTACACCGGAAAAAGCCGAAATTGCACGTAAAGCAGGGGCACATGAAATGTTTTTATATGGACAGGATTGGGCTGAAGAAGTGAAATTAGCAACAAGGGGAAAAGGGGCTGATGCAGCCTATGATTCAGTCGGCTCTACCTTAATGGATAGTTTTAAAGCAGTCCGGATTGGAGGAACAGTGGTGTTTTATGGCATGGCAGGTGGAGATCCTGAGCCAGTAGATCCCAGAATGCTGATGGACACGTCAAAAACACTGACCGGAGGAGATCTATGGAATGTACTGACATCCTGCGAAGAACGTTATCAGCGTTCAAGACAGCTTTTCAGCTGGATAGAAGAGGGTAAATTAAAGATAGAAACCCCAAAACAATTTCCATTAAAAGATGGAGGCAAGGCGCATGCATATTTAGAAAGCCGAAAAAGCACCGGCAAAATTCTTTTAATTCCATAAATATAAAAAGGCCAAAGTGCCCGTTCAGAAACATGTGCAATTGACTACTTTGATTTGAAGCGTGAGCTTTGGAGACGAGCTGAACAGCAGCTTCCTCTAATGAGCTAAGGTGCAGGATCTAGATTAAGATAAATCTAATTCAGAATTAATTTAATATAGATTCCAAGAAAATTATAGAACCGCCACCCCATTAGGGAATGGCGGTTTTTTCATTTATATTCAATAGGTTCATTCAGTTTAGGGTTTTGCCCATATTGATTTTCATTGGGGTAGCTGTCCAGGCAGGCAAATACAAGCAACACGATAGCTCCCGCAAAAGGGACGAGTCCAATTAATATCCACCATCCGCTTCTGCCCGTATCATGCAATCTGCGGACAGTAACAGCAAGAGACGGAAGAAAAACGGCAATGGAATACAGAGTTGTAAGAAGTGAGCTTAAATCAGCTACAGACTGAACGATATACAAAATGAGCGAAATGATGGCATTAAAAAGATAAAACATCCAATATTCTTTTCTCCTCGCTCTCCCCTGAAACCCAACATAATTTTTTAAAACCCTGAGATACCAATCCATTCTGCTTCCTCCCCTGTAATAGTTTCTTTTAAATATATGAATTTTTTCTTGAGATATTTATAAAAAACTTGCTATGCATTTTTAAAAATATGGAATATACCCTGACCTTTTTCTCCTTTTTTTTGTATATAGAAGGTGAAAGGAGGTGATGGACAATGGCACAGGCAATGCTTGCAATCACAAGACTCAAAATGGTTTATGACGCCGGAATGGATGACAATGGAAAACCGCTATACAAAACAAAAACCTTTAACAATGTTAAAAAGGATGCAACAGCTGACCAGCTGCTGCAAACAGCACGAGCTTTAGCTGCCCTAAGCAATGAACCGCTAAGTACAGTTGAAAGAATTGATAGTTCGGAAATTATTGGTTAATCAAAGAAAAAATAAAGGATAGGAGGTGAATAGAATGGCAAAGACTCTGGAGCTTGAATTTGTTACTGAAGGAGGCAAACCCTCCAGGATTGTGATTGACAATCCGAAGGAACCAGTTGATCAGGCAGCAGTAAAACAAAGAATGGAAGAAGTAATCGCTGCTGGGATATTTGTTACTACAAGCGGAGTTTTATCCTCTGCAAAAGGCTCAAGGCTGATCGAACGCAATGTTACTGATTATCCATTGGCATAATCCTAACATGGAGGGCTGGTTATTTACCGGCCCTCTTCTTTAAGTTAATGAATTTATATTCATAAATTATAAATGCAGGACGGACAGGACATGGAAGGCTTCGTAAACTATATCCTCGCACAAAGGACAAGCACCTGCTTTTTCGAGGATGTGGTGAACTTAACCTATCATCAAAAGTGCTATCCGTCGTAAAGAGACGCTTTAGCTTTTCTCAGAAAGGAGGGTGTATCGTGGATAAAATTATTCCTTTCATCAGTGATGTAGGTTTTCCGATTATTGTTACGCTGTATCTCTTGTATCGAATAGAAGCCAAGCTTGATATGGTGGTGCAATCCATCCAAAGCCTTACTGAAAAATTGACAGAAAGGACATAAATTATAGGAGCTGGAGAGCATTCCAAACCTTGACAGTATTGATGTAAAAATGGTAAAATAAAAGAAGCCGTTACATGTGCTAGCTTTATGTTTCACACTTTTTCAAAGTGTTTGTAAACATTAGGGTGAGAGATCCAAAAATCTATCAGCGCTGTAATTTGGTGAATTTACACATGGCTTTAGTGCGAGCCAATAGGAGGATTTTTTTACATGAAAAACGGTAAAGTTAAATGGTTTAATGCAGAAAAAGGATTTGGATTTATCGAAGCGGAAGACGGCAACGACGTTTTCGTTCACTATTCTGCAATCCAATCTGAAGGTTTCAAATCACTTGAAGAAGGTCAAGAAGTTTCTTTTGAAGTTGTTGAAGGAGCTCGGGGACCACAAGCAGCTAACGTAACAAAAAAATAATAATTGACTAATTCAGACTGTCCGCCCGGAAGAGGGCGGACTGTTTTTTTTGTTTTATAATATTCTTTGTGGAGTGCTTATTCATTAAATGGTTTAGAGACGTAACAAATGTAGTCTTTTCCAAGGGGGCTTCAGCCTGTTGTTTTATTAAGAACACTTTAAAGTCAAAATATAAGCCGCTGGAGATAATTCCAACGGCAATTGAGATTACAGGTTATTCGTTATAAAGCCTTTCTTGCCACATGTTTCCGTCCTTCCAGTACCTTTCTCTGCGGTTAAAATGCTCTGCGCTGGTTCTCCTTGTGCTTGAAGTGTGTCTTCTGTGTGAAGAACGCCTGGAAGAACGCCTCGAAGAACGCCTGGAAGAACGCCTGGAGGAACTACTGGAGGAACGCCTGGAAGAACGCCTGGAGGAACTACTGGAGGAACGCCTGGAAGAACTGCTGGAAGAACGTCTGGAAGAACTGCTGGAAGAACGTCTGGAGGAACGCCCATAAGAACGTCTTAGCATGGAAGAAAGTATGTCTGAAATTCCCCCTAAAGAACCCCAAGAAGAACGTATCCGCCTAGAAGAACGTCTACGTCTGGAAGAACGTCTACGTCTTGAATTTCTGCTTGAAGAACGTCTCCGTCTGGAAGAACTGCTGGAAGAACGTCTGGAAGAGGAGCGTCTGGTTGTGTTTCTTAAATTACGAATTATTGTTTTTTGGTTTACGGCTCTTCTCGTTGTTTGCCTTACGGTTCTTCTGGTTGTTTGTCTTGCAGTGCTTTGAGTCCTTCTGGTTGTTCTTCTCTGCCTGGAAGTCCTCCCACGCGGGTCAGAAAACATGAAGTCACCAAATCTTCTTGCCTGATTTGCTGCCTTTTGGATTTCCTGCGAAGTAATGTTTTGATCCATCTATCAAAACCTCCTTGAATTTATTAAGAAAGGTTATTAAGACAATATTTATTCCTTTCTTTGTTAATAATCTACGCTTTTAACCAGTAAATGGATTGGGTCATTAGCGTATTTATGCAAAAAGGCGAGGCCCAATGTGCCAACGTTTATCTCTTCTTCATATTTATAAGGGAAGGAGGAATAACCAATGGACATAAGTGCAGAAATTCCTGTGTATCAGGTTTTCATACATCCAATGGATCTGAAAGAACTAAAGAGGGATATTTGGTGTGAAGATCCTCTGCCGGCACAACTAAAAGCTGAAGGAAAAAGACTGGAGATTGACATTCGCTATCGTGGGTCCCATATACGTGATTTTAAGAAAAAATCATATCAGGCCACCTTTTATAAACCACCGGTCTTTAAAGGATCAAAAGACATTCATTTAAATGCTGAATATAAAGATCCCTCAATGATTAGAAATAAATTATCTTTTGATTTCTTTACTGAACTAGGCTGCCTTGCTCCCAGATCAAGACATATCTTTTTAAAAATAAATGGAAAAGCTGAAGGGGTATATTTGGAAATAGAATCGGTAGATGAAAACTTTTTGAAAAAAAGGGGCCTGCCAGAGGGTGCCATATTTTATGCGGTAGATGGAGATGCGAATTTCTCATTGATGAGTGATTTGGATAAGGAGACTAAAAAATCTCTCTTTCTGGGCTATGAACGTAAAGTGGGCAATGACCAGGACAATTTTCCACTGGAGCAGATGATTTATAAGCTCAACACGATTCCAAATAATGAATTTGAACGTGAAATTAGTCAACTGGTAAACGTAGATAAATATTTGAAATGGATGGCTGGGGTAATTTTAACTCAGAATTATGATGGTTTTGTTCATAATTATTCTTTGTACAAGAGCGGTGAGACTGGCCTCTTTGAGGTCCTTCCCTGGGATTATGATGCCACATGGGGAAGGGATGTAAACGGAAAGTATATGTCTGCCGAATATGTAAGAATTGAGGGGTTTAACACCCTTACCGCGCGACTTCTGTACGTGGATAATTTTAGAAAAAAATATAAAAACATTCTGGGAAGTGCACTGGAAAACCAATTTACCATTGATAATTTGAAGCCGAAAGTCGAAGCTTTGTATAATCATATCCGTCCAGCAGTCCTTTTGGATCCTTATAGAAAAGATAAAATTGATCATTTTGACCGGGAACCGGAATTTATTTTTTCTTTTATTGAAAAAAGAAGTGCCTATATCAAAAACCAATTAGGAAAATTAGATTAATAACTAATAGGCAAAAGCTGAATTTTCCTAATTTGGGCTATTAATAGGTTCCATGTCCCTGCATGATACGTATATATGGATTATAAATCACTATTAAAGCTTAGGAGCATAGGAGGATAAACATGGAGAAAGAAAAAATGAATCGAGATGACGATCAGCGATCATTTCATTCCTTTCTGAGGGCCCTAAAAGGAAAGGATGTAAAAATTTTCAAAGGCGGGCCATTATCGAAAACAGGGAAATTGCTGGATGTTAAGTCAGATTTTATTACACTTTGTGTACAAAACAACAATAACGGCAATCAGAACGGCAACCAAAACGGCAACCAAAATACCAATCAAAATGGAAATCAGCAAAACCAGCAAGAACCGACTATTGTTTATTACAACTCAGCCCATGTAAAAAGTATTATTGAAGATTCAAAATCTAATTCAACCCAGATGATAGCATCAGATGAGGAAGAACTTGATTTCATCGATGCTGAGAATTTCAGCTTACTCTTTGAAGAATTGGTCGACGAAACGATCCAAATAAATCTTTCCGCACCAGATTCTAAAACAGGATTATTGGTGGGGGTCTATGATGACTATATCGTTATATTTACCGAGGATGATGGCATCCTTTATTTAAACTCTCAGCATATCAAGAGTGTTTCAAAATATCAAAATGCGAACAACGGCGGCCAGCAAGAAGGAGAACAAGAGACAGAACAACAGCAAGAGACAGAACAACAGCAAGAGATGGTTATTCCAAGGTGGCACAATCCAATGAAATTCCATGATGTATTCAGTCATTTCTCCCATCAATGGGTTTCAATTAACGGCCATGGACCGGAAGCTGTAGAGGGAGTGCTGGTTGAAAATACTGGCGGACATTATACACTGGTAAACAATCAAGAGGTCATGAGGATTCATCCTTATCACATTAAGAGCATTTGTTTAGGACCTAAAGGAGCGTTTAAGCAAAATAACCAAAATAATCAAAAAAGTGAGGAAGATAATCAGAATCAGAATCAAAATCAAAACCAAAATGAGGAAAGTTCTAGTGAAGAAAGCTCATCAAGCCGCAGTAGCTCATCAAGCCGCAGAAGCTCATCAAGCCGCAGAAGCTCATCAAGCCGCAGAAGCTCATCAGACCGCAGAAGCTCATCAGGACGCAGAAGATCATCAGGTCGCAGAAGAACTTCAAACCGCAGAAGAACTTCAAACCGCAGAAGCGACAACCGAAGAAGCGGCAACCGAAGAAGTGATAACCGAAGAAGCGGCAACCGAAGAAGTGATAACCGAAGAAGCGGCAACCGAAGAAGCGGCAACCGAAGAAATACTTCGAGAAGACGCAATGATGTGGGCAGTATTGTTAAAGTTATAGATTATTTTTGGAAACCTTAATAGTCACAGGTGCTCACTGTTCTTTTCAAATAAATCCGATTCTTTGGCAGGTGCATTAGTATCTTTTACTGGTGCACCATTTTTGTCTAAGTGGTAAAAAAAACTGGGAAGGAGGTTAATTGATGAACGTATTAAAAACACTCTTAGGAAAAGAAGTTGACCTGGAGATTTCAGGCGGACTCATTTTTAATGGGATATTGATAGACTATGGCCTGGATATTATCGTGATTTTCAATGGAGTTAAATTTCTTTATATTCCTTTAGTCCATGTGCATAATATGAGAGAGAAGGCAGAGCCTGAAATTTTTGAAGATCCGCCTGATAAACTTCCAATACAAAAATCTGCTGAAACCAATTTGTCTTATCGAAAAACTCTCAATAATGCTAAAGGACAATTTCTTGAGATATTTGTCACAGGAAATCGCTCCATTCATGGTTATATTACAAATGTAATGACTGATTATGTTGTGTTTTATTCTCCGGTATATAAAACCATGTTTATTTCTATGCAGCATTTAAAATGGCTCACTCCCTACAATACACAGTTGACTCCCTACACATTGAGTAAAGAAAACCTCCCTGTAGTCCCATCAGGAATTCCTGTATTAAGGACCTTTGATGAACAGCTCCAAAAATATGTAGGCCAACTGGTCGTTTTTGATATGGGGGATAATCCTGACAAAGTGGGATTATTAAAGGAAATTCATAACAATATTGTGTCTTTAATTACAGCTGATGGAAATCTTGTTATTTGGAAACTCTATCATCTTAAAACAGTTCATATTCCTTAATTAAATACAAATCCAAAGGTGTTCCGGAAATCGGAGCACCTATTTCTTTTTTAAACAAGAAAAAGGCTGCTCATCCTGGCAGCCTAAATCATTTTAAATGGTATTAAAAACAAGTTTAATCCAGAAATAGAGACAGAGGAGGGTAAAGACAACAGTCGGAGGAATAACAATAAATGTGACTTTTAAATATTGGTTCCAGGTAATTTTGAAACGATCCCGTTTTAATATATGCATCCATATGAGGGTGGCGAGTGTTCCGATAGGCAATAAAAGGGAACCGATGTCGCTTCCAATAATATTAGAAAGGTAGATGGTTTTTAGCATAATAGGAGAGAGATGCATCTCTGTCAAAGTGATCGTACCCACCATCAAAGCAGGATGGTTATTGAAAATATTGGATAGTAACGATAGCAGCCCACCCATAATAAAACTCGCTTGGAACAAGCTTCCAGAAACCAAAGGCTCCAGATAATGAACAAGTTTTTGGGTAAGCCCTATATTATGCAAGCCATAGATTATCACGTACATATTAAAGGCGAAGATGAAAATATGCCAAGGAGTTTTCGGAATGACATCAAACGGATTTATTTTTAGATAAAACCATCTCCATGCCAGTAATACGACAGATCCCGCAACCGCTACTAGAGAAACAGGAATGTTGTAATAGGATGCAAGAAAAAGTCCTGCACGGACCAGGCATACAAACCCTAAAACTAGTAACATGATCCGGCCTTTTTTTCTTAAACTTTTTACTTCAGGTATTGATTGAAGCGGATGAGCGATTCCTGTCTCCTGAAAGGAGGTGCTTGAAATTTTCGGAAGATTTTTGGGGAGATCCTTATAAAAAACAGCATAGAGGAGAAGAGAGAGAACCAACAGTCCAGCTATGCCTGGAACAAACATCATTAAAGTATGCAGGTAAAGGTCCATGTGTATGATTTCGAGAGCAATTAAATTGACGATATTGCTGACTCCAATTGGTGCACTTGAAGCTGTTGCAATTAAGGCGCCACTGATTAAATAGGGCAGCTTTTGTTTGTGTTTAAATCTTAGCTTGTTTAATAACAGAAGCAAAATGGGTGTAGTAATAAGAATGCTTCCATCGTTATTAAAAAAGATGGTCATCAAAAAGCAAAGGAGATTGGTTAGCCAAAAAAGCCTTTTGCCCGACCCTTTAGATTTTTTGTAAACAACCGCAGCCATCCAATGGAAGAAGCCGAAGCTTTCAAGAGAAATAGCCATAACCATGGTTGCTATTATTGTAATAGCAGCACCGGTTACTTTAGATCCTATATCTCCCAAATCAGCAGCGGTTACAGTTCCGCTAAGAATAACTAAGAGTGCACCCAGGGTTGTTGGTATTGCTTCGTTTAATCCTCTCGGACGCCATAGCACAAGAACCATTGTTAAAAAAAAGAGAAGATTGTAAATCCTGCAGCGAAATGATTCATATAATTTTCACCTCATATCTTTTTAGGTAATTGACCCTCCTGATAGTTTGTCTGTTATATATATTTGTACTGTATGTATACGTGCCGCAAAGGGTAGTTGTACTAAACAAATACATTAATTTTAGAAAAATCCATGTTTACCTATTTTCTGAGGGAAAAATCACGGTCAAGAAAACAAATATAGGTACAAACCTCTAGTAAATTTTGTTATGATGAAAAAGAACAGATGTTCCAGTTTCCTGTTTTTACATAGGAAGATACATAGGCAACTTTGCTATAATGAAAGAATCATAAAAAAATAGAATTTATAAAAAAAGGGGTGCAGAGGAATGAAGTTTATACATACAGCGGATTGGCACCTGGGCAAGCTGGTTCATGGAGTTTACATGACGAACGACCAGCGGGAAGTTCTGCTTCAGTTCGCAGATGTTGTAGCTGAGGAAAAGCCTGATGCCATTGTGATTGCTGGAGACCTTTATGACAGATCGGTACCGCCTACCGATGCAGTTGAACTTCTTGATGAGATTTTGTTTAAACTCAATGTTGATCTGAAAACGCCAATTGTTGCCATCTCAGGAAACCATGACAGTGCTGAACGACTTTCCTTTGGAAGCTCATGGTACAAGCACAGCCAGTTTTATTTGGAAGGCAAGCTGAGAGCGGATTTAAAGCCAGTACATATTAACGGTGTTAATTTTTATCTTGTTCCTTTCGCGGAACCTGGACATGTCAGAGAACTTTTCGGGGATGATACCATCCATTCGCATCAAGATGCCATGAAAGCAGTTATTGGAAAAATTGAAGAAAATCTTAATCCCAATGAACCCAACGTTCTTGTAGGGCATGCATTCGTATTGGGCGGAGCAGTCAGCGATTCGGAAAGAACCTTATCAGTTGGTACATCCGGCTGCGTGCATTCTGACCTGTTTGCCCCTTTTTCCTATACTGCACTGGGCCATCTGCACAGCCCAGAAGCGATTCGCCACGACACAATAAAATACTCGGGATCTCTTCTTAAGTATTCTTTTTCGGAGGCGAAGCACACAAAATCCATTTCCATCATTGAAATGAGTGATAATGGCAGTTTTACACATCGCACCCGCAGTCTCACTCCTAAACAGGATATGAGAGAGCTTGAGGGCCATCTCGAAGAGTTGCTTGATCCTTCTTTTTATGAAAAGCAAAAGCTCGACGATTATCTTAAGGTCACTTTGCTTGATGAAGGGGCACTCATTGATCCAATAAATAAATTAAGACAAATCTATCCAAACGTTCTCCATCTTGATCGGAAGGTTGATTTAATCGATATTAAGAAAAAAACGGCCTTTTCTTCCGCCCAGCGTGAAAAGAAAACAGACCTTGAACTTTTTGAGCAGTTTTATGAGGAAATGACAACGTCCGAATTTATAGAAGAAAAAAGGGATGTCATGGCAGACATCATTAACCGGGTGTTGAAAGAGGAGGTACGGAGATGAAACCAATAAAGCTGACTATGAAGGCTTTCGGGCCGTATGCGGATGAAGAGGTCATTGATTTTGCCGAGCTTGAAAACAGGACGATGTTTGTTATATCGGGAAAAACAGGCGCTGGTAAAACAACGATCTTTGATGCGATTACATATGCGATTTACGGTAAAGCGAGCGGTGAGGACCGGAACGGCCCCGAATTGCGAAGCCAGTTTGCTAGTGAGGAGCTTGAAACAGAGGTTTCACTTGTTTTTTCCTTAAGGAACAAGCTTTATCATATAACCCGTGCACCTCAGCAGGAACGGAAAAAGAAGTCTGGTGAAGGAGTAACAACCATTGGAGCAAGAGCGGAATTGTATGCCTGGAATGATAATGGTGAAAAAAATTTGATTGCTTCGAAGATTAATGATGTGGAAGAAAAAATCAAGGAAATTATGCTGATTGACAGCAACCAGTTCAGGCAAATCCTGATGATTCCCCAAGGTGAGTTCAGAAAGCTTTTAACCTCGGACAGCAAAGACAAAGAAGTCATTCTTCAGCGCCTTTTTCATACCGAGATTTATAAAATGGTCGAAGAAAAATTAAAGATTGAGGCTGGAGCTCTCAAAAAGGATATCGAAGAGCAGGAGAAGGAACGTAATGAGGCAATACGCCGAATCGATGCAAGGGCCAATGAGCCGCTAAAGGAGTATCTTGAAGCAGGAAGCACAAATGATGTCATTATTCTGCCTTTGCTTGAAGAGGAAATATCCTTAATGGCTGGAATGTATGAAGAACTTGCCAAAGGCGGCGATAAGAAAAAAGCGGAAAGAGACGAACTGCTCCGCAAGCATCAGGAGGCTAAAAACCTTTCAGATCAATTTATCCGGCTTGAGGGTCTAAAAGTACAGAAGGAAACGCTCGAAGGGAAGAAGGAAGAATTCAAACAAATGGAAGCCTCTGTTTCCCTTGGACATAAGGCTAATCTTTTAGCGGCTAAAGAAGAGCTTTGTCACCGGTTAAAACGTGAGCTGACGGAAGCTGAAAACGATGGGGAACAGGCACGGGAAATGATTCAACTTCTGGCTGAAAGGCTTGAAAAGAGTAAGGCTGAGCTTGAGCAGGAGACGGCTCGCGAACAGGAACGAATCGATGCAGCCGAAGAATGCAGCAGGCTTCAAACAATAAAGGACGATGTTTATTCCTTTGCTGAAATGAAAAAAACAGCAGATCAGCTGCAAAAGGATTTGGGCAATAAGAAACGGAATCACGAAATGGCAGAGAAATCCTTAGCGGCGGCAGAAGAACGGATGAAAGTACTGCAAACCGAAAAGGAAAACATTGATAAGGCGCAGGTTCTTTTTTCGGAAAATCAAAGAAAATCGGACAGGCTTATAAACGATTGGAACCTTTTAAATAAATATGAAACTTCAGTGAATCAATTGAATGCGGCAGAAACAGATTATGCACTGAAGAAGGGCATGTTTGAGAAAGAAGCAGCCAGTCTGGCCGACGCTAGGGTAACGGTGGAAGAACTAGAGCAGCAATGGAGAAACGGGCAGGCAGCGGTTCTTGCAGAGAGTTTAAAAAGCGGAGATGCATGCCCGGTTTGTGGTTCGAAGCATCATCCTGCACCAGCTCACGCACATGCAGCCTCCATTCCGGATGAAAGAGAAATAAAAGCTGCCAAAGCACAGGCTGACAAAATAGAGCAGCAAAAGCGCAAGGCTGAATCTGCTTATTTAAAAGCCGAGTCGGACAAGGACAGCCTGGAAAGAGAAGTAAATTCAAAACTGGAAGATATTTTTTCCGTTCGTGCTGACTTTAGGAAAGAAGAGATTTCTGAAGCAAAGGGAAAACTCAAGAGCGATAAAGAAAAGCTTAACCAGGAACAAGAAATGCTCTCCAGTAGGATTAAAAGCTTATCAAGGGTTGTAGAAGAGCTTGACAGTCTTAGCGGCGAAAAAGAAAAAAGGCGTACACAGATTACCGACCTTTCAGCAGAGATAACGGGCCTTACCGTGAAATATACACAGCAGACTACACAGCTTGAAAGGATGATTAAAACAATTCCTGAAAACCTACGGACTGAATCTCTTTACGAGCAGGCAGTTCGTGAGGCTCAGGCAAAAAATGAGCTTTTGAAAAAGAGACTGGAAAATGCGCAGCAGGCCTTTTTAAATGCTAAGGAAAGTCACAGTACGTCAGCAGCCAGATTAGATGCAGCGGAAAAACTCATTGATAATCGTAAGAGCAGCCTTGAAAAAGAACGCGAGGATTTCAAACAGCAAATGATCCAACAGGGCTTCGAAACCTATCGTCTATACGAGGATGCAAAAAAACCGGAGAATGAGCTAAATCGAATGGAAACGGCTATCCGCTCGTATTGGGAGGAGCTTCGTTCCATTTCCGATCAATTCAGCCAGCTTTACATTTTGCTAAAGGATGTTCAAATACCGAACCTTCAGGAAATTGAAAACCAAATTATGAGCATTACTTCGGAACTAAGCGAACTTGAAAACAGGCAGCGCGACCTGTACCTGGCAAAACGAAATAATGAGGAAATCCTTACGAAGGTCCTTCGTATCAATAGTGAGATGAAGGAAAATGAAGAAAGATATAAGACCATTGGCCACTTATATGAAATCTCAAAAGGACAGAACCGATTCAGAATTACTTTTGAAAGATTCGTTTTGGCATCCTTTTTGGATGATATTCTCCATGAGGCTAATACTCGCCTGTTAAAAATGACAAGCGGCAGGTACCGGATGCTGCGGAAGACAGATAAATCTAAAGGAAATGCGCAAAGCGGTCTGGAGCTTCTCGTATATGACCAATACACTGGCCAGGAAAGACATGTAAAAACTCTTTCCGGAGGAGAAAGCTTCAAGGCGGCATTGTCACTTGCTCTTGGTCTAGCTGATGTCGTACAAAACTATGCCGGCGGTGTTTCTCTCGAAACCATGTTTGTGGATGAAGGCTTTGGCACGCTCGATCCGGAGTCTCTCGACCAGGCGATTGAAGCCCTGATCGAAATACAGGGAACCGGCCGCTTGGTTGGAATCATCTCCCACGTACCTGAGTTGAAGGAGCGGATTGGAGCGCGCCTTGAAGTTACGGCCTCTCAAACCGGGAGTAAAACACAATTTGTTTTTTAAATAGATAAAAGAGGTTTCCTCGGAGAGGGGGAACCTTTTTTCTATAACGCTCAAAGCCTTAAAAACAGTCTCTCAGGGACAAATCTCATCCGTCCCAAGAAAGATTTGTCCTTGAACCAGCTTCTCGGGGACAAATCGAACCCCTCCCAAGAAAGATTTGTCCTTGAATCAGCCTCACGGGGACAAATCTCATCGGGAAGAAGAAAGTTTTGTCTTTGAAACAGTTTAGTCACGGCATTTCCTATGAAACGGTCAAGCAAACATTTTTCGTTTTCTACTGGTCAAGTCAATGTCGACGATAAAACCTTAAATGTTTAGGCTGCTTTCAAGCCGGGTTCTGTTAAGGAAGTACGGGATATTCAAATTTTGGCGCAAGGACCTACTGGCATCCAAAAGGTGAGCTTGGCGGATATTGCTACAGTTTCATATAGTAATAAAAAGGAAACGGTCTATACAAGATTAAATGAAAAGCCGGCTGTTTTAGTAGAGATGAAGGCACAGCCAGGCTCCAATACAGTCGAAGTGGTGAATCAGGCAAAGGAAAAGCTGGATGAATTAGACCTACCAGCTGGCTATAAATTAACGAAGTTATATGATACATCCAGCTGCCGGATGGAACTTCACTAGATAAAGCGAACGGCATTGCTGTTAAGGTCGAAGATATTTTAAAAAGCGAAAAAGATATTAAGCATTTGCAAACGATTGTAAATGGCGAACATATTCGCTTTTCGATTGATTTAAAAGATCATGTCACAAAGGAACAAACTGTTGATTTTGAAAAAAGGGTAAAAGCAAAAGCTGAAAAACTGGATGCTGACATGCAAGTGGCGCTTACTCCAGTGGGGATTGCCGGAACAAGCGGGTTAGCGTTAATTGTCGAGGGCGGAAATGCCAAAGATGTAGAGACTGCCGGAAAAATGATCACGGATAAAATTAAGAATATTGACGGTTTGGAAAACGTGGAATCCAACCTCTCTGGAGTGAAGGAACAGCTTCAATTGGAAATTGACGATCAAAAAGCGGCTGATAAAGGGTTAAGCCCGATCATGGTTGCAGGCTACGTGAGGGAGCTGATTGAGGGTGACAGTGTAGTAGAAATGGAAGTGGAAGGGAAAACCACGGATGTTCAATTGTCATTAGCGGGCACTTCTGCGGATTCTATTGATGATATTATGAGCCAAAAAATGACCAATCCGCTGGGGCAGCAAGTAACCCTTTCTGAAGTGGCCACACTTGAAAAAGTACCCTCCTTCCGCGTTGTACCGCTTAAATCAGCAGCCATATGTGGAGGTTACTGGAAGAATCACGACCGATAATTCCTCCGGTGTGCAGGAAGAAGTCGATAAGCGACTTAAAGCGCTAGACCTGCCGAAAGGTGTCAGCTATCATTCAGAAGGTCAAGCGCAAGCGATGAATGAAGGGTTTACGAATATGACGATTGCGATGGCCGTTGCTGTTGTGCTTGTATTTATCCTTATGCTGGTGGCGTTTGGGAATATGTTAATGCCGCTGGCGATTCTATCTTCTTTACCATTCTTGTTTTCTGGTGGATTGCTAGGATTATATGTTACTCATCAAGCGCTTGGAATGCCGGCTCTGGTTGGGTTCTTGATGTTAATCGGAATTGTAGTTACGAATGCGATTGTGTTGATGGAGCGAGTGAAGCAGAATGAGAAGAAGGGCATGGAGGTAAAGGCAGCCCTACTTGAAGCAGGTAAGACGCGACTGCGTCCGATTCTGATGACTGCTCTCGCGACAATTGGTGCGCTATTGCCATTAGCATTATCTAGTGAAGGTGGATTAATTTCACGGTCGTTGGCGATTGTTGTTATTTCGGGGTTACTGACTTCTACTCTATTAACATTGGTGATTGTACCGACTACTTATCATATTATGAAATCTATTAAGGGGAAATTTTCTAAAAAAGGTAGTGCAGGAGTTGCGGAGAAGGAAACTGCTTAAGGGTAAGGTGCCTGTGAATTGATAGGCAAAAAGCCAAGGGATATTCTCTTGGTTTTTTGTTTTAATTGGCATCCTATTTTAGGGGGGAGGAGTGGGTGTTTTTCCACTTTTTGTCTAAATGGACAAAACTATTAAAAAAGTAGACAAAGACCCAACAAAAATAGACAAAACTGCTAAAAAAATAGACAAAACACCTGAAAAAATAGACAAAACTTCTAAAAAAGGATAAAACACTTATTACTTACCCAAAACAAAGGGTAATATTACACTAAAGTCCAATAAAAGTGCAATTTGAGTATGGAATTGTTGTTTTTCGAGATCACCTAGCTACATATTTCATTTTTTAGGTACTTGCGACATATAGTCCGACACTTTTTAGCAATATACAGAAAGTTTAGGCTTCTTATCTTAAATTTTGTTATATTAATAGTAATGGAATCGTTTCCGTGGTCGCTATCTTAGAGAGGAGAATAAGGATGAAAGGCTTAATTCAAGGCTTATATACACTATGTGAATGGATTATGCGTTTAGCCATTTTAAATGTTCTATGGGTGCTATTTTCTTTACTGGGAGCTATTGCACTAGGCTTCTTCCCTTCCACAACTGCAATGTTCGAAATAACCCGAAAGTGGCTAAAAGGAGAGCTGGATATACCGATTTTTAGGCATTTCTGGGCTGCTTATAAGAAGTATTTTGTCAAAGCAAATTTGATGGGGATTTTAGTCGTATTAATAGGAATCTTTTTATATGTTGATTTTAGTTTTTTTTCAAGCTTTGAAAGTTTAGCTTTTAAGGTGTTTACTGCTTTAGTCGTCTTAGTATCTATTGTCTATTGTTTCCTATTAATTTATGTATTTCCTGTTTTTGTCTCATACGAAATTAGTATATTTCACGCTATTAAATTCGCCTGTTTACTAGGAGTATATCGACCGCTTAGTACAATTGGAATTTTATTAGGAAGTATCTTACTTTATTTCCTATTTTCCACTTTCACGCCCTTTCTCGTCTTCTTTGGAGGCAGCCTGACAAGTATAATGATGATGTGGTTGTCAAGAAGCACGTTTTTTAAAATAAAAAATAAATATTCAACCGAAGAAACGGTGTAGGGCAAATGAGATTTATACGTTTTCCCAAGTTTCGTCATTTAAAGAATCAATTGCTGTTCCAGCATGCTTTAGGAATTAGTTTCATTATCGGGTTAACAGCGATGGTCACCTATACGATCGCCATCCAAATCCAGATTAAGGATGCAGTCAGATACAATACCATTATGGTTACGCAAATTAGTAAAAGTATCGATAATATGGTGGATTCCTTTAATCGTGTTATGGATGGAGTATCGTTTAATAATGATGTACAAAGTCTCTTACAAAGCAAATATGAAAATGATAAGGCAAAGAATCTCTTAAATAGATACTTATCTTCTAAAGTTACGGATGAAACGATGATGTTCAATGAAGTAGACCTTATCTATCTTTATGACATGGAAAGCCTAAGAGTGAATTTAAGAAGAAGCGTCAATAACAATGACTATCCGTTTTTTAAAACATTACGTCCAGAATTGTATGATGATAGTGGAAAAGTGACTTGGAGCGCAGAGCAGTCTGTCATTACAGCTAATCGGATGATCTTCGATATCAACTCTTATAAAATGAAAAAAATCGGCTATTTAACCATGTCGATGGATAAATCCTATTTGCAGGAACGAATTCAGAAATTTGATCCAACGGAAGAGAGACATCTAATCATCCTAGACCGTCGGAATAATGTGGTTTTATCGAATTCGAATGATGAAGAACTGAAAAGAGTCAGATCGTGGCTTTCCAACTCAAAAAATATTTCAAATGATGAAGATTCATTTGTTGAGATTCCGAAGTACGGGAAAATGCTTGTGAGTACGTACAAATCTAATTTAACAGGGTGGAAGATTATTTCTTTAGTAAGCTTGGATGAGATTTCAGAAGGCCCTGCTCTTATTGGGAAGTCTGTCTTTTTAATTGGAATACTGGCCATCATAATCGGTATTATCTTTATTTGGATAAGTACAAATTATTTTGTCAAACCATTAACTAAATTAAGTTTGGTGATGGATGAAGTTGAAAAAGATAACTTCAATGCTCAGGTAGAAATCGACCGCGTAGATGAGCTTGGTAGAGTTGGAGAAAGCTTTAATAGAATGATGAATAAAATTAACACCTTAATTTCAGATATCTACCAAAAGGATATAAATGAAAAGGACGCCCAGCTGAGAGCGCTTCGAGCCCAGATTAATCCCCATTTTCTTTATAATACATTAGATGCGATTAATTGGATGGCGCAGTTTGGAAAAACGGATGAAGTCAGTAAAATGACGGTTTCTTTAAGTAGACTGTTAAAAACGAGTATTAAAAATAATCAAGAGTTTATCCGGCTTGAAGAAGAAATGAATTATATTGAAGATTATATGACGATTCAAAAAATTAGGTTTCAAGACAAAATTCATTTTTCGATAAATATAGATCCAAAGGCTAACGATTGTTTGGTGCCAAAGCTTATTTTGCAACCAATCGTTGAAAATGCAATGATTCATGGTCTTGAAAAGAAGATAGACAACGGGTATCTATTTATCAATGGAAATATAAAAGATAACAAATTACACATACAAATAATCGATAATGGAGTAGGTATGGATGAACATACCATCCGCGCCCTTTCCGAAGGAAGCTATGTTCATCTTGATGAAAAGCAAGGAACTGGAAATGGTGTGTTAAATGTACAGAACCGGATCAGGTTATTGTTTGGGGAAGAAAATGGGCTAAAGATTGAAAGTAATATCAATGTTGGCACCTTATTTGAGCTGATTTTACCTGTTCAAAGGGAGGGATTCAGAAATGTATAGAGTGCTTATTATTGACGATGAACCATTTATCAGTATGGGTTTATCTGAAAAAATCGATTGGGCTAGTTTAGGCTGCATGATATGTGGAATTGCTTCGAATGGATACGAGGGAAAAGAACAAATAGATTTGCTTAAACCAGATATCGTAGTGTCGGATATAGTTATGCCTGGTCAAACAGGATTAGAATTGGCTGATTATGTTCATCAAAACTATAAAGATATGATTATCATACTTTTATCAGGGTACGATGAATTTACGTTTGCTAAAGAGGCACTAAAATACGGTGTATTTGATTATTTACTTAAACCAACGGTGATTGATGAGGTCATGATTGTTATCAAAAAGGCTGTAAAGGCTCTTGAGCAAAAAAGAAATCAAGAGAAAAAATACGAATATTTGGAGTCTGCCTTTCAGGAGAGCATTCCCATCATCGAGCAATCATTATTACACGATGTCTCCGTTAAAGGGATCGTGAATACTCAAAACATAAGCCAACGAATTGATCACTTTAATATTACGATTGGAAAAGGTGCCGTTATTACCATCGAAGTTTATGGTGATTCACAGAGTAAACAGGCCCTTGAAGCTCTACGAACCTCAATTGAGGAGTTATGTATAAGCAAAAACCTTACAGTACGGTTTGTGAATCATAATCAGCAGCTCCTTGTCTTTCCTGCTTTTCCATTTCGCAACAATAATAAAGAAATCAAAACTCATTTAAAAGATCTGTCTGATAGTATTTTTAACTATTCTATACAGGGTAATAGAATAAAAGCGTTGATCGGGATTGGCGGCATTTATACTTCTATCCATTCCATCCATACCTCTTATTTACAATCTTTAAAGGCGTTAACGAAGAGCTTTTTTATCGGCAGTGGAAAAGTACATTTTTATGATGAGATCAACGAGGGAATGACGATTTACGATTTCTCAACAAAATCAGCCAGGTTTATCGAAATGTTTGAAGAATGGAAACAGGAGGAAATTCTTCATGAATTAGAGACCATCTTCAAGGAGATTAAGTATTCGTATGATAAACGGTTAGTATTAAACCATTGCTTAGAGTTATTAATCAAACTTGGGTTGGTAGTGGCGAAATGGGATCGGAAATTTAAAATGGTTGTTGGCTATGAGCAACTTGAACAGTGTAAAACCTTCGATGAGCTCAAAGATTTCATGAAACAAACGTGTGTGTCGATAAAAAATCATCTTTATGGAATGATGAATCAAAATAATGTAGGCGTCGTAGAGCTGGCAAAAAGAATGGTTGAAAAGGAATATGCCAATCCAGATTTAAGCACCCAGTTTATTGCTGACCAGCTTGATGTCAGTGTTAGCTATTTAAGTCGCTCCTTTAAAAAGGAGACAGGTGAAAATCTAAGTAATTTTATTACAGAAAAAAGGATGCTGATTGCCCAAAGGCTATTAGCGACAACTGATTTAAAAACCAATGAGGTTGCCAAAAGAGTGGGGTTTTTAGATGCGAGATATTTTGGTCAAGTCTTTAAAAAAATTATGAGAACCACACCTTCAGACTATAAGAAACTCCCATGATTCATTGACACACATTAGCCTAGATGGAATTCCATCGGGTTTTTTCTTTTTTCGGTCGAAAAAGTAAATATCAAAATTTTCAACAACTAATACAAATATTTCAACCTCTCTCTTCTTGGGTTATCAAATAAAATAAAAATTAAGAATAATGCAAGCGTTATCAAATAGGGAGAGGGGAATATATGAATCAGATTATATACCCATTAAATCATCATAAGCCTATTAATCGTTGGTTGGTTGCAGGGACTTTTGAAGAGGAAAAATCTTTTAAAAAGATTACCATGGATTTTACAGGGGATTTGAATCGCTGGCTTACTGAGGGATTTGCTGTATTTGAAAATCCCAACCGAAAAGAATTCATCGATTCTGAATTGAAGGTTATTAAGGAAAAAATTGAACGATCAGAAGAAGTTTCCCCTGGGAAATCGCTAACCTATCAATCGTCAACAAAGACATGGCAGCTCTATTTTCCATGGAAGAACAAAAAAATTGAACAGTCAGGATTTTGGCAGCAACCCACCCATCTACAATCATGGGCCATAACCAACATTCGTTCAAATAAAGCCCAAAAAGCCTCTTTTAAACTTTTTACATGCGGAAGTGTGAACCTTTGGGTAAATGGTGAAAAAGTATTACAATTTTCCCCTTATACAAGAAATGAAGAAAAGAATATTCATTTCGAAGTTATGCTTCGTGAAGGCGATAATGAATTTTTAGTTCTTTTCGAGGATCTGGCAGAGAGGGATACACTGTTTTACTTTAGGATGGATTATCTCGGGATTGAAGATTTAGAAATGGTGCTCCCAATAGGTGATACGAATTCCGACGACATTCATTTGTTAGAAGAAGCATTAAAAATTGCCTACTTTCCTAGCGATGTCCTCACATCTGGTGAAGTTAGCCTTTATTTTGAAAACCCACTAGCGGGGCAAGTCCAATTGGAATGTGAGTTTAAAACAGAGTGGTGGGGCGAAAAGAAAGAGCTGAACAGGATTGTTCCGCCAAACTGCGAAAAAGTAGCACTTGGAGAAGTGAAAGAACTTGGAATGGGCAATGTGCTATTATCTATCAACATCCGATACCAATCGGTTGTGCTTCAAAAAAATATGTTTCTTCAACTCTATCCAGAAAACCTAGTACCACAAGATGTATCAGATTATCTTCATATAAGAAAGCAACAGGCTTCGTCCTTTATTGCCAAATATGGAAAAAAGGATATCCATCGAGCTTACATTTTAGCTAAAGCAGGCGATGACTTAAAGTTAGTTGAATCGATTGTTAGAGATACACTGCAAGTGATTAATGCCAGGTTTGATTGCAGTGACTTTTATTTTAACCAACTGTTCCGTTTTTGGGCAGATTTTCATGATACTAGATTATTTGAAGAAAGCTTGTGGGAGGAATGTAAGCAGGCCATTCTCAATTATCGCTATTGGTTTGATGAACCTGGGGATGATGTCATGTGGTTCTTTAGTGAGAATCACGCCTTGCTATTCCACACTTGTGAATATTTAGCGGGACAATTATTCCCGGACGAAATATTCCCTAACGCGAACATCCTTGGTTCTGTCCATGTTGAAAGGGCAAAAGTCAGGCTGAAAAATTGGTTTGAAAAATTTAATGATGAAGGCTTGGCAGAGTGGAATTCAAGTGCTTATATTCCGATTAACGTGATGGGATTCTTGCAGGTATATGATTTGGTCAATGACCTGGAATTGAAAAATGCAGCCAAGCAAGCATTGGATACAACCTTCCGCTTAATGGCCATAAATTGTCATGATGGCTATTTATCCTGTTCACACGGACGTATTTACGAGAAAGAATTAAAGGGAAATTATAATAATGCGACTACTTCTTTACTTTGGATCGCCTATGGTAAAGGAACTTTAAATAACTCAACCTTTGCCGCAGCAGCATTATCTGTGTCAGAATATGAACCACCTGATTACAGGTCATTGATTAATTTAACCCCAGAAGAGAATGTTGTGTTTAAACATCATCAGGGAACAACGGGCTTTGTCGATCTTTATACTTACAAAAACAGCTATGGATTACTATCAAGTGCCGTCGAGTATCGACCTAGTGGAAGCGGTTACTCGGAGCACGTCATCCATTCTACGCTTAGCCCAGAAGCGATTGTCTGGATTAATCATCCTGGAGAGGAAACGGAACTAGGTACAGGACGACCAAGTTTTTGGGCTGGAAATGGTCAATTGCCAAAGGTCGACCAATATCAAGATATCGCTATAATCCACTATAAGATTGAGCCGGAAAATGAAATTGATTATACTCATGCTTATTTTCCAATTACTGCTTTCGAACAAGTGGAAATCGTCGAAAATTGGTGCTTTGGAAAAATAGGAGATGCCTATATTGCGCTCTATGCAAAAAATGGATTGAGCTTACAAAATGAGGGTCAGAACAAAAATCGGGAACTGATATCGATAGGAAGAGAAAATACGTGGATCTTACGAAATAGCCATGTTCAACAGTTTGCTTCCTTCTCACAATTTAAAAATAGTATGAAGAATGCAGAAATGGAAGAATTCAGTTTTCAAGATCCTATTCATGGTGAAATTCAAAGCTCATGGCATGGACCATTTACGGTAAATAGTAAAATTCAATTAAATTCGGATCAACAAACAGAAGGAGTTCTAGAAAAATGGTCGTTCATTCAAAATTAATCGAATCAAAAGTTCATCTTGTTAAGAATGCGCTGAAATCATTGAAAAATGATGATGGGTTTGTCGAAGAATTTCCGATTGGTTTGATAGATATTAATTTGTGGGAATGGCCGCAAGGTGTAGGGATTTATGGCCTATATAAATACTTTAAATTAACAAATGACCAAGAGACCCTTCAGTTTTTGCTAAATTGGTTTGATCAAAGAATTGCCGATGGCCTTCCTGAAAAAAATGTCAATACGATGGCACCGCTGCTTACACTCATCCATCTAGCTGAGGAAACCAATGATTCCAAGTACATTGCTGTATGTGATGAATGGAGTACTTGGATCATGGAAGAGATGATTCGTACCGGTGACGGAGCCTTGCAGCATATGATTACCGGTGACCCAAATGATGGTCAGATTTTAATCGATACCTTATTTATGACCGTCCTATTTTTGGCTAAAGCAGGTACTTATTTTAATCGGCCAGATTATATTGAGGAAGCGAAAAACCAGTTCCTTATTCATATTAAATATTTATATGACAAAGAAACAGGGTTATTTTATCACGGTTGGGATTTTAACGAGAATCACAACTATGGTGCTGTCCGCTGGGGAAGAGGCAATGGCTGGTATACATGCGGGTTGTTAGAGTTTTTTGAAATAGTAGAATTAGAGAAAAGTATGAAAGATTATTTATTAGCTACATGGCACAGTCAAGTGAAGGCATTGTCAAAACTACAAGCTGATAGTGGTTTATGGCATACCGTTTTAGACGATCCAAGTTCCTATGAAGAAACCTCTGCCACTGCCGCTTTTGGTTATGGAATCATCAAAGGTGTTAGAAAAGGGTACCTTGATAAGGAGTATTTATCAATTGGGTTAAAGGCTTTAGAAGCAGTGATGGATGTAATCGATGAACAGGGCGTGGTTCAAAAAGTATCATATGGGACGCCAGTTGGGCTGGATGCCGATTTTTATAAAAACATCCCGATCAGTCCGATGACCTATGGGCAAGCCTTAGCCATCCTATTGTTGGTCGAATCAATAGAGTTTGTAAATAGTGAGACGGTAAGAAATTAAATATTCCAAAAAGAGGAGATGTTTTTTATGAAAAAAATGCTGAGAATGCTTACGATGTCATTGCTTGCGGCTGTTTTATTAATTGGTGTTGTAGCCTGTTCTGATAGCTCGAAATCAAGTGGTACCGGCAAATCAGACGGTAAAAAAGTTACATTGGACTTTCTCTGGTTTACTGATGGGGTAGAAGGCGATGTCATGAGAGACATCATTAAAGATTATCAAGCATCAAATAAAAACGTAGAAGTTAAGTTAATTGAAGTGGCCTATCAAGATTACACGACAAAATTAAAGACCATGATTGCTGGGGGAAAACCACCTGCGTTAGCACGTGTCACTGATACTGGAGATTTTGCCAATCAAGCGTTGGATCTTGCTCCATATGTAGGGGGAGTCGATAAATTTACATCTCAATTTCTTCCTTCGATTAAACCTTACTATGTAAAGAAGGATAAAATCATTGCTACACCAATGGATGTTACTGCGAACGGTATCATTTATAACAAAACCTTGTTTAAAAAAGCAGGAGTAGATGTTCCACAATCACCAGATGATGTTTGGACATGGGATGAATTTGAAAACGCGATTAAGCAAGTAAAGGAAAAAGGCGGAGCGAAATACGGATTATTAGTTGATTTCACTCCACATAGATATTCCACTTTACTTTATGAATTTGGCGGAAGTATTTTTACAAAAGATGGTTCTGCACCTGCGATTAATAATAAGAATGGTGTTGTCGCATTAGATTATTTTAAAAAGCTCCATAAAGATGGAATCATTCCTGAATCAGTTTGGCTGGGTGGAGAAAATCCTAATAACTTATTCCGTTCTGGTACAGCAGCTGCTCACTTAGCTGGAAACTGGATGTTAAGTAACTACAAAGATATTAACAACTTTGAGTGGGGTGTAACGTATCTTCCAAAAGGAGAAATTCGTTCTTCCGTACCTGGTGGAAAATACGTAATGGGCTTCCAAAAAACAGGAGTAGAAAAAGAGACGGCTGATTTTATTAAATACTTAGCGACGAAAGAGGTTAATGCGAAATTTAATCAGGATTCACTATTCCTAAGTGCAAGAAAAGATAATAATGAATTAAATTATTCATTTGGAAAAGAAATGTTTAAAGTATTCTCCAATGAATTAGAAAATACACCAGAGGTTGCAGCGACTGACTGGGGTAATCAAGTGGTCATCTCCAAGGTTACTACTGATATAAGAGACGCAGTAGTAGAAGTTCTTAGTGGAGGGGAATCTTCCAAAGAAGCAATGGACAAAGTTGCGGAGAAACTAAAGGCAGCTATTGCAGATTCTAAATAACTTTTCATTGGTGACTGCCCCAATTTTGGGGTGGTCACTACTATTAATATAAATAATTTTGGGCAGGTGAATACGGTGGAACGAGTAATCAAACAGCAATCAAAAATGAAAACGGCTAAACAATTATCCTTTCAAACAGATAAACGAAAGCGACAAATGGTTCCCTATTTATTTGTACTTCCAAATTTCGTCATCTTTTTTACTTTCATTGTCGTTCCTGCCTTTGTAGGACTCTATTATTCTTTCACAGACTACGATGGATTATCTGAAATGAATTTCGTTGGAATTGAAAACTACAAAGAAGTGTTTCATAGCTCTGAATATTGGAATATATTTGCCAATACATTTAAATATGCCTTTGCAGTAGTGCCTCTCATTTTTATCTGTTCCCTTGGAATTGCCATTTTGTTGATCAAGGAAATTAAAGCAAAAGGCTTCTTTCGTGCCATATTTTATTGGCCAACGATGATTTCAGCGATTATTGTTGGTGTGGCATGGAAATGGATCTTTGGCGATAGCTTCGGTGTCTTGAATTATTTGATCGAATCATTGGGCTTCACACCAATCAAGTGGTTATCTGACCCGGTGTTTGCCAACATTACGGTTGTTGTAGGAACGATTTGGGCAAGAATCGGCTTCTTTATGGTCATCTTTATGGCTGGGTTACAAAGTATCCCTACCTCCTATTATGAAGCAGCCCAAATGGATGGCGCTTCAAAGTTTAAAATGTTTTGGAGCATTACCTTACCATTATTAAAACCAACTAGTTTCTTAGTGTTAATTTTATTACTGATTGAATCCTTTAAGCAGTATCCGCTCGTCTTGGCTTTGACTGGGGGAGGGCCTGCAAAAGAAACCACCTTCCTTGTTCAGTATATTTATGAATTTGGTTTCAAAAAGGGAGAATTGGGTTACGCAAGTGCCATGTCAGTTGTTCTGTTTGTGGTCATTGTCATCTTTACGGTCATTCAATTTAAATGGACAAAAGGAGGTACAATCGATTGAAAAAGAAGTCTAATATTCTCGTATATTTAGCTTTAATTGTTCTAGTTTGTATCTTTATTTTTCCAGTAATCTGGGTAGTTCTATCCTCGATAAAAGATTCTACCGAATTATATAGTTGGCCTCCAAAGTTTATTCCGGATCATCCAACTTTAAAAAACTTTATTACAGCCTTTGAAAAAGGGAATTTCGGTAGCTATTTTCTAAATAGTACGTTTGTGACGGTAACGGCTACGATCCTGACCTTATTAGTTAACACAATGGCTGGCTATGCTCTTGCCAAGTATCGCTTTAAAGGGGATACATGGTTGTTAATCGGATTTATCTCAACCTTAATGATTCCCCTTGAAGTCATTATGACCCCCATTTTTACGGTCATTAGCAAACTAGGATTGTACAATTCTCTTTGGGGAATTATTATTCCTCCAGCCGCAACACCGACTGGGGTATTTCTGATTAGACAGTATTTGTTGACCGTACCTAATGAGCTTATTGAAGCGGCTAGAATAGATGGTGCTGGCGAGTGGAAGATTTTCTGGAAACTGATTGTTCCAATTGCTAAACCAATTATTTCTGTCCTCGCCATCTTTTCATTCATGTGGAGATGGGACGACTTTATTTGGCCATTGATTGTTATTAGTGATCCGACGAAATATACCGTCCAATTAGCGTTATCCAATTTCATTGGTGAATATAATGTGGACTGGGGAAGCCTGCTGGCGATGTCAGTCGTAACTATGATCCCTGTCTTAATTGTGTTTTTGATATTCCAAAAGCAGTTTATTCAGGGGATGGCCACTTCTGGTATGAAAGATTAATAGATGGATCAAATTTACAGAGATAATCCAAGCGGTTTATCTCTGTTTTAAAAAAATGCGAATAGGTGAAAATCATGAGCTTGGCTTGGAAGTTTGATTTTATTAAGGAAGAAAATAATCAGCTTTTCTTTGAATGTAATGATAAGAAAATCATCTTTATGGTTTTAGAAGAAGATTTATGCAGAGTATTTATGTCGTCTGATCGTGAACCAGCCCTAATGACAACTTGGTCAATTGCCCCGGATGCTGAAGACATTCCTTTTGAAGGAAGAGACCGTTTTGATTTAACTCCTTTCTCGTTACCTGCCTTTCAAAAAGAAGTGGGTAGTGAGCGAGTAATCATTGAAACACATTTTTTAAAGGCAGTCATTCAATTAGAGGGCTTTAAGATCTCTTGGTATGCAAAAATAAATGGCGGAGAAATTTTAGTAGCGAATGATCGTAAAACGCAGAGTTATAACTATAATAACAAGCTTGGAGACGGGGTCTATCATTATCTTGAACGGTACAAAGAGGATAGCTATTACGGTCTAGGGGAGAAAAGTGGAACACTAAATAAGACCAGGAAGCGTTATATCATGAAAACCATTGACGCCATGGGTTATGATGCTGAGTTTACTGATCCGCTTTATAAGCACATCCCATTTTATCTTACCCATAATCAAAAAACGAAACTATCTTATGGACTCTTTTATGATAATTACTCCGACTCTATTTTTGATCTTGGTGCTGAGCTTGACAATTATCATGGCTTTTACAGGTATTATTACGCAGTAAAAGGCGACCTGGATTATTATTTCATTTTGGGCCCGAATATTCATAACGTCGTTGAAAAATATTCTAAGCTTACTGGCAGGACAATTTTTCCTCCAAAATGGAGTCTTGGTTATTCTGGGTCGACGATGACTTATACGGATGCGCCAGATGCACAAGAACAATTAAAGAAATTTGTTGATTCTTGTGTGGAATATGATATTCCTTGTGATTCCTTCCAGTTGTCCTCTGGATATACCACTATTGGCGACAAGAGGTATGTATTTAATTGGGATTACGATAAAATACCTGACCCGCATGCGATGAACCATCATTTCCATGAGAATGGGTTACATGTTTGTGCCAATATTAAACCATGTTTACTTCAGGACCATCCGCAATACCCTGAACTAGCTGAAAAGGGAATGTTTATAAAATCGGAGAATAACCAAGACCCTGAATTAGTCCAATTTTGGGATGATGATGGATCCTATCTTGATTTTACGAATCCGGAGACTATCCAATGGTGGAAGGAAAATGTCAAGGAGCAACTCTTATCCTTTGGGATTGACTCCACTTGGAATGATAACAATGAATTTGAAGTCTGGAATAAACAGGCACGTGCCACTGGTTTTGGCAAGAGCATTCCTGTCGAGTATATTAAACCCATTCAAACGCTGTTAATGCTCAAGTCGTCTTATGAAGCTCAAAAAGAATTTGCTCCTAATAGTAGACCCTATTTAATCTCAAGATCAGGCATGCCTGGCATGCAGCGTTATGTGCAAACATGGTCGGGAGATAATTTAACGGAATGGAAAACACTGCGATTTAATATCAAGATGGGGTTAAGCATGAGTTTGTCCGGTATCTATAATTTTGGCCATGATGTTGGCGGTTTTAGCGGTTTAGCACCAGAACCAGAATTATTTATCAGATGGATTCAAAATGGCATCTTCCATCCAAGATTCACCATTCATTCCTGGAATGAAGACCAATCCGTCAATGTTCCCTGGATGTATCCGGAACAAATCGGGATTATTCGGACATTTATGAAAGAACGTGTGAAGTGGATTCCGTATTTTTACCATTTGTTACATAAAGCAAATCAAGAATATAAACCAATTCTTACGCCTGCCTTTTATTATTTTGAACATGATTCAAAAACTTTCGAAGAAAATGATGACTTTATGGTTGGAGAAAATTTGTTGGTTTGCAGTGTAGTAGAAAAAGGAGCGGTTCAACGAAGTGTG
Organism: Neobacillus terrae; assembly: GCF_011393025.1. Taxonomy (GTDB): domain Bacteria; phylum Bacillota; class Bacilli; order Bacillales; family Cytobacillaceae; genus Neobacillus_A; species Neobacillus_A terrae. The sequence goes on along the minus strand of NZ_JAAOEO010000012.1, from coordinate 70,267 downwards.
TATCTGCCGGAAAATGATAAGGGCTGGTACGATATGAATTCTGATCAATGGTATGAAGGCGGTCAAACCATTATCGTAGACTCACCACTTGACGTCATTCCGCTTTTTGCACAGGCGGGTTCCGCTTTCCCGATTCGTGATGGGGAAATCACGTTTAAAAATAAATCGGAGGATGCAAGAGGAATACGTCTATATCCTTCCTTTAGGGAAGAGCAGGTAAGTGAACGATTCTATGAAGATGACGGGATTTCATTAAACTATACAAAAGGGGAGTCTTCATTCCTATTAGTAGATATGAAGACTACTAAAGAAAGTGTAGAAATCAATATATCTATGGAAGGGAATTATCGACTTCCTTATGATTCTGTAAGTATCTATTTGCCAAAGACGGAAAAACGGAACCTTTATGTTAATGGTGAGGTAATAAGTACAGGTCGGCCAGTTCGTGTACAACTTGAACAATACAGTCTGAATAGAGACAACTGGAGGCAGCGATGAACAAATTAAATGTTCTTTCCAGAATAACTGATTGTGGAGTGGTAGCGGTTGTAAGAGCTGACTCTAAGGAGGAAGCGATTAAGATATCAGCAGCCTGTGTAAAGGGAGGCATTTTAGGTATTGAAGTAACCTTTACGGTTGATAGTGCTGTTGAGGTTATCAAAGGATTGGCTGCAACCTATCAAGATAGTGATGTTGTCATTGGAGCAGGAACCGTTCTTGATGCGGCCACGGCAAGGATTGCTATTTTGGCAGGGGCTCAGTTCGTTGTAAGTCCTTGCTTTGACGAAGAAACGGCCAAATTGTGTAATCTATATCAAATTCCCTATATGGCAGGGTGTATGACCATTACAGAAATGAAATGTGCCCTAGAAGCCGGTGTGGATATTATCAAGCTTTTTCCTGGAAATGCATTTGGACCAGACATTGTCAAAGCAGTAAAAGCGCCGCTTCCACAGGTGAATTTGATGCCGACAGGGGGAGTCAGCCTCGAAAATGTCCATCAGTGGATTCAAAATGGCTGTGTAGCCGTTGGCGTTGGCGGTAATTTGATTGCTCCTGCCAAAACGGGAGACTATGAAAAAATCACTGACTTTGCCGTTCAGTATGTAGAAAAAGTTAAAGAAGCGAGAAGGAAAAACCTATGAAAAAGATTGTCACCTTAGGAGAAATAATGCTTCGGCTATCTACCAATCATGGAGAACGACTTTTTCAATCCGATCAGCTTTCCTTGCATTATGGTGGTGCGGAAGCCAATGTTGCCGTTGCGCTGGCCAATTTTGGATATGAAGCTTACTTTGTTGGTAAAGTGCCGAATAATCCCCTTGGGTTGGCAGCGGAACGACATTTACGGTCGTTTGGTGTAAATACGGGCTACTTGTTGAAGGGCGGAGAGCGCTTAGGTACCTATTACTTGGAAACAGGAGCGGGTGCCAGAAGTGCGCAAGTCACTTACGACCGGAAGCATTCAAGCTTTTCTCAGCTTACCGTTGATGAGGTTAGCTTTGCTGAGATTTTTCAAGGTGCTGAACTCTTTCACGTTACAGGTATAACACCAGCGTTATCTAATCCGTTAAAAGAAGTAACATTGCTGGCATTGATGAAAGCTAAAGAGCTAGGTGTCACAACAAGTTTTGACTTTAATTATCGTTCAAAGCTATGGAACCAAAAGGAGGCGGCGGAAGCGATTACCCCGTTTCTTCCCTATGTTGATATCTGTTCATGCGGTGGATTAGATGCTCTTTATCTATTAAACATCCAAAAAGCAGACCATACATTTAATAAAGAGCAGCAGCTTATGTATTACTATGAAAAAATAGCAGAAATGTATCCGAATATCAAATACTTATATTCGACTTTTCGAAACGTTATTTCTGCCTCGAACAATACATTGCAAGGGAATTTATTTTTAAATGGGACGTTGTATCAGTCAAAAGAGCACAATATTGATCATATTGTTGACCGTGTGGGCGGGGGTGATGCTTTTGCAGCTGGTATTTTATACGGGATTATCGAAAAAATGCCGCCGCAACAGGTTATCACATTTGCTACAGCAGCCTCTGTCTTAAAGCATACGGTAAATGGGGATTGCAGCACCTTTTCGAAGGATGAAATTATGGCATTTGCTGAAAGTGAACCTGGTAAAATTGTTCGTTAAAAATAGAAGCTTTATAGGAGGACATGGATCATGGAAATGGAAACGCGTTATGCAAACCACCCGGAAGAAATTAAAAGATTTAATACGGATGAATTAAGAGAAAATTTTTTAGTTGAAACCATTTTTGCACCAGGAAAAGTACGTTTAACTTACACCCATGCCGATCGCATGATTTTTGGTGGAGTGACACCGGCAGAAGAAGAATTGACAATTAAGCTCGATAAAGAATTAGGTGTCAGTTACTTTCTTGAACGCCGTGAGCTGGGAATTATTAATATTGGCGGAGACGGTCTTGTCATTCTTGATGGCGAGGAATATAACATGCAACGTCGTGATGGCCTGTATGTTGGTAGAGGAACGAAGGAAGTATTATTCCGATCAAAGGATCCAATGAACCCTGCGAAATTCTATATTAATTCAACGCCAGCCCATCATACCTATCCAACAGTAAAAATAGATATTAATGAAATTAAACCTTTAGAGGCTGGAGCTCCGGGAACCTTAAATGAACGGAAAATCTATCAATATGTCCACCCAAAAGTATGTGAAAGCTGTCAGCTTCAAATGGGACTAACCATGCTATCTCCGGGAAGTGTTTGGAATACCATGCCTTGCCATACTCACGAGCGTCGCATGGAAGTCTATTTGTACTTTGATATGGAGCCAGATACACGCGTCTTTCATTTCATGGGGAAACCGGATGAAACAAGACACTTAGTCATGAAAAACGAACAAGCAGCTATTTCACCTAGCTGGTCGATACATACAGGGACCGCTACTAGTAACTATACCTTTATTTGGGGTATGTGCGGAGAAAACATTACCTATGATGACATGGACCATGTCAAAATGGAACAACTAAGGTAGTAGATTTAGTTTTAACAAGAAGGGGGTTTAAAGATGACAATTCAATTGAACGAATTCTCATTGGATTTTTTCTCATTGGCTGGTCAGGTTGCGATTGTAACAGGTGGTAACACCGGACTTGGTCAAGCCTATGCGGTAGCACTTGCTAAGGCAGGTGCCGATTTATTTGTTGTCACCCATGGAACTAATTGGGATGAAACGAAGGAACTTATTGAAAAAGAGGGTGGCCGGGTAGAATTTTTCCAGGCCGATTTAGCGAATAGGGAAATCATTAAGGAAGTCGTTTCTGAGTGTCTAAAGGAATTCGGTAGAATTGATATTCTTGTGAACAATGCAGGCACCATTCGTCGTGCTCCGTTGGTAGAGTATCAACAAGAGGATTGGGATGCGGTGATGGATCTTAATCTGAATGCTGTTTATTTTCTAAGCCAAGAAGCTGCAAAAGTGATGATGGAACAAAAGAGTGGAAAGATTATCAATATCGCATCGATGCTGTCCTTCCAAGGCGGAAAATTTGTTCCTCCCTATACGGCAAGTAAACATGCAGTTGCAGGTTTGACTAAATCATTTGCCAATGAATTAGCCGAATATGGAATTCAAACAAATGCTATTGCGCCAGGATATGTTGCCACGAAAAATACGGCGCCTATCCGTGAAGATGAGAAACGAAATGCAGAAATTCTATCACGTATTCCGGCAGCAAGGTGGGCTGCCCCTGCCGATTTAATGGGTGCCGTCGTTTTCTTAGCAAGCAAAGCGTCTGATTATATGAATGGACATACGCTTGTTGTAGATGGCGGATGGCTGGCAAGATAAATTTAAAAAGTAAGCCCTAATCACTTCACGATACGGCTTACTTTTTTTATCATAAGCATATTCGAGGTGGTTGAAGCATGAATATTGGTATCAGGGCACATGATCTTGAAAATTTATCATTGGAGGAATTAGTAAGGGAAATTTCTTCTAAAGGGTTAACATCTGTTCAGTTAGCGTTAAGCAAATCTTTTCCCGATATAAACACCGGCTTAGGAGGGCTAAGCCCTGGAATGACCTATCATATCGGAAAAGCGTTCCGCCAGCAAAATATTCAAATTGCCGTCTTAGGATGTTACATCAATATGATCCATCCAGATTTGAATGAAAGAAGAAAAGCTTTGGACCGATTCAAGGAGCATCTTCGCTTTGCCAGAGATTTTGGATGCAGTATTGTTGGAACTGAAACGGGAAATGTTAACCCGGATATTGTCTATACTGAAGAGAATTTTAAAGAAGAACCGTTTCTTGAAGTGGTTAAAAGTGTTCGGGAGCTTGTGGGGGAGGCAGAGAAATTCGGAGTAATCGTTGGGATAGAGGGTGGAGTTAATCATCCTGTATACTCACCTAGAATGATGAAAAGACTCCTCGAGAGTGTCAATTCTAACAATCTTCAAGTTATCTTTGATCCAGTCAATTATTTAACGATTGACAACTACCAAAACCAAGAATCTGTGATCGCAGAAGCGTTTGAACTATTTGGAGACCGAATCGTGATCCTGCACGCCAAGGATTTTATAATAGAAGATAATAGTATAAAGACAACAACCGTCGGAGAAGGACTGCTGAATTACGATACAGTGTTCAAATTTATAAAAGAGAAAAAACCGTTCATTAATATATTACTAGAAGAAACAAAGGAACCATATATTGATAGAAGTATCTCCTTTCTCAGGGAAAAATATAATCGGGCATAAGGTCTCATTATATTTTTCTTTTTTTAGTCGAAAAAAGCGATAAGATAGTAAGAAAAGAGGTATTTTATGACCTTCCAACATCAAACGATACTGCCATCGATAAAGAATGGCAAAGGGCTTGACCGGTTTTTGGAGAGTACGTACGAATATGGGGTTGTGCTGGATAGTCAGATTGCCCAAATCCCTAGTTTTGTAAAAGCAGCAAATCGGGTAAACAAAAAGCTGTTTATTCATGTTGATTTAATCCAAGGATTAAAGAATGACGAACATGCAGCTGAATTTTTATGCCAACTAGTAAAACCGGCTGGCTTAATTTCTACAAGAGCTGCTGTCATCGCTAAAGCCAAACAAAAAGGGATCTATGCGATTCAACGATTATTCTTGCTTGATTCCAATGCAGTTGAAAAAACGTGTGACGTCATCAAGAAAGTACAGCCTGATTTTATCGAGGTATTGCCAGGGATTATCCCAAGTATGATTCGAGAAATCAAAGAGAGTACAGGTATCCCTGTGTTCGCAGGTGGATTAATCCGGACGGTCAATGATGTTAACGAGGCGATTGAAGCGGGGGCCATTGCTGTGACGACTTCTAAAGTGGAACTTTGGGATTACTATTCAGAAAAATAGTTTGGGGGAATTCGCATGGAAAAATATATTTTATCACTTGATCAAGGAACAACGAGTTCACGAGCGATTATTTTTAATAAAAAAGGCGAAGTGGTGTATTCATCCCAAAAGGAATTCACTCAGTATTTTCCAAAACCAGGCTGGGTCGAGCACGATGCCAATGAAATTTGGGGAAGTATCTTATCGGTGATTGCTTCTTGTTTATCGGAATCCGACATTAGTGCGGGGCAAATTGCGGGGATCGGGATTGCCAACCAGCGCGAAACAACGGTCGTTTGGGATAAACAAACAGGAAAGCCTGTTTACCATGCCATTGTTTGGCAATCAAGACAAACAGTTTCCATTTGTGAGGAACTGAAGCAAGCTGGACTTGAAGAAACAATTCGTCAAAAAACCGGCTTGCTTATCGATGCTTATTTTTCAGGAACGAAAGTAAAATGGATCCTCGATCATGTCGAAGGTGCTCGGGAAAAAGCAGAAAGAGGAGAACTTTTATTCGGAACGATTGACACTTGGCTGATTTGGAAATTATCTGGCGGGAAAGCGCATGTGACTGACTATTCGAACGCGTCACGCACATTGCTTTACAACATTCATGAATTGAAATGGGATAAAGAGATCCTGGAAGCTTTGGGAATTCCGGAATCGATGCTTCCAGAAGTAAAGCCGTCCTCAGAAATTTATGGGTATACAGCCGACTATCACTTTTTTGGAAAAGAAGTACCTCTTGCCGGGGCGGCTGGTGATCAGCAGGCAGCGCTATTCGGCCAGGCGTGTTTTGAAGAAGGAATGGCAAAAAATACGTACGGCACCGGCTGTTTTATGCTCATGAATACGGGCGAAAGCGGCATTAAGTCTACGCAAGGCCTGCTGACAACCATTGCTTGGGGGTTGGATGGTAAAGTCACTTATGCTTTAGAGGGCAGTATTTTTGTCGCAGGCTCAGCGATTCAATGGCTACGAGACGGAATGCGGATGATTAAAGATGCAGCAGATACAGAAAGTTATGCGAGCAAGGTCCAATCAACAGAAGGAGTTTATGTTGTTCCGGCCTTCGTTGGACTAGGCACGCCGTATTGGGACAGCGATGTAAGGGGAGCTGTCTTTGGTTTAACGAGAGGGACGTCTAAAGAACATTTCATTCGGGCCACATTGGAGTCACTGGCCTACCAGACAAAAGATGTGTTAGCAGCGATGGAAAAGGATTCCGGCATTTCCCTTAAAGCACTAAGGGTAGATGGGGGAGCGGTGAAGAATAATTTCTTAACACAATTCCAAAGTGATCTCTTAAATGTGCCGGTGGAAAGGCCAGTTGTGAACGAGACAACAGCCTTGGGTGCGGCGTATTTGGCTGGACTGGCAGTCGGCTACTGGAGCAGCAAAGAGGAGATTGCAACGCAATGGCAAATTGATCAAACCTTTGAAGCTGAAATGGATGAGAACCAACGAAATTCCCTTTATGAAGGCTGGCAAAAGGCAGTAAAAGCGGCCATGTTATTCAAATAATAATTGCATCATCAGTAAGAATATGGTATATTTTTAATAAGTTAATATATTGGTTGGAGATTAGGAGAGACCAAACAACGTATACAAGAATACACTTGTATAGGTTTGTTTTGGTCTCTTTTTGTTTTTACCTATATGGAAAAAATTCAAAATAGGAGCGATTGAAATGGGTACTTTTTCTAGTGAAAAAAGATTAGAACAACTTTCAATAATGTCAAAAGAAAACCTTGATATATTAGTGATAGGTGGAGGAATTACTGGCAGTGGCATTGCTTTGGATGCCGCCACACGGGGGATAAAAGTGGGTCTTGTTGAAATGCAGGATTTCGCAGCAGGTACCTCTAGTCGTTCAACGAAGCTCGTTCACGGCGGCTTGCGCTATTTAAAACAATTCGAAGTAAAAATGGTGGCGGAAGTGGGGAAAGAGCGTGCGATTGTCTATGAAAATGGCCCGCACGTCACGACGCCTGAGTGGATGCTATTACCCATCCAAGAGGGTGGAACGTTCGGTAGGTTCTCCACTTCCATTGGCCTGAAAGTATATGACTTTTTAGCAGATGTTAAAAAAGGTGAACGACGCAGTATGCTTAGTTCATCTGAAACGCAGAAGCGTGAACCGCTTTTAAGAAAAGAAGGATTAAAAGGCGGAGGCTATTATGTGGAATACCGTACCGATGACGCAAGATTGACAATCGAAGTCATCAAACAAGCAGTCTCTAAAGGGGCGATGCTTGTAAACTACGCAAAAGTGGAAAAGTTACTTTATGAAAATGGAAAAGTTGTAGGGGCAGAAGTGGTGGATCGGTTGACCAACAAAGCCTATAAAATATTCGCGAAAAAGGTAGTCAATGCAGCGGGTCCTTGGGTCGACTCGGTTCGGGAGATGGATCAATCGAAAAAAGGAAAGCTTCTGCAATTAACAAAAGGAATTCACCTTGTCTTTGACCAAAGTGTTTTCCCACTTAAACAAGCGATTTACTTTGATACACCAGATAAGAGAATGGTCTTTGCCATTCCTAGAGATGGTAAAACCTATGTTGGCACGACAGATACGGTATACAACGAGGATATGGTCAATCCACGCTTAACGAAAGCGGATAAAGAGTATGTAATCAAAGCGATTAACTTTATGTTTCCAGGGGTAGGGATAACGGAGAAAGATATTGAATCCAGCTGGTCGGGGTTAAGACCACTTATCCATGAAACCGGGAAATCCGCATCAGAAATTTCGCGTAAGGATGAAATATGGGAATCTGAGTCTGGCTTAATCACGATCGCTGGCGGGAAATTAACGGGTTATCGAAAAATGGCTGAGATGGTCGTTGATTTATTAAACCAAAAGTTCATTCAAGAGGGCGTTGGCGATTTTGGAAACTGCCAAACCAAATATTTGCCCATTTCTGGCGGAGATGTTGGTGGTTCGAAAAATTTGCCTGCTTTCATAGAAGATAAGACAAAAGAAGGAGTAAAATTAGGACTTACAAATGAACAATCTCAAAAACTAGTTAAGCTTTACGGTTCCAATGTTGATAGCTTATTCGCGTTAATTGATAAATACAATGAGGCTGCCTTAACTTTCGGTCTGCCATTGGATGTTTACGCCCAAGTCATGTATGCCATCCATGAAGAAATGACCGTAACACCTAGTGACTTTTTTATTCGAAGAACCGGTGCACTGCTGTTTAACATGGATTGGGTCCACCAATGGAAGCACAAAGTTGCAGAATTAATGGCGAATGAACTAAATTGGAGCAATGACCAATTAGAAAATTACCAAAATGAAATAGAGATGTTTATCCATCAAGCCACAACCGCCGTTGACGAAGACCAGGGGGACGGTTCTAGTGGCGCTGAGTTTTGGAAAGAGGAATCAGCGTGACCAGGGGGACGGTTCTTATGGCAGAAATGCCATGAGAACCGTCCCTGTTGTGTTTTTGTGTTTTGTTTGTGTTTGTACGATAAGACTTTTGTTGCATTCAAATATCCTGTTAAAAAAGTTATGATATTACGATGGAATGGTTTGAAAAACAGGTGTCTTTTTTCTATCCATTTTGATTGCTAAAAAAGAGGGAAGGTAAATTAGAAATGTCTTTTGATTCATTTGTATTGGCTTTTGGAGCGTCGGGAATCCACTATGATATGTTAAAAGATCTGGGGATTTCTATAGGGATTTTGCTTTTATTTATTCTATTTAGAAACATATTTACCAAGTATGTGTTTCAGTTGATTTTAAAATCGACTAGAAAAACACCAACTGATTTTTTTACTCAAATATGTTTAAGCTTTGAACGTCCTTTAGGATGGTTTTTCATTATTTTTGGCTTGTACCTGGCGATGGATTATTTTCCTTTTATCGACCAGCATAATACGTTATTTTTAAAATTATTGCGTTCCATGGTCATTGTTTTAATTACGTGGGGCTTGTTCAATTTGTCCTCTCCTACTTCTGGGATTTTAATAAGTGTGAATCAAAAATTAAACAATAAGATCGATTCCATTCTGATTCCATTTTTTTCAAGAGCCATCCGTGTCATCCTGATTGCCATCAGTATTAGTATTATTGGTCAGGAGTTTGATTATGACGTCAATGGGTTGGTCGCGGGTCTAGGATTGGGCGGTCTGGCCTTTGCTTTAGCGGCCAAAGAAGCGGTAGGGAATCTCATTGGTGGCATCGTGATAGAAAAAGCACACGTTTATTACTTGAGAAAGCAGTACATTATAATCATCGGACAAATCGAACCCCTCCCAAGAAAGATTTGTCCTTGAACCAGCTTCTCGGGGACAAATATCTTATCCTCCTCAAACTGCCTGAAGGCGGATTATCTTATTCTTCCTTTTTTGTATTATCTGCATGAACTGGTGCATTTTCAAACAAAGTTAACAAAATATACAATTTTATTAAGTTAAATCTGAAGGTATATTTTATTATAGAAGACTTTTTTGAAAATAAAGAAAGGATGTAGTTTACATGCTTTATAAACCCAGGACGAAACCCGAAGAATTAGAAGTTTTAGAAATCTTACACACACGAATGAATTTATCTGATAAAGACAGACAACACTCTTCCAATCTTAAAAAGGGCTTTGAAGGTGAGATAATATTTGATTCGTTGATAGAGAATCTTAAATGTGAATGCCTTATATTAAATGATTTACTGCTTCATTTTAATAACACCACTTTCCAGCTTGATTCACTTATCATAAGCTCAGAAACCATTTTTCTTTATGAAGTCAAGAACTATGAAGGAGATTATTTTTACGAATCTGATAGATTGTACAAGAAACCCAAATTTGAAATTATTAATCCACTAAATCAATTGAGAAGAAGTGAATCCCAGTTACGCCAATTACTACACCATCTTGGATTTCAAGTCCCGATAGATGCTTCAGTAGTTTTTATAAACTCCGAATTCACCTTATATCAAGCCCCTCTCAACATTCCTTTTATATTCCATAGCCAGCTTAATCAACATTTAAGAAAACTAAATAATATAACCTCAAAGCTAAATAACAAACATAAAATTCTGGCAGACAAATTAGTGTCCTTGCACAATGAAAATTTCCCTTATCGGCAGTTGCCACCTTACGATTATGAACAGTTGCATAAAGGAATAACTTGTGTCAATTGCAATTCATTTTCTCTAATTATCAAGGGTAAAAAAGTATTTTGCACGGAATGTGGACATGTTGAAATGGTTGCAACTGCTGTAATTCGATCTGTTAAGGAATTCAAGTATCTTTTTTCTGATCGAAAAATTAATACAAATGAAATTCATGAGTGGTGTAAAATTGTCAATTCAAAAAAGAGAATAAAGAGGATTTTAGATAAAGAATTTAAGATGTCAGGGGTTAATCGGTGGGCTTTCTACCAATAAAAGAATTTTTTCGTAAGTCTAAATATTTAAGTAATATCATGATAAAATAAAGAAAGAATTCAAATTGGAGTAGGAGGGACATAAAAAATGAGTCAAACAAAAACATCGCCATATGGAGGCTGGAAATCTCCCATTACTTCTGATCTGATTGTCCAAGACACTATTCCATTAGTTAATGTAAACTTTGAGGGCCAGAATCTTTATTGGGCAGAGGCACGTCCTGCTGAAGCCGGGCGCAACACCGTAATGCGTCAATCAATCGATGGGAAGATAACTGAACTTACACCTGCACCGTATAACGTTCGGACTCGTGTACATGAATATGGAGGAGCTCCATTTATTTCTATCGGGGCAGACCTATATTTCTCTAATTTCGAGGACAATTTATTATATCTTTATCAAGAGGATAGGATTCGTTCGATTACATCTGACTCTAATCATAGGTATGCTGATGCAGCGGTTGATAAGCTGCGAAATCGTATGTACTGGATTCGTGAAGACCATTCCGAATCTGCCATTTTTGCTGAAACAACCATCATTGCCATGGACCTGGACGGAAGTAATGAGCGAATTATTGTCTCCGGAAATGATTTCTATTCAAACCCACGCATTAGCCCGGATGGCAGACAGCTTGCTTATTTAACATGGAATCATCCTAATATGCCATGGGACGAAACAGAACTTTGGGTTGCTGAAATAAACGATGACGGAACTTTATCCAATCCCAAAATGGCAGCGGGCGGAGCTGGGGAATCTGTCATTCAGCCGGTCTGGTCTCCAAGTGGAGTTCTGTATTTTGTTTCCGATCGGACAAACTGGTGGAACATTATGCGGTTAAAAGGTAATGAGGTGGAAGTGGTTTATTCTATGGAAGCTGAGTTTGGGTCTCCGAGCTGGGTATTTGGAATTTCTGACTATGATTTTATTAACGACACAACCATTATAGCTGCTTACACTCAAAACGGAGCAAGGCATCTTACCAAAATTGACGTTGAAAATGGGGTCCTAACTCCGCTTAATATAGGATTTACTCAATTTTCTTCCATTCATTCCAATGGAACAGATGTTGCCTTTATCGCTGCCTCACCTACAGAATTCCCAGGTGTGATTCGAATGAACGCTGAGACCTGCCATCCGGAAGTGATCAAAGCGTCATCCGAATTGTCCTTGGATGAGCAATACCTATCCCTTCCAGAATCCATTGAGTATCCAACTGAGGGAAACAAGACAGCATATGCAATATACTATCGCCCGAAAAATCCAGACTTTTCAGCCCCTGCTGATGAAAAACCACCTTTATTAGTACATGTGCATGGGGGACCTACTTCAGCGTCTTCAGCAACTCTTAGTCTGTCAACCCAATATTGGACAAGCCGTGGGTTTGCAGTGGTTGACATTAACTATGGAGGTTCAACCGGATACGGCCGGGAATACCGAGACAGATTAAAAGGCAATTGGGGAGTAGTAGATGTGCAGGATAGCGCTAATGCCGTTCGCTATCTCATCGAAAAAGGGGAAGTCGACCAAAATCGAGTTGCCATCGCTGGAGGAAGTGCAGGTGGATATACCACTTTGGCATCGCTCGTGTTTACTGATGTTTAAAAGGCGGGAGCTAGTCACTTTGGACTAAGCGAACTTGAGGTATTTGCTGGTGAAACTCATAAGTTTGAATCAAGGTATATGGACGGTTTACTAGGTTCTTATCCAGAGGCTAAGGAGGTCTATTACAAACGTTCACCGATTAATTTTACTAATCAATTGTCCTGCCCGGTTATTTTCTTTCAAGGACTTGATGATAAAATTGTCCCTCCAAACCAGGCTGAGCTGATGGTGGAAGCCTTGAAGAAAAAAGGATTGCCAGTCGCGTATATTGCCTTTGAGGGCGAGGGCCACGGTTTTCGAATGGCTCAAAACATCAGGCGGTCACTCGATGGCGAATTTTATTTTTACAGTAGAGTCTTTGGTTATGAACCGGCTGAAGACATTGAACCTGTTCCTATTGAAAACCTCTAATGTTACAGGAACATCCCTCGCTAAAGTGAGGGATGTTTTTTTAAAAGTCAAGGAAGAAAATAGCCCTTGAACGTCTAGCTACAACGGCCTGCAAGTTTTCAACTAAGAGACTTGCTTGAATATCTTGCATAAAGCAGAATGTACTTGCTTCATTGAAGCATCTTCCGTTTTTCCTATGCTACCTTAATGACCTTTCCAAAAGGAACACGCGGTTTTGTCATTCCCGGCACGAGCCAAAACATTTCAAAATCTACATCCTGTATTTCTTCCGATAGGAAGCCTGTTACATCTGTTACATAAAAGAGTGAGTCTATTTTCTCTTCTGCGGCCCATTCTAACACTAATGTATAAGAAGATTTGCCATGATTAAAGTATTTGATGGTATCACTCTTTGCTGGAGCAATACTTCGAATTTTATAATCGGCTTGTATAAGTATTGTATCGGGTTTAAGTTGTTCGAACAGCTTCACGATGTTGTTAATTAAAAGGGAAGGGAACTCAGTTGTAGAAGTATCTACCGCCAAAGCAACCTTTTTATCCTGGCGCTGTTGTATCATTGAAAGAACTGTTTTATGCCATTTCAATCTAACCAACCCCTTTGTTTGAGTGAGCCAACAAAGCTTATTTTGGGATATTTTTAATTGGAATATGAGTGGATAATGACGGCAAAATAAGGATGATTTAAAGATCCAGTACCAATCTTCCCTTGCCGCGAGATACACAGCTAAGCATCATGTGATTTGAACGTTGCTCTTCTTCTGTTAAAAACGAATCATAATGATCGATTTGACCCTTAACTACTCTTACTTCGCATGTACCGCAGCCGCCCGCACGGCAGGAAAAAGGGACATTGATTCCATGCTGAAGAAGTACTTCTAGCAGAGAAGAATTGACTGGTATATCAAGCTGTTTACCACTCCTTTTAATTTTTACCTGGAACGCCTGCTGTTCCTTCTTTTGTGGGGGTGCAAACCGTTCTGCATGTATATTAAAGGACGGATATCCATAGGATTTTGCAGCTGTTGTAAAATCCTGAATCAGGTTCTCGGGACCGCAAAAATACACATGGGTACCGATTCGATGATTTAAAAGTTGAGTTGGCAATAACCGCTTAGCGCCATCGCCATTTGAAAAATAAAAGTGGCATTGATGTGGATAGGTCTTGGATATGTAATCATAAAAGCCGCATTGCTCTTTAGATTTAGCTGCATAATGAAGCTCGAACGAACTTTTCTTTTCAGCCAGCTCTGCCATCATGGAAAGGAAAGGGGTAATGCCAATTCCAGCTGCATAAAACACATGGCGTTTCGCCTGAAAGCTCAACGGAAAGTAATTCTTTGGGTAGCTTACTGATAAAACATCACCCACTTGAACATTTTGATGCCAAAAACGGGAGCCGCCTGTTGAGCCATCTGCTAGATGGACAGCTATTTCAAAAAGCCCTGACTCAGGACTTATATTAAAAATAGAATATTGCCTTTCGAGTGTTCCGGAGGGATATGGTAAAAAGGTTGTAATATGAGAACCGCCGCTAAAGTATGGAAGCATAGAATGGTCATTTGCCTCTAGGGTGAACCTTTTAATAGTGGAAGTCTCTTCTATAATATTTCTTACACGTACTTGTAATTTTGAATGCAATCCAATGCTCCCCCTGTATGAAAATTATGATATCGATGTGTAGCCAAGATAGGCCTCCAAACGGCGTGAATAATGGCTGGAAACTTCCAAAACGATTCCGCAATGCTTACAGGTGAGGTGCAAATCATCATCAATGAATTCATTGACCCCATAACATTCACAACAAACCAACTTCTTACTTATTTGACCCACTATGTTTATTTGCATTTCATATTCAGAAAAACCTGCTTCCAATGCTAGTTTTTTTAATCGTTTTATAAATTCCCACTGGCCGGATAAATACAAAAATGTTCCCATTTTTTGCTGGCTGTACCAATGTTCAAGGAAGGCATCAGATTTATCTCCAATAATCATGAAATCAAATGGAACCTTGTCTTCCATAGCTTGTTGGACGAAATTATATAAAAGTTCTGCACCTTTTGAATCTGCACAAAATATATACTTCCTCTTTCCTTTGGTATATAAAAACTCCTTCATCTTTTTTTCAATTCCGCTTCTAAATAATCAAGAACCTGTTCCCGATAAAGAGAAATCCCTTTATAGTCATAAATCGCTTTAGGGAGTTCACGAAGAATCGCATAAAATTGTTCCAGCCAGGGGGTATGCTGAATGAATTTTTCTAAAGAAAGCATGTGAGAATGAATGGTGAATAATATTCCATTGCTTTTTGGCAGTCGAAACAGCTTTTGAACTTCTACCCTAAAGTGGACAAGCTCGCCTGCATTTTCCTTTGTTACTCTCTTGCGGGCCTGCCCCCATTCTGAAAATGTTTCAAGGGAAGAATCCAGCCTGCTTCCAGCCATGAGAGACCAATTTTTTCTTTCCCATGGTGTGCCCGCCTCTATCCTCATTAAAAATTGCAGAATTCGATCAACAAGGAAATCAGACTGAAAGCCGGGAATGGGTGAGTGTATTTCTTTAAAATTCATCTCGGAGTTAAAATACAAAGACCAATTGGCTGGAAAGCATAGCTGACCAGCATCTAAAATTAGGTCACCGTCCCGCTGCATCATCAAAATTAAATCTTCCTGAACATGGCGGCCGATAAAATCTAAAGGCTCTATTTCAAGAGTGGTTCTGTCACCAAATTTAAAGGAAGCTGTTTCTTTTGTAAGTAGGTTTGAAAATATCCATTGTCCATCTTTCTTTTCTAATTCGAATTTATCAGGATAATAAGTAACGAGGTTATTTATAATGAGGTCAACAATTTCCCACTGTGCAGCCATTGTATGAGGGGATGAGTGATAGCATCGTTCAGGATGCTTTGTAAGCAGCTCTCTTTTTAGAGAAATTTCATCTAAATACCGATCCGTCAACTCGATGGCGTTCTTAGTATGTAATAAGGCAGCATTATTAGAGTACTTATATACGTTACTGTCACTAAAGGGATAAGGCAAAGAGAAATGAGATATCATATATTCACCTGTTTTCTGAATTTTTCACTTACTTATACTATACAAAAAACAAATAAATCATCAATATCTTTTAAAAATTCAGTTTAATCTATAATACCTTTCTAGTATAATAAATTTAAGGAAGGTTCCTCGGTGAAATGTTTTTAATACAGCTTATTTCATAAAGGAAAGAATTGGATTTTACTATCCTAAACGTAATAAAATCGTTACTGGTAAATTTTTCTTTTTTTTATAAAAGTTACAGTTATAATTGTATATGAGTCCTTATACCTATAAGAGGTGAATAGAGTGTCTTCGTTTTTTAAGAAAAATGTTTTAACAGTTGTAACATCAATCTTTATATTAACGTTAGTCGCCATCTATCATGCTGAAATTAGTTCGGCTATTAATGTGAAAAGCTACCCGGGAATTCATGCCGTTTTAGAGTTTTTTACTATATCTATGGGTTTTTCTATCTTTACCTATGGTTGGAAGACGTTTACATACACGAAGTCATTACAGTTGCTATTACTCTCTTATACTTTTTTAACTGTCGGATTAATAGATTTGCTGCATGCATTATCCTATCATGGCATGCGTTTTTTATAGAAGAAAGTTCAGCTGCAAATAGTACATGGTTCTGGATTGCCGCCCGGATCTTCCAGGCAGTTTTTATGGTATCTGTTTTATTAATTCCTGCTAAAGTATTGTCAAAGGATCTCAGGCTTCCATTGTTCGCAGGAAGTATCCTGCTGGTACTCCTTGTTGCGGTTGGAGTATTTTCCTTCGGAGAAAAGCTTCCTGTCCTTGTGATAGAAGGAAATGGAACTACCCCATTAAAAAACGGCATGGAGTACTTTGTAGCATTTTTAAATGGAATCTCGATAGTCGTAAGCTTTAAAAATTACAGAAAAAGCAAGGATGCTATCTATTTAAATATTATGGTTGCATTCTTCTTTATGCTCACTGCGGAACTTATTTTTACCCAATATCTCAGCCTATACAGTGCTTTGCATTTTAGCGGGCATGTGATCAGGGCAATTGGGTATTTTTATATTTTGAAAGGATATTATTTTTCGCAAATTGATGCTGACAAAAGAAACGAAATGAAAATTGCTGAGGCAAGGCACGAGCTTAAAACAATCATGAAGGAACAGCATGGGCTTATTTTTAAAATTATAAAACAAGGCAATGAATATAAACATACTTTGTTTGATGGTGAGCTTCTTGAGAGATTACATCTTTCTCGGGAAGAGGTTTATGGAAAAACGATTCAGGAAGTGATTCCTGATAGCTATCCGATTCTACTGGAAAAATACAGGATTGCCTGGGAGGAAGGAGAAAGGGTTACCTTTGAATTTAAACATCGGGAATATTCCCTGTATGTTCTGTTAAAGCCAGTTTTCCAAGGAGGAAAAGTAATAGAAGTAATAGGGTCCGTTACAGATATTTCAAAAGTGAAGGTTTTGGAGGAAACAGTAAGAAATAATGAAAAGCTTGGTATACTTGGTGAATTGGCAGCAGGAATTGCCCATGAGGTAAGAAACCCTCTGACCACTTTAAAAGGATTTTTACAGTTAATTAAGCCTGAAGCAGGCGAGAGCAACAAAATGTTTATCGATTTAATGCTCAACGAAGTGAACCGAATTGAAATGATTACAGAGGAGTTTATGTCCATTGCCAGGCCGCAGGCATTAATTTTCAAAGAAGAAAATACATACAAAATTATTGAGGAAGTGGTTCATTTTATGGAACCGCAGTCCCTTTTAAAAGGAGTTCAGGTTCATTTATACGCCAGTGCTCCAAGCTATCCGGTTGTCTGTGAAAAAAATCAGCTGAAGCAGGTTTTTATTAATCTTATAAAAAATGCCTTAGAAGCCATGCCGGGTGGAGGCAATCTTTACATAATGGTTAAATCAAATATCGGTTATAATGAAATTTCATTTGTTGACGAAGGGATAGGAATTCCGGAAGAGGTCATCCAAAAACTGGGGCAGCCTTTCTTTACCATGAAAGAGGGGGGACATGGGCTAGGTTTAATGATGTGCAACCGGATTATTGAGGCTCATGGAGGATATACCGACATAAAAAGCCAGGTAGGAATGGGAACCGAATTTAAGATTTATCTGCCAATGGAAAACAAACACTCCGAAGAACAACGCAACATACATAACGCTTCTATTTAAAAAAGCTGACTCAGGGAGAGTCAGCTTTTTGATTAGAATAATATTACATAAAGATTGTTGCTTTGCCGAAACGGTGAGCAAAAATAGGCGAGACTCCTTTGGGAAAAGCAAGCCAGGCGAGACCCCGCAGGTCGTTATCGACCGAGGAGGCTCGCGGATTGCCCGAGGAAAGCGAGTCTATTTTTGGTTTATTAACAACAAAGTTACGGAAAGAGCTAAAATAATAAAGCCCATACAGCTATTGCCAAAACGAAACGATAAATAGCAAACGGAGTTAATTTCACTTTTGCTAAAAGCTTAAGGAAGAAGACAATTGCCATCATAGCCACGATAAACGCTGTGATAAAACCGGTAAGGAAGAGCCCGGTATCATTTGCTGAAAGGGTGTCAGCGCTCTTTATCAGATCGAGGCCGCTTGCCGCAATCATCATAGGAACCGCTACTAAGAATGAGAATTCAGCCGCAGTTTTATGGTTGGTTCCAAGTAAGATACCACCTGCAATGGTTGCACCGGAGCGGGAGAAACCCGGAAATAAGGCAAGACATTGGAAAAGACCAATTCCGAAAGCTTGTTTATAAGTAATTTGGTCAAGATTTTCGGATGTAACTGGATGCTTCTTTTTTTCAGCATAGATCATTAAAATACCGCCTAGTACCAGTGTGATCGCAACTGTTTTGTAGGAGAATAATACATCTTTAATGAAATCATGAAAAAGAAGTCCAAGAATAACAGCTGGAATCATCGCCACGATGATATGCAGCAGATTAAGTCCATTCTTCTTAAAAGTAAATAAGGACAGTAATCTCTTGAAGTACAAGACAATAACGGCACAAATGGATCCAAGCTGGATAACAATTTCAAATGTTTTTGCTTTCTCACTTGTAAAATTCAAAAGCTCGCCAGTTAAAATCAAATGGCCAGTGGAGGATACAGGGAGGAATTCAGTCAGCCCTTCAACAATCCCCATGATAATCGCAATAATATGTTCCGACATTTTTTACACCTTCTTTTAATAAATACTCACAAAGATTAATTATAGGGGAAGAAAGTCAAAAAGGAAAATAAAAAATGGATGAAAAAAGCATGAGAATGACCGAAAAAGTCGAAAAGCACACCCGCCTTCGAGCGGATGTGCTTCCATTTACTTTAAGTTATCGCAATAAATATTGATAGCCTCACGTAAAAATGGGGCAAAGTTTTCACCGAATTTATTAATGTTCTTGGTAAAACGGGGATCAGCTACATAAAGTTCGCCAAGTCCTCGGAAAATCTCCGGAGTACACTCATAGAAATGATCGGTAATGAACTGTCTCCATTCTCCAATCGCAGTTTGGATATCCTGGTCTGCTGGTCCAAACTTCATTCTTGAAGCAATCAGGCTGAATAACTCGTTCATCTTTGACTGAATTCCCGACCAGTCATTTTGATTATAATGTGCAACCCGCTTCTCAGATTGTTCCACTATTTCTTTTCCATACTTTTCACGTGCTTCGTGCGCATATTTTTCCTGGTGCTTTTTAATATCTTCCATATTAAATCCTTTGAACATTTCCTCGTTTTCCATTCTTTCATCCCTTTCCAATGCCCGAAGTGTGTTTTCTACTGTTAAAATCATTTTCTCAAGCCGTTCTTTTTTCTCCATCAGCAGCTTCTTATGAGTACGAAGGGCTCTCTGCCGATCAAAGTCAGGACGGTCGAGAATAGATTTTATTTCATCAAGTGCAAAGCCAATTTCTTTAAAAAATAATATTTGCTGAAGGCGTTCCAGGTTTTTGTGGGTATATAATCGGTAACCGGCCGTTGTTACCGATTCAGGCTGCAGTAGCTCGATATGGTCGTAGTGATGAAGAGTGCGTACGCTCACTCCTGCCATTTCTGCTACCTCTTTGATTTTAAACATATACTACCTAACACCTCCATCTTTATCGTAAAGGATGACGTAACGTCAGAGTCAAGGAAAAAAATATTTTTATTATATATTTAAAGGCTTTTTACATATCTGAAAAGAATTAGTTGAAAATCAAATGATAAGGAGTACACCATGATAAAATCTTTAGATTTAACGGACAATACATTGCTTCAGGAGTTATATGATCTTCAAAAAGCTTCCTACCAGGTAGAAGCAGAACGAATTGGTTTTTATGAAATTCCGACTTTGAAGGAATCGATTGAAGAACTAAAAGAATCAAAAGAAAAATTACTCGGCTTCTTTTGTTCTGAATTGCTATGCGGAGCTATTTCCTGGACTGAAGAAGGAGGGCTGGTAACAATTTGCAAATTAATGGTACATCCAGGATATTTTCGGAGGGGAATCGCCCAGGCTTTAATAAGTAAACTTGAAGAATCTGTCCCGGAAGCAAAAGGGTTTAGAGTATCAACAGGCCGTGACAACTTCCCTGCCTTACTGCTTTATCAAAAGAACGGTTTTCAAGTGATAGAAGAGAGGGAAGTTGCACCTTCTTTTTATATCAGCATACTTGAAAAAAATGACATAATAAACAGCAGGTGAATTTTTGGAATGAAAAAAGAGGGTACCGCGAGTATGGTGGTATGTAAATAAAGAATCAGGTGGAAATAAAAGGGATTTTACAAACGGTTTAACAATGCCCCTGGTTTGAATTTCAAAAAAACAGGCTAATTTAAGAACAAATCATTTTTTTACTATAGTTCCTAAATTAGAGAGGGGAAAAACTGTATGAAAACGCTATACGGTTTAATGACTGACACTGGAAGCGGCAATGAGTTTTTATATGACTTAGGTTTATGGGAAACAGAAGAAGCCGCCGCTAAATACTTAAATAATGAAATGCCAAATTCTACAGGGATTTGGGTTGAAGCAATAGTTGTAAATGATGCGCTGCCAAATGATCTTGACGATAATACAGATGAAATGGCGGTTTGCTCACAGTGCGGAGTGGAATACAATAAAGCAGACCTAACCACCATTAATGATGAGGAAGTTTGTATTTATTGTGAGCCAGCTGTTAGGCAAAATATGCCAGGTTAATAGAGTACAAGAAAAACACGTCTCAAGATGAGAGACGTGTTTTTTTACAAGAAATAAAGTATATAATACTCAACCTTGTTTAACTGTCTAGCTCTAGCGCCCAGCGAGTTTTCATCTCTGTAAAGCTTCCTTGAGTTTCTTGCATCAAGTATGACCGTAGGTGATACTTGGTGCAGCTAGTGTCCATCCCACTTCTCCCTACGATAAGTCAACATCGAAATGCTTTGCATTTCGTGTATCCTTTATCTCAGTCGAAGTGGGCCCCAGTCCATACGTCGCTGAACGGGCGCTTGCGCTTTTCTTATGAAAAGAAGGTTTGGTAGATGAGCCACATGTTCAGGGAAAGGATTACTACCGCAATAAGGGAAGAGAGTATGGTAATATGCGGCTTGTTGGTAAGAACCCCCATTAGTTCCTTTTTCCTTGAGAAATAAATCAAGGCAATAACTGGGAAAGGAAGGACAATGCTAAGGACAACCTGGCTGATTACCAATGTCATGGTTGGGTCCAGGCCAATAGCTACTATCACGAAGGTAGGAGCCATTGTTACCAAGCGGCGAATCCATACAGGTATGGTAAATCCTACGAAGCCCTGCATTATTACCTGGCCAGCCATTGTTCCAACTACTGAGCTTGAAAGACCGGAAGCAAGCAGCGAGATAAGGAACACGCTGGATGCAGCCGATCCCAGCAGTGGTGTTAAGGTATGATAGGCGGTTGTCAGGTCACCGACATTGCTGTTTCCACTTGTATTAAAGACGGACGCTGCCATATACATCATTGATAAGTTTACAAATCCGGCTAAAGTCATGGCTATCAATATTTCTTTTGTGCTGAATTTATGGATTTTAAGCTTTTCCATATCATTTCTTGGTACAATCCGTCCCTGTGTCAGGCTCGAATGAAGGTATATGGCGTGCGGCATGACAGTTGCCCCAATTACCCCAACTGCGAGCAATATGCTTTCGTTATTGCCAAGCCAAGGTACAACGCTGTGATACGCTATTTGTGAAAAATTTGGCTGTGAGAGGATTGTTTCGCCTACATAGCACAATCCAATCAATGCAGCAAACGCAGCTATAAATTTTTCCATTGGTCTGAATCCGAAACGTTCGAGCATTAGTATCAAGTAAGTGACTATTCCTGTTATGATGGTAGCATAAATCATTGGTATGCCGAAAAGTAAATTTAATGCGAGTGTTGCTCCTAAAAACTCCGCTATATCCGTAGCCATTGCTGCAAGCTCTGATACAATCCACATGATATAGGTGAGCCATTTCGGCATATTCTCCCTGCAGATTTCAGGAAGGCTTTTACCTGTCGCTATCCCCAGTTTTGCAGACATGTTTTGCAGCAGCATTGCCATTAGGTTGGCTAAAACAATAACCCAGAGCATTTTATAGCCAAACTTGGCACCGCTTTGTATATTAGTGGCAAAGTTCCCAGGGTCAACGTAAGCAATGGAAGCAATAAACGCTGGTCCAAGGAAAGGCAGTAGTGCCTTAAATCCTGTAATTTTTCCATTTATAGCGTCCCTTGCTGCTTCGACCGTCTTGCTTGATGCGGTCTGTGTGCTGTCAACAGCAACAGAATTGGATCTACTCATAATTTCTCATCCTCTCTCTTTTGCTTGGACGCTTAATTCTTTACTATGTCAATAAAAGTTTCCTTAGTGCAACTTTATTAGACTATTATATTGTATATTTGATGTTTTGTGAACTATTTTGTGCTAAATGAGTCAAGCGCATGTAAAAATTTTTCTATTGACATATTTTCCATCTTGAAATTAGTGGTGAGAAATATAAAAAAACCCAGACAGGAGTCTGAGTTCGAAATGTGACAGATATTGATGGAAAAAGAGACGTTTACTTAACGAAAGTCCTGGTTTAGCGGCCGGAAAGAGCGCTCAGGGGGAGAAACGGTTACGGAAGCTCCCGCTTCGTGACCGGAATGAATGCTTGTTCGGAAAAACAGAAACGAAAGTCCCGCTTAGCGCCGGAAAGAGCCTCAGAGGGAGAAACGGTAACCAAAGCCCCGCTTATAGACATAATGAGCGCCTGTCGGGGAAAAGGTCAATAAACCGAACATCGATTATTGATGTTGTTTAATATAAGTGCTAAGTTCCGTTTCATTGTTTGTTAAAAGGACAATTCCATTTTGATCAAAAAGATAATAGGATGGATCCTTTTCAATATGGAGCTCAGGGTAGGCCTTTTACGCCATTTGTACGGTTGGGAGGCTGAGAATATCTTTTACTCCTTCTGAAATAGCTTCATTTGTTTCAATGGAGGAACCGGCTGTTGTTCCAACTGTTAAAAGGGAATAATGGCCATCCTCATCAGCCAGTAATTGAGGATATGCGAAAGAACTTTTTGAACCGCCAGCATTGATTTCTTTCTTTTCACTGGCATTCACTTTACATGTAGTGGTTTTGGTTTTTTCCGCTTCCTTTTGACAGCCTGCAAGGATGGTAAACACGGCTAAAAATAAAAAGAGTTTTTTATATAATTTCTTCCTTTTGGGATGAATTTTTTCTTCTTTTTTTCAAAGTAACATGAAACCAGGCTATTTGAACCGGAGTTTTGTGAAGGAATTGTGAAAGAATAGGCAGGAAATTAGAGATTGAAAATCAAATAAAAAATGTAGGAAGTACGTTCTTTTAGTCAAAAGACGAGGAGGAATATTGATGCAAAGGCTGGGAATTGATGCAGGGGGAACTTTAATCAAGATTGCGGTTGAAGAGAATGGCAAATATCATTTAAAAATGTATCCGCTTGATGAATTGGAAAGTGTGATGTCATGGCTAAAAATGTCTGCACCTATCGCGAAGGTAGCTTTGACAGGTGGAAAAGCAAATCAGCTTAAAAAGCAATTTTTGCATGATGCCATTATGGTCGAGGAGTTTCAGGCAACTTGCGATGGAGCTCGGTTTCTTTTAATGGAAGAAAAGAAGGAATTACAGGTTCCATATTTGCTTGTTAATATCGGTACAGGAACTTCCTGGTACCATATTAAGGGCAGCGAGTCGGAACGAATCCTTGGCAGCGGGCTTGGCGGAGGAGCATATATGGGGCTTGGATCCCTTCTGGCAAAAGAAGTGGGTTTTCACCAGCTTACGGAATTTGCTGCTGTGGGCAATAAGGGGAAAGCCGATTTACTCGTAAAGGATATTTATGAAGGAGAAGAACCGCCGATTGGGGCAGATTTAACAGCAGCCAATTTTGCGAAGGTATCAAAAGGCACACCTTCTAAGGAGGATCTTATATCATCCTTATCCAATATGATTGCCGAAAATATTGTCCTATTAAGCCTCCAGGCTGCAGCGATCCATCATGTGAAAGATATTGTCTATATTGGCAGCACTCTTAGTGGGAATTCAGCTTTAAAAAATAGTCTTGAATCGTATACGGAGATGCTTAGCCTCACTCCTCATTTTTTGGAAAAGGGTCAATTCTGCGGTGCCTATGGTGCTCTGCTGAGCCTTTAGAAAAGTATCTTGAAGAAAGAAGGATTTAAGGCTACAGTAGTAGGAGACAGACAGAATGAAGTAGGTGGCTGAATTGGATAAACGCTATTTTACAATCGGAATGGCCGGCCATATTGACCATGGAAAAACCTCATTGACCAAGGCATTAACCAACGTCGATACGGACCGTTTAAAAGAAGAGAAAGAGCGGCAAATTTCTATTGAACTTGGATTTGCCCCTTTATATGAGGATGAAGAGCTTCAAATTTCAGTTATTGATGTGCCAGGGCACGAACGCTTTATCAGGCAAATGATTGCGGGTGTTGGAGGCATTGACCTGGTTGTTCTGGTGGTAGCAGCTGACGAGGGTGTTATGCCGCAAACACGTGAGCACCTTGATATTCTCGGTTTCCTTGGAATAAAAAAAGGAATTGTAGCCATCACCAAAATTGACAGGGTTGAAGAAGAATTTATTGAACTCGTGAAGGATGATATATATTCAGAGTTAGAGGGCACCGTTTTCGAAGAGGCACCGTTTGTAATGGTCGACAGCCTCTCGAAAAGAGGGATAGAAGAGATACGAAGCCTGATTATCAATACGCTAAAAGAGCAGGAAATGCGGGATGCCAAGGGAGCTTTCCGTCTGCCAATTGATCAGGTTTTTACTGTAAAAGGCCAGGGTACTGTTGTGCGCGGTACCGTATATGAAGGCTCGGTAGAGGAGGGTGAGGCTCTGACGATTATGCCTAAAAACATCGAGGTCAGGGCCAGGCAGCTGCAGGTACATCATAAACCTGCACAAAAAGCCTATGCGGGGCAGCGTGCTGCCATTAATCTTTCCGGAATTTCCCGCGAAGAGCTAGAACGGGGAGACGTACTGGTATCGTCCGAACATTTTATCGTCACAAAAACCGTGGATGTTGCGATAAGAGTGGTCGAGGACTTGGAGCATATCATTAAGCAGCGGATGCCAATAAAGCTTCATATCGGAACGGCAGAGGTGATGGGCCGAATTGTCTTTTTCGATCGGAATGAACTCAAGGAAGAAAACGGGGAAATCCTTTGTCAGCTGAGGCTTGAGGAAGAAATTCTCACGAAACGTGGCGATAGGTTTATCCTCAGGCGCCCAAGCCCGCAGGAAACCATCGGAGGCGGATGGGTGATTGACCCACGTGGGAATAAGTACCGTTTTGGTGATCAGACCATTGAAGAATTAGAGAAGAAAAAGGAAGGATCACCTAAGGAACGGATTTCAGCTGCTTTATATGAAGCAAAAAGCCTTCAGCTATCAGAATTAATTAAGAGAACAGCGCTTGATGAAGAACTGCTCCGTCAGCATTTGCAGGATGAGGAGTTCGTGTTATATAACGGAAAAGAGTACACACTCGGTTCCTTAATCCATGCGATTGAGGAGGATATTTACGATAGGATTCAGGAGTTTCATTTGGCTAATACAATGAAAGCTGGATTAAACAAGGCAGAGCTGCTGCAGTCCATGCAAAAAAGGTTCCCAAAATCCTTACTTGATTATGTAGTTGAAAATGGGATTAGCCGGGGAGTTTTTGCAAGAAAAGGACAATTTGTCTCCCTGGTGAACTTTACTCCGCACGTTCCAAAAAACTGGCAAAAGCGTTCTGAAAACCTCGTTGAGGAACTTAAAAAGGATGGACTTCAGGTACGTTATCTTCAGGAATATTTTACGAAAGCAGGAATCCCGGACAATCTGACTTGGGATTTAAGAAAGTTCCTGGAGGATGAGGGTCTTCTCGTTTTGCTTGATGAACAATTTGCCTATCATGGAGCTATATTCGAAAAAGCGGTTGCAGATCTTAAGAAGGGAACAGGAAGTGAATTTGAAGTGGGGGATGCCAAGGAGATTCTTGGACTGTCACGAAAATACATGATTCCTTTTCTTGAACGCCTCGATGCCAATGGTTTAACAAAACGCGCTGAAAACAAGCGTGTATGGATAGAGAAATAAGGATTAAAGCAGGGCCCGATAGCGGCCCTGCTTTTTAATACAAAGTGGATCTCACTTCTTCGTTTTTAACTTCTAAAATATATTCTTTAAAAACATGCTCTCTGCCTCCATTTTTTTCATACCAATCTTTAATCCTCTGAATATGGGCCGTATCATTTTTTATATTTTTCTCTATTTCTATGTAATGTTCATAGCTGTCGTATTCCCAAATAGCAAATATTTCAAAGGTATGATCCTGGTTGTCTTTCATCCATCGGCCTACCATACGTGAGCCTTGCTTTAGTTGATTGGGTAAGTTTGTTTTGTTGAAATGTTCGTTAAAATTCTCAACAAAGTGGCTCTTCACAATATAAGATTTTCTCCGATAAAACATATGAAACCTCCTTCTCTAAAACTATTATAATGAAAATTTTTCCTCATAATCCAATATTGTATTATAATTGGTAAATGTTATAATAACCTCTGGGAGAAAGGAACTACGTTATTTACAAAAATTTAAATATTTACTCCGAAAAATGCAAACCTGTCGAAAGTCAGCGGCGCAAAGCTAAAGGGGCTAAGGAGTTTATGTCTATGCCAGCCAGCATGCCGAATAGTTTCAGATGAAGCTATTCTTTTAGGAATGGCCTTTTAGTGTGGATTTAAGCTTTTTAAAATAATACATAACTGCAAGGAACAGACAGAAAGGGAATGGTTTAGTTGTTTACAATCAGCAGAAAGTTGTACAGTGGTTTTTTGGCTATTTTAATTCTAATGGGAGCTATTATCTCACTCGGTTTTTACGAGATTTCGAGAGTTAATGCTTCTTATGAAAACTTATTACAGGACCGGGTTGATAAAGTACTTCGCGCTAAGGACATGGTCATTGCTGTTAGGGAAAGGCAAGTAGCAGGCAGAGGTTATCTTTTAACAGGAAATCTTGAAGATAAACTCAGTTTTCAAGACTTGCATAAGGAATTTCAAAAATCGAGCAAAGAATTAGATGCCAAACTTAAAACAGCTAAAGGCAAAAAGCTTCTTAAGGAAATTATTGAAATAAACAAAGAATATGATGACTTAATGGAAAGAGCTTTCAATTTGAAAGACGAAAATAACACAAGAGCGTATACTACAATCGTTTCTATTGAAACCCCTCCAGTGGTTGAAAAGTTTGCTGCAAAGTCAGATGAATTTATTAAATATCAAAACAGTATGCTTGCAAGTCAACGTAACGCAACAGATGAAGGAACTAAAGCTACTCAATTTTGGATGCTCCTGATTGGCATTATTTCTCTAGCTGTTGGTCTAGTAATTGCCTATTTTATCAGCAGAGTCATCTCCCGTCCGGTTAAGAGAATGGCCGCTGCTGCTGAACAAATTGCTGGCGGAGACCTTACTGTTGATCTTATTAAAATTAAGAACAAGGACGAAATTGGCCAGCTGGCAAACTCATTTAATCATATGGGTGAGAATCTTCGCCAATTAATCCGTCATGTTTCGTCCACGTCTGAACAGGTAGCTGCTTCCGCTGAAGAGTTAATGGCTAGTGCAGATCAAACTGCCAAAGCAACTGAACAGGTTACAATGTCCCTCCAGGATGTGGCTGTTGGAGCAGAGAAACAGGTTAGCAGCCTGGATGAAAGCTCCAATGCAGTAAATGAAATGTCCTTTGGCGTCCGTCAAATTGCAGCAAGCGCTCAAAATGTTTCAGACCATATGGGCGAAACCTCTGAGGCTGCCCAGCTTGGCGGAGAAGCTGTTCAGGATGCCGTCGAGCAAATGGGAGAAATCAATAAAACAGTCACTGACTTAAATCAAGTTGTAAGGGGACTGGGTGAACGTTCCAAGCAAATTGGACAAATTGTAGACGTAATAACAGGCATCGCCTCCCAAACAAACCTCCTTGCGCTGAATGCCGCAATAGAAGCGGCAAGAGCGGGAGAACAGGGGAAAGGCTTTGCGGTGGTGGCAGACGAGGTTAGGCAGCTTGCCGAACAGTCTGCTGCTTCAGCCCGCCAAATTGCCGGATTAATTGAATTAATTCAGTCTGAGACAGATAATGCGGTTAACTCGATGACGCTTACAACGCGGAAAGTAGAGGAAGGAATTAAAGCAGTTGACCATACCGGAACATCATTAAAACAAATTCAGCTCTCTGTAGAACAGGTTGCCTCTCAAATTGTGGAAGTATCTTCTGCCACGCAGCAAATGGCGGCAGGTGCAGAACAAATAGGGGGAAGTATGGACACCATTTCAAAAATTGCTGAGGAATCGTCAAAGGCAAGCCAAATGGTTTCCAGCTCTGCACAGGAACAGCTTGCAAGTATGGAGGAGATTACAGCTTCAGCGAATTCACTAACCAATATGGCAGTAGAACTGCAGGATCTGGTTGGGAAGTTTAGAGTATAGCAAAGAAGGCTGAAAAAGCCTTCTTTTTTACCGGCAAGAATACTTACTTTTAAAAAACCCCGCTTCCTTGAAGGGGGATTTTGAAAGAAATAAAGAACTTTTTAATAGAAATGAAGACTTTTCGAAAGAATTGAAGAACTTTTTAATAGAATCGAAGTATTTTTCGAAAGAAGGGAAGAAATATTTTACAAAAACGAAGCTTTTTTAATAGAAATGAAGAACGACGTGAAAGAAATGCACGATTTTTAAAAGGAAATGCACGAAATTGAGAGATGAATGCACGGTTTCACTTAAAGAATGCACATGATGGAGTTCAAAATGCACGCCCTACTCGGCTTATGCACCAAAATCGATTTAAATGCACGGTTATGCGGCCGCAGGGAGTTCGGAATTCCAGGTCATTAAACTAACAGAACTGTCCTTTGGGCAGTTCTTTTGTATGTCCCCAAAAAAGAAATAAAGTTTCCAGTATCGAATCTATAACTATATTTAAAACTTTATATGTAACTTTAAAATTTGTTTACCTTCAGCGCCTAGGGGCTCGAGGTCATAAGCCAATCTGTCGGAAGCATAAAGAACAACCTTCCTCCGACTCGTCTTATGCTTGTCGCCCCTAAACATTCGCTTGCGTTTTTCTGTCAATTTTAAGAAATTCTTAAGATTTTTGCAGACTGAATGTTAAGATTCGTTGGTTACTATAGATTTATCGAAGGATAGGAAAGGAGGTTTCAAGATGAATCCATATTTTGTTCTTGTCGTGGATGATGAGAAAGAGATTCGGGATGCTATCGAAATTTATTTGAAAAATGAAGGAATCACGGTATTAAAAGCCGGAGATGGAATAGAAGCGCTGGATATTTTGAATGAACATAAGGTACATCTTATTATCCTGGATGTGATGATGCCGCGACTGGATGGGATATCGGCAACCTTTAAAATTAGGGAGAAGCAAAATATACCGATCATCATTTTAAGCGCAAAAAGCGAGGATACCGATAAGATCCTGGGCTTGCAGGTAGGAGCAGATGACTATGTTACAAAACCATTCAATCCAATGGAACTCGTTGCACGGGTAAAATCTCAGCTGCGCAGATATGTTGCACTCGGTACATACGAAGGTTTTTCAAAAAAGATTGACCTAAACGGACTGACACTCGACCAGGATGCAAAAGAGGTCAAGGTTCATGGAGAGCCGGTAAAGCTTACGCCAATCGAATATAAAATAGTCGAGCTGCTTATGAAGAATGCTGGCAGGGTTTTCTCCATTAATGAAATCTATGAGCTGGTCTGGAAGGAATCCTGCTATAACGCTGAAAATACAGTCGCCGTCCATATTAGGAAAATACGCGAAAAAATTGAAATTGATCCGAAAAATCCAAGATTTTTAAAGGTGGTTTGGGGTATTGGGTACAAAATGGAGAAATAGATGGAAGCTCGCTTTGCTGGCAATCCTATTTACATTTGGTTTAAGTGGTGTCTTAACTTTTATAGCCAATGGCACAGATTATCTGCAGCCAGATTATTTTAAAACTCCAAATTTTCTGGGGCTCCAAGACGAATTTGTCTCCTATCTAAAAGAATTCGAATTAAATGAGACTACCAAGGAAGAAGCTAAGAAATCTATTATGGTAACGAAAGATGAGATTGAAGAACATCGTAATCGATATGGCAATTTAACCGACCAGATAATTAATATTAAGGGCCAATATGACCCGAAAATTGAAGAAGCAAAAGCTGCGGAAGACCAGGTATCAGCGGATACATACAGAACAGTGAGAGACAAAAAAATCGCTGACATTACTAAAAACTTTCAGGATGAAGATTATGTTAAACAAAAGGTTATAAAAGAGAAAGAAAAAAAGATTGATGATTACTTTGCAGAGAGGGAAAGCAGCCGTCCGCAGTTTCTGCAGCTGAAAAGTGCTTTTAAGTATTACATAAAAAATAATGAGACAGATAAAGTATATACGAATTTAAATATCTCAGATACTGATTCACCAAAGGATTATATGAATAACAAAAATATGCTATCTATAACTCACTATTCTGCAGATGCTTTCTCAAACCAGACAATCATGATAGATGGCCAGGAACTGCTTCCAAAAGTGACTGGAACCTTTGATGGCTGGGTTGGCGTTTCTAAATCAGCTCCATTAGAAAGCAGGGTAATGCAGGATTATCATAGCTATAAAACAAAGCAAATGTTTTTACTGGTCTATACTGTAACAAGCGTTCTAGCGTTCTTACTTAGTATTTTTCTCGGTAAGAGTTCCAAAGTCATACCTTTAACGATTGAAAAATGGAGGCCCTATTATAACAAGCTTCCCATTGATTCAAGAGCGGTTCTGTTAGGAATTTCAGGAATTGGCACGATTCTTTTTTTGTTCGTTATTACAAACCAGGTGCTTAATTTGAATGATTACCCTTATCAATTCCTTCCGGATATTCTTACAGGAATCGTATTTGGCTCCCTCTTCATGTCACTCGCCCTCTTACAGGGTAAACTGCTTATTGACGAATTAAAGGATTGGTCAAATGTTAAAAAGGAATGGGAAAGAGGGTTAGTCAGCAAAGGGCGGCATAAAATGAAAGGATCCATGAATAACGCAAAGGAAAGCCTTCAAGAAGCTTTTTTGAACCAGTCCTTCGGCACCCAGCTTCTCATCAGCCTTGCTGCAGTATTTATTATCAGTTTTGTGTTAGCTCTTTTCTCAACTGCAGCTAATATACCCATTTTAATGTTCTACTTTTTATTGCTGCTATTTATTGGTATACCTTTATTTCTGTTAATGGTGAAAAAGGCAGGTTATTTTAATACCATTATTCAAAAAACCAACGAGCTTGCAGCAGGAAGGATCGGCCCGGACCTGCCCGTTTCTGGAAAGTCCGTCTTATCCATTCTTGCTGGAAATATTAATGAGTTGAAACAAGGCGTGAAAAAATCGCAAACTGAATTCGCAAAGAGTGAGAGACTGAAGACTGAGCTGATCACAAATGTCAGCCACGATCTGAGAACACCATTAACTTCTATTATTACTTATACAGAACTGCTAAAAGCTGATGATATACCAACTGAAGACCGGGAAGCTTATTTAGAGATAATTGACCGCAAATCCAAACGCCTTAAGGTCTTAATAGATGATTTATTTGAGGTTTCGAAAATGGCCAGCGGGAACATGGAGCTTACAAAGGAAAAAATAAACCTGGTGGAATTATTGAACCAGGCACTTGCTGAACATGATAGTCCTTCCAATCTGCAATTTCGTCTGACAGTTCCCGACGAACCGGTTTACTCTCTAGTGGACGGACAAAAGCTTTGGCGTGTGTTTGATAACTTAATACAGAATATTTATAATTATTCGCTGGAAAATTCGCGCGTTTATATTAACCTTAAAACGGTGGAAAATGAAGCAATCATCACTTTTAAAAATGTCTCCAAATATGAATTAAGCGAAAATGTCGATGAGCTTTTTGAACGATTTAAGCGCGGAGATAAATCCCGTCATACCAATGGTTCCGGCCTGGGGCTTGCGATAGCCCAGTCTATTGTTGATTTTCACGGCGGTGTAATGGCGATAGAGGCAGACGGCGATTTGTTTAAAGTCACCATTATTCTAAAAAAAGAAGCAAAATAACCAAAGCAAAAGGACCTGTGTGAAAGGTCCTTTTATTTTGTGATATGCACAATCCCGGTATTTCTAAGTTTGTAAAATTTTATAAGATTTTTTACAGTTACTTTAACAACTGAATATAGAGGTATAGAAATCAGAATACCTATAAATCCGTATATCGATCCTGCTACCAAAAGAATAAGAATAACCGTTAGCGGATGAAGGTCCAGCCTTTTGCCCATGACTCTTGGGGTTATCAAATTTCCGTCAATCTGCTGAGTAATTATAGTTACAATAATGACCTTTACGGCCATAAAAGGATTCATCAGAAGGCCTACCAGGACAGCGGGTACTATTCCAATTATAGGACCAAGGAAAGGAACAATAGTCATCAGCATCGCGAATATCGCTAGCAGAATGCTGTTTTTTAAACCAATAATTAAAAACCCTATGGAAAGAAGAATTCCATCTGACAAGGCAATAATCATTTGGCCAACAATATAAGTAGAAAGTGTTTTATCAATATCAAGCAGAATCCTGTTTCCCTCCATAACATGGTCCTCAGGAAGGCGGGTTAATAGAGCTGGCCTGATTTTTTCATCATCTTTAAGTAAATAGAAAACGATGAAAGGAACAACTACAAGTACGCTTGCGATGCTAGTTATGATTTGAATAATAGATGTTACATTCGTTTGGACATAATGGAAAACGGAACTGGTATATTTATTAACCGATTGTTCTAATTTATCAACTGAAAAGCTGCCAATAGTATTATGCCCTAAAACTTTTTTAGACTGATCCGAGATTTTTTCCACTTTTTCAGGGAATTGTTTGGTAATGTTTTGGACTTCACCTGAAATAGGAGCTCCGGCCAAGTAGAAGAATAAATAGGCGAGGCCAAAAAATAACAGAAATACAATGAGAATGCTAATATTTTTATTCACGTATTTTGCCAGGAAACGGACAATTGGCCGTAAAATATAATAAAAAAGTCCGGAAATTATGAGCGGGAAAAAAATCGTCGCTATTAATTTTTGAAACGGCCACAGGAAGTAATCTATTTTTCCCAGCATGTAAATAATGAATAAGACTAGCAAAGTGCCTGTTGCATATTTAAAAAATGGTTTATGAATCCACAAATACAATCCCTCTTTTCCCTCAATCCCTTTAACAGAGTGTATGCACTATTTTCTATCCCAAAATGGATGTTATTAAACAAAATACGTAAAATCCAAACTTATCTGCCAATTAAGCAGCAAATTTTTAAAAAGAAGACTTGTTAAATCCTGTTGCGGATTGTAGGGGTCTGGGATTTTAGCCTATAATCCTATTTTACAAACGCACAAGGAAAACAGTTTGAGAAGTTTAAAATATAAAAATAAAAAAAGGATGGCATCGTGATTTGATTGCCATCCTTTTTCTATCATTAAACTAAATGATTTGTATCTGTGTGGTGAAGCTGGTTTTTTGCCAGCCATTTGTGATAAAAATACTCACCAGCAGCAACTACTATTGATGCTGCAAATGCTTCACCAAATGCATCATTATAGCCCAGCATTTTCATTCCGCCCCATACAATAATCAATGAAAGAACAAAATCTCCTATTGTGGCTGCAATATTTCCCATCTTTGGAAGGACCATTAAATCCCCCGTAAGATAAGCAAGGAACAGAAGAACTAAACCTATTAAGGTAGAATCTAAAAAGGAAACATCGTTAATTAAAGTAAGCACGATCTACATAACCGGAAGAACCAGCATGGCTTTAAATCCTAACGTTTTACCGTGATTCATATTTTCGCCTCCTTTGTTTGAGAAATATCTAACATTTATCCCCATTTGAGTGTTATAAACTGGAAAATATATTGAAAAAACTGGAACGTCTGCCATTTTATTTTAAAAAAGTTAGCTGGGTGTGAGCGTCGGTATCTATATGTATGGACATATGGCCCTGAATACCTTGGTAAATAAGACATACCCACAAGAAATTCCGTTGCCTGATCCTTTTGTCGATAAAGATGTGATTCATCCATTGATAAGATCATTTTCCATAGTTTCATAGAATCCCATATACGTATAATGGTGCTGTTGAAACAAAATATGCACTACCAAAAAGACGGCCTGGAATGACCCTGGCCGTCTAGTTAGTTATAGTACACTTTTAAAATTGTCTTGCTTCCGCGTCAGCTTATCCCTGAAGCTGCTGTTTAGATCGTCAAAAAGCGGCACGATGGAAATCCAGTTGTAAATTGCATTTATTTGTCAGGAAAAAGCTTCGCTGAACGAGCAATTGCATTTTTTTAATGCCCCGCTTCAGCAGAGTCTACGTGTCGAACGTGAGCATGATTGAATGAAATGAATACCACTGAAAGGGCAACAAAGATTGCACCTACTATAAAAGGCATTGATGGATTATACCATTCCGCCATTTTACCTGCAAAATAAGGGGCGATTGCGCCGCCGATAAATCGCAGGAAGCTGTATGCTGCTGATGCAGTTGAGCGTTCGACAGGAGCAGCATTCATAACAGCTGTTGTGATTAAGGTATTGTTATTACCGAGCAGAGCACCCGCCGCAATTACGGCCGCAATAACGACCCATTGTGTTGATGTCCAAATTCCCATTGCCAAAAGAAGAAGGGCAAAGAGGGATAGCATTACGGCCATTGATTTTACCGTTCCAAATTTTCGCTGAAGCACTGGTGCCATAAAGACAGAAGTTGCAGCCAGCAAGATTCCCCAGCCGAGGAAGACATAACCCAAACCATGTTCATCAAGCCCCATAACAAAAGGAGCATAGGCAAGCAGGGTGAAAAATCCAAAGTTATAAAGAGCGGCACCGATTCCAAAGACTAAAAGCGAGCGATGCTTCATGGCGCGGAAAGGGTCTTTCAATGATGTTTTCGCTTTAAAAGCATTTGGACCAGTGGTTTTTGGCATCAGAACGGCCAGACTTATAAATGCAACGATCATTAATGTAGCAACCCCCAGGAAAGGTCCCCTCCAGGACATCCCTCCAAGCCATCCCCCAACCAGAGGGCCTACAGAAATACCAAGCCCTATGGCAGCTTCATATAAAATAATCGCTTTTGCTGTACCGCCGGAAGACAATGAAACAATCGCTGTTAAAGCAGTTGCAACAAACAGTGCATTTCCCAGTCCCCAGCCGCCCCGAAGGCCAACCAGTGTCCAGATATCATTTGAAAGTCCGCCAAGTCCAGAAAATATAGCTATAATAACAACACCTGTCATTAAAGTACCTTTTATACCAAGTCTGGATGAAATAGCCCCGGTAATAAGCATGGCCACTGCCATAACAGCATTGTAGCTTGTAAATAGAAGCGTGACTTCACTGTGGCTCGCGTTAAGCTTCTGGGCAATGGCTGGTAGAATAGGGTCTACCAGGCCTATCCCCATAAAGGCAATGATAGAGGCGAAAAAGACTGCCCAGACTGCTTTAGATTGTGTTCCAATGTTCTCTTTTTCTGCAGCACCCGTTTTCTGAGCAGTTACTGTTTGCTGTGTTGATGACATTCGTTAATCCCCTTTGTGTGTATTTTTTGTTAAAAATTATTTGGAGCTATTAAACTTTGATTATCTTAAAGCAGCGATTTGAAGGAATACCTAATGACATCACCACGGCTGATAATTCCAGCCAGTACTCCATTTCGCTCGACAGGCAATTTTTTTATTTGCCGCTTACCTAAAAGGGCGGCAATATTTTCGATACTTTCATTCCATTGGACCTTCATAATCTTCTTTTTAGCTATTCCCATTACATTTAAATCAAGCAGCCTGCGTTCTCTTTCTTCAAATTCCACCTCATCTCCCATAATGGTGAAGGCGTAATAAAAAGAATCGACTATACGGTCCTCATGGCGGCCGATATAACGCATAATATCACCGTCACTGATATATCCTACAATCTCATTTTTATCATTGACAACCGGAAGTCCGCTAATGGAGTAGTCAATAAATTTTTGAATAACGGAGCGGACGGTATCACTGTCCTTAACTTTGTGGACCTGATTAATCAAAAATCTTGAGCTAGCATAACACCCTCCTCGGGATAATCCATTATCTGGTTTAATTGTATGACAAAAGGATATGATTGTATTATACAACCACTTAATAACATGTCAATAGTGTTTTACAAAAAGGGTTGGTATTCCATAATAAAAACTATATGTTATGATGAAATCAAGAAAAAGAAATTGCGAGGTAGTTAGAATGAACGAAAATACGCTGGAGACCATTGAACTCGAGCTGGCCGTTATAATCCGCCGAACTACATCAATCACCACCCGGAATAAGCTGGGTAACCTCGACCGTTCTGCCTATTTATTACTTCAAAGAATTGTGTCCCGCGGTTCAGCTGGTGTAAAAACTTTGGCTGACGAATTTCAGCTTGATATATCTACGGTAAGCAGACAAGCAGCAGCACTGGAACAAAAGGGTTATGTATATCGTATTCAAGATCTTCAGGATGGAAGATTTCATACCTATGAGATTACAGAATTGGGAAAAAAAGAGTGGGCGGAAGCCAAACAAGCCAGGATTGGAAGGGTTTCAGAGCTTTTGCAAAAATGGACGGAAGAAGAAAAGGAAACGTTCGGAAGACTTTTGAAAAAATACAACCAAGCCTTTTTTGAATAGGTGTTTAGCCTACATGATCACATGGTGGGGGACAAGGGCCTTTTTTAAAATCATGGCTCTATAAAAGTCATTGTTGATTATCCTTAGTTTGACAGGCTCCCGAACCGCCCGCGGAAAGCGAGCGCCGGGAGCTGAAATCAACAGGCAAGATTAACAAAGCAAAAATCATAAAATATATACAACTGAGGCCGGGCCAGGAAGCCCGGTTTTTCTTATTTATTTATTGTATTTCCTCATGAAGATATTGACAGGAAAAGCGGTTTTGAAATATAGTTAAACAGTTGAATTGTTCATGTGTTTAACTATTAATTAGGAGGGATGCAAAGAGTGGATAAAAAGCTGATTCAGGAACTCATAGACCGTTATGTAAATGTGTCCTTTAAAGTGACAAAGAAGGCCGAAACCCTGATTAAAGAGCAGATAGGAAATGACCTGACCAATGATCAGCATTATATGCTGCGCTACATACACCATGCCGAAAAATGCACTTCTTCTGAGCTTGCAGAAGCGTTTGATGTGAATAAAAGTGCAATTACCGCAATCATTAACCGGCTGGTTGAAAAAGGTCTTATAGACAGGAAGAGGGACGAAACCGACCGTCGTGTAGTTTATTTAACCTTATCCCAGTCGGGGACTGATTTATTTGAAAAAACGGAGAAGAGGATTCACAAGCTGGTTGAATCCATTATTACCAAGTTCGAAAGAGAAGAGATAACAGGGTTTATTGAAACTTACGAAAAGCTATCAGAGATGCTTCAAAAAATGGAGAAGGAACAGCTGGGAGAGTGAATGTATGAAGGCAATAATAAAAGGTAAATGGTTTGTCCTATTAGTGTGGGCGGCTATTCTTTCAGTTTTAATTACTTTGGCACCTAATATGGAGTCTCTTGTCCGTGAAAAGGGACAGATCAAGGTTCCGGATGGGTATTCTTCTGCATTGGCAGGGGAGATATTAAAAGACGTACAATCAAAGGAGAACAAAGGCAAAGATGTTTTGACAGCCCTTGTATTTCATAGTAATAAAAAATTAACTGACGAAGATTTGTCGGCTGCCGAAAAAGCTGTTAACAAACTTGATAGCCAAAAGGATAAACTGGGTATTACTTCTATCACCAGTCATTTCAAAGAAAAGCAATTGAAGGATGAGCTCGTTTCGAAAGACGGAAAAACCATTCTTGTTTCATTGAAAATTTCGGCTGAGGGAAGGGAAGCAAA
This sequence comes from Neobacillus terrae, assembly GCF_011393025.1. Classification (GTDB taxonomy): domain Bacteria; phylum Bacillota; class Bacilli; order Bacillales; family Cytobacillaceae; genus Neobacillus_A; species Neobacillus_A terrae. The sequence goes on along the minus strand of NZ_JAAOEO010000012.1, from coordinate 31,955 downwards.
AGAGATCTCCAGCGAGCTTTATCAATCTATTAAAGATTGCAAAGTTGAACATTATTATACTGGCAGCTGGATGATTGATGAGGATCTCGTTACTAATTCACAGGATGGCCTGAAAAAGACGGAAGGAATAACAGTCGTATTTATCCTGGTAATATTGCTCCTCGTATTCCGTTCCGTAATCGCTCCGCTGATTCCGTTAATTACAGTCGGTATAAGCTATCTTGCATCACAGTCGATTGTTGCCATGCTTGTGGATAAGGCCAATTTTCCGCTGTCTAATTTTACACAGACCTTCCTTGTTTCCGTTCTTTTCGGAATTGGAACAGATTACTGTATTCTATTATTAAGCCGATTTAAGGAAGAAATGAATCATCATGAAACTGTTGGAGATGCCATTATTGAAACATATCGCACCGCCGGTAAAACGGTGTTCTTTAGTGGGCTTGCTGTAATGATTGGTTTTGCTTCAATAGGTTTTTCTACCTTTAAACTCTATCAATCTGCATCTGCAGTCGCGGTTGGAGTAGCCATTTTACTATTGGCATTGTTTACTGTTGTGCCCTTTTTTATGTCTGTTCTTGGACGGATGCTTTTCTGGCCAGCGAAAGGCAAGCTGGAGCATCGGGACAGCAGGCTATGGGGCGCTGTCGGTGGATTTGCCCTTGCCCGCCCGCTCATAGCACTTATTATCGTTGCCGTTATTTCGGTACCTTTCCTGTTTACCTATGATGGAAAGCTATCTTACAACTCTCTTGAGGAAATCGGCGATAATTTTAACTCAATTAAAGGATTTAATATTGTTTCAGATGCCTTTGGACCTGGTGAATCTATGCCTACTCAGGTGGTAATAAAAAATGATGAAAAAATGAACTCATCCGAATATATTGCCTTAGCAGAACAAATCAGCCAGGAATTAAAAAAAGTAGATAATGTTTCTGTCGTAAGATCGGTAACACGCCCAACTGGCGAACCGATTGATGACTTATATATTTCGAAACAGGCTCAAACACTGGGAAGTGGATTGGGCAAAGGAAATGATGGAATTAAACAAATCAGCAGCGGTCTTAACCAGGCTGGTTCACAATTGGAGGCTTCTGCTCCAAAGCTAAAGGAAGCAACAAATGGAATTGGAAGCCTTATTAATGGAACAAAGCAGCTGACGGATGGAATGGTTCCATTAAAGAATGGATTGGAACAGATTCAAACAGGCCTGAAAAAAGGTTCAACAGGATCAGCGCAAATCAAAAAGGGCTTGGAAGACATTAAAACCAACTCTGAAGTTATGTTAAACGGAAGTAAGCAGCTGCTTGCAGGGTATCAACAGGCTGCTGCAGGAATTGGAACACTTCAGCAGAAATACCAGGGAATTGAAACAGGGCTTGCCGGATTGCAGGCAGGACTCGGTTCCCTGAACACAAACTTTGCGAATCTCGAAAGCAAATATGATGTAAAAAATGATCAAGATTATAATAAAATCAAAGGAACCGTCCTTTTTGTTCAAGGAAAGCTAGGCGAGTTAGACGGAGGTATTAAGCAGCTGAATGGCGGACTGACAGGGATACAGAGCGGCTTAAACACTGCAAATACTAACTTTGAAACTCTAATCTCTGGCCAGCAGAAGCTTATTGCGGGCATGGAGGCCCTGATTAATGGAATCAGCCAGCAGCAGGCAGGCCTTGATGCTATGGCCAATGGGCAGGGACAAATCATTGGTAATCTTTCGAAATTCACCGGCGGTCTGAATGGAATTCAAAATGGCCAGCAGCAGCTTTTGAACGGATTTGGAAGCCTAAGCGGCCAGCTGGATCAGCTGACAGATGGACTTACACAAAGCGCTAATGGTTTAAATGAAGTGTCAAAAGGGCTTAATTCCGCCCAAGATTATCTGGATGGAGTTTCACAGGTTAAAAGAAACGGTTTTTACATTCCAGATGAAGTTCTTAGCAGTAAGGACTTTTCACAGGCCATGAATGCCTATATTTCCAAGGACGGAAAAGTTATGACGATGGATGTTGTATTTAACGTCAATCCATACTCAAACAAAGCCATCAGCCGGGTAGATGATATTAAACAGGCAGTTGAGAGAGCTGTGAAAGATACAAAGCTTGAAAATGCGAAGGTAGCTTTAGGCGGTGTAACAAGTATTTATAGTGATCTTAACACGATTTCCGATCATGACTATTCCCGCACAGTTGTCTTAATGCTAGCAGGAATTGCAATCATATTGGTTATCCTGCTTCGTTCATTCATTATGCCGCTTTACCTCATTGCCTCTCTGATTTTGACATATTATACATCGATGGCCATTTCAGAAGCGATTTTTGTCAATTGGCTTGGCTATACTGGAATCAGTTGGGCGGTACCGTTCTTCGCTTTTGTTATCCTAATAGCTCTCGGAATTGACTATAGTATCTTTTTAATGGACCGGTTTAATGAACATCGCGATATGCCAGTAAAGTCAGCGATTCTGTTCTCTATGCAAAAAATGGGTACTGTTATCATTTCAGCGGCTGTCATTCTTGGCGGAACATTTGCAGCCATGATGCCAGCAGGCGTATTGTCATTGCTGCAAATTGCCACTATTCTGCTAGTAGGTCTCAGTCTTTACGCATTAGTGATTCTTCCATTATTTGTACCAGTAATGGTTAAAATCTTTGGAGAAGCCAATTGGTGGCCTTTTATGAAAAATGATAGAGTTATAGTCGATAGAGATAATAAAACAATACAATCATAATGGTTAGTGGGCTGACTCCGTGGAGTCAGCCTTTATTTGCTAATCAGAGCAAAAGGGTGACTGCCTCCGACATTTACTATTGCCCTTTTTTATAACCTTATGATTATCTATTCTCACTTAGAAAAGCTTGGCATTCGCCAAGCCGCAGACTGTAGAGGGGGGCTGTTGATTTCCGTTCCCAGGCACTCGCTTTCCGCGCGGGGGCGGGCGGTGAGCCTGTCAAACTTCAGTGACTAGCCCCTCGAGGTCGCTTCAGTCCTGCCGTTGAAGTAAAAGAACAACTTCATCGTCAGGCCCTCCAGCGCTTGTCGGGGCTGAACAAGTCACTTCAGTTCTTCTTTCTCCTCGGCGCACAAGCCTGTGGGGTCTCACCTGTCCTGCTAATCCTGAAGGAGTCTCGTGCCTTCCACTTCAATCAACTGGGTTTAGAAAGTTGGGTGGCAGTAGAACCAAGCTTATTTTAAAATAGATATATATAACGTTTAAGAGGATGAAGATGCTTTCAAAAAATAGTTCCATTCAAAGAGATCAGCTTGCTAGGGACTGGCCTAAATCTACTATTCCATTTTCGGGAAAAATCCCGAAATGGCCTTTTGCTCAAATATTATCCAAATTACTTTTTAACCTATTTGTTTACATTGCGGGGTTATCTAAATTGCAGTTAAAAAGATTAAATACCGGGATAATGTGGTAAATCAAGAGAAAAGAGAGGAGTGGAAGTATGAACGAGAAACCAACACAAATCTATTACCTTGATATTGCTACCGGGGAGATTATGATGGATCCAAACTGGGATTGGACATTTAGGCTTCAAGCAACTGACGATGAAATCGATCTTCTCCGTGAAATGCTGGACGAAGAGTACGAGACCGACTGGGAAGCCTTTAGCAGGGCGCATGTACCTTTTCTGGAATATCATAAATCATCTCCAAATAACGAATATGACGATCGGATGGTCTATATATATGCCATGATATATAAACTTGGAGATGCTGAGGCAAAAAGGCATGTGGAAGAGATGGGCATTTTAACAGTGCCATTAAGAAACGAAGAATAAAAGCTCCTTCATGGGGCTTTTTTTAATGGTTAAGAAAGTATAAAGATTTACCTTTTAAATTGTCTAGCTCCAGCGCCCGTGCCTAGTGTCCATCCCGCTTCTCCCTACGATAAGTCAACATCGAAGTGCTTTGCAATTCGTGTATCCTTTATCTCAGTCGAAGTGGAGGCCCGCAAGACTCGGGTCAGAAAGGCGTTGCCAAAGGACGTGGCGACCGCTTACGCCTTTCTTATGTCCAATAAGTTAGACAGCAAGTTTAAAATTAGTAAAACCATAATTGATTAGAATATAATAGGAACATAAATAAAAACTGAACTAGAACGACATAATGGGGGAAAAGAAGTTGGAACGATTTTCAGTTTTAGGGGAAAGCATCATTCAAAATAGCTATGAAATGGGAAAAAGAATAAGCAGATATTTAAAAGAAGATTTTGTACATGAAAAGGAGATTGCCAAAGAGGATGAAGAAGGGCTGCATCAATGGCGTGCCAAGCTCCTTCAGCTGCTGGGACAGGCAATTAAAGACAATAGTAATGAAAAAGTCTGGAATAAAGTTACTGAGTGGGCAAAGCTAACAGGAGAAAGTGCTGTTAAGCGAGATCTTCCATTAGATGAATCATTAAAAACATTAACGTCATACCGAATTGTGCTACTGGAGGAAATAGAAAAAGAACTTAAGGATTTAACCTTCACTGGCAGTGAATTAATACAAATCAATTTCGTTATTGATCCATTATTAGATCATGCAGGCTATATTTTCAGTGCCTCCTATGTTGAATTCCACCGCCGGACGATGGATCTCGCCCAAAAGGCCATTCAGGAATTATCTGTTCCTGTTGTTGCGTTGTCTGATGAAGTTGCGATACTGCCTTTAATTGGTGAACTCGATACCCATAGAGCGCGCATTTTGAAAGAAGCCTCGCTTAAAAGATGTTCCGAACTAGGAAATCTCTATTTAATTATGGACCTTTCAGGAGTCCCAATTGTTGATACTATGGTAGCTAATGAGATTTTTCAGGTAATTAGTTCCTTAAAGCTAATTGGAGTGGCTACTGTTTTAACCGGCCTAAGACCAGAAGTAGCTCAATCAATGGTACAGCTGGGAATTAGCTTTGAAGGCACTGTTGTAAAAAACAGCCTAAAGAGTGCAGTAGCCTATTTAAATCAAAAATAATACACATAAATAAGCAGTTTTCATAAAAGGAAACTGTTTTTATTTTTTTCATTTTCCTGTTCGGTTATTTTTTTATATAGCCGTTTCATGGCTTCGTTTTGCATTCGGATGTATTCAAGGAATTTCCTTTTCTTTCTCCTCTTCGTCCAGCTCCTCTTTATAATCATTCATAATAGCCCCTCCTTAAAATAAAGCCCCTATCAATATAAAACTGAAAGGGGCTTTTAGATTGCAGTTCGAGAGATGTATTCCCTTATTCAGCGTCTTGCTCCAACGCTAGTTGAAGGTATCTTGCATCAAGATTACCTTAGGAGATACTTGATACACGCCATTTGACACTAAAGGGGGGTTCGCTTTTCGTTTCACCAGCCACGGCCTGCGCCTCCGCCGCCCGATGAACCTCCGCCACCTCCTCGTGGGCCTCCACTGCCTCCGCCACCTCCTCCTCTTCCAAGAATGGAGAGTAGGGCAAATGAGAGAGAACCGCCAAAAAAGGTAAAATCAAGAATGAAAAAGCCGATTACTATAAGAATAATAAGCCATGAAGGAATGCCAATTCCCTGGTCCTGAGGCTGCCTAGCTTGTTCCTGGCTAGCCCCAAGGTCCCCGCCTCCAACTTTTTTGGAAAGAGCCTGGTAGGTATTCAGGATTGCCTGGTTGGGCTGGCCTGCTTTTAAAGAGGGCAGGGCATATTGGTCCAGTATTCGTCCGGCTTCACCATCCGTAATTGTTCCTTCCAGTCCATAGCCCACTTCAATTCTGATTCGCTTTTCTTTCATAGCAAGGACAAGCAGAACACCATTGTTCTTTTCTTTTGTACCTAGGCCGTAAGCTCGATAAGCTTTGTTGGCATATTCGTCAATATCCATTCCGCCAAGCGTATTGACAGTCAGAACAGCAAGCTGATCTGTAGAATGTTCATCTATCGATCGTCCAAGCCGGATTAACTGCTGCTCTTCCTCAGGTGATAAAACGTCTGCAAAGTCCTGAACATAGATATCACCGACCGGAGCCGGGATATTTTTATCCTCGGCAAACGCTGCTGTACCTTGCAGCAGGGGGAGAATCAGAAAGGAAAGGAAAAGAGTAAAAACTCTTTTGAAGGTCATTTTCCATTTCCCCCGAAGTCTACTTGAGGAGCCTGCTGCGCTTTTGGATCTGCTTTAAAGTATTCTTTTTTATCAAAACCTGTCATGCTTGCTACAATGGCACCCGGAAACTGTTTGACTCTTTTGTTATACACCATTACCTGATTGTTATAATCTCTGCGGGCTACAGACAGTCGGTTTTCCGTACCAGCCAGCTCATCCATAAGTCTTGTAAATTGTGCATCAGCTTTTAGGTTTGGATAATTTTCTACTACCACAAGAAGCCGGCTTAAAGAGTTTGAAAGATCAGCATTCGCTGTAGCTTCTTCCTGAGGTGTTTTTGCACCAGCCAATCTTGCGCGGGCATCCGAAATGGATTGAATAACTTCCTTTTCATGTGCAGCATATCCTTGAACCGTTTTAACAAGATTTGGTATCAAATCAAGTCTTCGCTGCAGCTGATTTTCAATTTGAGCATAGGATTGATCAACATCCTCCTCGGCATTGACGAAGCCATTATAACTCCCCATTAGCATCAAGCCAAATATGACTATGATCCCCACAATCACCAGGATCGGAACTAAGCTTTTTTTCATTCATTACACTCCATTTCTTTGTTGTATGTAGGTATCTTTCCCTAAAATTTTAGGCAATTAAACTTTTGAACTTTTTTACATTGGTTTTTAAAAAAATTAATAGACAAACGGCATTCTAGAATATCAGAAAAATTAGTTATTTTACAAAAACGTTAAAAACTCTTTTTCTGTGATTTAAATCACTTAATCGTTGTGTGAAGTTTCATATAATCACTATTGTCATAGTGAAAACTTAAAGGAGTGTTCGAGTTGTTAAATCAAAATACCATTGAAATCATTAAATCTACTGTGCCGGTTTTAGAAGAGCATGGTGAAAAAATTACTACTCATTTTTATAAGATTATGTTTAACAATCATCCGGAATTACTGAATATTTTTAACCATGCCAATCAAAAACAAGGGCGCCAGCAAAAGGCACTTGCCGGAACAGTATATGCTGCTGCGAAGTATATTGATAATCTTGAAGTGATAATTCCTGTTGTAAAACAAATTGCCCATAAGCATCGCAGCCTTGGAATTAAGCCTGAACATTATCCTATCGTAGGAAAACATTTATTAATGGCTATTAAAGAAGTGCTTGGAGATGCTGCCACAGATGAAATTATCAATGCATGGGCAGAAGCATATAGAGTTATTGCCGATGCGTTTATTAGCATAGAAGCTGAAATGTACGATGAGACAGCACACCAAAAAGGCGGCTGGGATGGATTCCGTCGTTTCGTTGTTGCCCGCAAGCAGCCAGAAAGCGAAGTTATTACTTCTTTCTATTTAAAACCAGAAGATAACAAAGAAATTGCGACTTTTGAACCAGGACAATATATTAGCTTGAAAATTGAAATGGAAGGCGAACAATATAACCATATTCGCCAATACAGTTTGTCTGATGTCTCAGGAAAAAATTATTACCGTATAAGTATTAAAAAAGAAGCTGGTACAAACAACCCGGACGGAATGGTATCCAATTACCTTCATAAATCAGTTAATGAGGGAGATGTTATTCTTGTCAGCGCACCAGCAGGTGACTTCGTTCTAAATACAAAAAAGGAAACACCACTTGTATTGCTTAGCGGCGGAGTTGGATTAACACCAATGGTAAGCATGCTGAAAACAGTTGCGGAAGTTCAGCCTGAACGAAAAGTAACCTTTATTCATGCTGCTATGAATAGTAAAGTACATGCTCTTCGTGATGAAGTATCACAATTGAAAAATGAAAATATCAAAAATGTAGTATTTTATGATGCACCAACGGATGAAGATCGTGCAGAAAACCGTTTTGACGTAGAAGGCTATGTTACAAAGGAATGGCTTACAAATAATGTTGATGTTAAAAACGCCGATTTCTATTTCTGTGGTCCGGTTCCATTTATGAAGGCAGTTAATCATTCATTAAAGGAACTTGGAGTTAGTGATGATCGCATCTACTTCGAATTCTTTGGACCAAAAGGAAACCTATAATAGAATAGATCAAAGAAGGTGTGGGGAAACCGCACCTTCTTTTTTTACACATATTAATTCATTCAAATAGCTGGAAGTTATTAATGCATAGGTACTATTACAGAAAAGGTGGCTATTCAACTTCTTTATCCACTAATAGTACCGGTAGTTGAAGAGGCAATATGAGCATCTTTAATATATTCTCTAGTTAACCTTCAATGGAGAGGCCTCCGTTATCTTCCATTTTTGATTCAGAAAAATAAAGAGATGATTATTGAGTATATTAGCCTAGTTTTTAAAATATTGATTGAATCTTTCGAATCATTAAAAAGAATGCTTTCTATGGAATAATATAGTTAGATTTACCTTTATATGTAAAATACTATTTAATAGGAGGTAAGGGATTGGAAAACCAAACGATTGCAAGAACCATGAGGCTGATACTGCTAACAGTATTAGTTCTGACAAATGCTTTAGCCGGTAATATTGGAGGTGGTTTTGCAGCCGCCGAAACAGTTTCGGCAGCTGTATTGCCAGACGGTGCGGGCAAAAAGGTGTTGTTTGATAATACACACGGACAGACAGCGGGAGCTGCAGACTGGGTTATCGACGGTGCATTCTCTGATTTTGCCAATGGTTTAAAATCAGCTGGTTTCAGTGTAGAGGAATTATCACGCCAAATTCCTTATACCTTTGGCGAGCAGGCCGTTACATATGACAAATTAAAGAATTATGATGTTTTTATTATCGGGGAAGCGAATATCCCTTACAAGAAAACTGAGCAAGATGCCATGGAACAATATGTTCGGGAAGGCGGCAGTATTTTTTTTATTGCCGATCATTACAATGCTGACCGCAACAAGAATAGATGGGATGCTTCTGAAGTCATGAACGGTTATCGAAGAGGCGCTTTTTCGAATCCGGCTAAAGGAATGAACCAGGAAGAAGCGGGTTCGCCTGCTATGCAGGGGGTTCAAAGCTCCGATTGGCTCGGAAGTAAGTTCGGAATCCGTTTTCGGTATAATGCGGTGGGCGATGTAAATGCTACAGACATAGCGGCGCCTTCCCAATCATTTGGTATAACTGAGGGAGTAAACTCGGTCGCAATGCATGCCGGATCAACACTTGCTATTATTGACCCTTCAATAGCGAAGGGTGTCGTGTATCTTCCTTCAACAAATGTGAGATGGGCCAGTGGAGTAGATAAGGGTGTTTACAACGGGGGCGGCCGTGCTGAAGGACCATTTGCCGCAATCTCGAAATTCGGACTGGGGAAAGCTGCGTTCATCGGTGATTCCTCTCCTGTAGAAGATGCGTCACCTAAATATGTTCGTGAAGAGAATGGTTCCAAAAAAACTACTTATGATGGCTTCAAAGAGCAAGATGATGGTAAGTTCCTCGTCCAGACGGTAAAATGGCTCGCAAATAAAGAAAGCTATACAAGCTTTAACCAAGTTTCCGGAATGGTACTCGATCAGCCGACAAAGCTGATACTTGACCCGGCCCAGAAAGAAAACGAAGACCCGGCGACTTCTGTTGAGCCACAGGCTGAACCGTGGGCCGCCCCGGCAGCCGGTTATAAATGGTATGTTCCGTCTACTTTTAAAAGTGGTTCATATGGAGCTGCGGGCAGTACGCAAACTCCTCCTCCTCCAACAGGACAGTCACAATACAAATTCGTTCATCAAAGTACGCTGCCCAATAATAGCCAGCCATTCCAGGTTCGAGTGGAAGTGGACGGCCTCGCAGCAGGAAGTACATTGAACAATCTGAATCTTGGAATCTACCTAACAAGCAGCGGCACACAGGTTGCGAAGGTTCAGAATGCAGACGGCACGTGGCCAACCGCCTACGGCTATAGCTCGAATTTTTCAGTTACGGCTGACGCAAAAGGACATGCTTCTAAAACGCTGACGATCCAGGTAAAGGCGGGAAGTTCAGGTGCTGCAAACTTAAGATTGAGGCAGGGGAGTACCAACCTCGTAACGGAAGCTGTTACCTTGGGTAATGTTGCTGCAGAACCGCTTCCGGATGAAAATACGGCTCCCGCACCAATTTCGGTTGAGGATGCAAGAACTCAGCCGGACGGGACACTCGTTACGGTTGAAGGAACGATCACTTCAGAACCTGGCGTTTTTGGAGGACAGGGATTTTATCTGCAAGAAGGAACTTCAGGAATTTACGTCTACCAGAATGATACCGGATTTAAGCAGGGTGACTATGTGCGCATCACTGCTGTAAAAAAGACTTATAACACGGAACTGGAACTGGCAGATCCAGTGAAAATAGAGAAAATAAGTACAGAAGAGATACCAGATGCTGCTGTCCAGCCTACGGTTAATGAAGCCAATCAAGGGACGCTAATCACGCTCCAAAATGTCAGAATTAAGAACCTTCCAGCGGCTGATACTTCCGGTACCTTTGAATTTGATGCTGTAAGTGAGAACGGCACAACTAGAATAAGAATAGACAGCCGGACGGGCATTTCATTCGCGGAATGGAGCAAGTTATATGCTGAAGATAATATTGTCAATATCACTGGGATAGCCTCTGTTTTTAAAGGGACATACCAGCTCAAGCCATTAAATATGTCTCACTTTGAAACCTCGGATCACACACCACCTGTCACAAGCGTGATTGCTGATGGATTTATTGGAGAGAGGTATAACAATAAAGATGTTGTTCTTTCTTTTACAGCAAACGATGTTGCTGGCCTTGGAGTAGCAAAAACGGAGTACCGCTTGAACAACGGAGAGTGGACAACGGTTGAAGGAGACGTAACAATTTCCCATGAAGGAAAAAATGTGATTGAATTCCGTAGTTCTGATCAAGCAGGCAATGTGGAAGAGGCACAAACTCTGGCTGTCTGGATTGATAAAACAGCCCCTAATACAACCGTAACCACAAATGGGGCAGCCGCAGGAAAATACAGTAACAAAGATGTAGTCGTTGCATTTAATTCTGAAGATGGTTCAGGTTCGGGTATCGCAAAAACAGAATACCGGCTGAACAATGGAACGTGGACCGCTGTTGAAGGAGACGTAACAATTTCCCAGGAAGGGAAAAATGTGATTGAATTCCGCAGTTCTGATCAAGCAGGCAATGTGGAAGAGACACAAACTCTGGCTGTCTGGATTGATAAAACAGCCCCTAATACAACCGTAACCACAAATGGGGCAGCCGCCGGAAAATATAGTAACAAAGATGTAGTCGTTGCATTTAATTCCGAAGATGGTTCGGGTGCAGGAATTGCAAGAACAGAATACCGTCTCAACAACGGGGATTGGGTGCCAGTGAACGGGGAAGTGACGGTATCCAATGAAGGAAAAAATGCTGTAACCTACCGAAGCATAGATGAAGCAGGGAATGTGGAAGAGGCCAAAACAATAGAAATATGGATCGACAAAACGGATCCCGAAATCAGTGTCAGTGGAAAACTAGCATTCTTCCAAACTGATCGTGTTATGGAAACCGTATTAACTATAGAGGATAACCTGAGCGATATTGCGAAAGTTGAGTATGCTCTTGACGGAGTTGTGATTTCTAGTTTAAACAATATCAAACCGCTGACATTAGCTCCAGGTGAACATATACTTACAGTCCGGGCAGAGGATGGGGCAGGCAACGCAGCATCAAAAGAATTCAGTATCTTTATCTTAATTGATATTGACCACCTAGATGAATTAATCGACCTGGGCGAAGCTAACCAAGCTTTTACAAACCAAGGAATTATAAAGAGCCTTAAAGCGCAAGTGCTAGCTGTACAAAAGGACAAAACAGCTGATAAGCTAAAAGCTTTAGAGAATCATATCCAAGCACAAAGGGGCAAATTTATTACTGAAGATTTTGCTGATCTATTTGAAAAGGATTTTGATTATATTCTAGAAAACAGGTAAGAACAATAGAATGAAATTGGGAGTGGCAATCAATTGTCACTCTTTTTTTGTGCGTATCTTTTCCTATTAATAGAAAAATTATCCATAAACGGAATTTTACTCGTGAAATTCGACAAATTTTTTTGGTCATCTTTATTGAAGTCCTGCTCTGTGAATACTATAGTAAAGAAGTAGGGTTTTTTCTATGAAGGAAATAATAATTATTAATATATAAATTTGTTTTTTTTTCTGTTTCACGCCGGAGAGAGGGGCTTTCGAAATTGCATATTTTTATTACTTTCATGAATGATTACGGTTACCTGGTCCTTTTTTTAGCCCTTTTTTTGGGTATTCTTGCCGTTCCGCTGCCTATTGAGGCGATGATGGGTTACGCGGGATTGTTGGCATATCAGGGCCAGATGAATTGGATAGCAGCTGTCATGTCGGCCGGTATTGGAGGGTTAGTAGGCATGGTGGCAGCATATGGAATTGGATGCAAGCTTGGAATGCCATTCTTCGAAAAATATGGACCGAAAATCCATCTTGGGCCTGAAAAACTTAAAACCACTTCCTCCTGGTTTAAAAAATACGGGAATAAGCTCCTCATAATTGCGTTTTTTATCCCGGGCGTTCGGCATATGACAGGCTATTTTTCAGGTATCACACGGCTTCCCTTCCGAGTTTATGCGGCCTATTCTGCAATCGGTTCATTTATATGGGTTTCAACCTTTGTCATTCTTGGAAAATTACTCGGGCCTAAATGGGAACAATTCCATGACTCGATTGTAAAGTACCTGTTAATTGCAGTACTATTGATTGCCATTCTGATTATTGGAATTTACTTTTTCAGAAGATTTAAAACGCAAATTATTTCAAGTTTTACAAGAGGAATGGAAAAGGTCCTATATGCTTTTCGAACAAGAAAAAGATTTACCTTTTTTATTTCAGCAGTTTCACTTATGACCTTGCTTTTGATCATCCTGATGGTAGGTATGATAGAAGATTATATTGGAAATGAATTTAACGACTTTGATAAAGTGGTCAGTATGGTTGTTACAGCGGTTCTGACAGGCCGGATGGATTGGCTGATGACTTTGTTTATCGGGCTTGGTAAAAATGTTTGGCTGATTATGATGATCATTCTTACCTTAGGGTGGATCGTCTGGAGAGGCCAGGAGAAATTTTTGGAGATATTCTTCCTTTTTATTATTGTGCTGGGTGGCGAATTATATGAAGAAATTCTCCGAAACACCTTTCACCGTGTGGCTCCTGGTGAACCATCAATTTTAGACCGTTTTCCTTATAGTTTTCCTAGTGAGCAATCTTTAATGGCTTTTGTGATCTATGGCTTTTTCTTTTTTATCATTTTAAGGCATACACGTAATCTAAAGGTTCATACTTTTTTGATTATCGGATGGGTAATCGCTGTACTATTCTTAGGGGTAGCCAGAATTTACTTTGGAACACAGATGCCAAGTCAGATTTTAGGCGGATATGTGTTTGGCGGTGTGTGGCTTGGTTTTTCCATCCTGCTGCTTGAATTATTCCGGGTGCTTACCTCACTTGATAGTCCAAAGAAAATATCCCGCTTGAATGAATAAGGAAAAAAGAAGGATAACAAAAATAAATCATATTAGAATAAGGGACATGGAGGAACACACGTATTTTTACAATAGATATCGTGTGTTTTTTCCATTTTAGTGACTTTTTAAGAAAATGTCTAAGGCAGTCCGAACAGCCCGCTAGGTAGCAGCTTAACTAAATGTGAACATCCCCATTTTTTAGCACAATGGAATTTGATGGCAAAGAATGATCGTTCTATAATGGAAGTTGAAAGAGATTAGGAGCGGCAATAAGTGGCTGCTTTAAAATTCGCCAGATCCTAAACTAGTAAATGAACGTCCCAGAGCACGGAGCTTAACAAGACATTAATCATTAAGACTTTTGAAGCCCAGCTGTTTTGTTTTAGTCCTTTTTTGTGATTAAATGGTCATTAGATGCTGAAAGAAAGGAAGATTCCTTTGAATAAAAATATTCTGCGGGTCATTACTATAATTGCTGCTATTTTCTTCGTCCTTTGGCTTGGAGGCCTTGGCTGGGCAATGGCTGATTACTATGGTGGGAAACCTAATCCAATTACAGCCTCAAAAGCCCCTGAAAAAGCAAAGGAAAATGGAAAAGAGCTGAGGGTTGTCGCTATAGGTGATTCATTGACCCGGGGCACTGGCGATGAATCAGGAAAGGGCTATGTTGGAGATGTAATCGATGAATTAAAAACAAAAACAAAAAAGCCTGTCAAGCTACTTAATCTTGGCGTAAACGGGCAGCGTTCAGACCAGCTCCGCACCCAGCTCGGGCAAAAAGAGGTGCAGCGCCAAATACAGCGTGCTAATATCGTTTTAATGACCATAGGGGGAAATGATTTATTCAGAGGCGGACAGGGTCTTGCTGATTATCAGTCGGACAAGCTGCAGATTATTGAAAAAAGCTATCTTCAGAATCTGACGGCAATTTTGAAACAGATTCGGACCTCGAATCCTGATGCAAGAGTATTTTTTGTTGGTCTTTATAATCCCTTTATGAATCTTAATGAAGGTAAAAATATTTCAAAAGTCATCCGCCGTATTAATTATGAAAGTGCGGAGGTTAGTGCTTCATTTCCAAAGGTTGTTTTTGTTCCAACCTTCGATTTATTTGAGCTAAAAGTTAATGATTATTTATATTCCGATAAGTTCCATCCCAATACAAAAGGACACCGGCTGATTGCTGAACGGGTAGCATCACTGATCACCTGGTAAGGAGAAGGGAAAATGGAGAAGACAACTTTATCTGTAAGAAATCTAAAAAAAACGATAGGAAAAAAAGAAATTATTAAGGGTATCAGCTTCGACTTAAAGGAAGGGGAAGTTTTCGGTTTTCTTGGACCAAATGGTGCTGGAAAAACGACAACCATCCGCATGCTTGTCGGCCTGATTAAACCGACCTCGGGGAGCGTAGAAATTGGCGGCTACAATATCGAGAACCATTTTTTCGAGGCGATGAAAAATCTTGGCTGTATTGTAGAAAATCCTGAATTATACCCATATTTATCAGGTTGGGATAATCTTCTCCATTTTGTTAGAATGCTTGATGATGTCGGAGAAGAGAGAATAACAGAGGTAACTCAGCTGGTTGGCCTGACAGACCGGATCCATGATAAGGTTAAGACTTATTCGCTTGGAATGAGGCAAAGACTTGGAATTGCTCAGGCTCTCCTTGGCAGACCAAAGGTTCTAATTTTAGACGAGCCTACCAATGGATTGGATCCTGCCGGAATAAGAGAAATGAGGCAATTCATCCGGTTTCTTGCGGAAAGCGAAGGATTGAGTGTTTTGGTTTCCAGCCATCTTTTAAGTGAGATTCAACTTTTATGTGATCGGGTAGCGATTATTTCAAAGGGGAAAGTAATTCGGACCGACACAGTTGAGCACCTATTATCCAATCGTGAACAGCTAATTTGGAGTTTTGAGCCATTTGAAAAAGGTAAGGAAATTCTCTCATCTTTAACAAAGACTGAAGATAGCGGCGATGGTTTTATCCGGACTGAATATGAATCGGAAAAAGCAGCCCTCTGGAATAAACAGCTAGTAGATGCAGGAGTAAAGGTAACTGAAATGAACAGAAAACTGCCTGCTCTTGAAGACTTGTTCCTGGAACTGACCGGGGGTGACAAAATTGATTAAACTGGTTCAAAATGAAATGATGAAGCTTATTGCTAAGAAGCGGCTTCTTGTTATTGCCGCGATTATCGCAGTTCTTGTTGCTCTTTTTACATATGCTCAATATAAGCAGGTGGAAACGCAGCGCCACAAGCTGGGAACTAACGACTGGAGAACCATTCTGCAGCAGCAGATCATTGATACTCAAAACAGGCTCAGCAGCAGCCGAATTTCAGATGACTGGAAAAAGCAGCTAAAGGTCGGTCTTCAGCAGCAGCAGTACTATTTGGATCATAATATCAATCCATCTGAGCCTGGCGCACCAACCTTTATGCGGATGTTTTTGGAGAATTCCATTGACCTGTTCCTGCCGCTGATGGTGATGGTTATAGCCAGCGACCTGGTATCCTCCGAACACAGTCTTGGTTCGATTAAGCTTTTATTGACTAGGCCTGTAAGAAGGTGGAAGGTTCTCCTTAGTAAATATATTACACTCTGTCTTTCTATTTCACTCATTGTAGCAATTACAGGGATCATATCTTACCTAATTTCGGGGATGGTCTTTGGGTATAAAGGCTGGGGAGCCCCAGTGTTAACGGGCTTTAATGTGACCAATCAAGGACTTGGAACAGAGAGCGTAAAACTTCTTGATCAATGGCAGTTTTTATTGATGGACTTTGGCCTTGTCTGGTTTGTAGCCATTGTAGTTGGCACATTATCATTCATGCTTTCTGTGCTGATTAGAAGCACAGCCGCCGGAATGGGTGTCATGCTGGCAGCCCTAATCTCTGGCGCCATTCTTAGTAATATGGTCTCCTCATGGAATTCGGCAAAGTACTTATTTATGGTCAATTTAAGATTAACTGACTACATGAAAGGGACTGCCCCACCTATTGAAGGAATGACATTAAGCTTTTCCCTTGCTGTGCTCCTGGTATGGTGGGCGGCTGCGTTAGCGGTGGCTTTTTGGGTTTTTACAAAAAGAGATGTGTATTAAAAAATGGCTTCCTGCTAATGGCAGGAAGTTTTTTGATATAAATCATCGTAAGAAGTTATTCATAAGGTCTATCAAGGAAGAAATTATTTAGGGAAATGTATCCAGAACGGCTATTTAAAATAGATACCATAACGGAATAGGTCAAATGTCTTTGATAAAAGCTATGAAAGACAAAAGACGGTGGGGACACGGGAAAAAGTCGTTCATAAAAGGCTATAAGGCCGGACTTATTCAATCCCTATTTTTCATAAACACGAAGGAATATCTTGTCGAAATAAGGGAAAAGTTAATGGGGGGAGAGTATTACCAAACAGAAAGGCAGGAGAAATCATGGCAACAGTTCTTTACATTACAGCACATCCGCATGACGACACACAATCCTACAGTATGGCAGTGGGAAAGGCTTTTATCGATTCGTATCGGGAAGCTAATCCAAATGATGAAGTGGTACATCTGGATCTTTACAAGGAAAACATACCGCAAATAGATGTTGATGTATTTAGCGGATGGGGTAAACTTCGCTCGGGTTCAAGCTTTGATCATTTATCCAGTGAAGAAAAAAGCAAAGTCAGCCGTCTTGGCCAATTAACGGATCAATTCGTAGCAGCTGATAAATATGTTTTTGTTACTCCACTCTGGAACTTCTCATTCCCACCTGTTATGAAGGCGTATATCGACTCTATTTGCACAGCTGGGAAAACATTCAAATATACCGAGCAGGGACCTGTTGGTCTTTTGACTGATAAAAAGGCTCTTCATATCCAGGCTCGAGGCGGTGTCTATTCCGAAGGTCCAGCTGCAGGAATGGAAATGGGCCATAAGTATATCGGACTCATCATGCAATTCTTTGGAATTCCTTCATTTGAAGGATTGTTTGTGGAAGGTCATAACCAATTCCCGGATCGTGCAGAACAAATTAAGAAAGAAGCAATTGAGAAAGCTAAACAGCAAGCAAAAAACTTTTAATTACGAAATAGACATGAGAAATCATGTCTATTTTTTATTACTTGGTTTTAGTCCGCTTATTATAATCATAATTAAAACTTATCCTATTTGATAAAATTTTGAACATTCACTTATCAAGTCTTTTAGCCTAAAATAAACCTAAAAGGGGGTTTTTTGATGGCTATTGTATTTAAATCAATTGATCATGTTCAATTGGCAGCTCCGAAAGGAAGTGAAAATAAAGCTAGAAAATTCTTTGGTGAGATTCTTGGATTTACAGAAATTGAAAAACCGGAGGAATTAAAAAAGCGGGGTGGAGCATGGTTTCAGTCGGGATCTGTGCAGATTCATATCGGCATAGAAGAACCATTTGCTCCCGCCAAAAAGGCACATCCTGCTTTTGAAGTTGAAAATATTGAAGCTGTCATGGACCAATTAAATGAATCAGGAGTACTGTTTCAAGTAGATATTAAGCTTCCAGGTTCTAAACGTTTTTATGTGGATGACCCATTTGGAAACCGTCTTGAGATTCTTGAGTGGATTAAATAAAAGTAACTTTCATACGCGGCCCTGACAGGCTGCGTTTTTTCTATTCAGTAAGCAAAAATGAATCATTTTACAATTGTGAATTTCTACTATATGCTGATTTTATATAAAAAATAGAGGCGGGGTTTAATGGACAACAATATAATAAAAAAATCTGTATTCCCGCTAGGTAAATCTCTTCAGGCTGATAGGCCTCCTTCATTTCCTCAATGATGGCTTTTAAAACCGGAACTCCATATCCCTTTCCCTGAAAGGCGTGTCCCAGCATCATACTAATCAGTTCGTGTCTCCCTGTTTCATTTCGAAAACCATGGGAGGCAAAGCCGATCAATTGAGTTCCGTCATAAACGGCTCTTGGTTTAAACCCAAAGGTTTGGCAGGCGGCAAGGAAAAAAGCATTGGAGCCAACCCACCGTTCATATATTTGAAAATACTTCTCCTGGTCTTTATCGGATTTTAGTGCAATTACTTCAAAAAAATTCTTTTCAGTTACATCTTTTAATTGAATATCCATAATAACCTCTTTTTTAAAAAGTTTTAGTAATACCGGAATGAAAGCTGTTTTTACTAGAATCATAGTTATAGAATTTTATGACTGCCAGAAGGAACAAAAACATTGCAAGTGAAAAAATATTTGGGAGCATTTCCGCTAAAAGAGTACTGTGCGCCGCTTCCTTCATCAAAAAAATGCCTGAACCTGCTTTTTGAGACAATCCATATAGAAGAGAAAAAGCCATATTAAGTCCAAAATGGAGGCCTGTGTCAGCCCAGATGGTGCCCGTTTTGTAAAAAGCATAGGTTAGAGACAATCCAAGTAGGACAGAAAATACAAAGTTATCCAGGGAGAATGGCTCATGCCAGTAATCATCTAAAGCATAGATTAGGATACTGACAAGAAAAATCCAGCCTGCAGGAAGCTTATCTTTTAATAAACCGAAAACATAGCCACGCACAATTAAATCATTAATGAGGGAGCCTAAAAAGTATCCGACAACTGCTTCCATAATGGGCATAATTGCATCTTGTGCCGATTTCACTCCGGTAATGTCAATCGCTCCAGTCCAGTCACGTATCGCATACATTAAGCCCCAGAAAAAAAAGCCGATTAAAAAGCTATAGGCAAAGTTTCGTTTCCAGCCATTACTAAAGCTTAGGCCTAGCGCTTTTAACCCGCCTATTCCCGCTGCAGAAGCAATAAAATGGGCAAGCGGGAAGAATAGCAGTATGGAAGCCAACTGAAAATACATATTGGATAAACCATTAACCGCTAAATTAAAATATAAATCTAGGAAGATGAAACCTATTATTCCAATGGAAAGCTTTTTCATACATACCTCGCTTAAAATATAGTTATTATTATTCTAGCTGAAATAAAGGAAAAAACAACCAATTTTTGAAAAGACAAGAAAAAGGCTGCCTGAATCGGCAGCCTTACTTTTTCTGCGCAATTGCCATCCAGAGGGGGAGGAGGAAGACAATGCGTTTCCCTGGGAGAGGGAAGGATCTAAACTTCAGCTTGATATGCTGGGAGAAACATATAAGCAAATAATCCAGCTTCATCGCCCAGCGAGTTTTCTACTCAGAATAAGCTTCCTGAGTATCTTGTATCAAGTATGACTTTAAGGTGATACTTGATCCAGCTAGAGGCCAACCTACTTCTCCCTACGAAAAGTCAACATCGAAGCGCTATGCTCTTCGTGTTTCCATTATCTCAGTCGAAGCGGAGGCTCGCAGGATGCGAGTCAGAAAGGCGTTGCCACAGGACGTGGCGGCCCTTACCCTTTCTTCAAATGCCCTACCCCGCTTAACGGGCGATTACGCCTTTTGATATATAGTTTAATGGGACAAGCCCATAGAACTCGATTAGTTTTTTGCAGCCAGTTTAACTGATCCATGTTTTAAATTCAGGTTCTGCTTTAGAATAAGAGCAGGGCCGCCAAGGATAAATAAGTAGCGGGCTTCAATTACCTTCTTCATAAAGGCTGCAAACAATCCGGATAAACGGAACTTTCCAACTTTGCCTACAGCAGCCAAATTTCCAATGGAAGCAACAGAACCTTTGTGATGGTATTCAAACAATTTCAATGGGCTCTTACGAATGGACGCAGCAATGTTTTCTGCGCAAACACTTGCTTCCTGTAAGGCTACCTGTGCAGTAGGAGGAAGAGCACTTTTTTCATCCTTCATAAATAATGCGCAGTCTCCGATACAAAATACATTTTCCATTCCTTGAACCCGAAGCATAGAATCTACAGGAAGCTTAACTTTTTCAATTGGCAGGCCACAGTCCTGAATAATACTGTTTGCTTTTACCCCGCATGACCAGATAACAGTACGAGTTGGAATTTCAACATTGTTTTCAAGCGTGATCATTTTAGGTGTGCATTCAAGTATTTTTGCTCCAGTGCGGATATCGATATTGAACTTTTCAAGCACTCTATTGGTATAATCAATTGATTCTTCTTCAAAGAAAGGCAGGACACTTGGAGCTGCTTCAACCGCAATAATTTTAATAAGGTCTGATGGGATATCATAGTTTTGGCAAAGAGCTGGAATCCCTTCAGCCAGTTCACCAAGCATTTCTACACCTGTAAAACCGCCTCCTGCGACCACAAAGGTAAGACGGGAAGGATCCAGGTCCTCTTTATATAATGCAAGTTGTTTATGAATTTGATGATAGATGGCTTTTGTGCTCCTGAAGCTGCGGATTTGGAAGGCATGTTCCTTAATCCCAGGTATCCCATAGGTTTCAACCTCGAAACCAAGCGCGATAAGGAGATAATCATATTCCAGAACTTCTCCTGTATCTAGCGTAACTCTCCGGCTAGAAGAATTAATGGAAGAAACCATTGCTTTCTTAAAATTTGTTTTTGATGGATCAATCAGCTCGGATATAGGAAGAGCCACTTTAGTGTCTGTTGCGGTTCCAGCACCGATTTTATGAAGCTGAGTAGTGATATAATGGTAATCATGTTTATTCACTATAGTAACATCCGCTTCTCCGGATTTTAAAATTTTCTCTAATTTAGTACCAGTTACAAGACCGCCGTATCCAGCACCTAATATGAACACTTTTGGTTTATTCATCTTTATTTCCCCCAATACCTATCCTTGTGAAGTTATTCACATGATCGAATTAAAAAATAAGATTATATACTATGTGAAATGATTCACATTCTCTTTCTATATTTAGATTACGATATTTATAGAAATATCTCAAGTACCTCTTTTAAAAAATATTTGTCGATTTTGTAAATAATTTTTTCGTTTAGGGAAATATATTTAAGGAGGCTGCTCCGATGGAAAAATACAGAAATCTTCCCAGAGTGTTTCATTTTTGTTCACAATTTTTACCCATACTAATTATTTAAGGAGGTGAACAATGCATGAAAAAACAAATAATTACAGGCTTGATGGTTCTTTCTTTAGCGGTTCCAGGAGTAGCGGCTGCAAAGGGAATGGTTCAGGAAAATAGTACAAATGACAATCCGAAAACTCATGCTCATCATGGCCGCCATATGGACAAGGCAGATTGTAAAGCAAAGATGCAGAAGCGTGAGCAGCAGTTATTGTCCTGGGTGGAAAAATACACTCCTGAACAAAAGGATAAGTGGAACCAGGTAATTGCAGAGCGTAAAAGTCTGCATCAGAAAATAATGAGCCCAGAGTTTGCTGCAAAGCGGGAAGCCTGGATGAAGGCTAGGAAGAATGAAAAGCAGGAGCTTAAAAAACAGCTTGAGGAAGGTAAAATAACACAAGCTGAATTCAAGGAAAAGCTTAAGGAAAAAAGAAAAGAGTTCCATAAGCAAAAAAGAGCACATTTTCAAACATACCGTGATTTGAAAAAAGCGGTCAAAAACAATGATCAGCAGCAGGCTGCGAAGCTTTTGAATCAGCTGCTAACCCAGATGGAACAGCATAATCAAATGATCAAGACAAAAATAAAAAAATAACAATGAAAGAACCAGCTGCTTAATTAAAAGCAGCTGGTTTTTTATCTTCATCCATAGAGGGGGCCATTTCTGCAATTTCCTCTACATCAACAAGAATATAATCGTTGTAATAAACCATTAATTCTCCGCTTGATTGAGTTGCTTTTTGGATTACTTTTATACTTCTGCAAAACAAAGGAATCTCGATCTCTCCGTTGGAAAAAACAATACAGTAAAATTCATCCGAAAACGGCGATATCTCATCGCGGATACATACATAACTTCCTTTAAAGGATGCCAACAGCGGCCTCGCTTTCGCTTCAGCCTCTTCCGCCTGAATAAGAAATTGATGATTCAAAAATACATGAGCTTCTTTTAAGAAAAGCAGAAAAGCGACAAATCCCATAATTGCAAGTGTGGCTATGAATGTATCCGATAGACCAGGATAAGTCAGGGCTGTTACCCATGCCAAGACGGTCATCAATAAATGAAAATACATTACATCACCCTCTTTTTTATTGTTAATAGAACCTTATTGATTAATGGGCAGAGGAAAATGAAAATTACTCTGTAGATTATTATATGAAATTGAAATATAAAGTTTATAATTATATTTTATAATATTTTGAAAATTTAATAAATAAATTCGCATAAAAAAGCTGCCATTACAAATTGTCTGGCAGCTTTTCTGCTTGCTTTGGAAAATCGGTGATAGCTTTCAACTAAATGGACCTTAATCATAGGTGCAGCGGCCATCATCTAGTGGCCATCGTTATCCAGTGGACTTCTGCCTATTCTTTTGCAAAATCTTATAGACAGGAAGTCCGATTAAGGTTATAACGATTGAAATAAAGGTATCAAGGGGAGTTTTCATAATAGTACTTCCCAATATATAAATAGCTCCGAGTATTGCAAGTATTGGTGTTAAAGGGTATAGAGGCACTTTATAAGTACCTACACTTTTGTGTGTCTTTCTTAATAGGAAAACTGCAAAGAAAGCTAGTCCGTAAAATAAAAACACTGAAAATATGGCGATATCAGAGAGCCTGTCCGGATTTCCAGCCAGCATCATCATAATCGCAATCACTATTTCCATAAAGGTAACACGTATTGGTGTCTTAAACCTTGGGCTGATATGAGATAAATATTTTCCAGCCGGCAGATGTCCTTCTTGTGCCATGGCCAGTGGAATACGAGGGAAAGTAAGGATTTTACCATTAAGGCATCCAAAAATAGAGATTAAGATTCCCACTGCAATCAGCTTACCGCCTGTTGATCCAAAAAGGATATTGGCCGCTTCTTTTGAAGCATTTGGTCCTAACTCAACAATTTTTTCTGCTGGCAGTACATGCAGCATAGCAAAGTTAACACCCAAATAAGCTGCCATTACGATCAAGATTCCAGTTATAATCGCTCTTGGTAAAGTTTTAGCAGGATTTTTCATTTCTCCTGCCATAAATCCTACATTCATCCAGCCATCATATGCCCAAAGAGTAGCAAGTACTGCTGCTCCCATTCCCAGCGTTTCTGTACTACCGCTGCTCATATTAAAAATAGGGGAATGTCCTTTTGCCAAACCAAAAACGGCAATCATGGCAATGGGTATTAATTTTGCCACAGTTGACACGCTCTGAATTAGACCGCCATACTGCGTTCCAAGCATATTAAAAATAAAAAGGAAGATAACTGTAATAATACCAATGATAATCTTACTGCTTTGCGGTAAGCCGAACATGCCTGCCACTAATTCTCCAAAGTAAAGGCCAAGGGCACCTATAACAGCCGGACCGTAAATTAGAGTCTGAATCCATCCGCATAAAAAGCCCCACATGCTTCCATAAACTTCCTCAACATAGGCGTATAATCCTCCAGTTCTTGGGATTTTCACACTTACTTCTGCAATGGTCAGTCCGCTTGCAAGGGTAATAATACCGCCAATAACCCATGCCCATAAGGCAAGAGTGGAATTACCTGTGGAAGAGATGACGACTCCTGGCTTCATAAAAATACCCGAGCCGATCACGGTTCCTACGACAAGCGAAGCTGCTACCATAAATCCTATGTTTTTCTTTAACTGTACTTCTTCTTTAACCAACGTCCATCACCTGCGCACATATGTATTTTGTTGAAGATTATACCACAATAACTTTGAATGCCCTTTGTAAGAATTTTAAAACTTCTTTTTATTGGGTAGTTTCTTATAAAAGTGGGTATAAATTATTATTTCACACAATTGTAAACAACGGGAGAGGAATTAGTATGAAAAAAATATTTACTATCTTGGCTCTGCTGGTGGCCATCACTGTCGGAGTATATTCGTACGTTACTTTTTTTGATCATACCGAAGCCAAAGGAAATCAAAAAACAATAATGGCATTTGGAGATTCTTTAACATACGGAAAAGGCGATAGAAAGGAACAGGGGTATGTTGGCCAGCTTCAAAGGGAATTAAATAAGAAACATCAAGGTACTGACTACCAGATTCTAAATTATGGTGTAGTGAACCGGGAGTCATCAGGAGTTCTCAAGGAATTGGCGAACATAAAAACAGCAGACCATTTAAACGAGACTGATTATTTTATTGTTTTCATTGGAACCAATGACCTTATCCATAGTAATGGGGGGGACTTGTCCAAGCTTCATCCTGAAAAAATTAAGGCGGCCAAGAAAGATTATCTGGACAATATGAATGCTATTTTAAAGATTCTTCAAACAGCGAATAAAAATGCACCTGTCATTTTACTAGGACTTTACAATCCATATCCAGAAGGACATCATATCGAGAAATATATTGATGATTGGAATCAATCAATTCAAAAGCTGGCTATTTCTCATGAGAATGTAAAATATATCCCGACCAATGAATTATTTAAGGGAAAGAATAAGAAACAATACTTCAGTGATTCTCTTCATTTAGATGACGACGGATATCGACTTATTGCAGGTAAAATCATGAAGAGCTATGACTTTTAATAGTCTTTTTTGCGGAAAAATGGTATTTTAATAGAATAACAGTTGCGGATCCTGGTTTCAGGGTCCTTTTTCTTGGTGAAATATAACCGATATTTAATATAAGGAAGAAAGGGATGATAAGAATGAAATTAAACAAAAAAGGAAAATGGCTCGTCACCTTGCTCTTCCTTATTGTTCCGATTTTGTTTATTTTCAATTCCCTCGAAACTCAGCCCACCAAAAAAGTACCAATGCCAACCAAGCTGAATGATTTAGTAGAAGCCAAGTCAAAACAGCTTGTAAATGAAGCAGCCCGAAAAGGGATTCGGGTTGTAATTACAGATGATTTCCGAAGCGCCAAAGATCAGAATGCTCTTTATGCCCAAGGGCGTTCATCTGATGGAAATGTGGTTACTAATGCCAGGGGCGGAGAATCCTATCATAATTACGGGCTTGCTATTGATTTCGCTCTTGCCGCACCTGGAGGAGAACAATTAATCTGGGATATGGATTATGACGGAAACGGAAATAGCAAAAGTGACTGGAAGGAAGTTGTGGAAATAGCCAAAAATCTAGGATTTGAATGGGGCGGCGATTGGGCAAAGTTCAAGGACTATCCTCATCTGCAAATGAGTTTCGGCTTAACCATTAATGATCTTCAAAACGGAGTCCGGCCTTCTAAAAATGGAGTTCCGACAAATCTTGCAATGAAAGATAAAATAGTTAAATTCTTTAAAGAAATATCGAATATATAAACTTAAAAATCGTAAATAAATTTGTTGATAGTAAATTGCGGAATCCGAAACATTTCTATAGAAACGATAACTAAGTTCCTGTAAAATATACGATTATAAATGAAAAGAGGGCGAAACGGATGAATCAGCCATTATTAAAAGAAAGCCCCCATTCTGGTGAAGTGAAGGAGAAAATCTGGACCCGAGACTTTATTCTAATATGCCTGGCCAACTTTTTCATTTTCCTCGGATTTCAAATGACTCTTCCAACCATTCCGCTTTTTGTTGAAAGTCTCGGGGGGAATGACCAGCTGATTGGATTTGTAGTAGGAATATTTACTTTTTCTGCTTTGCTAATCCGTCCATACGTCGGCCATGCACTTGAGACAAAGGGAAGAGCTTTCGTATATTTAACTGGATTGACCATTTTTGTTTTAACTGTTGGTTCCTTTGGTTTTGCGGCATCGATCTTTTTTTTGTTTGCTTTAAGGGTACTGCAGGGTTTGGGCTGGGGATTCTCGACAACCGCTTCGGGTACCATTGCAACTGATTTGATTCCAGCAAGCAGAAGAGGAGAGGGCATGGGGTATTACGGCCTCTCAGGTAATCTGGCACTTGCATTTGGGCCTTCACTTGGATTAATTCTTTCAGGCGTTTTAAGTTTTATGCAATTATTTTTAATAAGCGCGGGTTTAGGATTAATGGCTTTATTGCTATCATCACGTATTAAATTTAAAAAAATTGAGGCTATACCAAACAAAACAAGGGCGGCAGTTAAACTCGATCTTTACGAAAAGGGCGCCCTTCAGCCTTCATTCTTATTATTTTTTATGACAGTAACCTTTGGAGGAATTGCTTCATTTCTGCCACTCTATACAGCTCAAAAACATATTAGCGGGATTCAATGGTATTTCCTTTTTTATGCTGCCGCACTAATGGTGACACGGACCTTCGCTGGGAAGCTCTATGACAGAAGGGGACATAAAGCCGTTTTTATCCCTGGTGCATTGTTGATTTTATGCGCAATGCTTTTGCTCGCGTGGCTTCAAAACAACCCGGTCCTCTTCGCAGCAGGCGTTTTATATGGTTTAGGATTTGGTTCTGTCCAGCCAGCCTTACAAGCATGGTCGATAGAAAATTCAGCTCCTAACAGAAGGGGAATGGCTACAGCCACATTCTTTTCGTTTTTTGACCTCGGAATCGGAGTCGGCGCCATGGTCTTTGGGCAAATCGGCCATATGCTTGGATATAGAAGTATATACATTACCGCCGCCTGCTCCGTCGGATTTTCTATCTTGTACTATTTATATCTCCTTTCTAAAAATAAAGGCACTGCTGCCGCAAGGTCTTAAGGTAAAACCAGTTCCATTTTGGGACTGTTTTTTTTGTGGAAAATTAATAGTTTTATGTAAATAAATGGTACAATCTCCTTTAGGGGGGATGAGATATTAAAAGAAGAATCATCGAATGGGTTATTGGACTTTCAGTGGCTCTAGTCGTCCTAATCGCCTTTGACCAATGGAATTCCTATAAACACGAAAAACCCCCAAAACCTTTCATTAGTGTAGGTGACACTAACCTTAAATATGCCTTCGCCAGCTATTCCTGGCACGGTACGGTTAAAAAAAGTAAAGAACTTTCCCAGGCTGTGTATGATATACCAGTACCTACACCAAAGGTAAATCCATTCCAGCAACTGCACGTAAAGTTCCCAAAAAAGCCAGATAAAGTGAGAATTGAAGTTTGGAATACCCAAACGAATGAGAAGGTTAATTCAAAAAAGGGACTCTCTATTGATGTGCCTAATTTCCCATGGAGTTTCGTTTTTGTCATAAAAGCGGAGTGGGGAAAAGAAAATGCAACTTATATTACACGGATTAATATTGGCCAAAAAGTTTCTTATCAGCAATTTTTACCGTGGGGAAAACGGAAGTACACGGTTCTAGAACTACTGCCCGGTAATTCTCCTGATAGTACGATTACTAAACTCCCCCATAACTTAGCTATGAAACTGGATAAAATGAGCAGTTGGGGAGGTACACTGGAAGATTTAAAGAAACAGCAGCCAGATCTTCCAATTACTGAAGTGCCGGCCTATTTTGTTTTTGACCAGAAAAAAATCATATTTGAAACTAATAACTTAAACCAACTTATAGAATTTTTAAAGAAAAAATTGAAACCGCTGAAATAAATGCGAAAAAAAATAATAGAATGGGCGGTGACCTGGAAAATATGAAAAAAAGCCAGCCTGATCTCTCATTTAGTAAAACACCCGTCTTCTTTGTTTTTGATCAAAAATCAGTTGTGTACTCTACATATGATTTAAATGAGCTTAAAACATTTCTACAGTCGTTAGAATAAGGGGGGACATAGTCTTTGAGAAACTTTTGGTTTTGGTTTTTGTTAGTATTAATTGCTGCAACCATACTTTCCTTTATACTTGGTTTTCATAAAGCTGGCTATGCTCTTGGATTCCTCCTTAGCAGCGTGCTTGTCACGATAGGAACAGTCTATGCTGCTAAAAATAACAGTTATACGCATAAAAGCTATCACGAAGACTATATAAACAGGAGGAAAAGATAATTTTTTTAAGACAATTTGACAAACATTTTGCATTAACATATAATTTTGGAAAAATAATCATATTGAAACGCTGATGGGGATTAGTAAAATGATGCGTGTTATTTCCAGAGAGGAAGCTGAACGGTGCAAGGCTTCTACTGACAGACTTTTGAACCTGCCCCTGAGTTCCGGACCGGACGAAAGTGAAGGTCTGTGCGGGTTAAAATCCGTTATCGTATTCGAGAGTGTTAAGCTTTGCTTTGCAAATTAGGGTGGTACCGCCATTTTTGGTCCCTATTGTAGAGCGGGGCTTTTTTATTTTTTTTTTAAAAGAAACGGAGTGAGTCACTTGGCTAAGGAGTTTGTAAAAAATATTACGGGGATGGAAGAGGACTTCGCCCAATGGTACACCGATGTTGTGACAAAAGCTGATTTAATCGATTATTCGAGCGTTCGTGGTTCTATGATTATCCGTCCTTATGGTTATGCGCTTTGGGATAACATCAAGAACGAACTAGATGCACGGATTAAGGAAACAGGACATGAAAATGTCTACATGCCTTTATTTATACCTGAGAGCCTTTTGCAAAAAGAGAAGGATCATGTTGAGGGATTCGCTCCTGAAGTAGCATGGGTTACACATGGAGGATCAGAGGAACTTGCTGAGCGGCTGGTTGTCCGTCCAACATCGGAAGTGCTATTTTGTGAGCATTATAAAAACATCATCCATTCATACAGAGATCTTCCAAAGTTGTACAACCAATGGGCGAATGTAGTGAGATGGGAAAAAACCACAAGGCCATTCTTAAGAACACTTGAGTTTTTATGGCAGGAAGGCCATACATGCCATGCTACTGACGAGGAAGCTCTTGAAGAAACCGTTAAAATGCTGAACGTATATGCGGATGTTTGTGAAAATATACTGGCGATTCCAGTGGTTAAGGGTCAAAAAACGGAAAAGGAAAAGTTTGCAGGCGCCAAGTTTACTTATACCATTGAGAGCCTTATGCATGATGGCAAAGCACTGCAGACTGGCACATCGCACCATCTTGGTGACGGCTTTGCCAAGGCCTTTGGAATACAATTTTCAGATAAGGAAGGCAAGCTGCAGCATGTTCAGCAAACCTCATGGGGATTCACAACCCGCGTAATCGGTGCAATGATCATGGTTCATGGTGATGACAGAGGCTTGGTCATTCCTCCAAAAGCGGCTCCAATTCAGGTCATGATTGTCCCTATTGCCCAGCATAAAGATGGCGTTCTTGATTTTGCTTATGATTTGAAAAAGAATCTGGCAAAGATAGCAAGAGTTAATATTGACGCAAGCGATAAAATGCCTGGGTGGAAGTTTAACGAATATGAAATGAAGGGCGTTCCCTTAAGGCTTGAAGTAGGGCCAAAGGATATCGAAAAAGAACAAGTAGTTTTAGTCCGCAGGGATACTTTGGAAAAGGTAGTCGTTCCATTAGCTGAGCTGGGAGAGAGAATTACCTTGCTGCTTGTGGAAATTCAGTCCAATCTTTATAATCGTGCAAAGGCACACCGCGAGGAAAATACTAGCATAGCTAAGGACATCGATGAATTAAAAGCCAGTCTTGAACAGAAGCCTGGCTTTGTAAAAGCAATGTGGTGCGGAGACCGAGCATGTGAGGACAAAATCAAAGAGGAAACAGGCGCCACTTCACGCTGCATGCCATTTGAACAGGAAAAGGTATCCGAGACATGTTTCTGCTGCGGAAAAGGGGCAGAGAAGATGGTATACTGGGCTAAAGCGTATTAGAATAGAGAAAAGGCTGCCGGGTGGCAGCCTTTTATTTTTTAAGTTAGAAGCGGTCATTATCAAGACGGTTGCGATCAAGAGTGGTATCATCCACCTCAGTTCCGTCACCTTCTATCCTAGCTTCCTCACGCTTAACATTTTCAACTACCTGCTCGGTATCAGTAACTTTCTTCTTACCGATAACAAGCTCCTCAGTAACGACTGGTTTTTTCGTTACTTCAACTTTTTCTTCAACAATTGGAACGCGGATGGTTTCATCATCACCCACTGGAGTAGTATCTAGATCATTTCCATCAACAGCACGTCTTTCGACATACACTTCCTCACGTTCAACTGGGACATTGACTCTCTTTTGCTCTTCTACCACATTTTTGTGGACCTCAACCTCGCCAGTTTGGACGCGTTCTTTAGAAACATCCAGCTGCTCTTCACGAAGCTTTAGGAAGCGCTCTTCGTCCGTATCGAGAGTGTCTGACTCAAGGCCTGTCCGGTCAAGAGAAGTTGTTCCAGTGAAAGCACCTGCGGCTGTACCAGGAACGGTTTCAGAAGTAGTGTCTGTAAAGTTCCCAGCATTGGTGTCGCCTAGAAGTATGATACGACCAGAATTAATATCGTTC
The DNA here is from genome assembly GCF_011393025.1 of Neobacillus terrae. GTDB lineage: Bacteria > Bacillota > Bacilli > Bacillales > Cytobacillaceae > Neobacillus_A > Neobacillus_A terrae. Next base: position 1,234 of record NZ_JAAOEO010000012.1, on the reverse strand, counting down.
TCATACTCACGTGCCGCAGCGTCGTCAATACCAAAACCAACAAAGTGATCGTAGTAAGATGTTCCTTCGCCTGTATTGGTATTGCCTTCAAACGCTGAAACTAGGCTGTCCAGGAATCCCTTGTGCTCACGAGTTCCGTTTGTATCATCGATATCCTCGGTAGAAACCCCCGTTTTATATTGAAGAGAAGAAGGGAAATCATTGGAATTAGATACGATTGACATGTCGCTTACTGAATATCCCTGATTGCGGTATTTTTCGATAGCTGAAATCACTTCATCACTAGAATTATAAACGCCTAATACTTTTTTACTCATTTGTCATTCCTCCGATATGTTTTATAAATTTTGGTTAATCTTGCTTACATCTATCACTTTCCCCGTTTGTCAATGGTAAAAACAATTTATTTTTGGCATTTTTCCCATTTCTTAGGAAAAATTTGGAAAAAGATAAAAAAAGGAGCAAATCGAGTGATTTGCTCCTTGGACATTGGTATTTAATTATCGGTTTCTATCAACAGCATCGTTAAATTTATCTGCGAGTTTTTCTTTAGTATCACCGTATTTTCCCTGGATAGAACCTTTAGCCTGGTCTACCTTACCCTCAGCTTCCATTGATTCATTCCCTGATAGCTTACCTAAGCCCTCTTTCATATCACCTTTAAGTTTATCGAAAGTACCTTTTGTTTGATCGTCATTCATGGTTGTTTCCTCCTTTTAAAGTGATGCTTCTTATTTACCCTAGAAAAAAAAGATAAAACAAGCCGATGTGCTTGGGAAGGAAACTAGGTTAAGATTTCATATAGAAGTCTTGCACAAACAGGTTAATTATCTTGAGAGATTTAGCTGTTTCATTAAGGACAAACTAATAGCAACAGCAAGAGCTATGTTCTTAAGAGAACAAAATAATAGAAAAAGAGGTGTACGATGTCTTTAACCTTTATAATTGATAGAAAAGAAGGAACGCTATGCCATTAAAAATCATTATTGAGGACAAACTGTTAGAACATGAGTGGGTAAATGTCTTTAATAAAGCCTCTTGAGGACAAACAACTAGAAAAAGAGGAGTACAAAGTCTTCAATAAATTCAATATCAAAAAGAATTGGGAGGCAATGGCGTTAATATGCCTTATTGAGGACAAACTGTTAGAAAAAGAGTGGGTAAATGTCTTTAATAAGGCCTCTTGAGGACAAACAACTAGAAAAAGAGGAGTACAAAGTCTTTAATAGATTCA
>NZ_JAAOEO010000011.1 GCF_011393025.1 Neobacillus terrae | reverse complement strand
GTAACTAAAGGCAAATATAGTGACCCCAAATTGGTGAAAAAGAGGAAAAGGGGTAACTAAAGGCAAATATAGTGACCACAAATCGTGCTCAAGAGGCAAAAGGGGTAACTAAAGGCAAATATAGTGACCCCAAATTGGTGAAAAAGAGGAAAAGGGGTAACTAAAGGCAAATATAGTGACCCCAAATGATGATCAAGAGGCAAAAGGGGTAACAATAGGGCAGGTAGAGTGCCCCAAATGGTGCTCAAGAGGCAAAAGGGGTAGTTATAGGCAACCTGTAGTTACCGCCATCTAGCAGAAAAATGCAAATATAAAAAGGCCGCTTTTCGCGGCCTTTCAACTTTTAGTATTAATGAGGTTATTTCTTTGCTTTTACCTTTCCAGTCCATTGCTTAAAGCCACCCTTAAGGTGTGAAAGGTTTTTATATCCTCTTCTGTATAAAAATTGTCCGGCACGGCCGCTGCGCATCCCGCTTTGACAGTATAGGTATACTGGAAGGTCAGGACGAATTTCTTTTGAACGCATTTTCATCTGCGATAAAGGAATGTTTCTTGCCCCTAATATATGGCCAGCTTCGAATTCGTTCGGCTCGCGCACATCAATAAGCTGGGCTTTTCTATAGCCTGCTCGGAATTCTTCTTCGCCCAGGGTTTTGATAATTCTCTTTTGTAATAGCATGGTCGTAAGAGAATAAACACCAAAAGCAGCTAAAATAATTAAAAGAAAATAAAGAGTAGTCAACTGTATATTGCTCCTTTCAGGCTGTACTGCAACATTTATTATTATATAAGTCCAATCTTTCGCGGTAAAGAGGACGATAGAGAAAATTTTTATTTTTTCTTACTCTATTATAACAGATTCATCTTGCTTTGTTTTTCTTCATGAATTTGATAGACTAAAGCTCGCATGGAATTTATACAAAAAGAGGGTTACATATGAAAAAAGAAGTTTGGCGCTTTATCGATTCAGGGAATGGATCTCCGTCTTTCAACATGGCGCTGGACGAGGCGCTTCTCGATTGGCACAGTGAAAGTAAAATTCCTCCAACTATTCGCTTTTATGGCTGGGACCCTGCTACACTTTCAATTGGTTATTTTCAAAAAGTAGAGAAAGAAATTAATATGGAAGCAGTAAAGGAACATAAACTTGGCTTCGTCCGTCGCCCGACAGGAGGACGGGGAGTTCTTCATGAACACGAACTGACTTATAGTGTTATTGTTTCAGAGGATTATCCGGATATGCCTAAAACTGTTACAGAAGCATACCGAGTTATTTCTGAGGGAATTTTGAAAGGATTTCACCACTTGGGTCTGGAGGCATATTTTGCAGTCCCAAAAACTCAGGATGAGAGAGATTCATTGAAAAATCCTCGTTCAGCTGTTTGTTTTGATGCACCTAGCTGGTATGAGCTAGTGGTAGAAGGCAGAAAAGTAGCAGGAAGTGCCCAAACCCGGCAAAAAGGGGTTATACTCCAGCATGGTTCCATTTTGTTAGACTTGGATGAAGATAAGCTTTTCAGCCTGTTTAAATATCCAAGTGATAAAGTTAAGGAACGAATGCAGAGAGCATTCAAAAGCAAGGCAGTGGCAATTAATGAAATAAGTCCTAGAAGGATTTCTATTGAGGAAGCAAAAGAAGCATTTTTTAAGGGATTTTCAGAAGGGCTGGATATTGAGCTTGTGCCCTATGAACTTACAGAGGAAGAACTCCATTATGTCAATAAAATCGCTAAAGAGCGATACGAAAATGATGAATGGAATTTTAAAAGATAAAAGCAGGACACTTTCTGCTTTTATCTTTTTTTGTTTAAAAAAGCAGAGAAATTTCGACAACAAACGACGTTATTTTTGCAACAAAGGCTATATAACAACTTTTTGTAAGGGAGTGCCAAAGAGCAACCTTCGAAATTTGTTAAATTAACCCGAATTTTAGCGAAATCCCCTAACTATCTTTCTTTTTCTCTCGATTCTTAAACTTTTCATGTTTGACAAATTTATGTCTTGTTGTTCAAAACACAACATATAGTATTCGTAAAAATATATTAAACACTATATATTGATTTCATGTGTTTATATGTGATAACGTAAGGGTATTCCAAAAACAACTAGATTTAGTTTTATAAAAGATTATCTAGTAACAGAGAGAAAGATTTTTGAAGGAGATGTGATCATGTCTGTTGCGTTAAAAGGAAAAATGAATATTAATTTTGAAAGACTGAACGAGGATATCCGTCTGTTTCCACAGGTACACCCAGTGACTCCGGATATGAAACTAACTCATAAAGGAGTTTCACGTTTAGTCATGCTCGACAGGTACACGTTTAAGGACACTGAGAAAATTACTCTCACTGCCGGTGACTTTGTTGTTCTTACCATCAAAGAGGATCCAAAGTTTCCCGCTCGCGGACTTGGCTTTATTTTTGAAATTGATTGGGAGAAGAAGACAGCAAAAGTTGTGGTAGAAGAGGAGTTTAGAGGTGTATTGGATAATCCGGAAGAGGCCGAAACGGGAATCATAACCGCCTCTTTGGATGTAATTGAAAAACCCCTCGAAGTATTTTATGAGCAAATTGCGAAACGCAACGCAACAGGCTTGGCGTCAGTTGAGACAACAGAAGAAAAACGGATAGAATGGTTCGAAAAGTTTTATCAGGAACTTGTCAGCCTGAACTTTATTCCTGCTGGCCGTGTTCTTTACGGTGCTGGAGCAGGCACCGAAGTTACTTTCTTTAACTGCTATGTAATGCCGTATGTTCAGGATTCACGCGAAGGAATTTCTGATCACCGCAAGCAAGTTATGGAAATCATGAGCCGCGGAGGCGGAGTGGGAACAAATGGTTCTACTTTAAGACCTCGAGCAACCCTTGCAAAAGGAGTAAACGGCAAATCCTCCGGTTCAGTATCCTGGCTGGATGACATTGCTAAACTGACTCACTTAGTTGAGCAGGGCGGATCCCGTTAAACAGCGCTATGGCGGGATTAAAATCTCGTGAATTGCTGGAACACCCTTAGAGCCATATCGACCACAACGTGACTGGCGACAGTGTGCGTGAAGGTTAGAAAATGGTATGGATTGGGCAATCAGCAGCGAAGCATCTGCGGAAACGCAGATGAACGTTCAACGACTATTGAAATCATCTAAAGATTCCACATCAAATAATAATAGTTAGATGATGTATAAATGGAATCCAAGGTGAGAGTAAACCATAAAAGCCGGCAACGGAGCTATGGGGCACGAGACAGGGAAGAAATGATAGATGCGATAGTTAAATTGCACGGTCAAGGGCACAGCCAAGTAGACATTGCAAAGATATTAAATATTAGTAGAGGAACTATTCTTCGATGGAACAAGGAATTCAAGTTCATTGATCCAAGAACCCCAGGAGAAGCAGGTAAATTAAAGTCCAAGAAATACTTTTATAATGAAGATTACTTTTCCAAAATTAATACACCAAATAAAGCATATTTAGTTGGGTATATATTAGGAGACGGGACTTTAGTTGATAGAAAAAAATCCAAACGATTAGTACTTTCCCTAGCCGAACAAGATAAACAACTTCTTTATGATATAGCGGAAGAGCTTAATATGACAAATGCAATAAAATATCGAAAGAAAACTGCGAACAAAATAAGTACTCTTTGCCAATTAATTCCACAGTGATTTGTAATGATTTGATATCACTTGGAGTAACACCAAGAAAAACTGGCAAAGAAAAATGGATACAGTTGGAAAATGACGAGTTTCAATGGGCGTTTCTTCGAGGGTTTTTGGATGCAGATGATCATATTAGGATTTATAAAAGAAATGGATGGCTTAAAGTAAGAGTCGGTTTTACGGGATCGAATGATATGATGAAATCAATTTTATTGTTTCTTACATCGAAGGGCATAGGTGGAAACGTCAATGCAATTTGTCCTAAACAAGGCTGTCATGACCTCTATATTTCCAGTGTTAAGGATGCTAGGGTAATATATGGGTACCTCTACAAATATGGAAATTTAAAACTCAATCGCAAATATCAAAAGTTTTCTTCTTTGATGATATAGTCTGATCTCATATGAGAGTATGAGAGCCTGGCAGAAATGACCAGGCCCACTTCTAATAAGTGAGTAACAATAACGCGTGGCGCTCAAATGATAATGTTAGCGGATTAATCATGCAGGTGCAGTAGTCCGCGTCGTTCAGAAAATGAACGACTAGAAAATCGGGTGAATTGCAGGAAAATCCTTAGAGGCTGGCAAGCCACAACGTGACTGGAAACGGTGAGCGTGACGGCTATAAAAATTGCCATGCATTGGATAATCTGCAGCCAAGCGTCATCGGGCTAAGGTGATGGCGAAGGTTCAACGACTAGAGAGTGAGTCCCAACAATAAACTCTCATAAGCGCCCGGCCCCTAACAGGTTAAGCTGAGGGTGATGATATAGTCTAGTCCGGCTGCACAGCAGCGAAATATTCCGAAAGGAACGGTATGTACGTGGCATCCTGATATTGTTGAATTTATCATTTCCAAAATGCAAAACCCTCGTATTCTTCGTTTCCTAATTGAAAATACGCAGGATGAAACAATTAAAAAACATGCTAAAGACAAGCTGAAATTCACGCCGCTGACTTTACAGGAAGAAGCAATGTATCAAGGAATTGTAAACTATAAAAACATTCCTGGTTACGGTGGTTTCAGTGCTGATATCATTAAAAATGCTGAGGAAAAGCTTCGTGAAGGCGGAAATTATTCCGTTCATAATTCTGAATTCTTAACAGGAGCAAACATTTCCGTTTGTTTGACTAAAGAATTCATGGAAGCTGTTGAAAAGGACGTGGAATACGAGCTTCGCTTCCCGGATGTTGAAAGCTATAATGCTGACACAATGCAAAAGTATAATGAAAACTGGCACGAAGTCGGAGATGTCCGTGAATGGAAAAAACTCGGCTATAAAGTGCGTACTTATAAAAAAATCAAAGCGAAAGAGCTTTGGAACTTAATTAATATCTGTGCAACATACTCTGCAGAACCAGGAATCTTCTTTATAGATAATGCAAACGATATGACCAATGCCCAGGCATATGGACAAAAAGTTGTTGCTACAAACCCATGTGGTGAGCAGCCGCTTGCACCATTTTCAGTGTGTAACCTTGCTGCCGTAAACTTGGCAGAAATGGCAGATAAGGAAAACAAAACAGTTAACTTTGAAAAATTAAAGCGAACAGTTGAAGTTGGAGTACGTATGCAGGATAACGTAATCAACGCAACTCCATACTTCCTTGAGCAAAATAAAAAGCAGGCTCTTGGTGAACGCCGTGTTGGTCTTGGTGTGATGGGCCTTCATGACTTGCTGATTTACTGCGAGACTGAGTATGGTTCAGAAAAAGGAAATGTACTTATTGATAAAGTATTTGAAACGATTGCAACAACTGCTTATAGAGCTTCAGTTGAACTTGCAAAGGAAAAAGGGAGCTTCCCATTCCTTACTGGTGAAACAGAAGAAGAAACAAACCGTCTTCGTAAGGCATTTACAAATACTGGATTTATGAAGAAAATGCCTGAAGACATCCGTGAATCAATTCTTGAAAACGGAATTAGAAATTCCCATTTGCTAACTGTTGCTCCTACTGGATCAACTGGTACAATGGTTGGCGTATCTACCGGACTTGAACCATACTTCTCCTTCTCATATTTCCGCAGCGGAAGATTGGGTAAGTTTATTGAAGTAAATGCAGATATCGTTCAGGAGTACCTGAATAAACACCCTGAAGCAGATAAGGACAACCTGCCAAGCTGGTTCATTAGTGCCATGGAACTTGCACCAGAGGCTCATGCTGATGTGCAATGTGTCATCCAGCGCTGGATTGACAGCTCAATCAGTAAAACTGTTAACGCACCAAAAGGTTACAGTGTTGAACAGGTTGAGAAGGTATATGAGCGTCTTTACAATGGCGGTGCAAAAGGCGGTACCGTTTATGTAGATGGATCTCGTGATTCTCAGGTACTTACGCTTAAAGCAGAAGAAAATTCAAATCAGGAAGCTGCTCCTGTTAAAGAAAAAGCTAAGCAGCATGTAGTGCTTGTAGATACAATTGCTGAACTAAGATCTACAAATGTTACAATTGGTTCTGAAGTAGGAGACACTTGCCCAGTATGCCGCAAGGGAACAGTCGAAGATATCGGCGGTTGTAATACCTGTACGAACTGTAATGCACAATTGAAGTGCGGATTGTAATAGTATGACTCTTAGGATGGAAGAATTTTTCCATCCTTTTTCTTTTTTCAATTCCTTTTGGGAATATTTCTTTTTTATTTCCACCATCGAAAAAGTTCATACTAACAAAAAGACTTAGAAATGGGGATATAAAATGAAACCGTTTGTACCGCAGCTTGTTTATATTGAGCCGCAAGCCCTGGAATATCCATTGGGCAGTGAGCTCAAAGAAAAGTTTGAAAAAATGGGGCTTGAAATAAGGGAAACAACCTCCCATAACCAGGTCAGGGGAATACCAGGCGATAATGAACTCCAGCAATACCGGAATGCAAAGTCCACACTGGTGGTAGGTATACGAAGGACACTGAAGTTTGATACATCCAAGCCTTCCGCAGAGTATGCGATACCGCTTGCAACCGGCTGTATGGGCCATTGCCATTATTGCTACCTGCAGACTACGCTTGGAAGTAAGCCGTATATAAGAACCTATGTGAATCTTGATGATATCTTTGAACAGGCTCAAAAATATATCGATGAAAGAAAGCCTGAGATTACCCGTTTTGAGGCAGCCTGTACATCAGACATTGTCGGCCTTGACCATTTAACGCATTCGCTCAAAAAAACCATCGAATTTATCGGTAATACTGAGTATGGAAGGCTTCGTTTTGTAACGAAATATCATCATGTGGATCATTTGCTTGATGCCAAACATAATGGAAAAACCAGATTTCGCTTTAGCGTGAATTCCCGCTATGTAATTAAAAATTTTGAACCAGGAACCTCTAGCTTTGATGAGAGACTGGAAGCAGCCCGAAAAGTAGCGAATGCTGGTTATCCGCTAGGCTTTATTGTTGCACCTATCTATATGCATGAAGGCTGGAAGGAAGGCTATGAAGAGCTATTCCAAAGACTTAAGCATTCACTTGAAGGAATGGATTTGCCAGATTTATCATTCGAACTAATACAGCATCGCTTTACTAAGCCTGCTAAAAAGGTAATTGCGAAACGATACCCTAAAACAAAACTGGAGATGGATGAAGAAAAAAGAAAATACAAATGGGGCCGTTATGGAATAGGAAAATATGTATATCCCACAGAACAGGCTCAGGACCTGGAAAGCACAATCCGGGGCTATATCTCCACTTATTTTCCAAATGCAGAGGTCCAGTATTTCACCTAAAAAATATTTTTAGCATGTACGCCGTACTATTTTATTCAATGCCCGCTTAAAGATGTAAAAAGGACTGCATCTGAGGGGAGTGGCCTGAATGGATATAGACGGCGTTTTCTCTGGCGGGGGTGTTAGGGGACTGGCAATTATTGGTGCCCTTAATGAAATAGAACAAAAAGGATTCCGTTTTACAAGAGTGGCTGGAACGAGTGCCGGATCTATTGTGGCCGCGCTTGTTGCAGCTGGTTATACAAGTAATGAGATTTTTCAGCAACTCGATGAAATGGACCTGACGAAATTTCTCGATATAAGAAAAACGCTGTTTCCTTTTCCCTTTGCCAGTTGGCTGCTGGTATATTGGAGATTAGGGCTTTATAGGGGAAAAGAACTTGAAAAATGGATAGCACAAAAACTGGCTGCGAGAGGAATTCGTACCTTTTCTGATCTTCCGCCACAAAGCCTTAGAGTAATTGCCTCGGACCTTACAAACGGCAGGCTGGTTGTCCTCCCGGATGACCTCGATAAATATGGTATTCTTCCTGGTTCTTTTCCAGTTGCCAAAGCAATACGGATGAGCTGTGGTATTCCTTATTTTTTTGAGCCTGCCAAATTGAGAGTAGCAGGAAAAGCTAATATTTTAGTTGATGGCGGGGTATTAAGTAATTTCCCAATGTGGCTCTTTGACCAAGAGAACATTAAAATGACAAGGCCAGTTCTTGGAATAAAGCTAAGTTACAGTGAAACGGACCATAAACCCCATAAAATCAATAATGCTTTTCAGATGTTTGCAGCTTTGTTTGAAACAATGAAGGATGCACACGATACTCGTTATATTTCACGAAAGCATGCCAAAAATATTATCTTTATTCCTACTGAAGGAGTAGTATCGACTGAATTTATTTTAACTGATGAAAAGAAGCATGCCTTATTCGAAGAAGGAAAGAAATACGCTAAACAATTCTTTAGAACTTGGGGATATTAAAAGGTAAAAAATCGGGCCCTCCTAAAAGGATGCCCGATTTTTCTTTTTGGCTTTTTTCCCCTCTATTACTGTTAGATGGGATGGGGTAGTTTTTTTCTTTGTCTTTTTCTTGCCTGCAGACAAAATCGACGTCGGATTGGCGTGATGCTCCCCGCTTTTTTGCTGAAGCCTTTTTTTAGATCTTTTTGCGGCTTTAAGAAAAGCACGCTGCTCTTTTTTCTGGGGGCTTGCTTTGTAAAAACGCCTGAATAGTAAGTATATCGCCATACCGATCAATGCAATGACAGCTATTCTTTGGAGAAAACCGGCAGGATCCGAAATAACCATTCCTGCTGTACCAATAGCAGCAAGAATGAAAACTAAACCAATAAGAATTAAGGGAACCCGATTTTTCAAGAAAGCCACCTCCCTAAGAGCATCTTAATCATTTTTTTTATCTTTTAAACACGGCATAAAAAGATTTATACAATTTCTTCCGTTTTCATTTGGTCATTTGTTTCTTTTTCCATTTTCAACAGCTCTTTAAATGACAGAATGGCTACTTCAACCTGATCATCTGCTGGTTCTTTCGTAGTTAGCAGCTGGAGCCATAGACCAGGAAGCCCTAAATATTTAAGGACAGGAACCTCCCGCAATTTATTTGTAAATTGTAATACCTCAAATGAGATCCCAAGGACTACAGGAATTAATGCAAGTCTGTCAACAACCCTTAACCATAGCGGGGAAGTCGGGACAAGCAAATAAACAAATACCCCTACAATTACGGTAAACAGGATAAAACTGCTTCCACAGCGATAATGGAGGCGGGAATGAGCCTGAACATTTTCAATGGTTAGTTCTTTTCCATCTTCAAAAGTATTGATTACTTTATGCTCAGCACCATGATATTGAAAAACTCTTTTTACAATCGGTGTAAGCGAGACAAAGTAAATATACGATAGCAGCAAAATTAATTTAAAGAAACCTTCGACTAATACTTGGGCAAAGTCGGACGGGAAGATTGGCTTTGTTGCTAACGCCAAAAATACAGGAACTAAAGTGAAAATAAATTTTCCGAAAAGGAATGAAATAACCCCTATAGCTGCTACACCCAGATACATAGACAGCTTTGAAACTTCCTTTTCCTTTATTGTATGATCATCTTTCGGATCGAGATCAAATCGTTCTGTAGAAAAGTTTAAATGTTTTGATCCGTTTGCACTTGCTTCAATTATCGCAGCAATCCCTCGCAAAAAAGGAATCTTTTTTAAAAAAGTAAATGCCTGTATGGATTTGCGGGGCATTCGGAAGTACTCAACCGAGCGGTCTTTTCTTCTAATTGCAGTTACATAATGATGTTTACCGCCAAACATAACACCCTCAACTACTGCCTGGCCTCCATAAACAGGTTTTTGATTATTTGACATATCTGTTACACCAGCCTATTTCAAAGTTGCACAATCAGCTTATATCGAAAAACTGTATGTACTTTAATTTATTCTACTAAAAAAAAGAAAAAACCTCTATATGGCATATAATATCTTCATTAAGTTTCCAATAATTCCTTCTAATATTGTAAAGTCCGTGCAAGGGAGGACATATGAAGGGGCATACTAAAAGGAAAACTCCTCAAAGAAGGAAAAATATTGGTTAAGGAGGTAAAGCAAATGGATGAAGAAAAAGTAAAGGACAGACAAATGGCGATGATTGCGTATGTGGTATATACGGGTTTGTTTGCCGGGATTTTTTGGAGTTCAATCGGCTGCCTGGCATATTTTTTTAATTTTACCGATATTCGTCCTAATGTCATTCTTGACCCATGGGCAATTGGGGACTGGAAAACAGGCTGGCTTGGAACTGTTATTTCCATTATTCTTATGGGGGTTTTTTCTATTATAGCGGCCTTGATTTATTATGCTGTTTTAAAAAACATAAGGAACAGATGGATTGGGATCATTTATGGACTAGTTCTTTTTTTTCTTGTTTTTCTAGTTCTTAATCCCATTTTCCCGGAAATAAAGCCTTTTAAGGAAATAGAAAGGAATACAATTATTACATCAGCGTGTCTTTATGTAGTATACGGAGTTTTCATTGGATATTCGATCTCATATGAGCAGCAAAATCGAAAAAGAACGGTTCAGAGACACACAAATGAACATAGTCAATAATAGTGTACTTTCCTGATTCTGTGATAGAATAAACATTGGAAAATGTTTAAAAAACATAGCTGCAATGGAGAGTCTTAAATGAAAAAAATTATGCTGCTGAATGGCCCTAATTTAAACATGCTTGGCAAGAGAGAGCCAGGAATTTATGGAACGGGAACACTTGCAGAGCTTGAAAAAAGAATTACTCAGCTGGGAAGGGAAAATGGAATTGAAATTATTAGTTTTCAGTCCAATTCTGAAGGAAAACTAATTGATAAAATTCAGGATGCCTGGGAGTCGGGAATTCAGGGTATTATTTTTAACCCTGGGGCTTATACACACTACAGCTATGCTATCAGGGATGCGATTGCAGGAATTGATGTTCCGGTTATTGAAGTACATATGACAAATGTTCACAAACGCGAGTCATTCCGCCATGTTTCAGTGATAGCACCTGTAGCTATGGGACAAATAGTTGGCTTGGGCTTCAAGGGATATGAATTGGCGCTGTTAGCTTTGCTGGACAAGGAAAAGGAGAGGGGATAATATATCATGAAATTAGAAAAATTACGTTCTGAATTCTCGAAACTGGGTATTGACGGATTACTAATCACCAGTGCCTATAACCGACGCTTCATGACAGGTTTTACAGGTTCAGCAGGTGTGGTTTTGATAAGTGGAGAAGGAGCCCAGTTCATTACAGACTTCCGTTACATAGAACAGGCCACCAAGCAATGCGAGGGTTATGATATAGTAAAGCACGCAGGCACTATTCCTGAAGAGGTAGGAGTACAGGCAAAAAAACTAGGAATTACTAAACTTGGTTTTGAGGAAGACCATCTGACATACTCTTCATTCAAGACGTTTGAAAATGCGGTGGAAGCTGAGCTTGTTGCGGTTTCAGGAGTTATTGAAAAGTTACGCTTGATTAAGACGGAACCAGAGATTAAGATATTAAAGGAAGCAGCTGACATTGCTGATGCTGCATTTAAACATATCCTTGACTTTATTCGTCCAGGAAAAACGGAACTTGAGGTTTCGAATGAATTAGAGTTTTTTATGAGAAAAGCGGGTGCCACATCCTCTTCTTTTGATATCATTGTTGCATCAGGATACCGTTCTGCTCTTCCTCACGGTGTTGCCAGTGATAAAGTGATTGAAACAGGAGATGTTGTGACATTGGATTACGGAGCCTATTATAAGGGGTATGTATCTGATATCACCAGAACTGTTGCAGTTGGCCAGCCTGACGCAAAACTGAAAGGAATTTACGACATTGTCCTTGAAGCACAGCTTCGCGGAATGGCAGGAATCAAACCAGGAATGACAGGCAAAGAAGCTGACGCATTAACCAGAAATCTGATTGCTGAAAAAGGTTACGGGGAATACTTCGGACATTCTACTGGACATGGGATCGGCTTAGAGGTCCATGAAGGCCCTGCCCTTTCGTTTAAATCAGACATAGTCCTTGAACCAGGAATGGTTGTTACTGTTGAGCCGGGAATTTATGTTCCAGGACTCGGCGGGGTGCGTATTGAAGATGATACTCTGATTACTTTGGATAGCAATGAAGCACTGACTCATTCAACTAAAGAACTCATCATTTTGTAATGAATTACTAGGAGGATTTCAACATGATTTCTGTTAATGACTTTCGTACAGGATTAACAATTGAAGTAGACAATGGAATCTGGCGAGTTATCGATTTCCAACACGTTAAGCCAGGAAAAGGAGCTGCTTTTGTTCGCTCGAAGCTTCGTAACCTTCGTACAGGGGCTATTCAGGAAAAAACTTTCCGTGCCGGTGAAAAAGTAGCAAAAGCTCAAATCGATAACCGCAGAATGCAATACCTATATGCTAGTGGGGATCAGCACGTATTCATGGACAATGAGTCTTACGAGCAAATTGAAATCCCAACAAATGCTCTTGAGCATGAACTGAAATTCCTGAAAGAAAACATGGAAGTATCCATCATGTTGTTCCAAGGAGAAAATCTGGGAGTTGAACTTCCTAATACTGTTGAACTTGAAGTAACTGAGACTGAACCAGGTATCAAAGGTGATACAGCATCCGGCGGATCAAAACCTGCTATTATGGAAACAGGTCTGTCAGTTCAGGTTCCTTTCTTCATTAACCAAGGCGACCGTCTCATTATCAATACAACAGATGGCAGCTATGTATCCCGTGCGTAATTAATATTTATTTTTTTAAAAGCTCCTATTGTGCTCACTGCGCAATAGGGGCTTTATTTGTTTATTAGCTATCTTTCTCCTTGTGAAGGATTTAACAATTTTTACATACTTTCTGCAAAATTTCTGCACACATTTCTTTTATTTTTAATGTATCAAAAATAAAGGAGTCGATTTCAATGAATATGACCCACTATATGGGATTGCTCGCAGATAATCAGCCGTGGAATTTAATTATTTTTATGGCAATACCAGTTATCATGGCAGAAACAATTGCTATTACAGAACTTGGCATTCTTTTCACAAGAAATATGAACGGCTGGATGAGAAAGCTGAATAGGATATGCAGTATCTTTGTTGGCCTTTATTTTACTGGTATCTTTATTTATCTAATGAAAACAGCTTTTATTCCACTAACTGTAAACGGAGAGTGGAAAGGCTGGATTGATGTTGTAGCTGTAACCTTTTATTTACTTGGTATTGTTCCTTTGCTTGGCATGGCCCTTCTTGATATGGGGCTAATCGGAAAAAACAAACCAGAAGAACAAAAACTTAAAATGCACGCCTTCTTTGTTGGACTCTTTCTTGTAATAGCCCACGTTGCGATGATCTTCGGTATGGTCGATCCAAGTCTGGGTTCTCATAGCGGGCATGACATGATGAATATGAAAATGTAAAAATCGGCCGGGAAATATTTTTCCCGGTTTTACTTAATTGGAAGCGAAGTAATTAAATTTCATTCACTAAATAGTAAGATTTATACAATATTTACCTTGCTTTTTTTTGCTAAAATAAATGAGAAATTGAAAGAGTAAAGGATTGAAAGGGGTGACAGAAATGAAAAGAATCACTTCTGTACTGCTTTCCGCTCTGCTTTTAGCAGGGTTAGCGTCGGGATGCAGCTCTAATAAGGAAAAGATGGTGCTTGATAAAAAGCATAAGCCATTGCCGGATTATGTTCTTAATTCCACTGAAAAAGTCCAGGAAACCTATATAATGGCTTCCAAATATCCTCAAGTTCTTGCTTCAGTGCCTTGCTATTGCGGCTGTTATAAGGAACAGGGGCATGAAAGTAATTTGGATTGTTATGTGGATAAGCTGGGTCCAGGAAATGCCGTTGAAGAATGGGACTCAATGAGTATATCGTGAGACGTTTGTATCGATATCGCCCGGGAGGCGGTAAAAATGAAACAAGATGGTAAAAGCCTAAAGGAAATTAACCATTTAATAAAAGAAAAATATAAGGACTTTGGTGAACCAACTCCAACGCCGGATCCAAAGTAAGGGGATTCCCATGAAAAAACTACTAATCGGCATATATATTCTGATCATAGTAGGGATTGTTTTTATTATTAATAATAATAGTTTAAAAGATAAGAAAAACGACAAGGCTATAAACGCAGGTGAGAAGATATATAAGCAGCAATGCTTTGTATGTCATGGAGATACAGGGAAGGGAGAGGGGGCTAAAGCAGGTACTGCCATCAATAATCAGCATTTCCTGAGCTCGGTCTCCAATAAGGACTTGTATAATTACGTGAAGTTTGGCAGGGAAGGAACAGCTATGCCCTCTTATCAGGGAAAAGTTTCCGAAAATGATTTAAAAAACCTTGTTGCCTACATGAGAGGCTGGCAGAATGAAGATTTGAACCTTAAAGCACCAACCGCTATTTCCGGTGATCCTGAAAATGGAAAGAAAATTTATGGTCTCTATTGCATGAGCTGTCATTGGGGAAATGGGGCAGGTAGAGAAAAAATGGGGACAGTATTATCAAACCCACAATACCTGAAATACACGACTGACAGGCAGATTTGGATTGGCACCGCCTATGGAAGGGAAGACACCAGAATGGGTCCCTCGCTTAAAGGTGAGGAGGGTGTCAGACAGTTAAAAGAAAAAGACATTTCAGATGTTGTAAGCTATATTCGATCTCTCCAGTCAAAATAATAAAGAACCCTTCACATGTAGTGAAGGGTTTTTTTGAATTATGTATCTATTTATTAAAATGGCCAGCTCCTAATAAGTTAACAAAATTTTCAATTTCGCCTTATCGGGCGAAATTGGAAAAGGCTTATAGTATTCATTGGAGGGTTTGTTAATTAGTGAGCAAGAGATTAAAATCCATGAAAATTTTAAAAAGGAATTGGAAAAGTTGCCCTCATTTGTAAATGTGAACATTCTGTGGTCTTTTCTTGTCTAAAAGGTAAAGAATCTGCCCCTTTAACAAAATGTTCAAGAGTGTTTCATCTTTTAAGTGCCTGCAAAGATTATATTTATTTCAAAGATTACTATGTTGGAAATTACCACATAGAGAGAGAAGTTTTCCAGGTCAAGGAGGATTTATATGCTAAAGAGGTTAGTGGTTGCAATGGTAACTGTTGCAGTATTTCTTTCAGGTATTGCTGTCAATAACGCGAACGCTGAAGGGGCTTTCCAGCCGGAGAAGTTTCCTTACAAAGAGCTGCAAATTCAAGTTATGCCTGAGTTTGACTATCCAGACAACTGGCCAAAGGATCAGCCATCTTTGCTTGTTGGGCAGTACGGGACAATTATTAATAAGAGCGGAACAGACTTTGATGGAAAAATAGAAATACCTGTTCCGGTGAAAGAAAAGAGCTTTCAGGTATATCTGGTTGCTGAATTCCCATCCCAAGATAAACCTGAGGTACAGCGGCCATATGAGGTAGATAAGGAAAAGGGCGTTGTTAGCTGGAAACCACAAAAACCTATAAAAAACAATGAATCATACAGATTCGTAGTTGAGTATTACTCAAATCCGATTGACGTTAAAGACACTAAACGTTTTTCCTTTAATTTTAAAAATTATGCTGATACAGACCTGATGGATGTCATTTTTTATGCACCTATTAGTGCTAAAGAAATCCAACTGGATCCCAAACCGCAAAACTCATCAAAAAGTGAATACGGTGAACCTATTTACTATTATTCTTACAAAAATGTAAAAAAAGGAAACAGCCTTGATTACAAGGTTTCTTATAAAAAGAAGGATAATGAATCCACTTTGTCTGCCATAGATAAAAAACAGCCCCCAAATGATTCTAATCATAGCGGTGTTAAAGGGGGAGGAACAGCTACCGATCAGATTCTCAACAACTCCAAAAGCGGCGAAAACAGCAAGGAGAAGCAACCTTTTATCAGCAATGCAGGTGCAGTTATCATAGGACTTTCCCTTATCATTGCTGCCGCTTTTGTTTATTTTGGATTAACAGGAAGAAACAGAATGAATGCGAGGAGCCAGACAGTTTCCAAAAAGAAACCAAAAACACCTGCCCCTAAGAAGCAAAGCAAGTTAGATAATGAAAATGAAAAGAAAGAACTTCGCAAGAAATTACTGAATGGAAAGATTGATCAGGAAACGTACGAAGAGGAAATGAAAAAATTAATTTAGAGGAGCGGAGCAAGAATGAAGAAGAATACGTTAGTCATGCTTGGAGGCTTTATTATAGCCGGAGCAATTGTCTTCCTGCTGATGGCGGCAACTCCTGGTTCCAGTGGTATTGAACTGACAATGAAACAGCTTCTTGCAACTCAGGGTCAGCATAAAGATGATTTCGTAACAGTAGAAGGCTTGCTAATTGAAAAATCAATTAAATGGAACCCGGATAAGATTCAGCTGAAATTCGATGTTAAAGATAACGACGGAAATATCATGCATGTCGTTCACAATGGAATAAAGCCTGATAATTTTTCAGAAGGTGTTATTACGATTTTACAAGGATCTCCAACCACAAAAGATACTTTCAAAGCCGAAACAGTTAAAACAAGATGCCCTTCTAAATATGAAGGCAAGGATATGAAAGATTATGATCCTAAAAAACACGAAAAATTGCTGAATCAACCACCACATGAAAAATAAGAGGCAAATCAAAAGAAGGTGACGATATGTATTTATTTGCTAATGCAACAATCTACATTGGCCTTGCATTGGCCATTTATTCACTCCTCATTATGACTCTGGGAATTAGCACAAAAAACCAGAAACTTGTGAACAGCGGAAAGGGTGGAGTCATAGCGCTTTTCGTTTGTGCAGGGTTGGCTATGAGCTCCCTGTTTTACCTGCTTGGATCTTCTCAATTTCAGTATGAATATGTTAGAGACTACACCAGCAGCGAATTGCCAGTCATTTATAAACTAACTGCTCTTTGGGCAGGAAATGCCGGCTCGTTATTATTATGGACTTTCTTTTTAACTCTTTATATGATGATGATTACTTTTTCGAGAAAAATGAATGGCAACCCAATGATTCCTTACATCATCTCGATATTACTTGCAAACGCTGTTTTTTTCTTCTTCATCCTTGGATTTGTTGCAAAGCCATTCCTTTTGCTTGATCAGATTCCTACTGAAGGTAAAGGCTTGAACCCAATGCTTCAAAACCCTGGCATGATTATTCATCCAGTTACCTTATACCTTGGTTATGTCGGGCTGTCGGTTCCATTTGCATTCGCAATGGCAGCATTAATCATGAAAAATATGGACGATTTCTGGATCAAGATGACCAGACGCTGGACCATTATCGCCTGGCTGTTTCTCAGCCTCGGAAATATTTTTGGAGGCCAATGGGCTTATGTAGAGCTTGGCTGGGGAGGTTATTGGGCCTGGGATCCAGTCGAAAATGCATCCTTTATGCCATGGCTGACTGCAACTGCTTTTCTTCACTCCGTTATGATCCAAGAACGGAAAAACATGCTGAAGGTTTGGAATATCAGTTTAATTATCATCTCTTACGCCTTAACATTATTCGGTACTTTCCTTGTGCGAAGCGGCGTACTGACTTCGGTACATGCTTTCGCGAACTCCAATCTGGGTTTATACTTCCTTATTTTCATGGGAATCGCAGTCATCATGGCACTATATGTGCTAATGAGCCGGTACAATTTAATTAAGCGGAGTGCCGGTGAATTTACTTCCTTTGCGTCAAAAGAAAGCAGCTTTTTGATAAACAATCTGCTCCTAGTCGGGGCTGCCTTTGCAGTATTCTGGGGCACTATCTTCCCGCTTGTTTCAGAAGCGGTACGGGGAACAAAAGTAACAGTTGGAACGCCATTCTTTAATAAGGTTGAAGCACCGATTTTGTTATCAATGATGTTTGTGATGGCAGTTTGTCCACTGCTTGCATGGCAGCGATCAACCATTAAAAACCTAAGGGAAAACTTCCTGCTTCCCGCAATTGTGGCTGTTATTGCGATGATTTTAATGGTTGTGCTTGGTATGACGAAAGCATGGGCAGTTATTGGCTATGGAGTCATTGCGCTGCTCCTTGTTACTCACTATTTGGAATTCTACCGAGGGGTAAAAGCTAGAAGAAAAATGACCAAGGAAAATCCGCTTCTTGCACTGTATCGTTTAACTGTAAAAAACCGCCGCCGTTACGGAGGTTATTTAGTCCACCTGGGTATTGCCTGTATCACAATGGGAATTATAGGCTCCCAAAACTACGATGTACAGACAATGAAAACCATTGAGCTTGGCAAGTCTATCGAAATTAATAATTACCGTATTAACTATGATAAGTTGGACCAGAAAAAAGAGGGCATTAATGACATCGTTTATGCACAGGTAACGGTGTTTAAAGATGGAAAACGCCTTGGAAGCTATGAACCTGAGAAGGTTTTCTACGGTCATTGGGACCAGCCTTCCTCTGAGGTGGCCATTATTTCCTCCTTTAAGGAAGACCTATATATTGTTCTGAGTGCTTGGGAAGATGACGGTCGCGCCACTTTCATAGTAAAAGTCAATCCGATGATGTCCTGGCTGTGGATCGGTTCATTCATGATTGTCATCGGCTCACTGTTTGCTGTATGGAATGGCAGATACCAGAATGTGACTCCACGGTACACAGGGGTCCGCAGAGAGGTGTTTTAATTGAAAAAGTTTATGGTTGCCTTGCTGGTTTTGTTAGTTGCGGTCCAGTGGCCATTTGTTCGAACGGAAGCCAGGCAAATTGATTATAAATCACCCGAATTTAGAGCGGTCGCTTCGCAATTTGCATGTACCTGCGGCTGCGGACAGGATCATTTTGAATGCGACCCTAACACTTGCAATTTGACGAAGGAATTTAAAAAGGATCTTTCAGACATGATGGGCAAAGGAATGAATAAAGATCAGATCCGTGATTATTATGTAAAGATTTACGGGGAGGAAATCCTAACTGCACCTGAGAAAAGCGGCTTCAGCCTTGCCGCCTGGATTCTTCCATTTGCTGTGCTGGCAGCGGCAGCAGTGGGAATCTTTTTCATCATAAGAAAGTGGGTGAAGAAAAAAAGGGATATTGAAACACTGTCTGAACCAAGCGGCGACGAAGATGGAGTTGAGAGCGAAATCCTTTCATCCATAATCGATGAGGAACGTAAAAAGTATCTTTAGGATGTGAACAAAATGCAGGATATATCAATCATTTCAATGGTATTTACAGCCGTTCTTGTCCTTGGCTGCCTTTTCCTGGTCCTCTCACCATTATTTAAGTGGGATGTCTATCTAAGTCTGGGGACAAAGACTGCGGATCCATCCAGCACAAAGGAAGCTTTATTAACAACACTGAATGAAATAGAGTTTGAATATAAGATGGATAAGATTTCTGATAGTGACTATAAGGTTTTAAAAAAGCAATATGAAAGCCAAATTGCCAGCATGATGAAGGAAGAAGAGCAGGCTTCACCCATTCAGGCTGACAAGGATCTTCTGGCAGAGGTTGAAAGGGAAATTGAAGAAACAATGCAAACTTATAAAAAGAAAAAGGGGGAAGAAAAGTGATTAAAAAAGTCACCCTCTTTTTCCTTGGCTTGCTTCTATTGGTTCCCATAAGTACCAAGGCTGCGGAAGATTCAAAAATATCGATTGATATGCACTATTTGGTCGTAAGCCCTGCCGAAGATGGAAGTACAAACATGATGAACATGGTAAATTACACTAATTCATCTTCAGAGGTTTTTAAGGGGGCTGGAAAAAGCGAAGCAGTTTTAAATGTTTCACTGCCAGAAGGTGCGGCAAATTTAAATTTCCTGGATAACAAAATTGCCATTAAACAAAGCACTGGTGGGTTTATAACCACTGACCCTTTTCCAGCCAATCAGACACTTGTACTTCCTTATAGCTACCGCATCCCAAAAGGTAAAGAAATAAACCTAAAGTTTGACTATCCTGTCCAAATGATGCAGGTACTTGTACCGGAAGGAATGGGAAGTGTTGATTTTAAAGGAGTTCAGTCAACCTACCAGGGACAATTTAAATTTGAAGACCAAAAATATGTTGGCTACAGTGTAGAGGGAATAAAGGCGGCCCAATCTTTTACCATGGTTTATAACAAGGATAAGCAGCCTCCGGCAGAAGTCTCAGCTCAGCAAAGCCAGACACAGAGCGAAAAAGGAAAATCAGGCAATGTAACTCATTCAGCACCGCCTTTTCATAATCCAGGACATTTGCGAATGTGGGCTCAGTCTCCTTTACACAGTTTTAATCCACACATCTTTTTAATTATTTTACTAGCCATCATTATAGGTGGGCTGTACTCCTACTTCCATTTTAGAAGAAAAGCAAGAAGGGAAGAAGAAAGACTTAATTCAGATAAAGAAGAACAGGCATTTAAGCATCTGATGACAAAACAAAAGGCTATTCTTGAAAAAATACTTGAACTTGAAGAAACGCATGAAAATGGGGAAATGTCCGAAGAAGCCTACCAAGCAAAGCTGCAGGCATATAAGCAGCATTTAGTACAAGTGAAATTAAATCTGCGCCAATTTGTAGAGTAATAGCTGGAATGGAGATGCTGCAGATGATTGAAATAAGTAAGCTCATTAAAAAGGCCGATAACAAATTAATTCTGCGGGGGATCGACCTCAAAATTGGGAAAGGGGAAACTGTTGCCATTCTCGGGCCAAACGGGGCTGGAAAAAGCACCTTGCTCAAAGTACTGGCTACCCTAATTAAACCTACCTCAGGCCTTGTTAAAATTAATGGCTTGGAGCTTCGGAACAACCAAATGAAGATTAAAAAGCTGCAGGGATATTTGCCCCATTCCAGTTTGCTTTATGAACACTATTCACCGCTTGAAAACCTTGTTTTCTTTGGAAACTTGTATGGAATTAAAAATGCCGAAGAAAAGGCTGTTGAATTGGTAAAGGAAGTTGGTTTATCTTTCTTTTTAAATGAACCTGTTAAGAATTTTTCAAGGGGAATGATTCAGCGTATTGCAATCGCCCGGGCTATTATACATGAACCCCCACTTCTCTTACTCGACGAGCCGCACACAGGTCTCGACCAGGGAGCGATATCAATCTTAAATAATGTAATTCTTTCGATGAAAGCTAAAGGAACAACTACTCTAATGGTTACACATGATTTCAAACAGGCTGCAGATATTTGCGACAGAATTGTCATTATCAAGAATGGAAAAGTAGCTGATGATTTCCGCATGGAGGAAAAAGCATTGGATACCGTTTCAGAAAAATATCAGCTACAGGTGGAGGGAGTCTCATGATTCGATCAGCCCTCTTAATTGCAAAGAAGGATTTGTATTCAGAATTAAAAACAAAACAGGTATTGGCAACAATGATTATATTTGCGGGGCTGGTTATACTGGTTTTTAGCTTCGCATTTGATCCGGCGAACAATACAACAAAAGCGGTTATACCGGGAGTTATCTGGGTTATAATCGTCTTTTCCGGAATTCTTGGTCTTAACCGTTCATTCATTAGTGAGCAGCGGAATGATACAATGCAGGGCCTGATGATCGCCCCAATGGATGCATCAAGTATTTTTCTTGGTAAATTCCTGGCGAATTTCTCTATGATGCTTGTTGTTGAGTTAGTTTCACTTCCATTTTTATTTCTATTGTTTGATTTTCAGATGTATGGCGGTTTTGGCTATCTGATATTGGTATTGATGATAGGAAGCTTCGGATTTATAAGCATAGGCACTTTTTTGGCCGCTCTTGCTGCAAATTCCAAAAGTAGTGAAATGCTTCTTCCGCTTCTTCTCTTTCCCGTAACAAGCCCTATCTTAATCGGTGCTGTGCAGGCAACAAAAATTATTTTGACGAACATTGAAAAGCTATCAAGCGCCATGGCATGGATCCAATTGATTTCTGCCTATGATGTGATCTTCTTCGTACTTTGCTTTATATTAATCGAAAATGTTTTGGAGGTATAGGAGATGAGTGCAAATCTCGAGCGGGAAAAAGGCGCACTGTCGTCATCTGAGCCGGTGGCGGAAAAGGGCATCTTGGTTCCTAAAATACTTTTTGGTGCAACTGTAATTTCTATCTTGGCTTCTATCTATTTAATATTTATATATTCATCCATTGAGAAAACAATGGGGGTTGTTCAGAAAATTTTCTATTACCACGTTGCTTCAGCATGGTGCACATTCCTGGCATTTTTCGTAACCTTTATTTTCAGCATTCTGTTTCTTGCAAAAAGGAAAAGGATTTTTGATACTTACGCCTATGTTTCTGCTGAAATCGGTGTTGTTTTTACAACAATAGTCCTTACAACAGGTCCAATCTGGGCAAAATCCTCCTGGAATACCTGGTGGGCATGGGAGCCACGTCTTACTACTACCTTAATTCTGTGGTTCATTTATATGGCGTATATCATGATTCGCCAAATGGATGGTGTATGGGATAAAAAAGCGCGTCTTGCTTCTGTATTTGGCATTATTGGCTTTATTGATGTGCCGATTGTATTCTTCGCGATCCGCTGGTGGCAGTCCAAATTCCATCCAATTGTTTTCGGTAATGGCCCTTCACAAAAGGGAGGCGGAATTGAGCCTGATATGTTAGTAGCCCTACTGGTATCTATTACTGCATTAACACTTCTATATAGCTATCTCTTACAAAAGGGAGTAACTCTTGAAAATATGAGAATTAAAGTTACACAATATAAAGAAAAATTAAGAGAAGATCTCGAAAATTAGGAGGAGAAGGACATGAACTTTGTATATGGAGCATACTCCGTTATCTGGCTAATTATTTTTGGGTACATGATGATTTTGGGAAGACGCCAAACCAAGCTTAAGAAAGAATTAGAATTTTTGAAGCATCTTGACCGATAATCGGAAAGATCGGCAGTGCTTAAGCTGAAGGTCAACCCAGTAAGCTTAGCTCCGCTGCAAATCAGGAGGAAGAAAAATGAATCAGCGGATTATTAAATTGGTTATTATGATTTTGGTTGTTGGTATGTTTGCCTTTTTCGGCTACAGTATGGTGAGTAAAGAGAAAAAAACGGATGTCGGAGATAAGGCGTATAATTTTAAGCTTGAAAATCTGGAAGGTAAGGAGACTAAGCTTTCTGATTATGATGGGAAAATAATAGTTCTTAATTATTTCGCCACATGGTGTGCTCCCTGTGTAGAAGAGGCTCCTGAATTGGAAGCATTTGAAAAGGAATATGGGGATAAATATAAATTATTAATAATAGATAGAGGAGAAACAAGGGACCGGGTAAAAAAATTCGTAGAAAAAAATAAAACAACCTCAACCTATTTATTTGATTACAATGCAAAGGTTTCTAAGGTTTACAACGTTACGGCCCAGCCAGAAACCTTTGTAATTGATAAAAAGGGAATTATTCGCGAACATTACAATGGCCCACTTACAGAAATGGAACTTTTTAACATGGTAAAAAAATATGACAATTAACAGAAAAAAAGGATTAACTCTTTTATAGGTTAATCCTTTTGTTATGGTTAAGGAAATTATAGTTTTTAATTTTGCAGATAAACTCCACTCTTTGCAGAGCGGCAGGAGGTGATTTCAAACCGGAACAAACAAGTGGTTATCAGATAGAGTTGCTAAATAGCACTGCCACTTTTCTTTTTTAGGACAAGGTAAAAATAGAGTGTCTGATTCTAGTTCAAACTATAATCGCTAAAATCTGCGACACTCCAGCGGGAAAAAGAGCCAGCCTAGATCCCGCAGTGAGGTACGAGCGAGGAGGCTCGGGGTGGCGTCCGCGGTAAGGGAGCGGATTTTTTGCATATTTACAATGGGGTTGAAAATATCCTTTAAAAATGAAACTCCGCATGGACTGTGGCCTTGATTGAAATTTCACCTGGTTCAAAAGTGGTGGTGCTGACTCCTTTAACAAAGGTAGTTTGTTCCTCAAAAACAGGTGAAAGAGTGCCTGTTACTTCTGATACCAAATAAGGAATTCTGTTCAGCTGTACTCTTAATACCCCAGCAATGACCTCCGCCTTTTCAATGGCATCTGTTACTGCAGCTGCCAACGCCTGTCGATAATATTGCTGCTTTTGGCTGCTTTTAAATTCAATGCGGGAAACATAATTCGCCCCGTTCTTCACAGCAGTGTCAACAGTTACCCCTGCTTTCTCCAGTTCATTAAGTTTTATTTCCAGTAAATGGGTCACTTTATATCCTCGGAAAATTTGCTGCCCATCCTTAAAATCATAATCTGCATCAATCCTGTAGTCATAGGTCCTTATTTTATTATTGGGAATACCAAGTGCTAAAAGAGACTGAATAACCATTTGTGATTTCCGGGCATTCTCCTGCTGGGCGCTAATAAGATCTTTATTTTCCGAAATGATTCCCAAATTAATCTGTGCTATATCAGGTTTAAGACTGACTTCTCCTTGTCCCTGAACTTTAATAGATTGTTTACCGTCTGATAGCTGGCTTGGAATGCCCACAGGGTTTGGGTAGTAGCCTCCGTACACAACAATCTCCTCCTCCATGTTTCCTTTATATAACTATGCGAAGACTTCCCCTTAAAATGACAGCCAAAGGAAGCAGAAGTTTATAAGAATTGATTGATTTGCAAGTCATAATGTGTACAGGCAGGCATACATTTTAAATAATGAGACAAGCGCCAGGGAGGAACTCTATGGAATCTATTCTTCGCTTTTTACCTAAAAACATCGCCGAAATGATTGATAAGATCCCGGCAGCACAAAAAAAAGAAATAGAAGAAATCAGAATTCGTATCAATCGGCCTATAGAAATTACCATGAAAGGATTACCGCGTTTTATTGCCTATGTTATTCAGCCCGAGGATGCCGCCCAGCTATTGAATAAAATCAGTCAATTTTCTCTTTATACCATGGAGGAAGAATTGAAGAGAGGTTATATCACAGTAGCAGGAGGCCACCGGATTGGTCTTGCGGGAAAGGTAATATTAGAGGCTGGAATGGTAAAAGCCATTCGGGATATTTCATCTTTTAATATTAGGATTGCAAAAGAAAAAATAGGAATCGCAGATCCGTTAATCCCTTTTATAAGAGAGGACAATTGGCTGCATGCCATGATTATTGGACCTCCCCAGACAGGCAAAACCACCCTGTTGAGGGATATCGCCAGAGTAATATCAACAGGTGACCAGAATATCCGTGCTGAAAAGGTAGGAATAGTGGATGAACGCTCGGAGATAGCTGGATGCATTAATGGAGTACCACAATTAACCTTTGGCCCAAGAGTAGATATCCTGGATGCATGTCCAAAGGCTGAAGGCATGATGATGATGATACGTTCCATGAGCCCTGATGTACTTATTGTTGATGAGATCGGAAGAAAAGAAGATGCAGAGGCAATCATGGAGGCGGTAAATGCTGGCATAAGGCTTATTATGACCATACATGGAAGTTCCCTTCAAGAAGTAAGAAATAGGCCATCATTAAAAGAAATTCTTGAAAGAGAAATTTTTCAAAGATTTATCCTGTTAAACCGTGATCAGGGGCCAGGCACTATAACCAAAATACTCGATGGGAGCGGAAAAGAAATGACAAACAGAGTGAGCGTGATTTAAATGGTGAAAATTATTGGAGCCATTTTCATTATTTGCGCGACAACCTGGACTGGTTTTGAGGCATCAAGGTATTTGAGTGAAAGACCGAAACAGCTTCGGCAGTTAAAATCAGCCCTTCAGTCATTAGAGGCAGAAATAATGTATGGGCATACACCCCTTCATGAGGCGGCGAGGAGACTGGCTGCTCAGCTAACAAAGCCTTTGTCCTGGTTTTTTGAAACCTTTGCAAACAAATTAACCGGTACCGAAACTACGGTGAAGGATGCCTGGGAGGAAAGTTTAAGTGAGGTTTGGAAGATGACAGCATTGAAGCAGGGGGAGTACGAAATCATGAAGCAATTCGGTGAAACCCTTGGCCGCCATGATCGCGTCTCTCAGCAAAAACAAATTATGCTTGCTCTTACCCACCTTGAAAGGGAAGAAGCAGATGCGTATGAAAGGCAATCTAAATACGAAAAGATGGTGAAAAGTCTCGGATTCCTGTCCGGATTATTACTCATCATTTTATTAATCTAGGAGGAAAAACGATGGGATTGGAAGTCGATATCATCTTTAAAATAGCTGGAGTCGGAATTGTTGTAGCTTTTTTGCATACCGTTCTTGATCAGGTCGGAAAAAAGGAATACGCACAATGGGTTACTCTTTTCGGTTTCATTTATATTCTGTTTCAAGTGGCCTCCATCGTGGATGACCTCTTTCAAAAAATTAAATCCGTCTTTTTATTCCAATAGAAAGGGGGAGGTCCGCCATTGAAATCCTGAAGATTGTTGGAATTGCATTGGTTGCTACTTTTCTGGCTCTGATTATTAAAGAACAAAAGCCAAATTTTGCTTTTCTCCTTGTTGTCTTTACAGGCTGTTTTATTTTTCTTTTTCTGGTAGATAAAATTTCAGAAATCATTTTAATGCTCGAAAAGCTGGCAATTAATGCAAAGGTCAATATGGTTTATGTGGAAACAATATTAAAAATTATTGGGATTGCCTACATTGCTGAATTTGCATCACAAATAACAAAGGATGCTGGACAAGGAGCAATCGCATCAAAAATTGAATTGGCTGGAAAAATTTTAATTCTTGCCATGGGTATTCCAATCCTTACGGTCATGATTGAAACCATTATAAAAATGATTCCGGGATAAGAGCTGGGCTAATTGATAAAACGAGGTGAAAAAATGAAGCAGCGGATGCGGATTATTCCTATTATCATACTTGTATTTTTATTCTTACACATTCCCGGTGTACATGCAGCAGAAAAAACAGAGGGGGAAAGTCCCGTTTCTACAGAAGCAATGGTTGAATCACAGTTGAAAACTCTGGATTTTACAGAGTTGAAAAGCTACTGGGAGGAGATTACCGACAAATACGGAGGTTTTTTGCCAGAAAGCCAGAAAGGAAGCCTTTACGATTTTATCAAAGGTGATAAAAAGTTTTCTTTTAAGCAATGGTTTCATGGGATTTTCAAGTTCGCTTTCCATGAATTTATTACAAACGGTATGCTGCTAGGGTCTCTGGTTATGCTGACGGTGTTCAGTATGCTCCTGCAGTCAATGCAAAATGCCTTTGAAAAAAGCACAATTAGTAAGGTTGCATATTCAATTGTTTTTATGGTTCTCGTCATTATAGCCTTAAACAGTTTTCATGTTGCCATCGATTATACAAATGAAACGATCGGAACCATGATTTCCTTCGTACTTGCACTTATTCCGCTTCTTCTAGCGTTAATAGCATCCTCTGGCGGAGTCGTTTCAGCAGCCTTCTTTCATCCTGTAATTCTTTTTCTTATGAATACTTGCGGAATGTTTATTCAATATGTTGTCTTACCACTGCTTTTTTTAGCAGCCCTTCTCAGTATAGTCAGCACTATGTCGGAGCATTACAAGGTCAGCCAGTTAGCCAACCTGCTGAGAAATTGGAGCATAGGTCTTCTTGGGTTGTTCCTGACAATATTTCTCGGTGTTATTTCTGTTCAGGGCGCTTCTGCTGCCATTTCAGATGGAGTAGCAATTAGGACAGCCAAATTTGTTACAGGTAACTTTGTTCCTGTTATTGGACGAGTATTCACAGATGCTGCCGATACAGTTATCAGTGCCTCTGTTCTTCTAAAAAACACAGTAGGAATTGCGGGTGTTGCTATTCTATTAATCATCGCTGCGTTTCCGGCAATTAAAATATTAATGATTGCCTTCACCTATAAGTTTGCAGCGGCGATTCTGCAGCCGCTCGGAGGCGGACCGATCATTTCCTGCCTGGATATAATAAGCAAAAGTGTCATTTATGTATTTGCTGCCCTCGGGATCGTGTCACTAATGTTCTTTCTGAGCATAACGGTCATTGTGGCAGCGGGGAATTTGACAATGATGATGAGGTAGGAGGGATTAACGTGAGTTATTTAATCGAATGGGTTACTAATATTATCATGTTCATTCTGCTTGCTACCGTTATTGACATGCTCCTTCCCAGCTCCAGCATGCAAAAATATATCAAAATTGTCACGGGTCTTCTATTAATTGCGATCATTCTTACTCCTGTTTTAAAGCTGATATCAAAGGATTTTGAGTCTGCTTTCTCTTCGATCACTAGCCTTCAGGCACCGGGGGGGGAAAATAATATGGAAAATTTAATAGAATCAAAGAAAAAAGAAATACAAGCCTCACAGCATGCATATATTTTAGAACAAATGGCTGTCCAGCTAAAAAAGGGTGTAGAGGGGGAATTGATGGACCAGTATGGGTTAGAAATTGCCAAAATTGATATTTTAGCAGATGAAAAGACCAATCAAACCTTTCCTGATAACCTTCAAAGGGTTTCGGTTCTTCTGAAGCATCCAGATAAACAAATTGAGACGGTTGAAGCTGTAAAGCAAATCACAATTGATACAGAAACGCCTCTTTCAACAAAACAAGACTCAGAACCGGCAAAAAAGATCGCTGCTTATCTTTCGAAGGAATGGAATGTCTCTGAAAAAGCTATCCAAGTTTCAATTGAAGGGGGGCGGACCAACAAAAATGGATAAAGATAAAGGGCCGTTTTCATGGTTAAAGAAATGGACAGCAAATCTAAACAACACAGAAGGCAAAAAAGGAAAATACCAATATATGATTTTAGTTCTCTGTATTGGTGCGGCATTTATGCTGGCTGGAAATATGCTTTTTAAAAATAAAAACACTGAATCAGCACTTCCGGCAATGAAATTAAATTCAACACAAAAAACAGAGGATGTACCCACCTTTGGTGTGAAAAAGGATTCCTCCGGTAAAAGCATTGCGGATTACGAACGGGCATATGAAAGCCAGATTAAAGAAGCGCTTGATTCCATGCTCGGCGTTAAGGATGTTACGGTTGTTGTTAATATAGATTCCTCAGAATCAAAGGTTTTGGAAAAAAACAAAGTGCTTAAGAACCAAACTACCGATGAAATAGACCGTGAAGGCGGAAAAAGAAAGGTTGAGGACTCTTCTGTTGATGAACAGTTGGTTATTATTCGCAACGGTGACAAGGAGGTCCCGATTGTTGTGGAAACAAAAAAACCAACAATACGGGGTGTTTTGGTAGTAGCAAAAGGTGCCCAAAATATACAAGTGAAAAAATCAATCATTGAAGCAGTAACGAGGGCACTGGATGTTCCAAGCCATCGTGTGGCCGTAATGGCTAAAAAATAAAAGGGGGATTTATAAATGTTATTGAAAAAACAAACTGTTTGGCTGTTAACTATGCTGTCTTTAGTAGTGGTACTATCTGTTTACTATATTACATCTCCTGAGCAAAAGGGTTCAAATCTGGCTGCTGTAGAGCAGAAAGCCAAAGATCAAACAATCAAAAAGCAGACTCCAATTGCAGATAAAGCTGAAGGAAAAACAGTTGTTTCAACCGAAGCGAGTGATGAGGTTTTTGAAACACTACGCCTTGAGCTTAATGATAAACGCAACCAGCAGCTTGAATCCTTAAGGGATGAAGTAGCCTCCACTGATCTTCCGCCTGCCAAGCGCAGCGATGCTTACGACCAAATGAAGAAATTAAACGAAACAGCCCAAAAAGAAGAAGTACTGGAAACATTAATAAAAGCAATGGGTTATGAAGATGCACTGGTACGTGCTGATGGTGAACAGGTGCGTATTACCGTAAAAACCAAAACAAAGCATTCAGCTAAAGCTGCCAACGAAATTATCCGTCAGGTTAAGAGCGAATTCAGTGACATGAATTATGTTGCGGTAGAATTCCAGCCATCAAAATAAACAATAATGCCTGTGCCAAAGATGGGACAGCTCAGACTGTAGACAAACTCGAAGATAATCGAGCTTGTCTACAGTCTTTTTATTTTGGTAGAGGGGCCTGTTGATTTCCGTTCCAAGGCACTCGCTTTCCTCTGGGCGGGCGGTGAGCCTCCTCGGCACGCCTGTGGGGTCTCACCTGTCCCTCTAATCCCGCAGGACATTGAATAGCTTCCTTGAAATTGCCCACGCACGAAGGAAATGCGATAGCGTTTCCGAGGAGTCTCGTGCCCTCCACTCCAATCAACTGGGTTTAGTGGTGTGGCAGTAGAATCAAGCTTATTTTAAAATAGATATATATAACGCTTGAGGTGATGAAGCTGCTTTCCAAAAACAGTCCTATTATAGAGTTCAGCGGGATGGATTCTTCCGAAAACATGAATATTTCTATGATTAATATTATGTCTGTTACCTCTGTCCTGCTGGCGAAGTATTAAAGTATTCGACCACGAATAAAGAAGGGTACCGTGAATATAAATCTCCAAAGCTAATTTGCGCCACCTGTCCTTTTTTGGCTCAATGTACAGAAAGTTAGGACCAATAAAAGTTCATAAAGCGCTATATCTGAGGCGGGGTCCAGTAACAGCCATGAATCTTTGAAAAAGAATGGTATAATCCCAAAAAATTTCAATAAAATCAAAAAAGGGGGGTCGGAGTAAAGCATTTCGACACCCTTTTTGTCGACAAACTTGGCTCCCAAAGGAACAGTTCTCTACTTACCAAGTCCGTAGAAAATCGATCAAAAAACAAGAATATTTCACATTTATTGCAGAAAAGGTTAAGATGGAAATAAGTGATTTTTGATTATGAATTACAGAGAAAAGTAATCCATGATTGAACAGTTACAAGGAATTATCGTATAGTATTAGTATCTAGTCACAATACATAGGGTAATAAAAGCAACACCTGACTGGATCCTTTTCAAATCAAAACTATTTTAAAAAGGTAGACAAGGAGTGCTTTGAAAATGTTAAAGGTACAAGAAATCCGAGAACTTATAAAACTGGTTGATCAATCCAGTATTGACGAGTTTGTATTTGAGCATGAAGGCTCAACAATTAAAATGAAAAAGAACGCAATCGCAGTTCCTGCAGCTGCACCAGCTCAGCATGTACCTGCACCGGCGGTCCAGCCAGCAGCAGCTCCAGCCCCTGCTCCAATACAGCAGGAAACAGCTCAGGAGGCGGCACCAGCAGCGGTTAAAGAACAGGATAATGCAAATCTTCATAAAATTACTTCTCCGATGGTCGGAACCTTCTATGGATCTCCATCACCAGATGCAGATGAATATGTAAAAGCCGGATCAAGAGTTACAAAGGACTCCGTTGTTTGTATCGTTGAAGCAATGAAACTGTTTAACGAAATTGAAGCTGAAGTTGACGGGGAAATTGTAGAAGTGCTTGTGAAAAGTGGCCAGCTTGTAGAATACGGTCAGCCTTTGTTTTTAGTAAAAGCCTGAGTAAGGAGCGGTAATAAATGATAAAGAAACTGTTAATAGCAAACAGAGGGGAAATTGCAGTAAGAATTATTCGCGCCTGCCGTGAGATGGGCATTGAAACAGTTGCAGTATTTTCCGAAGCAGACAGGGAAGCCTTGCACGTTCAGCTTGCTGATGAAGCCTATTGTATAGGTCCTGTTTCCTCCAAAGACAGCTATTTGAATTTTACCAATATAATTAGTGTAGCAAATATGACTGGGTGCGACGCGGTACATCCCGGTTACGGATTTTTGGCAGAGAATGCAGACTTTGCGGAGCTATGCCGTGAATGTAATATTACATTCGTTGGTCCAAGTCCCGAAGCTATTACAAAAATGGGAACAAAAGATATTGCCCGTGAAACAATGAAAGAGGCAGGAGTACCAATCGTCCCTGGATCGACCGGCATTGTCAAAGATACAGACGAGGCTTTGGAAATTGCTTCAAAGATTGGTTTCCCGGTTATTATCAAAGCGACAGCCGGCGGTGGAGGCAAGGGTATCCGGGTGGCTAGAGATGAACAAGAATTAATTAAAGGTATCAATCTTACACAGCGGGAAGCCTTAACTGCATTTGGAAATGCGGGAGTATACATTGAAAAATTCATTGAAGACTTCCGCCATGTTGAAATTCAGGTAATGGCCGACTCCTACGGGCACACTATTCACCTAGGAGAACGGGATTGCTCCATTCAGCGAAGACTCCAAAAATTGCTGGAGGAATCACCTTCACCAGCACTTGATGGAGAAATTCGGGAAGAAATGGGAAATGCAGCTGTAAAAGCTGCAAAAGCGGTTGATTATACAGGCGCTGGCACGGTAGAATTTATTTATGACTATCGTAATCGCAAGTTCTACTTTATGGAAATGAATACGAGAATCCAGGTAGAACACCCAGTTACTGAAATGGTTACTGGAGTTGACCTGATAAAGGAACAAATTAAAGTAGCCTCCGGGGAAAAGCTGAAATTGTCACAGGAGGATGTCACTTTTTCAGGATGGGCAATCGAATGCAGGATAAATGCGGAAAATCCTGAAAAGAACTTTATGCCTTCCGCAGGAAAAATCAATATGTATCTCCCTCCTGGAGGTCTTGGGGTACGTATCGATTCTGCTGCATATCCGGGGTATTCAATTCCTCCGTACTATGATTCAATGATTGCGAAGGTTATTGCGTATGGAGCAACTCGTGAGGAAGCTATTTCAAGAATGAAAAGGGCCCTTGGCGAGTTCGTAGTAGAAGGAATCCATACGACCATACCATTCCATCTTAAATTGCTTGATCACGAAAAATTTGTGGAGGGGCAATTTAATACTAAATTTCTTGAAATGTATGATGTGATGAAGTCTTAACGAATAACTGGAGGTGTTTTGGATGGAGAATAATATTCTTGAAATGAACCCTGGAAACAGCGGACATGGTAAAGTGGAAATAGCTCCTGAAGTTATTGAAGTCATCGCCGGCATCGCTGCATCAGAAGTGGAAGGCGTATCCCAAATGCGAGGTAATTTTGCAACGGGTGTAGTAGAACGCCTTGGCAAAAAGAACCACGGAAAGGGAGTAAAAGTAGAACTTACCGAGACAGGTATCAAGGTTGATGTTTATTGCTTGATGAAGTTCGGTGTTTCCATTCCTACTGTAGCGCAGAAAATTCAGGATAATATCAGGCAGGCTCTTTTAAACATGACAGCCCTTGAAGCCGAAGAAGTGAACATCCATATTGTCGGCATTCAATTTGAAACTCAAAAACAGGAAATTTCTGCAGAAATTGAGCAGGAAATTTAATCAAAAAGCCAGAGGGAGATAGTGTGCCCTTCTGGCTTTTCTTTTTATGGAGTTATCAAATTTAGTTTCATCCAGTGCAAAATTCATATGATATGGCTTAAAATTTCTCTTTCTTGCCGTGCGCATGCTTTTTAGATATGCTATTATCTTTTTATGTGTTAAAATATGCCTTCCATCCTTATATTTGACTAATAAGTGTTGAAGGCCATTTTGGCAAATTCCGGGCAGCCGTTATAAAATTGCTGTATTTGGATAAACAATGAATATATGAATGCAGACTAAGACCGTCACTTCCTGGGACAATCTCTGCATGACCCACATTCTCGAAAAAGCTAATGATTTTTCGATGTGCTTTTATTAAGCTGTCAAAGCTTTCTATGTCCTGTGGGTCGAGATGATGAAAATTGGACAAAACTGATTTGTTCGTTGAAAAGGAGATAAATGTATAATGAAAAGAAGAACGGCAAGAGAGAAAGCATTGCAGGCGCTTTTTCAAATTGATGTTAGCGAAACAGAGCCAGCTTTAGCTATTGAGCATGTCCTTGAAGGGGAAGCTGGAGATAAATATTTGACTGGACTTGTTACTGGTGTTGTGGAGAACAAGGAAGAGATTGATGCTCTTATAAAGGTGAATCTCGAAAAATGGACATTGGAACGCCTTGCCACTGTTGACCGGAATTTGCTCAGAATCGCTGTCTTTGAATTAAAGTACTGCCGTGAAGAAGTACCCGTAAATGTCGTATTGGATGAAGCGATTGAAATTGCTAAGCTTTACGGAGATGACCAATCAAGCAAGTTTATAAATGGAGTACTCTCAAAAATTAAGCAGCAGTTATCTTAATTCTTTTATCAGTTGGTCATCTCCTCTCATTACAAAGGAGGATGGTAGTGTGGAAGCGAAATTAATTGATGGGAAAGAAATTGCCAGAAAAACGAGAATGGAAATTGCGGAAAAAGTCCTGAAGCTAAAAGATGAAGGCATTACACCAGGCCTAGCTGTTATCCTTGTAGGGAACAACCAGGCATCAAAGCTTTATGTAAAAAATAAAGAAAAAGCCTGTAAAGAGCTGGGGCTGAATTCCTTTATGATTGAATATCCAGAGAGCCTTTCCGAAAAGGAACTTCTGGATAAAATTTCGGAACTTAACCAGGACAATAAGGTTCATGGCATTCTGGTTCAGCTGCCTCTTCCCAGTCATATTGAAGAGAAAAAAATTATTGAAGCCATCACTCCATCAAAAGATGTGGATGGGTTCCACCCCATCAGCATTGGCCGGATGATGACCGGGCAGGACACCTTTTACCCCTGTACACCATACGGCATAATGGTTATGTTAAAAGAAATGGATATTGAGCCTGCTGGAAAACATGTTGTAGTTGTAGGCCGAAGCAATATTGTCGGCAAACCTGCAGGACAGCTATTTCTAAATGAAAATGCAACTGTTACATATTGTCACTCCAGGACAAAGGATTTAAAGCAATTCACCAAACAGGCAGATATTATTGTTTCTGCTGTAGGAAAAGCAAACTTTATTACAGCGGACCATGTAAGTCAAGGAGCAGTAGTAATTGATGTCGGGATGAACCGGGATGAGAATGGAAAGCTTTGCGGTGATGTAAGCTTTGACGAAGTGAAAGAAAAAGCGGGATTCATTACGCCTGTACCTGGCGGAGTGGGCCCGATGACAATTACCATGCTAATGTATAACACCATGAAGGCGGCAAGCAATGCGTCGAAAATGCAGCATGCCTAATAGTTTATGAGTAATATAAATTGTCCTTATCTTTGGGTTTAGCTTCCATTTCTTATTCGCGTGACGAATGGAATTTCTAAACTTATAATAGATAGGGACAGTTTTTATTTTTGCGAAAAAAGCATTGAAGGAGTTCGATATGCAGGAACACCGTTATTTAACAGTCAATGCATTAACCAGATATATAAAAAGAAAATTTGATGCCGATCCTCATTTGCAGGATGTTCATGTTAAAGGGGAAATCTCTAACTTTAAACAACATTCAAGCGGCCATATGTATTTTACTCTTAAGGACGAGAAAGCACGTATTCTTGCTGTAATGTTTGCGGGTAATTCAAGAACAATGAAGTTTGTTCCTGAAAATGGAATGAAAGTAATTGTTAAAGGTGATATAAGCGTCTACGAACCTAGTGGACAGTATCAAATCTATATAAAAGAAATGCGTCCCGATGGTATCGGCGAATTATTTTTGGCTTATGAGCAGCTAAAGAAGAAACTCGAAGACGAAGGGCTATTTGCACCAGAAAAGAAAAAAAGAATCCCTGCATTCCCCCAAACAGTAGGAGTAATTACCTCTCCCACCGGGGCAGCAATTAGGGACGTGCTGACAACCATAAAAAGGCGTTATCCAATCGCCCGAATACTTGTTTTTCCAGCCCTTGTTCAGGGTGAAAATGCAGCACCTTCTATTGCAAGAGCGATTGAAAAGGCAAATTCAACTGAAGGCATGGATGTTTTGATTGTCGGACGCGGAGGCGGCTCTATTGAAGAGCTTTGGGCATTTAATGAGGAGCAGGTAGCCAGGGCGATTTTTAATTCTTCTGTCCCGATCATTTCCGCTGTTGGACATGAGACGGATTTTACTATCGCTGATTTTGTAGCCGATTTAAGAGCTCCAACTCCAACAGGGGCAGCAGAATTAGCAGTGCCTCATATTGATGAGCTTATGGAAAGAGTTCTTCAGCGGCAGACGCGGCTCCTGCGGGCCATGAAGGAAAAATTCCGCTTTGAAAATGAGAGACTCGGACGCATTCAAAGGTCGTATGCGTTTCGCTACCCGCAAAGGCTTTATGAACAGAAGCTAGAGCAGATAGATAAGCTTACGGAGCAGCTGGCAAGAGGAGCAAGCCGGCTTTCCCAGGCCAAAATGGAACAGCATCAGGCAATTCAAGACAGACTGCTTCGCAGCCATCCCAAACAGCTTTTGTCAGAAGCAGAAGAGAATCTTTCAAGGTCTCGACGAGAGCTTTACCGCTCCATGTCTCTTATATTTTCAAAAAAACACACTGAATGGAAACACAGGGTTTCTACTTTGGAAGCTTTAAGCCCGCTTAAAATTATGGAACGGGGATACAGCCTTGCCTATTTAGATAATGGCAAGCTGGTGAATAGTGTTGATCAGGTAAAAAAGGATGAAAAAATACAAATTAAGCTAACTGACGGAAGCATTCTTTGCAAAGTTCAGGATATTGAGGAGGATGAAAAGTCTTGACTGAAGAAAAAAAATTAAGCTTTGAAGAAGCCATGAGCAAGCTTGAACAAATTGTTGACAGGCTTGAGGAAGGCGATGTGCCTCTTGAAGAAGCAATTGCCTTTTATAAAGATGGAATGGAACTTTCCAAGCTGTGCCATGATAAATTAAAGAGTGTTGAAGAGCAATTAACGCAAATTATAACGGAAGACGGACGGACGGAAAGCTTTTCAATTGACGAGGAGGAATAGTCTTGGGTAAAGGGCTTGATGCGTTTATAAAAGATTACAAACAGCTTTTGGAAAAAGAGCTCAGGACCCTTTTGGAAAAGCTGGAAGCCCCAAAAGAGGTTAAGGATGCAATGCTTTATTCCCTTGAAGCAGGCGGGAAAAGGATTCGGCCGATGCTTTTGTTTGCATCCCTTGACTCTTTTGGCAAGGATCCGCGGACCGGCATTCTTCCGGCAGCGGCGATTGAAATGATACATACTTATTCACTTATTCACGACGATCTTCCAAGTATGGATAACGATGATTTAAGAAGGGGAAAACCCACCAACCATAGAGTATTCGGTGAAGCCTTGGCAATATTAGCTGGTGATGCGCTTTTAACCTATAGCTTCCAGGTAGTCGGCAGCATTCCAGCCGAACATGCATCTGATGCAATAAAGATCAAATTGATTACTGAAATGGCCAAAGCTGCAGGAGCTGAAGGGATGGTCGGCGGCCAGACGGCTGATATGGAAGGTGAAAAAAGGCAGCTTTCTCTCGACGAATTGGAATTTGTCCATATCCATAAAACCGGTAAACTGCTTGAGTACAGCGTTATTGCTGGTGCACTGATTGCTGGTGCTAATAGAGTACAGCTTGAATTATTATCAGCTTTTGCCTCCCATTTGGGACTTGCTTTTCAAATTCGTGATGATATTTTGGACCTTGAAGGAGTTGAGGAGGTTCTTGGAAAGCCTGTTGGAAGTGACACAACCAACCATAAAAGTACTTATCCTTCTTTATTGACAATGGAGGGGGCAAAAGAGGCTCTTCAAAATCATGTTTTTCTTGCAAAACAAGCTCTTTCTAAAACAGGACTAAGTACCTCCCTGCTGGAGGAAATAACAGATTTGGTGGCATCAAGGGACCATTAATGACCGACTGTTTGAGACAAATTCCGACTTATGATATAATCTTTTTTAACTAATATAAGTATAAAATGCTGATGCCGTTAACGCCTGTGTTAGCGGCTTTTTTTCAGATTATTATAATGAAAAGGCCATAATTTCTTGTAGTATCTACCCTTTTTATTATAATTAAAGAGACTTTACAGAAATTTTTCCCAGAAAAAGAGATGAAAGTGAGTGGTCCAAGAGATGGATCTGTTATCAATAAAAGACCCTTCCTTTTTAAAAAGCTTATCAAATAAAGAATTGGAAACATTGAGTGAGGACATACGTCAGTTCCTGATTGAGAAGCTTTCCGTGACAGGAGGCCATATAGGACCTAACCTCGGAGTAGTAGAATTAACAATTGCCTTGCATAAGTGTTTTAACAGCCCTAAAGATAAAATTATTTGGGATGTTGGGCATCAGTCATATGTCCATAAAATTTTGACCGGCAGGGCTAGTGAATTTGATACCCTCCGCCAATTCAAAGGGTTATGCGGTTTTCCTAAACGGGCTGAAAGTGAGCATGACGTTTGGGAAACAGGGCACAGTTCAACCTCCCTGTCTGCTGCAATGGGAATGGCTATTGCACGGGATCTGAAAAAGGAAGATTCCTTTGTGGTCCCTGTAATTGGAGATGGTGCATTAACTGGAGGTATGGCGCTTGAGGCATTAAACCATATCGGACATGAAAAGAAAAATATGATTGTTATTCTTAATGATAATGAAATGTCCATAGCTCCAAATGTAGGAGCACTTCATAACGTTCTTGGAAGACTTAGAACAGCAGGTAAATACCAATGGGCTAAGGATGAACTGGAGCTGCTGCTGAAAAAGATTCCTGCTGTTGGTGGCGTACTTGCCGCCACTGCTGAAAGAATTAAAGACAGTCTGAAATATATGCTGGTTTCAGGGGTGTTCTTTGAGGAACTGGGCTTTACCTATTTAGGACCTGTCGATGGACATGATTATGAATCTCTATTTGACAATCTGGCTTATGCCAAAAAAACCGAAGGCCCCGTACTTCTTCATGTTATTACCAAGAAGGGGAAAGGCTATAAGCCGGCTGAGAGCGATAAAAAGGGTACATGGCATGGAACCGGCCCTTATAAAATGGACACTGGCGATTTTGTAAAGCCGGCAATTGCACCACCTGCATGGAGCAGCCTGGTAAGTGAAACCGTTCGCAAAATTGCCCGTACGGATGAGAGAATTGTAGCTATTACTCCAGCAATGCCAGTGGGATCAAAACTTGAAGGATTTGCAAGCGAATTTCCTGACAGGATGTTTGATGTCGGTATAGCGGAACAGCATGCTGCAACTGTAGCAGCAGGCCTGGCAACCCAGGGAATGAAACCGTTCCTTGCGATCTATTCTACTTTTCTTCAGAGAGCATACGATCAGGTCCTGCACGATATTTGCAGGCAAAACCTTAATGTATTTATAGGAATTGACCGTGCCGGCCTTGTTGGAGCCGATGGGGAAACACATCAGGGAGTATTTGATGTCGCTTTTATGAGAAGTCTTCCTAATATGGTATTAATGATGCCTAAGGACGAAAACGAAGGACAGCATATGGTAAATACTGCACTTAACTATGATGACGGCCCAATAGCGATGAGATTTCCACGAGGAAATGGCTTGGGTGTTCCAATGGATGAAGCATTGCATACTATTCCAATTGGAAGCTGGGAGGTTTTAAAGGAAGGTACTGATGCTGCAATCCTTACTTTTGGAACCACAATTCCAATGGCCTTGGAAGCTGCAATCCTTCTGGAGAAACAAGGAATCTCCATTAAAGTTGTAAATGCGAGATTTATCAAACCTCTTGATGAAAAAATTCTATCGGGTATTTTGGCTGATGGGATGCCAATATTAACAATTGAGGAAGCTATATTAGAAGGTGGCTTTGGCAGCGCAGTTCTCGAATATGCACATGATCACGGATTCCACAGAGCTGTCATAGACCGAATTGGCATTCCTGACAAGTTTATCGAACATGGTGATGTTGACCTTCTGTTAAATGAGATTGGCATGACGACCGAAGAAACGATAAGCAGATTATCCATTCTGGCGAGAAAAAAACAAAAAAGGGCTTAAACGATGAAAATCAAAAAAGAACGACTTGATGTTTTGCTTGTAGAAAGAGGCCTTGCTGAAACCCGTGAAAAGGCTAAGAGATCCATAATGGCCGGACTTGTGTACACAAAGGAGGAACGCCTCGACAAACCGGGCGAAAAGGTAAATGCGGATATTCCGCTTACTGTGAAGGGAAATGTACTTCCCTATGTAAGCAGGGGCGGTTTAAAGCTTGAAAAGGCTTTAAAGGTGTTTGATGTTGATGTTAAAGATAAGGTGCTGCTGGATATTGGTGCTTCTACCGGCGGTTTTACTGATTGTGCTCTTCAAAACGGGGCGAAAATGTCATATGCCCTTGATGTAGGGTATAATCAGCTTGCCTGGAAGCTCAGGCAGGATGATCGCGTTGTAGTTATGGAACGGACTAATTTCCGATATGTCACTCCTGCAGACCTTTCAGGCGAAATGCCGAACTTTGCTTCAATTGATGTTTCTTTTATTTCTTTGTCATTGATTCTCCCTGTACTTAAAACATTGCTTGTTGTTGGAAGTGACATTGTTGCTTTAGTTAAGCCCCAGTTCGAAGCAGGCAGGGAACAGGTAGGGAAAAAAGGCATTGTCCGTGATCCAAAGGTCCACTTGGAAGTATTAAAAAAGATGATTGATTTCTCCTTAAACCAAGATTATAAAGTCAAAAACCTTTCTTTTTCTCCGATTACTGGTGGAGACGGCAATATCGAATTTCTACTTCATTTAAGATGGGATGGAGAAGGAAAGGGAGAGAACCAGTTAACTTTTGACCCTTCAGCTATTGTAGAAGAGGCACATAGCGAATTAAAACAGAAAGCTAAAACAGATAAAGATACCGGCACCGAAGAGGATCCTCAATTGTCTGCAGAATAAAAGGCTGGCCATATTGGCCGGTCTTTTTTCTGCCTGAAAAGTACCTTTTTGGGAATGTCGCGACTGTTCTATTTTGGATAAGCTAAGTTATAACCTGGTACTCCGTGAAGTGGTGAGATTTTTAAAAACAACAGTAAAAGTTAAGAGGGCCAAAATAATAAATGTACATATTCGACAAAATCGGCTAACATATGTTTAGGAACATAAAATTTTACAAACGATTACAAATAACATAGATGTTTTGAAAGTTTATCGGGGTGATAAATGGATGAATAAAGGTCAGCGCCATATTAAAATAAGAGAAATTATCGCCAGCAACGATATAGAAACTCAAGACGAATTAGTGGATGAACTTAAGAGTGCTGGATTTAATGTAACTCAGGCAACGGTTTCACGTGATATTAAAGAGCTCCACTTAGTAAAGGTTCCTCTAACAGACGGAAGATACAAGTACAGTCTGCCTGCCGATCAGAGATTTAACCCGCTTCAGAAGCTAAAAAGATCTTTAATGGACGCCTTTGTAAGAATTGACTCTGCGGGGCATTTGCTGGTGATGAAAACATTACCAGGAAATGCAATGGCCATTGGCGCTTTAATTGATAATTTGGTGTGGGATGAAATACTTGGAACCATTTGCGGAGATGATACACTGTTGATTATTTGCCGTTCAACAGAAGATACGGAAGTAATTACAAACCGTTTCCTTGAAATGCTTTAATTGGGGGAATGCCTTTTGTTAAGTGAATTATCCATAAAAAACTTTGCCATTATTGAAGCATTAACAATATCGTTCGAAAAAGGGCTTACTGTTCTAACTGGAGAAACAGGTGCAGGAAAATCAATTATTATTG
This sequence comes from Neobacillus terrae, assembly GCF_011393025.1. GTDB lineage: Bacteria > Bacillota > Bacilli > Bacillales > Cytobacillaceae > Neobacillus_A > Neobacillus_A terrae. The sequence goes on along the minus strand of NZ_JAAOEO010000011.1, from coordinate 123,266 downwards.
ATGCTGTTAATCAGCTTGTTGGCAGCCGCGGATCAGCCGAGTTTGTGAGGCACGGAGAGGACAAGGCCGAAATAGAGGGTCTTTTTCAGCTGGATAATGATAACCATCCCTGCTTTGAAAAAGCTCTGGAATTTGGTATTGAAATCGAAGATGGTATGGTTGTTTTACGCAGAGATATTTCTCGCTCCGGTAAAAGTGTCTGCCGGATAAACGGTAAATTGGTCACCATTTCTACATTAAGGGAATTTGGGAGTTCGTTAATTGATATCCACGGACAGCATGAACATCAGGAATTAATGGACGAGACTAAGCATTTATTACTGCTTGACCAGTTTGGCGGTACAGAGATTATTTCTGCCCTTTCTGAATATGAGAGCATATACCGCAAATATGAACAAACGGTGAGCAGAATAAAGCAATTAAGTGAGAATGAGCAGCAAACTGCCCACCGCCTTGATTTAATCCGCTTTCAGCATGAAGAAATTCAAAATGCTCAGCTTAAGCTTAATGAAGACGATGAACTGTTTGAAGAAAGAAGAAAATTGAGCAATTTTGAGCGGATCTTTGAATCTGTCCAGTCAGGATATAATGCACTGACAGGTGAACAGCAAGGTCTTGATTGGATAAGCCTTGTAATGGGCCATCTTGAAGATGCTGCTGCTATTGATCCAGCCTACAAAGAGCTTTCTGAATCTGTTTCCAGCAGTTTTTATGCTTTGGAGGATGCCGCCCATTCTCTGCGGAATGAGCTTGATTTACTTGAGTACGATCCGCAAAGGCTTGATGAAATAGAAACTAGGCTCAACGAAATGAACCAGCTTAAACGAAAGTATGGGAAAACTATTCCCGAAATCCTTGAATATGCAGCGAAGATTGAAGAGGAACTTGAAACTCTTCAAAATAAGGAGACCCATATTGGACAGCTGGAAAAAGAACTTGCTTCTTTAAGAAAAGATCTTTCAATCGAAGCCAGAAATTTATCGGGCATTCGCAAAAAATGGGCAGAAAAACTAACAAAGCTAATCCATAAGGAATTAAAGGATTTGTATATGGCAAAAACGGTATTTGAAATCCGATTTGAATCGGAGGACAGAAAATTTTTGCCAAACGGTTCTGACATTGTGGAGTTTTATATTTCAACCAATCCAGGTGAACCTTTAAAGCCTCTTTCTAAAATTGCTTCAGGAGGAGAACTTTCAAGGATTATGCTAGCCTTAAAAAGTATTTTTTCCAAGCACCAGGGTGTTACATCCATTATTTTTGACGAGGTAGATACTGGTGTTAGTGGAAGAGTTGCACAGGCCATTGCCGAAAAGATTTTTAAAGTTGCAATAAATTCCCAGGTATTATGCATTTCTCACTTGCCTCAAGTAGCTGCTATGGCAGATACACATTTATATATTTCCAAGCTCACAAAGGCAGGAAGGACCAAAACATCTGTAACTGCCTTAAATCAGCAAGAAAAGATTAGCGAAATTGGCAGGATGATTTCTGGTGTTGAAATAACCGATTTGACGAAGCAACATGCAAAGGAATTATTGCAAATAGCTGAAGAAATTAAGAAATCATGAAAAGCTATCCATTCTGGGTAGCTTTTTTATGTTCATAGATGTTATAAATGCTTCCCAAGCAGGCAAAATTAAAGATGTAGCCATTTGTATTGCGGAATAGAAGCGAGGAGAGTGAAAAGATTGAAATTAGATTTACTAAGAAAAATCATTGGTGGAATTCTCCTTGTTTCATTATTGGCATTTGTTCATTTTCAGCCATTTCATGACTATTTTAATACACCCCAAAAAATAACTATTTTTGAAGGGCAAAAAATTTCCTTTCATAAGGCTGCTCCGGTTACAGCCTCTTTGAAAGACAATACTTCAGGTATTTTGCTTTCCCAGGGAGACAATTCAGTTACATTAGATGCAAAACGTACAGGCGAACATGAGCTGGTAATGGATATTGCCGGTTTTCCAGTTAAAAAAGTAGATGTTAACGTTTTAAAGGATTTTAAAGTAATACCTGGCGGCGAGTCAATTGGCGTCAAACTAAATACTGTTGGAGTTCTAGTCGTTGGCCACCATCAAGTTATGACGAATGATGGTAAAAAGTCACCCGGTGAAATAGCCGGTATAAAAGTTGGGGATATCATAACAGAAATTAACGGCACAAAAATTGAAAAAATGGAAGATGTAGCACCTTTTGTGCAAAGTGCAGGCAAAAGCGGCAAAGCACTAAATGTTATGATTAGCCGAGAAAGTGGAAAATTTGCAACGAAACTTACTCCTTTAAAAGAAAAAGGAGACGATATATATAAGCTGGGTCTTTATATAAGAGATTCTGCTGCTGGCATAGGCACCATGACTTTTTATCATCCACAATCTAAAAAATATGGTGCTTTAGGCCACGTTATTTCTGATATGGATACAAAGAAACCAATTGTTGTAGAAGACGGTCAAATCGTTAGATCAACTGTAACATCGATTGAAAAAGGAAGTAACGGAAATCCAGGTGAAAAACTCGCACACTTTTCAGATGACCATCAAATCATCGGCAATATCCAGCGCAACAGCCCATTTGGAATCTTTGGCAAATTAAATCAAACCATGAAAAATGGGATTATGGACAAACCGCTTCCAATTTCTCTTTCCCACCAAGTAAAAGAAGGACCAGCTCAAATTTTAACAGTAGTTGACAATGACCAAGTCGAACTATTCGATATTGAAATTGTCAGCACGATTCCTCAAAAGTTCCCTGCAACAAAGGGGATGGTTATCAAGGTAACGGATCCAAAGCTGTTAAAAAAGACAGGCGGTATCGTGCAGGGGATGAGCGGAAGCCCGATTATTCAAAATGGGAGACTTATTGGTGCAGTAACACATGTATTTGTAAATGATCCTACTTCGGGTTATGCAGTTCATATCGAATGGATGCTAAACGAAGCAGGCATCGATATTTATGAAAAAAATAAAGCAAGCTAAATATTAGGTTATTTATAGGCGTTTTTAACGCCTATTTTTTTGGGTTCCTTTCTTTACTGAAAATAGTTAAAGGTAAGTTTATTAAGAAAGAAACGATTAAATAAAAAATGCCAATTATCTTTAATTTCAAAGGTAAATAAAGGATAAAAAGGTGAAATTTGATTGAAGCAGGCGCGAGACTCCTCGGAAATCCTCAATTATGCTTACGCAAAATTTCGTGCGATGTAAATTCCTGGATGATTTCCTTGTGCTATCGCATTTCCTTCGTCGTGGGCGATTTCAAGTGTGCCATTCAATGTCCTGCGGGAAAAGCGTCCAAGGGAGCGGTAATCAACAGACAAGATTAACAAAGCCTTTTCTAAATAGGAACAAGCGCCCGTTAAGAGGATAAGCTTAGTCTATAGGACAAATTATGTTTTGAAGCAGTAAAAGAAAAATCAACAATGAGCTTTAACAGACACCGAAGAAAAAAAATTAGCACAAATGAATGAAATAACAGAAAGCCTGATGAAGCATTAACTGGTTAATAAAAAAGTTTTTTCGACAATTATCATTCAAAAATTTAGAAAACGGCGAATTAAGTCGAATACAGAAGAAAAATCAAGATTTCATTGGATTTTTATTACTTTTTAACAAATTTTAAAAATTTGAAAGGATTTTATGTTGCATTGTCGAATTTCTCATTTAGAATAAAGATAAAGAAATGACAGATTAGAGATCATTATTGGACCTTGAGGAGGAAAAGCATTGAAGAAAATTAAAGTTTGTATCGTGGATGATAACCGCGAGCTTGTTGGATTATTAGAGGACTACATTTCGTCCCAGGAAGATATGGAAGTTGCAGGTATTGCTCATAATGGTCAGGATTGTCTTGAAATGCTGGAAAGTGCAGAACCGGACGTACTTATCTTAGACATAATTATGCCGCATCTTGACGGCCTTGCTGTTCTGGAAAGACTTCGGGAAGAAAGAAGAAGCTCACTTCCAAATGTGATTATGCTGACTGCCTTCGGCCAGGAGGATGTTACTAAAAAAGCGGTTGAGCTTGGCGCTTCTTATTTTGTCCTTAAACCATTTGATATGGAAAACCTCGGCAGTCAAATTCGTCAGGTTAGCGGAAAAAACAGCTCCATTTCTAGAAAATCTCCTGGTACAAACTATCGTCCTCAATCGGAACAAAAGCCAAAAAATCTTGATGCAAGTATTACAAGCATTATCCATGAAATTGGAGTACCTGCGCATATTAAGGGATACTTATATTTGCGTGAAGCCATTTCTATGGTTTATAACGACATCGAGCTTTTGGGTTCAATAACAAAGGTCTTGTATCCTGATATTGCTAAAAAGTATAATACTACAGCAAGCCGGGTTGAAAGGGCCATCCGCCATGCAATAGAAGTGGCCTGGAGCCGCGGTAATATTGACTCTATCTCTTCGCTTTTTGGATATACCGTCAGCATGACAAAAGCAAAGCCTACCAACTCGGAGTTTATTGCTATGGTTGCCGATAAGCTGCGCCTGGAACATAAGGCTTCTTGAAAGAGTTAGGATAATTTAAGCGTACTTATATGTAAATCCTATATAGTTCAGAAGGCTTTCTCCTTGTAACTAATCAGAATTTATATATGTAAATTCTAAACGTACGACGGACGGGGATGTCATAGTTAAACGAAAAGGTACAGGACTGGAAATTTACGTCAGTTTTGCAACATAAGTAGAAAAAGCATAGCTTTTTCGAGGATGAGCCGTTTTGAGCGTGATATGCGCAACACTGCTCTGTCTCGCTAAAGGCTCGGATATCGCCTAGTTTTCTAAAAAAGAAAGAGCATATTTCGTCCTGAAATATGCTCTTTGGGTTTATTAACATTAATATCTCCAGCCGCCGCCTCTGCCATTATTTTGAGGTCCTTGGTGTCCTTGATTGCCACTGTCGGAACCTGGATTAATTTCCTCATAATTGCATGAAGATTCATGCCTAGGGGGTTCTTGGATGTGAACCTGCTGGTTTTGAAGAACTTTTAAGGTTAATTCAATTACCATTTTTTCTTCAATTTCCGTGAAGGTTCCTTCTTCAAACGGAGCACAGATTTCGCCATCATGGCTCCATACATGGCCCATTTCTCTGTTTAGAGCTTCATCCATTTCAATAAACTTGCTGGAAAGCAGTTCACAGAAAGGAAGCTCGTTAAAGACTTCGCCGCTGATTTGATTGAATTCTGTAAAGTCTCCTGAAAGCAGGTGTTCTTTAGAAGAGAATCCAGTAGGAAGCGGGCTGGATTTAAAATATTTAAATTCTGATGTTTTAGGTCCCATTTTGAATGCTGGCTGGCTAATAAAGTCAATTTGTGTAACAACATGGAATGGAACATCCACTGTTAAAGATTTAATGGTAGAGGATACATGATCTTTTCCGCCCTTGTTTGGAGTAGCGTATTGAATATTTTTGCGGACAAAGCCTTTTAGAAATAATTTATTTGTAGGAAGTAACAATCTGCATTGAACCAATTTCAGGCTTTTCTTGATCACTTTGATTTCTAGAACAGGCTCTGGAAAAGTAATAGTAGAATCTAAATCAATTTGTACAGTAACTTCCCCAAGTACGACTGGAACTTTTATAAATGGAAAAGCATTGACTACTTCTGGTGTAACATTTACATTCGCTGCCTCCTGTTGAACAGAGGATTTTACAACCTTCTTATCGTTATGTCCAAAAAATGACATTTCATTTTCCCCTTTCGCTTGTTTTTCCATTTCAGCATATGCCGGCAAAAGGTTCTGGTATGGACACATTCACCGGGTAAAATCCCCAATTCAAGAAAAATACCCGATTTTTTTCCTGAAAGCTACAAAGAAACCATTTGATTCTGGAATATTGAATATTCCATTTCACAATTTATATCCAAAATAAGATAAGCCGCTTTCTGAATGATGGCTGTTTCCTGCGAAGTCAGTAATTTTGTGGTTTCTATGATGAGTTCTGGCGAATGGTGATGATAAATAGTTTGTTCAAAATGAACTTGATTGTCTTGCGGAAGATTATAATATACTGTTTCATCGTTTATTGGCATTACTGGTGGGGACAAAAAAGTAATTCCAAAGGTTTTTTTCCAGGGAAGGGAGATGCTTTGCTGGTGGACAAGAGAATCACCTGTTTTTGTATATGTAATTTGACCTGTAAAGGTACCTGTAATCCATAGCCGGCTGGCTAGAAGGTTTATATTGTAATTGGAAAGTCCTGTCTTCCATTTAAGATTACTTATTTCATTTACCTTCGAGCTCATTTTTATTTTTTTGCTAATTTGAAACTCGAGCTTGGAATGAGCAATTTCAATATTCGCTTTTATTCTACGGGCGGTAGAAATTTGCCCGGATTCTTCATTTGATTCAGTACTTTGACTAGAGTAAGGGTTATGTCCTTTGAAATGTCCCAATTTGACTCCCTCCCAATCCAGCCATTTATTTTAAAATATGATATAACAACCTTGTCTAAAACTTTTATGAAAATAAAATGATTGTTTCCCTGCAATTTATAATAAGAACATAAAAAACGCAGTCGTTTGTGACTGCGTGAGGAGCGTTTCAAATTTACTCTTTTTCCTTCTTATCCAGTTCTAGCATCTTTTGCATAAGAATATGTTGTGGCATATGCATAAGCTGTTCAATAGGGATCTTTAACTGTTCGGAAAGTTTAATCGCTGTTTCAGCGGATATAGGTAATGGTCTCATTTCAATCCTCCGATTTTAAAAGTTAGGAAGTGTTCATATGACTCAAATTTTCGCTCACAGAGGCTACTCTGCCCTTAATCCGGAGAATACCATGCTTTCATTTCTAGAGGCAGGTAAAACGGGCTGTGAAGGCATTGAGCTGGATGTCCAGCTGACAAAAGATGGTGAAGTCGTTGTCATCCATGATGAAAAGGTAGACAGAACTACAAGCGGCAGCGGTTTTGTAAAAGATTTTACATATAAAGAGCTTCGTACTTTGAATGCGAATAAAACTGGTCTAAAGAAAGAGCCGATTCCTTCGCTTATTGAAGTTCTGGAGTGGATGAGAACAAATAAACTAATTTGTAATATCGAATTAAAAAATAGTATTTTGCCTTACGATGGAATGGAAGAAAAAGTGATTGGTCTGATTCGTGAATATGGCTTATCCAGCCGAATCATCATTTCTTCTTTCAATCATTATAGCATCGTCCATTGTTATAGGCATGCACCAGAAATTGAAACGGCCCCGCTTTATTCGGAGGGGCTGTATATGCCCTGGATTTATGCTCAGTCAATAAGGGCAGGAGGAATTCACCCAAAACACATAGCGGCGACAGATGAAATCGTCCGTCTATCCCAACAGCATGGAATTGCAGTAAGGCCCTATACAGTAAATAAAGAATCTGATATGCAAAGGCTCTTCAAAGCAGGCTGTTCAGCTATAATAACCGATGATCCTGTAAAAGCTTTAAGAATAAGGAAACAATATGAAAAGAGACCATAAATGGTCTCTTTAATTTTGGCTCTTTTCTAAGAGAATGTTGCTATTTTTACTTTTATAAACAACAACGAAGTTTACGAGAAGAGCCTTAATTTTTGTTTTGAAACCTTGTCTGTACTTTGTTTCGTTTCCTGTCACGATGCAAAATAAAACCACCAACAAACCATAAACCGACTATAAATAAAACGAGGCCGGATAAAAATTGGAGCGGAAGTGACGTGATTGGAGCCATTAGTCTTCCAAAAATCATATCTCTCATTAATTTAATCCCAAAAGCGGCTAAAAAACCTGGGATAAGCATTATTATTAATGCGATTATTCGCTGCATGGTGATCCTCTCCCAAAAATATTCCTTCCCAAAATCATATTATATTACTCAAATTTGTCAAGCTGCTCAAATATTTATAAAATAAATATGAAAGAACTTGCAGATCGAATTTTATAAAGTATGAAATAAATTTCTCATTACCACTATTTTTACCTAAAAAACTCAGAAGGGGTGTGAGACATGCAAAATGTAATGATTATTGGGGCTGGAAAAGGCGGAACAGCCATATTAACCATATTAAAAGATACTGATGTTCTGAATGTAGTTGCTGTTATTGACCGAAATGAGGACGCGGCTGGTATATTGCTTGCTCAGAGTCTTGGAATCAGAACAGGAATTGATTGGCATATTTTCATGAATGACCCGATTGATATTATTATTGAAGTAACGGGAGACCACAAAGTTTTTCAGGAACTGATGAAGGTCCGTAAAAAGGATACAGTCGTAATACCGGGCAGTGTGGCCTACTTAATGGCTAAGCTAATAGAAGAAAAGGAAGAACTAATTGATAAACATCGAAATGAATCTTATCAGCAGGATTTGATTTTCAATTCCATCGATGATGGTATGGTCGTTATTGATAAAAAGGGCATTACCATTCTGTTTAACCGCAGAGCACAGGAAATGATGGCGATCCGTAAAGAGGATGCGATCGGGAAATACATAAGAGAAATTATTCCGCAAAGCCGCCTTCCCCATGTACTTGAGACAAGAAAGGCTGAAGCTAATCAGGAAATGCTTCTTAATGATGGGTTGAAAATTATTACAACCCGTATTCCAATTATCGATGAAAAAAATAATTTGATCGGAGCTTTTGCTGTTTTCAAAGATATTACTGAAGTTGTTAATCTTGCTGAAGAAATTACAAACCTTAAAGAAATTCAGACCATGCTGCAGGCGATTATCCAATCTAGCGATGATGCCATATCGGTAGTAGATGAAGAAGGAAAAGGTATTCTCATAAATCCAGCCTATACACGAATTACTGGACTGTCACAGGAACAAGTTATCGGAATGCCTGCGACTGCTGATATTTCAGAGGGGGAAAGTATGCATATGAAGGTCCTCCAAACAAGAAGGGCTGTCAGAGGTACCGCCATGCGTGTTGGGCCTGCGAAAAAAGAAGTTGTTGTCAACGTTGCTCCTATTATTGTTGAAGGAAAATTAAAGGGCAGTGTAGGTGTTATCCATGACATGTCGGAAATGAAATCGCTCAGCAGGGAATTAAGCAGAGCAAGACAAATTATTCGGACATTAGAGGCTAAATATACTTTTGAAGATATTATTGGTACCTCGGAAGAAATGAAGCTGGCCATTGACCAGGCTAAGCTGGGAGCCAAAACACCCGCTACTGTACTTCTTCGAGGGGAATCGGGGACTGGTAAGGAACTATTTGCCCATGCCATCCATAATGCAAGTGATCGGAAATACAATAAATTTATCCGCGTGAATTGTGCTGCAATATCTGAATCACTCCTTGAAAGTGAATTGTTTGGCTATGAAGAAGGAGCTTTTTCCGGTGCTAAAAGAGGCGGGAAAAGAGGTTTGTTTGAAGAAGCAAACAATGGAAGTATTTTTCTTGATGAAATTGGAGAGATCTCACTCAGTACACAGGCAAAGTTGTTAAGGGTTCTACAGGAAAATGAAATTACGAGAGTCGGAGGTACTAAAGCACTTACGATTAATGTAAGGGTCATTGCTGCGACTAATGTTAATCTTGAAAAAGGAATGGCAAGCGGTACATTCAGGGAAGATTTATACTATCGGCTTAACAGAATGCCAATCCATATTCCTCCTTTAAGAAAACGAAGAGAAGAAATTCCTTTGCTCTGCGATAAATTAATTCATAAAATCAATCAGGACTATGGCCGAAATGTAGAATATGTTACAGAAGGGGCGCTATCTCAGTTAAAGGAATATGATTGGCCTGGAAATGTAAGAGAACTTGAAAATATTCTCGGAAGGGCCATTATTTTTATGGGTTATCATGAAGTGGCTATAGACGTAAAGTACCTTCCAGAGCTTAAAAGTAGGTTAAAAAACGAACAAGCTGATTTTAAAAACACTTTAACAGGACAAAACCAAGTGCCCTTAGGTGAGTTACTAGAAGAGTATGAGAGAAAAATAATCCGTGAAAAACTTGAGCAAATGAACGGAAATAAAACTTCTACGGCAAGAGTATTAGGACTGTCAGTGAGAAATTTATATTACAAACTGCAGAAATACGAGATGGATTGAAAAAAATAGCATGCAAAAAAATTCACACCATGAAACAAATTGCAGAGTACTTTGCAGGAAAATAAAGCGCTTTCATCATTTTTTTACTTGGCACGAATCTTGCATTAATAAAATTGGATGCATCAGTTTTGAAAAAGGGGTTGAACAGGATTTGCAGCTCAAAACATTTATTGACAGAGCAACCCAACTTAATACCAAAACCGTAGCGGTAGCGGCAGCTGAAGATGAAGAAGTAATCGAAGCTGTGGCCCATGCTCTCGATTCTAATCTGGCCCGTTTTATCTTATTTGGAAACAGGGAGAAAATCCTTGCCCTAATTAAAGAAAAATACCCGAAAGGGGAAGAAGACAGCCGGATTAAGATTATACATGAAGACACAAATAATGCTGCTGCAGAGGAAGCTGTAAAATCCGTTAAAAACAGTGAAGCACATGTTTTAATGAAGGGTAATATACCGACCTCCATGCTTTTAAAAGCAGTATTAAACAAAGACTATGGATTGAGAACTGGAAACATCATTTCACATGTAGCTGTATTTGAAATTCCTGGTTATGACAAGCTGACACTTATTACAGATTCAGGGATGAATATTGCTCCCGACCTGGAGCAGAAAGCACAGATTATCAAAAATGCCGTTTCGATAGCTAGGTCTATTGGAATTGAGAATCCAAGAGTGGCGCCACTTGCTGCCGTGGAGGTTGTAAATCCAGCTATGCAGGCAACTCTTGATGCCGCTGCCCTAACTGTTATGAACATGAGGGGGCAAATAAACGGCTGTATAGTAGAAGGGCCGCTTGCCCTTGATAATGCCGTATCGGTTTTTGCGGCCGAGCACAAAGGCATTACGGGAAAAGTGGCGGGAAAAGCTGATATCCTGCTAGTACCAACTATTGAAGTTGGAAATGCACTATATAAATCACTCGTTTATTTTGCAAATGCAAAAGTGGGCGGAGTAATCGCCGGAGCCAAGGCGCCAATTGTACTAACATCAAGATCAGATACAGCAGAAAGCAAGCTATACTCACTTGCTTTGGCATTATGCTCTGTTTCAAACTAGTTTTTTCTAATTTGGGGAGGAATCATAAATGGAAATTTTTAAGTACCTAGAGAAATACGATTACGAACAAGTAGTATTCTGTCAGGATAAATCATCAGGCTTAAAAGCTATTATTGCTATCCATGATACAACATTGGGACCAGCACTGGGCGGAACACGTATGTGGACTTATGAATCAGAAGAGGCAGCTATCGAGGATGCACTTCGCCTTGCAAAAGGGATGACATATAAAAATGCGGCAGCTGGTTTAAACCTTGGTGGAGGTAAAACCGTTATTATTGGCGACCCTCGCAAAGATAAGAACGAGGAAATGTTCAGGGCTTTCGGCCGCTACATTCAAGGCTTGAATGGCCGGTATATCACAGCTGAAGATGTAGGAACAACAGTAGCAGATATGGATTTAATTCATGAGGAAACTGATTATGTAACTGGTATCTCACCTGCATTTGGGTCTTCAGGAAATCCTTCTCCTGTAACAGCCTATGGAGTATATCGCGGTATGAAAGCAGCGGCAAAAGAAGCTTTCGGAACAGATTCTCTTGAAGGAAAAGTGGTCGCAGTTCAGGGTGTGGGAAATGTAGCCTTTAACCTGTGCCGACATCTCCATGAAGAAGGAGCGCAGTTGATTGTAACAGACATAAATAAAGAAGCCGTTCAGCGTGCAGTCGAAGAGTTCGGGGCAAAAGCTGTTGAACCTAATGAAATTTATGGTGTTGAATGTGATATATATGCACCATGTGCACTGGGTGCGGTAATTAATGACCAAACAATTCCGCAAATTAAAGCAAAAGTTATTGCCGGAGCAGCAAACAATCAGCTGAAGGACACTCAACATGGTGATATCATCCATGAAATGGGGATTGTCTATGCACCTGACTATGTAATTAATGCCGGCGGTGTAATTAACGTAGCGGATGAGCTTTATGGCTATAATCGTGACCGTGCAATGAAAAAGGTTGAGCAGGTATATGCGAACGTTGAAAAAGTAATTGAAATTGCTAAACGTGACGGTATTCCTACCTATGTTGCAGCCGACCGCATGGTAGAAGAAAGAATTGAAAGAATGCGTAATTCCCGAAGCCAGTTTTTACAAAACGGCCATCACATCCTAAGCCGCAGACCTAAATAAAAAGCGGAGGAATATAAAGGAGCGGCTTTAAAAGGGGAAAGCTGTTCCAAATAAAAGGCCAATTTTTCTAATAAAAGAGCGCTGAATTAAGGTTCAGCGCCCTTTGCTTTAGAAAAACAGGTGGATAGGGTGGATTTTGAGCAGCCATTAAGGCTCTCTTTTACCGGAAAAGCAGTAAGGGGAAATCCTGCTTTACGGAGTTAAAATGAAACCTTCGGGAGGTTTAGACTTTGCAAGAAAACGACTATCGAATTCTTGTCATCAATCCTGGATCAACCTCAACAAAGATCGGGGTCTTCGATAATGAAATATCTATATTGGAGAAAACCATTCGCCACGAAGCAGATGAGGTTAAACACTTTGAAAATATTATTGAACAATATGATTTTAGGAAAAACATGATTTTGGAAACACTTGATAGTGATGGAATCAATATTTCAAAGCTCAGTGCGGTTTGCAGCAGAGGCGGTTTGTTAAGACCAATTGAAGGCGGTACATATGCTGTTAATCAGGCTATGCTTGAAGATCTGCGGGCTGGGTTTTCCGGCGAGCACGCTTCCAATCTTGGGGGAATTATTGCTAATGAAATTGCTTCTGGGCTAAACATACCCTCCTTTATTGTAGATCCTGTTGTGGTAGATGAACTTGATCCGATAGCACGGATTTCTGGCTTTTCTTTGATAGAAAGGAAAAGCATCTTCCACGCTCTAAACCAAAAAGCAGTCGCAAGAAGAGTTTCAAAGGAACTAGGGGCGAGATACCAGGAACTGAATCTGATTGTAACTCATATGGGTGGAGGCATTACCGTGGGGGTCCACAAAAAAGGAAGGGTTATTGAGGTGAATAACGGCCTGCATGGAGATGGCCCATTCAGCCCTGAACGCTCAGGCACTGTCCCTGCCGGAGACCTAGTCGCACTTTGTTATTCCGGAGAGTATTTCCGTGAAGAAATCATGAAAAAACTTGTTGGTCAGGGCGGTCTCGTCGGTTATCTGGGAACAAATGATGCGATAAGAGTAGAAAAAATGATTGAAAATGGAGATGAAAAGGCAAAGCTGGTATATGAAGCAATGGCCTATCAGGTTGCCAAAGGGATAGGAGCAGCAAGTGCAGTGCTTTCAGGAAAAGTGGATGCCATTATTTTAACTGGAGGACTTGCGTACGGAAAAGGTTTTGTAAGGCAGATTTCGGACAGAGTGAACTGGATTGCAGATGTCATTGTTCATCCGGGTGAAAATGAACTCCAGGCTTTGGCCGAAGGGGCATTGCGTATATTAAAAGGTGAAGAGGAAGTAAAGGAATATCCTAATACGATTAAAACTCAAAATGTAAGGTGATGAGGAGGAGTCTTTGTGGCCCAGGAATATGATTTAGTCATAGTAGGCGGAGGAACAGGCGGATATGTTGCTGCAATCCGTGCATCCCAGCTTGGTTTAAAAACTGCTATTGTAGAAAAAGGCAAGCTGGGCGGAACTTGCCTTCATAAAGGATGCATTCCCAGCAAAGCACTTTTAAGAAGTGCAGAAGTATTTGCTACAGCAAAAAAAAGTGAAGAATACGGAGTTGTAACAGGCGAAGTATCGTATAATTTTGTAAAAATCCAAGAAAGAAAAAATAAAATTATTGACCAGCTGCATAAAGGTGTCAAGCATTTGATGAAGCAGGGAAAAATAGATGTTTTTGAGGGTACAGGACGCATTTTAGGCCCTTCTATCTTTTCTCCAATGCCAGGTACCATTTCAGTGGAAATGAACAGTGGCGAGGAAAATGAAATGCTACTTCCTAAAAATGTAATAGTGGCTACCGGATCACGTCCTCGTTCATTGCCAGGTCTTGAGATAGATGGGGAACTGGTCATTACTTCGGACGAGGCCCTTTCTATGGAATCCCTGCCAGAATCAATAATTATTGTTGGTGGAGGAGTCATTGGAATCGAATGGGCCTCCATGCTGTCTGATTTTGGAGTTGAAGTAACGGTGATTGAATATGCAGATAGAATTATTCCAACAGAAGATAAAGAGATTTCAAAGGAAATGCAAAGACTTATGAAGAAAAAAGGCATCAAAATTGTAACAAGCGCCAAGGTATTGCCTGAAACACTATCAAAAGAAAATGGTGTATCCATTTCGGCAGAAGTAAAAGGCGAAGCAAAGGAGTTTAAGGGAGAAAAAATCCTCGTCTCTGTTGGACGTCAGGCTAATGTTGAAGGAATTGGCATAGAAAATACCGAAATTCAGGTTGAGAGAGGATTCATCCAGACAAATGAATTTTTTCAGACAAAAGAATCACATATATATGCAATCGGAGATGTCATTGGAGGGCTTCAATTAGCTCATGTTGCCTCACATGAAGGAATCATTGCAGTTGAACATATTGCCGGAGAAGATACTCATACACTAGATTATAATCTAGTATCAAAATGTATCTATAGCAATCCGGAAGTGGCCCAGGTTGGACTTACAGAAGATCAGGCGAAAGAACAGGGCTTTAATATAAAAACTGGGAAGTTTTCTTTCCGGGCAATAGGTAAAGCACTTGTTTTTGGCGAGTCTGACGGTTTTGTGAAAATTGTTGCAGATAAAGATACTGATGATATTTTAGGGGTGCATATGATCGGTCCACATGTTACAGATATGATTTCTGAAGCTGGTCTTGCAATGGTTTTGGATGCAACACCTTGGGAAGTGGCGAATACCATTCATCCACATCCGACATTGTCAGAAGCAATCGGAGAAGCTGCCTTGGCAGTAGATGGCAAAGCGATCCATTCTTAAATTTGTTACGAACAAATGGGAGGTTTATTGAATGACTGAAAATCGTCATCATGCACTTGATTTAAGTGATGAAAAAGTTTTGGAAATGTATGAAACAATGCTTATGGCACGCCGTATTGACGAACGCATGTGGCTTTTAAACCGTGCGGGGAAGATTCCTTTTGTTATTTCCTGCCAGGGTCAGGAAGCGGCACAAATTGGAGCAGCTTTTGCTCTTAACAAGGAAAAGGATTACGTCCTTCCATATTATCGGGATATGGGAGTTGTATTAACTTTTGGAATGACTCCAAGAGAATTGATGCTTTCCGGTTTTGCGAAAGCGGAGGACCCAAACTCTGGAAGCCGCCAAATGCCTGGGCACTTTGGGCAAAAGAAAAACCGTATTGTAACAGGTTCCTCGCCTGTAACAACTCAGGTTCCGCATGCAGTTGGAATTGCACTTGCAGGTAAAATGGAGGGAAAAGAACTTGTAACCTTTGTTACGTTTGGTGAAGGCTCTTCGAACCAGGGAGATTTCCATGAAGGCGCAAACTTTGCCGGCGTGCATAAATTGCCTGTTATCTTTATGTGTGAAAATAACAAATATGCTATCTCTGTTCCAATTGAAAAGCAATTGGCTTGCGAAAAGGTTTCTGACAGGGCGATCGGTTATGGCATGCCTGGATATACTGTGGATGGCAATGATCCTCTTGAGGTGTACAAAGTAGTAAAAGAAGCTGCGGACCGTGCACGAAGCGGAAAGGGCCCTACACTAGTGGAAACTGTTTCTTACCGCCTGACACCGCACTCTTCAGATGATGATGACCGCAGCTACCGTGCACCAGATGAAGTCGCAAAAGCTAAAACGCTGGACCCAATTATCACCTTTGGAGCTTACCTGAAAGAAACAGGTGTCATGAGCGATGATCAGGAAAAAGAAATCAATGACCGTGTTATGAAGATTGTTAATGAAGCAACCGACTATGCCGAAAACGCACCATATTCACCTGGTGAAGATGCGTTGAAGTATGTGTACGCGGAAAAGTAAGGGGGACCTAAGATGGCTGTAATGTCTTATATAGATGCTGTAACAATGGCAATTCGTGAGGAAATGGAAAGAGATCAAAAAGTATTCGTACTTGGTGAAGACGTAGGATTAAAAGGCGGGGTATTTAAAGCCACACAAGGCTTATACGAACAATTTGGAGAAGAACGAGTGATTGATACACCGCTTGCTGAGTCCGCAATAGCTGGTGTAGGTATCGGAGCCGCCATGTATGGATTGCGCCCAATTGCTGAGATGCAGTTTGCTGATTTTATTATGCCAGCGGTAAATCAGATTATTTCTGAAGCAGCAAGGATTCGCTATCGTTCTAATAATGACTGGAACTGTCCAATCGTTATCCGTGCTCCATATGGCGGTGGTGTACATGGTGCCCTTTATCACTCCCAGTCTGTTGAAGCTGTATTTGCC
The DNA here is from genome assembly GCF_011393025.1 of Neobacillus terrae. GTDB lineage: Bacteria > Bacillota > Bacilli > Bacillales > Cytobacillaceae > Neobacillus_A > Neobacillus_A terrae. The sequence goes on along the minus strand of NZ_JAAOEO010000011.1, from coordinate 106,823 downwards.
AATCAGCCTGGATTAAAAATTGTGATGCCTTCAACTCCATATGATGTAAAAGGTTTGTTAAAGGCCGCGATCCGTGATGAAGACCCTGTTTTATTTTTCGAGCATAAACGGGCATACCGCCTAATCAAGGGAGAAGTTCCTGCTGATGATTATGTCCTGCCTATTGGCAAAGCTGATGTAAAACGCCAGGGTGAGGATATTACTGTAATCACATATGGTCTTTGCGTCCATTTTGCCCTTCAAGCTGCCGAGAAGCTTGCTAAGGACGGTATTTCTGCACATATCCTTGATTTAAGAACTGTGTATCCTCTTGATAAAGAAGCAATTATGGAAGCTGCCTCCAAGACAGGGAAAGTTCTGCTTGTAACGGAAGACAACAAGGAAGGCAGTATTATAAGTGAGGTATCCGCTATTATCGCTGAGAATTGTCTGTTTGACCTTGATGCACCGATTCTGCGTCTTGCAGGTCCGGATGTCCCAGCAATGCCTTACTCTCCAACAATGGAAAAATTCTTTATGGTGAATCCCGACAAAGTAGAAAAAGCAATGCGCGAACTAGCAGAGTACTAAGAAAGGCGAAAGCACCCGTTAAGCGCAGTATGGCTTATGAAGAAAGGCTAATACCGCCACGTCCTGTGGCAACGCCTTTCTGACCTGCATCGTGCAGGCCTCCGCTACGACTGAGATAAAGGAAAATGAAAAGCGTAAGCGCCTTGTACAGGGGCGACAAGGTTGTTCTGTAACCTTCCGACGGATTGACTTATGACCTCGAGCCCCTAGGCGCTGAAGCTAGACAACACGAAGAGTGAAACGATTCGTTGTTGACTTATCGTAGGAAGAAGAGGGAAGGACAATAGGCGCAGGGTGCTGCAGCCAGACAATGAGAAAGGTGAAAGCACCCGTTGAGCGCCGTATGGCCTATGAAGAAAGGCTAATACCGCCACGTCCTGTGGCAACGCCTTTCTGACCTGCATCGTGCAGGCCTCCGCTACGACTGAGATAAAGGAAAATGAAAAGCGTAAGCGCCTTGTACAGGGGCGACAAGGTTGTTCTGTAACCTTCCGACGGATTGACTTATGACCTCGAGCCCCTAGGCGCTGAAGCTAGACAACACGAAGAGTGAAACGATTCGTTGTTGACTTATCGTAGGGAGGAGTGGGATGGACACTAAGCGCTGAAAGCTGGAGCTAGACAGTAAAAAAGGAGGTTCTACCCTTGGCAATTGAACAAATAAAAATGCCGCAGTTAGGCGAGAGTGTTACAGAAGGAACAATCAGCAAGTGGCTCGTTTCTGTCGGTGATAAAGTGAATAAATATGATCCTCTTGCAGAGGTTATGACAGATAAAGTAAATGCAGAAGTGCCATCTTCCTTTGAGGGTGTGATTAAGGAATTAATCGCTGCTGAAGGTGATACCCTTGCTGTTGGCGAAGTCATCCTGACAATTGAAGTAGGCCGAAATGGAATTGAAGATCCCAATCCAGCAGAAGCCAAAGGAAGAGAGACAAAACAAGAAGAAGTTAAAGCAGGGGGAGAGGCACCAGAAGCAGAGCAAACAAACAAAACTCGTTATTCTCCGGCTGTTTTAAAGATTTCTCGGGAAAATAATATTGATTTGGCTCGGGTAAAAGGTACTGGAGCCGGTGGCCGGATTACTAGAAAAGACCTGTTGAGGCTACTCGAATCAGGAAATATACCAAAGGCTGGAGAAAACCAGGCTGTATCGCAGCCAACTGCTGCTGAAGTAGATGAACGCATGGAAGCACAAGCAGCTCAACCTGTTAGACCTGCCACTCCTGCACCAGTAATTGTGCCCGTTACACCTGGTGATATTGAAATCCCGGTGAATGGTGTACGAAAAGCCATCGCTGCCAATATGCTTCGCAGCAAGCACGAAGCTCCCCATGCCTGGATGATGATGGAAGTAGATGCTACAAGTCTGGTCGAGTATCGCAACAGTATCAAAGATGATTTTAAGAAAACAGAAGGCTTCAATTTAACTTTCTTTGCTTTCTTTGTCAAAGCAGTAGCTCAGGCACTAAAAGAATTCCCTCAAATTAATTCCATGTGGGCTGGTGATAAAATTATTCAGAAGAAGGAAATCAATCTGAATATAGCTGTAGCAACAGATGATGCACTGTTTGTACCTGTAATCCGGAATGCTGATGAAAAAACAATTAAAGGCATTGCCCGTGAAATTACTGAGCTTGCCGTTAAGGTAAGAAAAGGACAGCTTAAGTCTGAAGATATGCAGGGTGGAACCTTTACTGTCAATAACACTGGATCCTTTGGTTCTGTTCAATCTATGGGTATCATCAATTATCCGCAGGCAGCCATTCTCCAGGTGGAGTCAATTGTAAAACGCCCGGTTGTTATGAACAACGGAATGATTGCAGTTCGTGATATGGTTAATCTTTGTATGTCACTCGATCACCGTGTATTGGACGGTTTAATATGCGGAAGATTCCTGCAGCGAGTTAAAGAAATCCTTGAAAATACTTCGAAAGCAACAACTTCTATATATTAACTATTTAAGGGTGCTCCGAGATGGGGCATCTTTTTTTGCGTTTTAATTTTGGGAAGGTGTTAAACTCCCCTTGGGTTATTGATAAAAAGGGTGTTTCTTCTTAAGTGAGGGACACGCTGGTGCAGGTCCTTTCTGGATAAAAGTAGAAGTTTTGCTAAAAGAGGGTGATGTTTAGCAAAAGGGAGTAGAAGTTTGAAAGAAATAAGTAGAAATTTACGAAAAATAAGTAGAAGTTTCGTCAAGATAGAGAAGTCCGATGAGTCCGATGAATTAGTAGATAAAACCATAACTTATTAATAAGTTTCCAGACCATTCCGGAAAGCAGAAGGTTCATTCGGATTGCTAGAAAAGTAGGTCTGTAATAAAATGAAAGGGGAGTCAGAATTTTAGTACAATTAAAATGATTATCCGCTTTTTGCGGTAAGCAGACTTCACAGGAGGCAGATTGGATGGAATTAAAAGATATTATCCAGCAATCATTTCCGGAAAAAACGGAGGATGATTGGAGAAGTGAAGCGGAAAGAACCCTTAAGGGCAAATCCGTGGAATCTTTAAAAAGCAATACATATGAAAACATTATTTTGAAACCGCTTTATTCCTTGCCTTCTAAAAATCAAGGCTCAGATTACCCAGGTGGCCCAAATTACAGAAGAGGGATTAACCCTGCTCCTTCAAAATGGAAGGTGGCTCAAAGGTTGGAAATAGAGTCAGCCAATGAATTTGAGACTGCCCTTCAAGCTGCTTTTAAAAAAGGGCAAACTTCAATTTCCTTTAACCTGACACCAGAACTAGTAAAAGAAAAAGACCAGCTATTAAAATCCTTAGAAGAGGTTTACGAGGATTATCCTTTTGCTATCAATGCCGGGGATTTGCAGAAGGAATTTTTAGAAGTCCTAGCTTCTCTTGGGGATAAAGCTGCAGGGTATATTGGATTTGATCCCATATCCTCTTATTTAGAAGAGGGGGTAATCCCTGCGAATCTTGAGAATAATTTCAACTGCTGGATAAAATATCATGAAAAAATGCCGTATCTTCGAACAATTTTGGTGAACTCGACACCATATCACAATGGTGGTGCGAACGCGGTACAGGAGCTGGCTATTTCTATTGCAGAGGGTACGTTTTATTTACAGGAGCTGCTTGAACGGGGAATGAACCTTGAAGCTATTTTATCCAAAATGGTTTTTCAATTTTCTATTGGAGCTAATTTCTTTATGGAAATTGCAAAGCTCCGTGCGGCGCGTCTTCTTTGGGATAAGGCAGCAGAAGCATATGAGGCTCCTGCATATGCCAGGAAGATGCATATTTCTGCAGAAACCTCCTCGTTTACAAAAACGATCTATGATAAGCATGTAAATATTCTCCGGGCAGGAAATGAGGCATTTGCAGCAGCGATAGGAAATGTTCAATATCTTCATGTCAGTCCGTTCGATGAACTACATGGAACAACACCACTTTCAAATAGAGTAGCCAGAAATACTCAGCTAATTCTCCAGGAAGAGGCTCATTTGACTAAGGTTGCTGATCCTGCTGGAGGCTCATGGTATATTGAAGAACTTACAAACGAACTTGCCGAAAAGGCTTGGGCTCTATTTCTTGAAATAGATTCAAAGGGCGGAATAATAGAGTGTTTAAAATCAGGCTGGATTCAGCAGGAAATACAAGAAGTATTGGAAAAGAGAAAACAGGACGCTTTTACAAGAAAACAAAGCATTATCGGAACCAATGCATATGCCAATCTTTTGGAAACAGCGGCTAAAGGTAAAATGAAACTGGAACAGCCATCAGCTTTGCTGAATCCTGAAGTTATACAGCCAATAAAGCAGTTCCGTTTAGCGGAGCCATTCGAGGAACAGCGTGAGAGGTCTGAAAAACTGGCAAAGAATTCTGGAACAAGTCCTTCAATAGGTTTAATTTGTCTGGGAGAGTTAAAACAGCATAAACCCCGTGCTGATTTTATATCAGGGTTTGTATCAGCCGGCGGAATAAAAGCAGATAAAAGTGAACCGCTATTTACTCAAGAAGAGGCAAAAAAATTTGTCTCAACTTCAGGAACAAATCATTTTTGTTTCTGCGGTCAAAATGAGCAATACCAGGAGTCCGGATTTGAAATGCTTAAAGCTCTGAAAAAAGATTTTCCAGAAACGCATTTTTATCTGGCGGGGCTGCCGGAAAAAGAGGAACAGGAGAAATGGCTGGCGGCAGGAATAAATCAATTTATTCATATAAGAAGTAATTGCTTTCAAACCCTTTCTTCAATTCTGACAGAAAAGGAGGGAGGAAATTAAATGAAAAAGCCAGACTTTCGAAAAATATCACTCTTTGAAAACAAAAATTCTTTATCAAAGGAACAATGGAAGGAAAAAGTCAAAAAAGAGGTAAGTGAGTCTCTCGAGAATCTCTTGTTCGAAACAAATGAGCAAATTGCTCTTAAACCTTTATATACGAGTGAAGATATTGACGGAATGGAACATTTGAACTCAAAACCGGGAATCGCTCCGTATACAAGAGGGCCTTATTCAACGATGTATGTTAATCGTCCTTGGACTGTTAGGCAATATGCAGGCTTTTCAACTGCTGAAGAAAGCAATGCATTTTACCGCCGAAATCTAGCAATGGGCCAGAAAGGGCTATCAGTAGCATTTGACCTGGCAACACATAGAGGCTATGATTCAGACCATCCTCGTGTAGAAGGGGATGTAGGTAAAGCAGGGGTGGCAATTGATTCCATTCTAGATATGAAAATACTCTTTGATGGTATTCCGCTGGATCAAATGTCGGTTTCAATGACAATGAACGGGGCGGTCCTTCCTATACTGGCTTTCTTTATCGTTACTGCCGAAGAACAGGGTATCAGCCAGGAAAAACTATCAGGCACAATCCAAAATGATATTTTAAAAGAGTATATGGTGAGAAATACGTATATCTATCCACCGGAAATGTCGATGAAAATTATTGCGGATATTTTTGAATATACATCCAAATACATGCCAAAGTTTAATAGCATTAGCATTTCTGGATACCATATGCAGGAGGCGGGAGCCCCTGCGGATCTGGAACTGGCGTATACCTTAGCTGATGGCCTGGAATATGTAAGAACTGGGCTGAAGGCAGGAATCGGGATAGACTCTTTTGCTCCTAGGCTGTCATTTTTCTGGGCAGTTGGGATGAATTACTTTATGGAAGTAGCGAAAATGAGAGCAGCCAGATTTATCTGGGCGAAAATGATGAAATCCTATGAGCCGAAAAATCCTAAATCAATGGCCCTTAGGACACATTCACAAACCTCAGGGTGGAGTCTTACAGAACAAGATCCATTCAATAATGTAACAAGAACACTTATTGAAGCTCATGCCGCAGCTATGGGACATACCCAGTCCCTCCATACCAATGCACTGGATGAAGCTATTGCGCTGCCTACCGACTTTTCTGCAAGAATAGCAAGGAATACCCAGCTTTTCCTTCAGGAAGAAACAGGTATTACAAAGGTAATAGATCCTTGGGCTGGCTCTTATTATGTAGAAACTCTGACAAATGAGTTAATTGAGCGGGCTTGGAAGCATATTGAGGAGATAGAAAGCCTTGGTGGTATGGCGAAAGCAATTGAAACAGGTCTTCCTAAAATGAAAATTGAAGAGGCAGCAGCCAGGAGACAGGCGCAGATTGATTCAGGCAAGGAAACGATCATTGGGGTAAACCGCTACAGACTTGATAAAGAAGAACCGATTGATATTCTGGACATAGATAATACAGCTGTTCGCCGGAAACAAATAGAGAGACTTCAGCAGTTAAAAGATGGACGGGATGAAAACCAGGTACAGGAAGCCCTGGCTGCCTTAACGAGGGGGGCAGAAACAGGAGATCAAAATCTTCTGGAACTTGCTGTAAAGGCGGCAAGGGTGCGGGCAACACTCGGAGAAATTTCTGATGCGATTGAAATTGTAGCGAAGCGGCATAAAGCTGTCATACGCTCAATAAGCGGAGTATACAGTTCTGCATTTACTAATGAAGAGGAAATTGCAGAAGTAGTTAAGATGACAGAAGAGTTTTTGGAAAATGAGGGCAGGAGACCGCGTATCATGATTGCGAAAATGGGGCAGGATGGACATGACCGCGGTGCCAAAATTATTGCTACAGCTTTTGCCGATTTAGGCTTTGATGTGGATATCGGCCCGCTTTTCCAGACACCTGAAGAAACAGCTTTGCAGGCCGTAGAAAATGATGTCCATGTTATAGGAATAAGCTCGCTTGCAGCAGGGCATAAAACGCTTCTTCCTCAGCTGGTGTACGAACTGAAGAAGCTGGGCAGGGAAGATATTTTAGTGGTTGTTGGCGGGGTGATTCCTGCCCAGGATTACCCATTCCTATTGGAAAACGGGGCTTCCGCTATTTTCGGTCCTGGGACAGTTATTCCTGTTGCTGCCCAGAAGGTTATCGAAGAAATTTATAAACAGCTTGGTTATGAGGAAGTGGCTCAATAAATGACTGATGGCAAAAAGCCGGAATGGAGTGACCCCAGCAGGCCGGACGTTTTTTCAAGCCTAATTAAAAAAGGTACCGAACAGCCAAGCCAGAACCAGATAATTCATAAAGGTATGCGATTTCAAAAAAAACGAAACCAAGAGCCGCCAATAGAGGAAATATACGAAGGAGTTTTAAAGGGAGACAGGAAATATATCGCCAGGGCAATCACTCTAGTGGAGAGCAATGGTGAGCACCATTTCCAGGAAGCTCAGCGTCTTCTGCAAAAGCTCCTGCCCCAATCGGGGAAATCTGTTCGAATCGGAATTACAGGAGTCCCGGGTGCCGGAAAAAGTACTTTTATCGAGTCATTTGGCCTTTATCTCTGCAGTCTTGGCCTTCGGGTAGCAGTCCTCGCAATAGATCCCAGCTCGAGTATTAGCGGAGGAAGCATCCTTGGGGACAAAACACGAATGGAGATGCTTTCAAGAAATCCATCTGCGTTTATCAGACCATCTGCTTCTGGTGGGAAGCTTGGAGGAGTTCACAGAAAAACTCGCGAAGCAATGCTGATCTGTGAGGCAGCAGGTTTTGATGTCATTCTTGTGGAAACTGTTGGTGTAGGCCAAAGTGAGGTTATCATTCGGGGGATGGTGGATTTCTTTATGCTGCTAGTTCTGACAGGTGCAGGCGACGAGCTTCAGGGCATGAAAAAAGGAATTATGGAACTTGCTGATGCCATTATTGTCCATAAAGCAGATGGAGACAATAAATTACCCGCTGAAAAAACGAAGCATGAATACAATAAGATTCTGCATTTCCTTCATCCAGCAACAAAGGGTTGGGCTTCGAGGGCATACACATGTTCATCACTTGATAATACGGGTATAGATAAAATCTGGGAAGTAATCTGTGACTTTAAACATCTGGGGGAGAACTCGGGAACCTTTGAGGATAGAAGGAAAAAACAGTCAAGAGAATGGATATATTCGATGATAACGGATCAGCTGCAGTTCAGCTTTTTCCATCATCCAGAAATTAAAGCAATGCTTCCAAAAGTAGAGAATGAGGTAATTGCCGGAAACAGAACGGTAGCCGCTGCCGTGGATGCACTTTTTAAAATCTTTTTAAACAAATGAGGCCGGTGTATTCGCTTTATTGGGAATTTCGAGTTGTGCTCCTTCAACCTAACATTTTGGCTTTAAACAAAAAGACGGATAGTATCTTATGATACTATCCTCAATTTAGGGAGTTTAGGGGTATGGATCTAGCTGTAGTTTAATACTTCCCTCTTTTGGAAGTATTAAACTTTTTTCATAAATAAATTTCAGATATTTGAAATTAGGTAATTTCTCTTGGTATTATGTAGGTATACCTAAAAGAAAGATACAGCATAAGGAGTGAGCTTTATGAATATGGATTTTAATTTATTTATGAACGACGTTGTTCACCAGGCACGCCAGGAAATCGTTTCTGCAGGATATTCAGAACTTAAAACACCTGAAGAAGTTGAAGAAGTACTAGCTCAAAAAGGAACTACACTTGTAATGGTGAATTCGGTTTGCGGATGTGCAGGCGGAATTGCCCGTCCTGCTGCAGCGCATGCAGTTCATTATGACAAGCGTCCTGACCAGTTTGTAACTGTATTTGCCGGACAGGATAAAGAAGCTACTGAAAAGGCAAGAAGCTTCTTCACTGGCTATCCGCCATCCTCTCCTTCCTTTGCATTATTAAAAGATGGTGAGTTATGTATGATGGTGGAAAGGCACCAAATTGAAGGCCATGATCCTATGTCTGTTGTATTAAAATTGCAAGAAGGCTTCGAAAAATATTGTGAAGAACTATAATTAGAAAAGAGAAGGGCTGCCCCTGATGCTGTGTTGGCAAAGGGTGCAGCCCTTTTTTCATTATTACCATAATAGGAATATATTATAATAGTAAAATTAATTTTTAAAAACTTATTTGCATAAATATAAAATTGTGTTAAAATCCATTAAAGTGAATATTTATTAACGCAAGGTTATTGCTTGATAAAAACAATTCACTTCGGATAAAATAAATTTAATTATGTAATAGTATTAATCTTCAGATAATTATAGGGGGAAAGTATATGAAAAAGAGTTTTTTATTATTTTTAACAACTATCCTGCTTGTTGGGATTTTGGCAGCATGCGGTACATCCGATAAAAAGGATGGTGCAGCCGGGGACAAAAAGGATAATAAAGTATTGATTATGGGTACATCTGCAGACTATAAGCCATTCGAATATATCGAGACTGGCAAAGATGATGAAATTAAAGGTTTTGACGTTGACCTAGCAAAAGCTCTTGCTGGCAAGCTTGGTTATAAGGTTGAAGTTAAAGACATTGATTTCAGCGGACTTATTCAGGCGTTGAAATCCAAGCAGGTTGATTTTGTACTTGCAGGTATGACTCCTACTGAAAAAAGAAAGAAAAACGTTGATTTTAGTGACATTTATTATAAGACAAACCAAATGCTCGTTACTAAAAAAGGCAGCGGTATAGAGAAGCTTGAGGACCTGAAAGGAAAAACTGTCGGCGTACAGCTTGGCTCAATTCAGGAAACAAAAGCAAAGGATATTAATAAAACTGTTGCAATTAAAATTGAAAACCGTAACCGTATCCCGGATCTGATCCAGGAAATGAAAGCCGGCCGTTTTGATGCAGCAATAATTGAAGAAATCGTAGCAAAAGGGTATATGAAAAAGGAAACCGAACTAACTGGTTTCAAATTGGATGAGGGTCCAGAAGAACAGGGATCTGCAATTGCTTTCCCTAAAGACAGTGACCTGACAGAGAAATTTAATAAAGAACTTAAGAAAATGCAAGAAAACGGTGAGCTGGACAAGCTTGTTGTAAAATGGTTTGGCGGGGAACAATAACAATATCGGCTATATTAGTTGAGAAAAATGAAATGGACGTTCAGAGGGCATTGGCTTTCTGAACGTTTTTAGCTGAACAAAATTTATTTGCAAAAATCTGAAAAATAATAGAAGCTGAGGCTTTACCATTGCCAAGCTTTTCTTTAAGTATTGGCTAGTTAATATGGAGGGGTGGATCACTCGAATGAATCTGGACTTTGGACAATTTATACCCTCAATCCCCTATATATTGAAGGGTATCAAGGTAACACTGCAAATTGTTATTTTAGCAGGGATTTTAGGTTTTGCGCTTGGTATTATTTTATCTTTTTTCAAAATTAGTACGGTTAAAGTGTTGGGCTGGCTGGCAGATGCCTACACTTCTGTATTTAGAGGTACGCCGCTCGTGCTTCAATTGATGCTTATTTACTATGGTTCACCACAAATTTTCGGCTACCAAATTGAACCGTATACAGCTGCCATTTTATCCTTCGCGATGAATTCAGCTGCATATATATCCGAGATTATCCGTGCCGGTATTTTAGCAGTGGATAAAGGACAAAAGGAAGCGGCTATGGCACTTGGAGTGCCCTATGGAAAAATGATGTGGGATATCATCATGCCGCAGGCTTTAAAAAATATCTTGCCTGCCTTGATGAATGAATTTATTACATTAACAAAAGAATCAGCAATCGTTACTACCATTGGAGTAACAGATGTTATGCGCCGTTCTTACCAGGCTGGGGCAGATAATTTTTCATTCTTTGAACCATTAATTATTGCCGGCTTGATTTACTACATCATGGTTATGGTTCTGACGATTCTTGGCAAAGCCCTTGAAAGGAGAATGAGACGCAGTGATTAAAGTGGATGATTTGCATAAGAATTTTGGCAAGCTTGAGGTCTTAAAAGGAATTACAACCTCAATTAAAGAAGGGGAAGTTGTAGCAATCATTGGTCCTTCGGGGTCAGGGAAATCAACCTTTCTTCGCTGTTTAAATCTCCTGGAAATACCGACAAGCGGCCAAATTTGGATTAGTGATTATAAAGTAACCGATAAAAAAACAAATATAATGAAAATACGGCAGAATGTCGGGATGGTTTTTCAGCATTTTCATTTGTTTCCTCACAAAACCGTAATGGAAAATCTGACGTATGCACCTATTAAAGTAAAAGGTTTATCAAAGCAAGAAGCAGAAAAAATAGGTATGGACCTGCTGGACAGAGTAGGCTTATCAGATAAAGCGAAAGAGTATCCAACCCGTTTATCAGGCGGCCAGAAACAGCGTGTGGCAATTGCAAGGGCACTCGCAATGCAGCCAAGTGTCATGCTCTTTGACGAGCCAACTTCTGCTCTTGACCCTGAAATGGTAAAAGAGGTTCTGGACGTTATGAAATCATTGGCTCATACCGGAATGACCATGGCTATCGTAACTCATGAAATGGGATTTGCCCGTGAGGTGGCAGACAGAGTATTATTCCTTGATGGAGGCCAGCTTGTGGAAGATGCACCACCTATAGAGTTTTTTGAAAATCCAAAAAGCCAGCGTGCTCAGGACTTCCTTCAGAAAATGCTGTGATTAGGAACTCTTTTAAAGAGGAACGGAAACAACAAATAGTGGTTAGACTCAGCAACTGGACATTAACAATAATTCAAGGTTATAATTTTTTCACAGAAAAAGGTGATCTTCGGGTCATCTTTTTCTTTTATAAAGAGATTATAAGATGGGGGCAGGAGATGAATGAGTGAAATTTAGAATTGGTTACCGGACATTAAAAACGGCTGCGGGGACAGCCATTTCAATAATCATTGCCCAAAAACTTGGCCTTCATAATTTCGTTTCGGCAGGAATTCTTACAATTTTATGCATACAGGTTACGAAAATGCGTTCATTTAGGACGGCATGGGACCGGTTTCTAGCCTGTATGCTTGCTATGCCTTTTTCAGCTATTTTTTTTGAAGGGGCTGCCTACCATCCTGTTATGATAGGGGTCTTGCTCCTTTTTTTCATCCCTACCATTGTTTTGTTAAAAGCAAAAGATGGTGTTGTGACCAGCAGCGTTATTATACTTCATATCTATTCTGCCGGACATGTGACGGCTGGTTTATTCCTAAACGAATTTGGGGTTATCGTGACAGGGATAGGCGTTGCTTTAATCATGAATTTGTATATGCCGAGTGTTGAAAAAAGGATGGATGAACTTAGGAGAAAGGCAGAGGATAACTTTCAAAAAATATTATCCGAAATGGCTCTATTTCTTCGAAATGGGGAAAGCGATTGGGATGGACGTGAGATTACTGAAACAGCCCAAATACTTGAAGAGGGTAAAATTACATCATCCCGCCATAATGAAAACCAGCTATTAACCAATGAAAATATCTATTATCAATATTTCAAAATGCGGGAAAAACAGTTTGAAATCATGGAAAGGCTCCTTCCTTTAGTAACCTCTCTGGACCTTCAGGTAGAACAGGGAAAGATGATAGCAGAATTTTTAGAGGAACTTTCGGAGAATGTACATCCCGGAAATACGGCAGTCTTATATATTGAAAAACTTATGAGGATGAAGGCTGAATTTGAGGAAATGGAGCTTCCAAAAACAAGGGAAGAATTTGAAACAAGAGCAGCCCTTTTTCAGTTAATAAATGAAATGAAAGATTATCTTATTATAAAAAGTTCTTTTAAAGGATTAAAAAACAGCAGGAAAGTGTATGAAAAGAGGAAGACAGAAGCACACTAACGGGAAAAAGCAGGTGACAGAGATGCTGATTCTGAAAATGCTTTCCCCAATTCTACTTTCTATTTTTCTTTCTCCCCTTTGGCCGCTTGGCCCTAATCCTGTTCCAGGCGATCCTTTCTTAATTGTTAATAAAAAAACCAATGAAATGGCTTTTGTAGAAAATAATCGGGTTCAAACAGTTGTTAGTGTAGGTACGGGCAAGACGAAGAAACTGACACCTGAAGGGCTGTTTACCGTTACAGTAAAAGCAAAAGATCCATATTACCGAAAGAAGAATATACCAGGTGGCAGTCCTGCAAATCCACTCGGAGCACGGTGGATTGGTTTTGATGCTAAAGGAACGGATGGCCGTTCATATGGAATCCATGGAACCAACCAGCCTGTATCTATCGGAAAATATGTTTCAAAGGGCTGCATAAGGACGCAGAATGAAGTCATCAAGTCGCTCTATCCATTAATCCCTCTTGGGACTAAGGTACTTGTGCTTTCATCAAAGAAATCTTTTCATACACTTGCAAAAGAATATAACGCCATTCAATAAAAGGGACTGTCCATTGCCGGACAGTCCCTTGTTTGGCTTTAATTATAGGATTTTTCTATGGTAATGTAGCCATCGTGTAAAGTCACAACTTGAGGCGTTTTATTATTAAAAGAACTGTGCAATCCCTAGCAGGAGGGTGGAAGCAAGCATGGCAAATAGCATTAGATACACAACAATTTTTCTGGATTTCCGATTTCTCAATGAACTCTCCTCCTTGTGAAAGCGAAATATTTATTCCTATTGTAACTTGAATTTCCCTTGCGGACAATGTCCGTTCCTCAAAATTTAGGAAGGATTTTATGACATTTTTAGCGAATAGAGATTTGTTTAATATTTTCCTCAAATCAGAATTTATATTAAAATAATTGTAAACGCTTAAAAATTAGGCAAAGGATTGTCTATGCCTGATAAAAAATAGAAGGGGATTAAGATGATAAAAAAAGTCGATCATATTGGAATTGCCGTAAAGTCACTGGATAAAACCCTTCCTTTTTATACGGAAGTGTTACAACTCCCATTGTTAGGGATAGAAGAAGTTGCAAGCGAGAAAGTTAGAGTCGCTTTCCTAAAAGCAGGTGAAACGAAGCTCGAGCTTCTTGAACCATTAAATAAGGAAAGTGCTATTGCAAAGTATATTGAAAAGCGAGGAGAAGGAATCCATCATGTCGCCCTGAGGGTGGATTCAATCGAAGAAAGAATTAAAGAAATGAAGGAAAAAGGTATCAGGATGATTAATGAAGAGCCAAAGACAGGAGCTGGCGGTGCGCTGGTGGCATTTATGCATCCTAAATCAACAGAAGGAATTTTATACGAGCTTTGTGAAAAGAAGGGGATGGAGAGAGATCATGGTTGATATATACGAAAAAATTAACGAATTGTACGACAGGCGCCGTGAGGTAGAAATGGGCGGCGGCGATGAGCGAATTGAAAAACAGCATCAAAAAGGAAAGCTGACCGCAAGGGAACGGATTGAACTATTAGTGGATAAAGGCAGCTTTATCGAACTCAATCCGTTTATTGAGCATCGGAGCACCGACTTTGGGCTCGAAGACCAAAAAGGTCCTGGAGATGGAGTTGTAACAGGGTATGGAAAGGTGAATGGCCGTCCTATTTATTTATTCTCACAGGATTTTACCGTTTTTGGCGGAGCGCTTGGTGAAATGCATGCAAAAAAGATTGCCAATGTTATGGATCTGGCAGCCAAAAATGGAGCACCTTTTGTTGGTTTGAACGATTCCGGAGGTGCTCGAATCCAGGAAGGTGTAGTATCACTGGATGGATATGGGCAAATTTTTTATCGGAATTCCATTTATTCGGGAGTTATTCCTCAAATTTCCGTTATTATGGGACCTTGCGCAGGGGGAGCTGTTTATTCTCCGGCAATTACCGATTTTGTTTTTATGGTCGAGAAAACAAGCCAGATGTTTATCACAGGGCCAAAGGTTATTGAAACTGTAACAGGAGAGAAAATTTCGGCTGAAGACCTGGGAGGGGCTAAAGTCCATAACACAATCAGCGGCAATGCACATTTCAGCGGCACGACAGAGGAGGAAGTTCTGGAAAATGTAAGAAAGCTGCTAAGCTATCTTCCTCAAAATAATGAAGAAAAGCCTTCTCGTATGGAAGTGTCGGAGGAGGATGATTATCGTCCGGACTTAACGGATATTATTCCGTTTGATGCTATCAGGCCTTATGACGTTCGCAAGGTCATTGAGCAGGTGGCCGATCGGGACTCATTTATGGAAATACATAAAGATTTTGCGAAAAATATTGTTGTGGGATTTGCCAAAATTAAAGGAGAGACTGTTGGTCTTATTTGCAACCAGCCTAAGTTTATGGCAGGAGGACTCGATATTGATTCCTCTGATAAAGCCTCCAGATTTATACGTTTTTGTGATTCCTTTAATATCCCGCTCATCACCTTTGAAGATGTTACTGGTTTTTTTCCAGGGGTTAAACAAGAACACGGTGGAATCATTCGCCACGGTGCCAAGATTCTTTTTGCCTACTCCGAAGCAACAGTACCAAAACTGACTGTTATTTTACGAAAAGCATATGGCGGTGCTTATGTTGCCCTTAACAGTAAATCAATTGGAGCGGATCTTGTATTTGCCTGGCCGAACGCCGAAATAGCCGTAATGGGACCACAGGGGGCAGCAAATATTATCTTTGCACGAGAAATTCAAAATAGTGAAAATCCTGAAGCAGTAAGGCAGCAAAAAATCGAGGAGTACCGTGATAAATTTGCCAATCCTTATGTTGCAGCTAGCAGAGGCATGGTCGATGACGTCATTGATCCTCGGGAAACACGGATTAAGATTATTCAGGCTCTTGAAATGCTTCGCAATAAAAAGGAAACTAGACCAGGGAAAAAGCATTCTAATATGCCGTTATAATAGTAGGAGTTAAAGGAGAGCAGGCTGTAAATAGACAGCCTGTTTTTTTAAAAATTTGTTAAATCAAGGGGTTAAATATAACAAGATTCTTTTTAAAGGGGTTGGTTAATATTAATGTTTATTTTGACTTCACTTTTAAAAAGCTAAAATTCACGAGACTCCTGCGGAAAAACGAGCCAACAGAGACCCCGCAGTGAGGAACGAGCGAGGAGGCTCGGTGGTTCGTCCGCGGAAAGGGAGTGGATTTTAGTGAAGACCAACATTCAACTAAACAAAGCATTTTTAAAAGACTTCACTTTTTAAAGAAATGTTTTATCCAATATTTTCGATTCTTTCATTTGATGAAGAATTATTGTAGGGGTATACTGAAAAAGCGAGTACATGTACATAACGGAGGGATCATGAGAATGATTAACCAGGAACGTCTTTTAAATGAATTTTTGGAGTTAGTCCAAATCGATTCAGAAACAAAATATGAAACAGAAATAGCAAAAGTGCTGAAGCAAAAATTTACTGACCTTGGTGTGGATGTATTTGAAGATGATACTACAGCTGTTACAGGTCATGGTGCAGGAAACCTGGTTTGTACGCTTAAGGGTACAAAAGAGGGAGTAGATACTATTTATTTTACTTCCCATATGGACACAGTAGTTCCAGCAAGAGGAGTAAAGCCTTCCATCAAGGATGGATATGTAGTAACCGATGGAACTACTATTTTGGGCGCTGATGATAAAACAGGCCTTTCAGTAATGCTTGAGACAATTCGAGTTCTAAAAGAACAAAATATTGCGCACGGAACTATCCAGTTTGTTATTACTGTTGGTGAAGAATCAGGTCTTGTTGGGGCAAAAGCATTAGCTCACAATTTAATGACAGCGAAGTATGGCTATGCTCTTGACAGTGATGGTCTTGTAGGAAATGTGGTTGTTGCAGCACCTACACAGGCTAAAGTAGCTGCTGTTATTTATGGAAAAACTGCTCATGCAGGTGTTGCTCCAGAGAAGGGTGTTTCTGCTATTACAATCGCTGCCAAGGCTATTGCGAGAATGCCTCTTGGTCGGATTGATGAAGAAACCACTGCTAATATTGGACGCTTCGAGGGCGGACAGCAAACTAATATCGTTTGCGACCGTGTTGATATCCTATCTGAAGCGAGGTCACTAGTTCCTGAAAAAATGGAAGCACAAGTAGCTAAAATGAAAGAAGCTTTTGAATCTGCTGCTCAGGAAATGGGTGGAAGAGCAGAAGTGAATGTACAGGTTATGTATCCAGGATTCAAATACGGTGAAGGTGACCATGTCGTTGAAGTAGCACGTAAAGCGGCGGCTAAAATTGGGCGAAGCTGCGAGCTTCAAAAGAGCGGTGGCGGCAGTGATGCCAACGTAATTGCCGGCTTTGGCATTCCAACCGTTAACCTTGCTGTTGGTTATGAAGAAATCCACACAACAAATGAGCGTATGCCTGTTGAAGAATTATACAAGCTCGGGGAAATGGTCTTAGCGATCATTGAGGAAGTAGCTAATCAATAAGATCGACTGAAAGAAGAGCCTAACTGAGGGTTCTTCTTTTTTTTTATCTTATTTCTTCTAACATTCAAGTAGCTTCCAATCTTTGCATATTTTTCTTCTTCTTATGTATAAGTCATGCTATATTAATAGTAATACATAATGCAAACAAGCCCGCTGGCAAAAAGGAAGGGAACTTTTGACATGAATGAAACGACAAAAGCGGTGGTTTTTCAAATCGAAAATGAGGAATATGCACTGCCAATTGAAAATGTTATATCAATTGAAAAGCTGGAGGAGGTAACTCCAATTCCTCACTTGCCCTCTTACGTAAAAGGAATTGTCGAGGTTAGGGATGAACTTATACCCGTACTTGACTTAGAAGACATTCTTTATCACCGGGCGCTATCTCTTAATGACTCAAGCCGTTTAATTGTATTGCAGGCTGGAGAATTTTCATATGGTGCTCTGGTAGGGGAGGCAAAAGAAATTATTGATATCCCGTCTGATAACCTTAAACAGGTTAGTTTTCTAGCTTCGCCTAAAACTGCCTATTTAGCGGGTATTGCCAATCTTAATCATCGGTTAATTACTGTTTTGAATCCAGCGCTTCTTGCAGATTCCATCGAAGGTGTAAATCAAGTGAAAGAATATATGCAAAGCCGCCAATAGAAGGCGGCTTTTTAAAATCAAAAGGTTAATTTGCGATCTTAGTAGAATAAAAAAATAAATAGAAATTGGGGGGAATGCATGTGGATGCAAAACTAATCCTTATCGAAGGGCTGCCGGGGTCAGGAAAATCGACAACAGCAAAGATAGCAAAGGGAATTTTGGCGGAAAAGGGTTTTTCCGCGGAATTATTTTTAGAAGGAGATTTTAATCATCCAGCCGACTACGAAGGGGCTGCCTTTTTAAGTAAAGAAGAATACGCATCCATACTAAAAGAAGAGATCTCGGATCTTCAGGGCTATAGTTCACAAAAGGAAGGGGGCTGGGTTGTTCATTATAAAAAAATGATGGAGGCTAAATTATTTCCCAAGGAACTATCGGAACACTTATCTAAAAAGGATATATATGAGCTTCCATTTAAACAGCATGTCCGACTGATAACACAAAAGTGGCAGGGCTTTACTGCAAAAGCCCTGAACGAAGATAAAATCTATATTTTTGAGTGCTGTTTTATCCAAAATCCTGTGACTACAGGAATGGTGAAGCATGGAGAAGCAAATGAGGCAGTTTTAAATTATATTGATGAATTAGCAACCATAATTGAACCGCTAAATCCATTATTGATATATGTCGATCAGCAGGATATAGAAAGGTCTTTTAAAAAGGCGATTCAGGAAAGGCCGTCCGAGTGGTATGAAGGCTTTAACCATTATTATACCAGCCAGGGATACGGGCTTAAAAATGGTGTCCATGGTCTTGAGGGTACCTTGGCAGTTTTAAAGGCAAGGAAGGAACTTGAAAAGAAAATCTTTGAAAGCCTGAATATAAAAAAGGTTAAACTAGATAACTCTCTATTTAATCAAGAAAACCATAAAGAGCGATTATCTGGAATCCTTAACGAAGCTTTGAACACTCCGTTTACTTTATCCTGATAGAAAGTTTTGCTAAAATTTAAGGTAGTTTGAGCCAAGGAAGTGCCACTTTATGAAAGAGATGTATCCGAAAAACGGAAGGGTTATTTTACATGTGGATATGAATAGTTTTTATGCTTCAGTGGAGATGGCTTATGACCCAACACTGAAGGGTAAGCCCCTTGCAATAGCCGGAAATGTCGAAGAACGCAGGGGAATAATTGTTACTTGCAGCTATGAAGCCCGGAAATTTGGGGTAAAGACTACTATGCCACTTTGGGAAGCAAAAAAATTGTGTCCGCAATTAATTGTAAAAAAACCAAATTTTGAACGGTACAGAGCAGCTTCACTTGGCATGTTCGAGATTTTAAGACAATACACAGAAATGGTTGAGCCTGTTTCCATTGACGAAGGATACCTTGATATAACCGAGAGTTATGAATTGGGAAGTCCATTGGAAATCGCTCGTTCCATTCAAAACAGAGTTAAAGAACAGCTGGATCTTCCCTGCAGCATAGGGATTGCACCCAATAAATTTTTGGCCAAAATGGCCTCGGACATGAAAAAACCTATGGGTATAACAGTACTTAGAAAACGTGATGTTGCTTCTGTCCTCTGGCCGCTTCCTTCAGGGGAAATGCACGGGGTGGGTTCAAAGACGGCTGAAAAACTAAAAACAATTGGTATTCAAACAATTGGAGATTTAGCTAAAGGAAATGAAATTCAACTGAAAGCATTGCTTGGAATTAACGGAGTTCGATTAAAGGATAGGGCGAATGGAATTGATTCACGTCAGGTCGATCCAGAGTCTGCAAGTGATTTTAAAAGCATTGGAAATTCTACAACTCTTCCGAAGGATGAAACGAATCAAAAGGAATTATTCAAGGTTATGGACATGCTTGCAGAGAAGGTATCGGTACGTTTAAAAAGAAAAAATGTAGTAGCTTCAAGTCTGGGTATTACAATAAGGTACAAGGACAGAAAAACTATTACTCGCAGTAAAAAGCTCACTAACCCGGTCAGCAAGGAGCACGAGATTTCAGCCTTGGCAAAACAAATGCTCCTGAAAAACTGGAATGGGAACCCAATTCGACTTCTCGGAATTACTGGCAGTGACTTAATCGATTATGACCATGCAGTTAAACAGCTTGATATCTTCTCATTTGAGAAGGAGGCAAAAAAAGAACCATTATTGAAAACAGTTTCGATACTTCGGGAAAAATACGGGAAGAATATCATAGAAAATGTCGGATCGCATAGTAAGGACCCATCCGGAAGCATTGGCACTGAAACAAGCTTCAATAAAGATTTTCTCCGTTCTTTTCCACAAAAAAATGGAGAAAATAATGAAACTGAATAAAAGCCAGTCATTAATGATCTCTTCTTAAATATTTAACGAGTCAGAACTCCCAAATCGAAAGGATGTTGAAGAATGACAAAACAGCAAATTGGTGTTGTCGGTTTAGCAGTAATGGGGAAAAATCTTGCATTCAATATTGAAAGCAGAGGTTATACAGTATCGGTTTATAATCGTTCGCGTGAAAAAACAGACGAAATGATGAAAGAATCGGAAGGAAAACAAATTTTCCCTACCTATTCGGTTGAGGAGTTTGTCGATTCACTTGAGTCCCCCCGAAAAATCTTATTAATGGTAAAAGCCGGGGCAGCAACGGATGCTACAATCGAACAATTAAAACCTCACCTAGATAAGGGAGATATTTTAATTGATGGAGGGAATACATTTTTTGTAGATACACAGAGGCGAAACAAGGAATTGAGCGAGCTTGGATTCCACTTTATTGGAACTGGAGTATCCGGTGGAGAGGAGGGTGCTCTTCATGGACCATCTATCATGCCAGGGGGCCAAAGGGAAGCCTATGATTTAGTAGCGCCAATTTTTAAGGACATCGCAGCAAAGGTGAATGATGAACCTTGTACAACATATATCGGACCGGATGGAGCAGGCCATTATGTGAAAATGGTGCATAACGGAATTGAATATGGTGATATGCAGCTTATCTCAGAAGCATATTTTCTATTGAAAAACGTGCTTGGTCTAAATGCCAGCGAGCTTCACTCTGTGTTCTCCGAATGGAACAAGGGAGAACTTGACAGCTATCTTATTGAAATTACTGCTGATATTTTTACTAAAATAGATGAAGAAACCGGGAAGCCACTGGTTGATATGATTCTAGATACTGCTGGACAAAAAGGAACTGGTAAATGGACAAGCCAAAGTGCTCTTGATCTGGGAGTACCACTGCCGATTATTACTGAGTCAGTTTTTGCCCGTTTTATATCAGCCATGAAGGAAGAGAGGGTTCAGGCTAGCAAGGTTTTGACTGGTCCAAAAGCTTCGGATTACAGTGGAGAAAAAGAAGCAATTGTAGAATCTGTTCGAAAGGCTCTTTACTTCAGCAAAATTTGTTCTTATGCACAGGGATTCGCCCAAATGAGATCAGCATCTGAGGAATACGGATGGGATTTGCAGTATGGTGAAATTGCGATGATTTTCCGTGGAGGCTGTATTATCCGAGCTCAATTCCTTCAAAAAATAAAGGATGCCTATGATAGGGAGCCAGGGTTAAAAAACCTGCTTCTTGATCCTTATTTTAAGGAAATTGCAGAGGAATACCAAGGTGCCCTAAGGGAAATCATTGGAACTGCCGTTCAAAATGGTATCCCGGTTCCATGCTTCTCTGCTGCCCTCGCTTACTATGACAGCTACAGGACGGCTGTTCTTCCGGCAAATCTGCTGCAGGCACAGAGAGATTATTTCGGAGCCCATACTTATCAGCGGACTGATAAAGAAGGTATCTTCCATACTAATTGGATGGAATAAAAGCAAAAAGTGTGCCCTTGATGAAAAAGGGCACACTTTTTATATAGGTTGGGGACATTCTATTTGGTTTCTGGCGGAATAATTCCAGCTAAAAGCAAAATGAAGAAAACAAGTCCTATTATAGTAAAGATAACGGAAGCATTAAAAAATGGCCCCCGGTTAAACTTAAGCGGCTGATAGTTTTGGATAAGGCCAGTCTCAGCGCTGGTGTGTGTATCAATATATCTTGTTACAGCACCGCCGCTGCTTGAAAACCAAAAAGTGATTAGAGAAAATACAATACCGGCAAAAAACATAATCTCAATAAAACGAACAGAAAGCTTGTCTGATACTAAATAGGTGAGCAATGCCTCTATAAATAAAACAAATAAAATAATAATTGCCTTCTTCAAATTACATCATCCCCTTTTATGGTAATTCTACCATAAATTTGATATTTTAAGAGGCTTTTTCGGCGCAAATTTAGGATTATATATAGATAGGGGGAAGTTAAAGTGAAGATTAAAGCAATATTTTTTGATTTAGATGATACCTTGCATGACCACCTAAAGCCGTTTAATCAGGCATTAAAGGATGTTTTCCTTGAAGTAAATAAATCTATTGATATTGAGGATGCTTACAAAAAATTCAGGGAGGCAAGCGACGAGCTTTGGGAAGCGTACAGTGATAATAGGTTATCTTTAGAAAAAATGAGAATTGAGAGGATAATTCTTGCGTTAAAAAGATTGGGGATACTAATAACAGTTGAGGATGCAATGCGGTTTCAGGACCAATACGAAGAACGGCTGAAGGAGCTTGAGCTGTTTCCAGAAGTACCTGAACTGTTAAACGCTTTGAAAAGAAAAGGGTACACCATTGGAATTATTACAAACGGTCCGATCAAGCATCAGTGGAATAAAATATATAAACTTCGTCTTACAGATTTCTTTCAAAAAGAATTAATCTTTGTTTCGGACGAAATAGGAACAGCTAAGCCAGAACCTGAAATATTTGAAGAAGCGGCAAGAAGGACAAAATGTCTTTCCCACGAGATGCTTTATATCGGTGACTCGTGGACTAATGATGTTGTAGGGCCAGCCAGGGCTGGATGGAAATCAATCTGGTTCAACCATCGCCATAGAAAGCCTATCACAAACTATAAACCTCTGGGAGAGGTAAATTCTTTAGAAGAAATTCTTCTGTTATTATAGAAAACAAATTTGCATTTTGAAGGATCAGAATGTTTACAGGTTTCATCATCCTGTGAATTTAATCAAAGAAGCATTTGAAAGCCAGGAATTATATTAAGATAGAGCAGCTAATGATGAACGATGGTGCTGTAAAAAGTGGTGACTAACAAGGAAAAAAGAAATGCCGTTACCCAAAGTGTAAAGGCATTTCTTTTTCTAGGTATAAGTTTTACTTTTTCTCTGATAGCCATTTAGCTACAACTGTCACATCATTACCTGAAATAACTCCTGCAGGCATCCTGCCATTTTTACCATTTTTTATAATATTTTCTATTTCATTTTGTTTATACTTCGAACCAATTTTATTTAAAGCTGGTCCAGCTCCACCTTGTAATTGATCGCCATGGCACGTCATACAGTTTTTACTTACAATGTCCTTTGCATTTCCTGATGAAGCTGAAGCCGTTTCACCGGAAGCAGGTTGTGACTTTTTAGGACCTTCGTAAAAGAATAGCAGAAATACGAGACATCCTGCGAGAATAATATTAAATAAGGTTATCATGGGTGTTTTTTTCATATGAATCTCCTAAGATTATTTAGTTTTTAGAAAAAAGAAGGCCAATTAAAGACGATTGACCAAACAATAGTGTTTATGATTAAACCAACGACAAAAAGGGTCCATTGGTTTTTTTTTCGTTCCCAGCAAGCCACAATGACTGCTAAACCAATTGGAGCACCGATAAAAGCAAACCAGGGAAACGAATCAAAGGATTTCACACAATAAACTCCTAGGCAGGCGGTTAACAATAAAGATAAAAAGAGCTCACTTAGTGAAGATAATTCAGTTTTTATATGAGTGGTCATGATTTTACTCCTCTAAAGAAATATGGTTAGTTTTTTCAGAATAATTATTTTTGAACATTTTGTGACAAAAGTAGTGTTTTTTTGACATCCTTAGCGTATACTAGTTTTTGTTTGTTTAGGTTAACGAAATTTATTATACAAGTTTTTATTCGAATAAAAAAGGGGTGTGAGAAATTTAATTATGGAACAGGCAAAAACTCAACAGGAACAAGAACAAGTACTTATTGCACATCTAACAGAATTAAGAAAGCGGATTATTATCGTACTATTGTTTTTAATCCTTTCTTTAATAGCAGGCTTTGTTGTATCTCCAACGATTTTACAGTTTATTAAAACGCAGCCTTCGGCAGTTAACATAGAGTGGAATGTATTTGGATTTGCAGATGGAATTGCTATTTATTTTAAATGTGCTCTTGTTGTTGCCATACTAGTCACATTACCTGTTGCCATGCATCAAACTTGGCTATTTGTAAAGCCTGGGTTAACTGTTGAAGAAAAAAAAGGTGCGTATGTCTTTATTCCAATCACGTTTTTCTTATTTATTTTAGGGGTAAGCTTTAGCTATTTTGTATTATTCCCTATGATGATTCGATTCTTATCTAATATAAATCAATCGATTGGTGCTACGGAAACTTATGGAATCACTCAGTATTTCAAGATGATGTTCGGTATTATTTTACCTGTAAGCCTCATGTTTGAAATGCCTGTTATCATTGTGTTTCTGACTAAGATTGGTTTGGTAAATCCACTATTTTTAACAAAGATAAGAAAGGCAGCCTATTTTGTATTGGTGACTATGGCGGTCATAATTACTCCTCCTGATTTTATTTCGGATTTTATATTTAGTATTCCATTACTCATTCTCTATGAGGTTAGTATTCTATGTTCAAAATGGATTTATAAAAAAAGAGTTAAATTTCAGATGGGATCTTACAAATAAAAGTGTGGTAGGCAAACACCATTTTCAAATCGAACAAATCCTACGGTTAATAAAATTTGGATACCAGTCTTTAGTGCATTATCACAGAGTCATATTTTAAAGGAGGAAAATCATTATGTTAAGTTCAATAGGAGTTCCAGGACTTATAATCATTCTAGTACTTGCATTAATTTTATTTGGCCCATCAAAATTACCACAACTCGGTAAAGCCGTTGGTGATACACTTCGTGAATTCAAAAAGTCCACAAGAGATATTGTTAATGATGTTAAGGAACCTTTTGAAGATGAAGATAAAAATAAAAAGAATTAATGTTTTTTGATGGATTTATAAATCTGTGAGACTCAAAAAAAGGATAAGAAATAGAATTTTGAATGAGTTTTATTATGAAATGGGGTTTTTTTGTGTCAATTAACGAAAAAAAATTAAACGGGATTGAAGACAACACTAGACGGACTTTTATGAAGAATTCGGGATTAACGCTCGGTGGTCTAATTGTAGGTGGAGCAGTAGGCAGCTTATTGGGGAAAAAACCTATGACAAAAACAGAGCAAGCGTCAGCCCCAATGATGCACGAGATGGCACAAAATCCAAACAAAGCTTTAATGTTTTTCACTCCCGATGAATTCAAAGTAGTTGAGGCTGCTGCTGAACAAATCTTTCCTAAAACTGATGTTGGTCCAGGAGCAAAAGAACTATTAGTTGGTTATTATATTGATCACCAAATGGCAGGAACTTTTGGTAATAATTCAAGAGAGTATATGACCGGCCCGTTCTATCCAGGCGAAGCCACTCCGGAATTAGGGTATCAAACTCATTTAACGAGAAAAGAAGTAATGACACTGGGTATCAAAGCTTTAAATGATGAAGCAGCCAAACGCTTTAAATCCAAATTCAATGAATTGAAAGAAGAACAGCAGATTGAGATTTTAAAAGATTTTGAAGCAAATAAAGTGAATATTAAAGGAGCTGCTACTTCAGGCTTTTTCTTTTCATTGCTGCGTAAAGTGACCATAGAGGGTGCTTATGCTGATCCAATGTATGGCGGTAACAAAGATATGGCTGGATGGAAAATGAAAGAATTCCCTGGGCACCAAGGCAGCTATGTGAATGTTCTAGATAAGGACTTCCAGAAGATTGAACCTAAGGCATTAAATTCGCAACATTCAATGTAAGGTTTACAAGAGATTGCTCAAATATATCTATTAACACACAAATGAAAGGTGATTAACCAAAATGGCAAAGACACTTCCAAAAACAGATATCGTTCTAGTCGGAGTTGGTTGGGCCGGTGGTATCGTTGCTGCTGAACTTACAAAAGCTGGTTATAACGTAGTAGGACTTGAACGTGGTAAAGAACGTTCTACTAATGATTATTTTATGGTTCACGATGAACTTAGATATAGTGAACGCTATGAGATGATGCAGGATTTATCTAAAGAAACATTGACTGTTCGTCATAATGTGAAAAAACGTGCACTTCCTTACCGTGAGTGGGGATCATTCTTATTAGGAGATGGTCTTGGTGGTTCTGGTGTTCACTGGAACGGACAATTATACAACTTTTTACCGTATGATTTTGAAATTTATTCTAAGACCGTGGAACGTTATGGTAAAGGAAAAATTCCAGAGGGAATGATGATCCAAGACTGGGGAATTACATATAAAGAATTAGAACCATATTTTAATAAATGGCATGAAATGTCTGGTGTTTCGGGTGAACCGAACCCTCTTCCAGGTTCACCACAAGTAAAATATCCGACGAAGCCATCGATGGAGACTCCTCCTATTAAGTTATTTAAAAAGGCAGCTAAAGAGTTGGGTCTGCATCCATATCAAATGCCTTCAAATAACTTATCAGAGACATACACAAATCCAGATGGTATCAAGCGTGGAGCGTGTCAATATTGTGGATTTTGTGAACGTTTTGGATGTGAATATGGTGCGAAGGCGGATCCAGTTGTAACCGTGATTCCAGTAGCAAAAGCGACAAATAAATTTGATGTACGTACCCACTCTGTTGTTCGTCGCGTCCTTCATAAAGATGGTAAGGCAACTGGTGTGCTTTATACAGACATCACTACTGGCGAAGAATTCATTCAGCCAGCAGATGTTGTTGTAGTGAGTGCATATGTACTTAACAACGTTAAGCTTCTGCTTAACTCTAAACTTGGTCGTCCTTACGATCCTGTTACTGGAAAAGGTGTTATCGGTAAAAACTATGCTTATCAGATGAACTACGGTGGCGCCACTGGTTTCTTTGACGAGAAATTCAATATGTACGGCGGTGCAGGAGCACTTGGTTCCAATCTTGATGATTATAATGGCGATTACTTTGATCACTCAAAACTTGATTTCTTACACGGTGCAAATATTCGTTTACAGCAGCTTGGAAATCGTCCAATCATGAACAATGCGGTACCAGAAGGCACACCTGCATGGGGTAAAGAGTTCAAAGATAAATCTGTTGAATACGCGAACCGAAGCATCTTTATTTCCGGCCAAGGAGCTTCACTTCCATTCCGTGATAACTACTTAGATTTAGATCCTACCTATAGGGATGCATTCGGTGATCCGTTACTCCGTATGACTTTTAACTGGAAGGATCAGGACCGTAATTTAGCTAAATTTATTGGTCAAAAAGCTGGAGAAATTGTAAAACAAATGGGTGCCAAGGAAGTTCTCGTAGGCGGTCAAAAAGTTGGAGATTATGATTTGCGTAAATACCAATCTACTCATAATACAGGTGGAGTTATCATGGGTGCAGACCCAGAAACTAGTGCTCTGAACAGCTATCTTCAAATGTGGGATTGTGAGAACGTGTTTGTTCCTGGAGCAAGTGCTTTCGCACATAACAGTGGTTTGAACCCAACAGGTACAGTAGGTGCTCTAACTTATAGGGCAGCTGAAGGTATCGCCAAGTATTTGAAGCAGGGCGGATCACTCGTATAACCATTTTAATCTGATGATACTGATACATTTCTTCATAAATTTCAACTATATATTCCCTGCCCGAAATGGGGCAGGGAATTCTTTTGTAATACTTATGATGAGTAAATTGCAGCAATCGAAGAAGTTATTTTTCTTTTAAGGAAGATCTTTATAATGTTTAGTTGGAAAGCTCTGATATACCGTAGAGGATTGCACTTACAATTGTTCCCTAAGCAAAGATTCTCACTTTTCATACTTATGGCTTATAAATCAGAACATAATCGCCTGGTCCAATTAAAGCAACTCCTATAACTGCTGCAATAAGCACTAAATTGTATTCAAAGCCTCCATTTGTTATCCAGTACCCGTTTTTTCCATGAACGGTGAAGATTGCGTCAATCATAACGATTGCAATAAGCACAGCACCAAGCCATGTAATCAAGCCGGCTGCAAATAATAGGCCGCCCACAAATTCAAAAAGACCGGCAAGAATCGCAAAAGTCTTACCGCCGGACTTAATTCCAATGGATCCTAACCAGTTTCCAAAATCTGTCGGGCCCGGACCGCCAAACCAGCCAAACAGTTTTTGCGCTC
Source organism: Neobacillus terrae (assembly GCF_011393025.1). Taxonomy (GTDB): domain Bacteria; phylum Bacillota; class Bacilli; order Bacillales; family Cytobacillaceae; genus Neobacillus_A; species Neobacillus_A terrae. The sequence continues at coordinate 78,853 of NZ_JAAOEO010000011.1, read as the reverse complement.
CATGCCCAAAAAAAGTAATACCGATTACCAAACGTATAATTAGAAGCCCTAAATCAGCCATTGTAATCCTTCTTTCATTAAAATTTAGACTTATTCTAGATCTCATAAAAGAGAAGAGATAATGCATTATGCAGGGAAAAAAATTCCCCTCTGCAGGAAACAGAGAGGAATAGATGTACTAAATTCCCAGGACAATTTAATTCAGATTTCTTTTATAGATATCTGTTTATCCTTTTCCTTAACATTTGTCAACATCAAGCTCCATAATTGGCCACCAGAAGAAGCCATCTTTTTCAAGAAGCTCATCTGCGGCTTTTGGCCCTTTTGAGCCCGCCTCATAGTTCGGGTAGCTTTCTTCCTTGGTATTTTCCCAAACCTCAGAAATATTGTCTACAAAACTCCATGAAAGGGCTACTTCATCCCAGTGGGTAAAGTTGGTTGCATCACCGTGCATGCAATCATCCAAAAGTTTTTCATATGCTTCAGGAGTATTCATTCCGTTAATACCGCTGTTGGCATAGCTTAATTTAACCTCAGTAGCATCCAAGTGCTGTCCTGCTTTTTTGGCATTAAGGTGAAGGGTTATGCCTTCATCTGGTTGAATATGGATAACCAGAAGATTTGGGTTTAATTCTTTATCCGTCTGATAGTACAAGTTCATAGGTATATCTTTAAATTGAATGACAATTTTCGTTGATTTAGTTGTTAATCTTTTACCCGTACGAATATAAATAGGAACTCCGGCCCAGCGGAAATTATCTATCATTAGCTTTGCCGCTACATAGGTTTCAGTGTTTGATTCAGGATTAACCATCTGTTCCTCACGGTATCCAGGCAATTCCTCACCATTAACTGTACCTTTGCCATACTGGCCTCGGACAAAATAATCCTTAATTTGTTCACCTTCAGGCATCCTTAAGGCACGAAGAACCTTTACCTTTTCGGAACGGATTTCCTCGTCCGTCAGACGGATTGGAGGTTCCATTGCAAGAAGGGCAACCATTTGCATCATATGATTTTGAACCATGTCCCTTAACGCACCGCTTGTTTCGTAATAGCGGCCGCGCTCTTCGACACCTAGTGTCTCACTGGAAGTGATTTGGATGTTTGAAATATAGCGGTTGTTCCAAAGTGGTTCAAAGATGGCATTTGCAAAACGGATCACTTCTATATTACGTACCATTTCTTTTCCAAGATAATGGTCAATACGATAAACCTCTTCTTCAGAAAAAGCAGTACGAATTTGCTCATTTAATTCCTTTGCAGATTCAAGGTCATGCCCAAATGGCTTTTCGATAACAAGCCGTTTAAAACCTTTTACATCTGTTAAGCCATCGGATTTTAAATGCAAGGCAATTGTTCCAAAGAACTCAGGGGCCATAGCGAGATAGAAAATACGATTTCCGCCAATATTATATTTTTCATCCAGTCCGGCAGCCATAGTTTTCAAAGTAACATATGAACTTGAATCTGTGACATCATGGGAATGATAATAAAAATGGGATACAAATTCATCGATATTGGCATCTTTACCTAATGCAGTTAAGACCGAATCCTTAACTGATGTCTGAAACTCCTCATTGGTCAGGGGCCTTCTGGCCACACCGACAACTGCAAACTGATCTGTAAGGCTCCCTTTTTCAAACAATCTGTAAAGTGAAGGAAACAGCTTCCTTTTGGCAAGGTCGCCAGTTGCTCCAAATATCATTATTAATGAAGTTGGGTTTCCGCTTTTATTCACGTTATAAAGACCTCTTTTCAAAATAAATTATCTTTATGTAATTGCTATTATTTTCATACCTGTACAAATACAAAATTTTATCTGTTTCGACAGGATTTCGCAAATAATACGCAATAATGTAGTTGTTTGCAAAATTAACGATTCATATCCATTGAAAAGGTTATGGTATAGTAAAATAAATGCCATTTTAAAGGTAAAGAATCGGGGTGGTTTTATTGGATATCTTTTTTCTGGGAACTGGAGCAGGAGTGCCGGCGAAGCTTCGCAATGTTACCTCTATTGCTCTTAAATTATTGGAGGAACGGGGATCAGTTTGGCTTTTTGACTGCGGGGAGGCAACGCAGCATCAAATATTGCATACATCAATTAAGCCTAGAAGAATTGAAAAAATCTTCGTAACGCATCTTCATGGTGACCACATTTACGGCCTTCCGGGGCTTTTATCGAGCCGGGCCTTTCAGGGAGGAGATACAGAAGTAACTGTATATGGGCCAAAAGGGATTGACTCATACATTAGAATAAGTCTTAATGTAAGTCAGACATATTTAAAATACCCCCTTAAAGTCGTTGAGATAGAAGAAGGAACCGTTTTTGAAGACAGCCAATTTAAAGTAGAGGCTAAACTGTTGGAGCATGGAATTCCTTCCTATGGATATAGGGTTGTTGAAAAGGACAAGCGAGGAACACTTCTCGCAGACAAACTAACAGAAGCTGGCGTTTCACCGGGTCCTATTTATAAAAAAATTAAAGCAGGGGAAACAGTAACATTAGAGGATGGAACCATTATCAATCCAAAGGACTTCGTTGGACCGGAACAAAAAGGAATGGTATTAGCCATACTCGGAGACACAAGAGTTTGCCAAAATGCTGTAGAATTGGCAAGAGATGCGGACTTTCTTGTGCATGAAGCTACATTTTCAAAAGATGAAGCAAAGCTTGCAAGGGAATATTATCATAGCACGAATATCCAGGCCGCAGAAACCGCACTTAAGGCAGGAGCAAAAAGGCTGTGCCTGACTCACATTAGTTCCCGCTACGACAAGCAATCATCCCAGGAGTTATTAAATGAGGCCAGGGATATTTTCCTTAATACAGAAATAGCAGAGGATTATAAAGAATTTCATTTGCCATAAAAATAAGGAGGAGGGCAACCTTTGAAAACTGTTTACCTTGTTAGGCATGCGAAGGCAGAAGGGCAGGAAGCGTCTGCACCCTTAACTGAGATTGGGAAGGAACAGGCTGAAAAGCTTGTTGATTTCTTTAAAAATAAAAAGGTGGAACGAATATACTCCAGCCCCTTTATTCGTGCAGTGGATACAATTGTCCCAACAGCAAACCAAAAGGGAATTAAAGTCATTGAGGACACCCGCCTTTCTGAACGCGTCCTGTGCGGCTATCAGCTTGAAAACTGGCAGGAAGGGCTAAAGCAAAGCTTTGATGATTTCGATATGATTTTTGAGGGTGGCGAGTGCAACGCGGACGGAATGAAAAGGGCAGTTTCTATCCTTGAGGAAGTCCTTGAATCTGAAGATCATCATATAGTCCTTGTAAGCCATGGGAATATGACTGTTCTTTTGCTTCGTTATTTCAATGACAGCTTCGGATTCGATCAGCTAATGGAAATGATTAATCCAGACGTGTTTGAAGTAGTAGTTTCTTCAGAACAAACTGTGCTGAACCGAATTTGGGATGAGCAGATTTAAAATGTAACCATGGAAGGTTTTCAAAGTGACCAAATAGATTGCAAAATTCGACAGGTTTTTTCTTAAAAGAGGATTAACTTCCAAAATTATGGGGAATATGTTGAATGCAGCCTGTTTTACATCTATTTGGGAGGGAAAGCGATGGATTTAGTAATGCTGCTAATTTATACAATGTTCATGGGGTCCGTTGTTCTGTTGTTCAGCGGGTTGGTTGGTTTCTTCTTTCCGAAACTTCATTTTCTTATTGTTGTGATCATTAGTGCGTTAATTGGCGGTATCTTTGGTTATACATACGGTTTAACAAAAATGATGGTATTCACTGTGATATTTAATGCAGCATTATCATTAACTGCAATTGCACTTGCAAGATTCGGACGTTATTTGAAAAATAAAGCTGATTATGAAATGGCTGCGGATGATTTAATATAAATCCACAAAAAAGCAGGAAAAGAAATCAAAGATAATCCTAAGCTGGTTCAGGAAATTATCGATGCCCACAAAGATGCAGTAAGTTTCATCAATAAGAATCCAGAAGAAGCTGAAAAGATTACGATTAATGATATTAAAAAGACAACTGGACAAAAGTTTTCCAAGTCTGTTGTTGACCGTGCCTGGGAACGCATTGGATTTACTTATAAGGTAGATAACCAGGCAATCCAGGATTTCTCAGATTCTTCCTATGAATTAAAGTTCCTAAAAGACAAACCAAACTTTAATATTGATAAAGAATTTATTAACTAATAAAGCTAGGGTGTCAGGAATTAATCCTGACACCCGTTTTACTTTATCCTAAGCTGATTTTTCTTCCTTCCTTGGATGAGAGCCTGATAGCGTCCAAAACCTGCTGTGTGTTCTTTCCTGTCTCAAAGTCAGCGAGAGATGGATGCTTTTGTCCTCTTTCAAGAGAATCGTATAAAGCATCGAGCATTCGATGGAAGCCATTATAGTAGCGTGCCGCAACCGCTGGCATATCTGCAGGAGCATTCAAATCTTTTAAAAGCTCTACCTTCTCTAGTGGTCCATCACCTTCTGATAAAAATACTTCCTTATCATCCAGCATTAAAAGTGTTCCATTTGTGCCAAAAATTTCAAGACGCCAATCATTGGCGGTTTTCCGGGCAGCCGATATAAGCTCCATTGTAACGGTAGTGCCGTTTCCTAGTGTCCCGACTACCTGAAACCCATCATCTGCAGTACGGTGTTCTGTATTTCCTTCTGTGTCTGTCTGAACAGGAACATGAATAGGAAGATTGGCAAACACTTCACGGTATTCGCTTCCCATCCACCATTGTAGGGAATCCGTCATATGTGAACCAATTGCCCCGAGCATTCCTCCACCTTTTTCTGCCCGTCCCAGCCATCCTCGTGTTCTGGAAGTAAGGGAGGTTAAGCTGGCAAATGAGCAAAGATATCTGACATGAAGAATATTACCAAGCTTTCCGCTATCCAAAATTTCTTTCACCTTTAATCTTGCTGGAAGGAAACGGAACTCATGATTGATCAATCCCATATTTCCAGACTTTTCTTTCGCTTTCACCATTTCTTCAACCTCGGCTGTATCAAATGCCATTGGCTTCTCACAAAGTACATGGACTCCTTTTTGATATGCAGCCTCTGTCATTTCTCGGTGAAAGTCTACTGCGGATGCAACCACGATCAGGTCTAGTTCTTCTTTTTCCAGCATTAGGCGCCAGTCAGTATATACGTTCTCGATGCCGCTTGTCTCCCTGGCTTCCTCAATATTTCCCCTGGATACACTCGCAATTGCAACTGATTCAAATCCCTCATGATTTTTAAACATGGGGGCATGAACACGTGCTCCAAATCCTGTTCCAATAATACCCACTCTAAATTTCTTCATAAAAACAACTCCTTTTTAGAAATATCTGCAACGTCAATTCCTTTTGGGGGATACTTTAGTCTTGAGCGTACAAATTTAATAGATATAAATTCTTATTAACTAATGAAAGGGGCCGGGAGTTCACCCGGTCCCTTAATAAATAGAATATTATTTTAAGATAGACAGATACTTAATCCTTAGCAAGCATTTATTCATACGAACGGACTAATTCGTCGACGAGCGAACCAACATAAGCTACTGCATTTCGGATTGGTTCAGGAGTGGACATATCAATACCAGCATGGCGAAGCAATTCAAGCGGTTTTAATGTACCACCGGCACGGAGAACCTCAAGCCATCTTTCAACAACTGGCTGGCCTTCTTCCTGAATTTTTTGGGCCAGTGCAGTAGATGCAGTAAGGCCTGACGAGTAAGTGTATGGGTAAAGGCCCATATAATAGTGTGGCTGGCGCATCCAGGTAAGTGCTGCACCTTCATCAATTTCAACAGTATCACCCCAGAATTCGGATAGAACTGCCCCGGTTACTTCTGAGAGAGTTTTCGCTGTAAGTGCAGTACCATTTTCTGCAAGGTTGTAAACTCTGCGCTGATATTCTCCTTCAAGCAAATGGGTAACAAAATTGTGATAATATGTTCCTAGAAGCTGTAAAATGATCCAGCGCTTCATTTGCTTATCATTTGTGCTCTCCATTAAATATTGACCCAACAATAATTCGTTCATGGTAGAAGGAGCTTCGACAAAATATGTTGATGGCCTTGTATTCATAACTCGCTGGTTCTTATTAGCAAGATAGAAATGTCCGGCATGACCAAGCTCATGGGCAAGTGTAAAAGCACTGCGCATATTATCCTGCCAGGTAACTAGGATATATGGGTGTGCCCCATATGGGCTTGAACAGAAAGCACCAGTTGATTTTCCAACATTATCAGCTGTATCAATCCATCGTTCAGCAAAAGCTTTTTCCATTATCTCGCTATACTTAGGACCCATAACCTTGAGGGCTTCAAGGATAACCTCCTTTGCCTGATTGTAAGAGGTCTCTGGATTAAAATCAGGTTCAATTGGTGCCTTTAAATCACAGTAAAGCATTTTATCAAGACCAAGCAGATCCTTTTTCAACTGGGCAAACCGTCGCATATGAGGCGCAAGTTCCTTAAAAATAATATCCAGCTGATTATGATACATTTCCTGTGTAACCTGCTGAGGCTCAAGCAGCATATCCGTAACAGAATCATATTTTCTCAGCTTCGATAGTGCTGTCTGCTTAGCTATTTCTGTTGAATAGGCTGCTGCAAAAGTATTTTTGTATTGCTTTAATGAATTAACGAAAGAGTCATATGCTTTTCTTCTTACATCTGTATCAGAGGAAAACTCATAACGGTTTTCAAAAAGTGCGAAAGAAACAGGAAGTTCATTTCCTTCCTCATCCTGAATAGGAGAGAACTGCATATCGGCTAATTTGCCCATTTCATAAATTTTATAAGGAGCAGCCTGGACTTCTCCCAAAGCAGCAAGTGCCTCTTCGGTTTCTGGAGAAAGTTTATGTTTTCTGGTATCCAGCAGTTCAACTAGTCTGTTTTCAAAAGGTTTTAACTCTGGTTCTTCTTCTATGTATTTTTTTACTGTACCTTCCTGCAGTGAAAGGATCTCGGAATCAATAAATGATAGAGCAGCACTTAATTTTGTTCTAAGCGAAGAAATTTTGGCTGAATTTGCCTGATTAATAGGATCAGTTCCATCCGCTGATTGACGTAAACTTGCAAAAGTCAAAGCCTTAATAAGCTTCATTGAGAGCTTTTCCTGAGCACTTAAACATTCGAGGAGAGTAGATGCACCGTTCTTCAGGTTCCCTTTAAATTGGTCAAATATCGCAATTTCAGAATCAATAACTTTTAATTCATTTTCCCACGCTTGGTCAGAAACAAATAAAGCATCAAGATTCCAAGTCTTTTCTACTGGAACTTCCGAGCGGACAAGCCGTTTTTCAACTGTTTTTTTCATGTTGATTTTCCCCCTAGTATTATTTCGCAAACCTAAGTATAATATTATATTATTAGAAAATTAAGTCAATAAATAAATAGGTTTTAAATAGAAAATATTCTGTTATTATTAAAAGAATTCATAAAGTAAAGAGGGGTAAAAAAATGATTAGAACAGCCATCATTGGATTAGGTGCAATCGGTCAACGTCTTATAAAAGGATTTAACAATCATCCTGAAATCGAGATAACGGCTGTTTGTGACCGAATAGAGGAACTTGCAATAAAAACAGCTAGAGAACTCGAAAACGCACGTGCTTTTACCGATTATGAAAAAATGCTAGACGAAATAGATTTAGATCTTGTTTATGTAGCAGTACCTCCAAAATATCACTTTCAAGCTGTAACAGCTGTTATAGAAAAGGGTCTTCATGTGCTTTGTGAAAAACCATTGGCGAATTCACTAGAGGAAGCAGAAAGAATATATCTGCATGCCAGGGAAAAGGGCATCATTCAAGCAATGAACTTTCCACTAAATTATGAATCCGGCTGTAATACGTTTGTATCTTTAATAGAAAGCGGATACATAGGAAAGCTCCGAAGAGTTGAATTAAAATTGCGTTTCCCACAGTGGCCACGGGCCTGGCAGCAGAATGAATGGGTGGGCGGAAGAGAACAGGGGGGCTATGTTCTTGAAGTAGGCGTACATTTTATACAGCAAATGCAAAGAATTTTCGGTCCTGTTCATGTCCTAAATCATTTCCTAGCGTATCCAGATGATTTGCAAGCCTGCGAAGTTGGTGTTATCGCTCAGCTTGAAACCGAGGAAGGGACACCTATATTAATGGATGGTCTTAGTCAAATTGCAGGAAAAGAAGAAATTGCTTTTACCGTTTACGGAACAGAGGGTACTCTTTCTCTTTTGAATTGGTCGGAACTTGAAGGAGGAAAGATCGGAGAGCCAATAATGAGTTTGAAAAAAAATGACTCTTTAACTGGATCACTTATTGATGAATTGGTGAAAGCGATTAAAGGTAAACAGGCAAATCTAATTGATTTTAAGGCAGGTTATGATGCTCAGATAGTATTGGAAAAATTAAGGGAAGCTAATCGGTAGGAAAATTAGTAATTGCAGCTAAAAATATAGTAATTTAGGTTTAGAGAATGGCTATTTTGGTGTATAAGTGTATAGAAGATGATTAAATCAGGAGATTTGTTCTATGATTATAGACTTAAATAAAAATGAATTTAATGAATTTTGTCAGAAAGCTACACCTGAAGAAATGTTAAGTGTCTTAACCAATGGAAACACCCGGGGTCTTGACTTTCTGGCGCTCAGGTCGCTTTCAAATAGGCGCCAGCTGCCGTCGAATATCGTTAATGTACTTTTATTCTATTTCTTTAAGGAATTTGCCAATAAAGTATACGACCGAAATGACTTGGCAAGACTTTATGATCATTGGGCAGGTATGAGGATTCGAAATTTTCAGCAGGCAAAGGAATTGACTCAAAAGGATATTCATGAAGTGTTAAAAAAAATTAAATAATGTAAAGAGCAGCAGCTTTCTAATCCCAATAAAGGGGGGAGGAGGCTGCTTTTTTATTTTAAGGTTTTTTATTTGCAATTGACAATTTATTGATTTATATGCATGAATATTTTATATACATAAAATGTAGAAGAGGTTAAAGCAATGAATGAAAAACTCAAGTTATTAAAGATGCCTTTGCATTCCTTGAGAAATTCAAAACCCATATAACATAAAAATATGAGTCACTATTTAACCATGGTTTTACACCAAAACAGCTTTTACTGCTTAGGGCAGTAAGAGATTCTAAGAAGATAACTGTTAATGAACTTTCAGAAGAATTAACTCTATTACCCAGTTCTCTGATCAAATTAATAGAGGGATTGGATAGAGGGTGCTTTTTAAACAATGAAGTAAATTTACAAGACAGAAGAGAAGTGTTAGTGCGTCTTGATGATAAAGGATTCCTGCTTTTCAAGGATTACGACAAAGCAGATAACGAAATCATTGATAAATACTATGGCGGATTCACGCTTGATGAAGTTAAGTTTTTTCGAAGCCTTACAGCTAAGCTCTATAAGGCTATGGAGACAAGGGAGAGGAAATGATGGCTAATATAACTTTTATAAAAGATTATAAAAATAATCATATTTTACGAAAGAGTTTTAACGAACTGTCTGAAAAAACTTTTGGAATTAACTTTGAGGATTGGTACCAAGAAGGATATTGGACGGAAAAATATGTTCCCTATTCTCTTAGAGAAGGAGGCGAAATCGTCGCCAATGTATCTGTAAATAAGGTGAATCTGCTCATAAACGGTAAGAAAATTTCCGCTTTGCAAATCGGTACAGTTATGACAGAGATAGCTTACCGTGGTCGTGGTTATTCGCGAATCCTTATGGAAAAGGTAATGGAAGAGTATAAAGACTGTCAATTAATCTATCTATTTGCCAATCAATCAGTTCTTGATTACTACCCGAAATTTGGATTTTGTGAGTTCGATGAAACTTTATTTTCAATCGAGTTTCAAGGAGTTCACAATGAAAATACTAATATTAGATGTCTCGATATTGATAAGGATAAAGAGTTTATATATAACTTTGCAGCCGGAAGAAAAAATTTATCAGCTTATTTTGACACATCTGATACACCAGAATTGCTTATGTTTTATGCTTTAAAAGTTTTTACAGAGGATTTTTATTTTTTGGAAAAAGATAATGTCCTTGCTATATGCCAACAGAAAGATGAGGTTCTGCACCTTTTTGATTTAATCAGCGAAACAATTAACCCCGATATAGAAAACATCGTAAAACAATTGGCAGCTGAAAATACCAGTAAAGTGGTTTTCCACTTTACGCCGCCTGTACTGAAAAGGCCTATTATAAAGGAAAGATATGAAGGCGGTAATATTTTATTTGTTAAAAATAATGCTAATATACCTTTACCTCAATTCCTTAGGCACCCCATTACTTCGCAAGCATAAGAAAAACCTGCAACTGATTTGCAAGTTCTAAATTGTGGGAATGGTACTTAATAAAGGGAATCCAGCATTAAGAGGTTTATCCTTTCCTTTATGTGTTTTTAAACTCCTTTTCCTATTAAAATCCATCCCTTTTTGTTTCAATTTAATGTGATACCATAGGACCTCCGCGCCGCTATTTCCTTTTAATATTTGTCATCATAAATCCGCTCTCTGGACGTGTTGGTATTTTGGCTAGACTAAAGGTTAAATCCTGATTTGGAACTTCAAATTCAATATGGTTCACCAGAAAATTTAGGCTTGTTTTCATTAACTCTACGACGATGCCTTCACCCGGGCAGCGATGGCCTTTGGCCGGGGCACCGCCTCCCTGGGGAATAAAGTCATATAAATTTTCTTCCTTGTCTTGAAACCTCTCCGGCAGGAAAACGGGTTATCCCAAAGCCGGGAATGATGGCTGGTACCGTACATATCAAGCAAAACTAGCATACCTTCTTTAAATTCTGCGTTATGCCATTCAAAATCTTTTCTTGCTCTTGCTCCAACAAAGGGGCCAATTGGATAGAATCTGCGAACCTCTTGTGCAAATATCTCTTTAAGTTCATTACCACCCGATTGAAGCTTTCCTTTGTATTCAGGATAGTTATGAAGAGCCAGAGCAGAAAAGGTTATTAATGTAGCTATTGCAACAATTGGTCTTAACACAGTAATTAGTTCTACAGCTGCTATTTTGCTATCCAATTGGCTTCCAGCCGGTTCTTTGTAAAAAGCCATTTTATGGAGAGCTGACCCTGCATCAGCCTGAAGCTCACCATTTCGTACATCTTCTATGACTCCTATAATCCAATCCTCAGTTTTTGTTCGAGCCCGTCTTCCTTTCCAATGTCTTGGCCCAACTGCTCCAAAAACATCCACCATATCATGGAATTCTTCTGCCCGTTCATTTACTTCGAATCCCTTTAAGGGAACAACCGCCCAATGGCATGCAATTCGGCATAAAATCTCTTTTGACTCTTCAAAAAGGACAACATTTTCCATGCCTTTCATTGAATGCTTTTTGCCTTCCATTGTTCCATCGCAAGCTCAGCGAGGCGTTTTTGGTGAGGTGGAGTCATGAGGGACATAAACAAAAGCTTTCTGGATTTATGTATATCACCATCTTTTGTTTGTATGGCATCGACTCCAAATAAGGTTTTTGCACTCTTTTAGGTGCTGCACCATTTATCTTCAATTCCATGTTTAGTAAAGTGGATTATATCCTTCTTATAATATAGAGCGCATACTAAAAGGACTTTCTCTAGGCTCCAAGTGCCATTTCATCGAGCTGGATTATATAACAAAAAGAACCCGCCGATAGTGGCGGGTTCCTATACAGTTGGCCGTCTTCTTGCGAAGTCAACGAACCGGAATTTATCTGGGCGGTGCCGGGATTCTGTGTATTGAAAAAGTGACGCATCCTCCAGAAATACCTGGCTTCGTATGACAACCACATTATGAAAGCCATCTATGTCAAGAAAAGAATGATCTTCTTCTGTGGGTTCCTCAATTAAAATTTCCTTTTTTGCAAAGCTTATTTGTAAGCCAAGCTGATTCTCAATATAAGAATAAATAGAATCCTCGCATACTTCTTTTGTCAAAGTGGGAACCGCACTTTTTAAAAGATAGTCTTTATCGAGAATAACTTTTTCTCCCCCAATTTCCCGAGTACGAACAACCTTCCAAATGAGATCCTTTGGATGAGGATTCAAATGGGAAGTAAGTTCACGATCGGGATGAATAAGAGAAAGTTCATGAACAGTTGTAATAGGTTCTCTGCCCATTTTTTCTGCAAGTTCCTTGAAACTTACAAGTCCCGAGACAGGGAGATTCATCTTTGTTATATCAATAACAACTGAGCCCTTGCCGCGTATTTTTTGAATATAACCATTTTGAGATAACAGATTTAATGCTTTCCGAATTGTTTCTCTGGATGTTTGAAAAGAGTCCTTCAATTCGTTTTCAGAAGGAAGGAGGGTAGAAGGGGGGTATTCCCCCTTCTCAATTTTGTCAACCATCTGATTGTATATAAGCATAAATTTATTCATCAAATCACATCCGATTTGGAACTATTTCTTTAGATGAAACACGACGGACTCAAAAGGGCGCAATTTAAATTTTTTAAATGATTGGGAAGTATCCTTATAGTTCGATAACAAAATACTGCTATGATATTCTTCGAGTCCTAATTCAGATGGTAACACGAACTCTGTTTCTGTTCCATAAAAATTGTTAACAACTAGCAGTTTCTCATCCTGCCAGCTGCGAAGATAAGTGAAAAGCTGTTGATGATCGGGAAGGAAAAGCTGGTAATCTCCCTCCGTAATAATATTAAGCTCTTTACGCAGACGGATAAGCTCTTTGTAATGATGAAAAATGGAGTTTTTATCTATTAGTGCCTGTTCTGCGTTTATGTCCTTAAAGTTAGATGCTGCTTCAATCCATGGTGTTCCTTTGGTGAATCCGCCATTAACGCTGCTGTTCCATTGCATTGGTGTACGTGAATTATCACGGGACTTTTGCTTTAAAATGTCGATTACTTCTTTCTTGGACAAACCTCTGCCAAGCAAGATTTGATACATATTGAGAGATTCAACATCGCGGTATTCATCTATATCGCTAAAATTAGGGTTTGTCATTCCGATTTCTTCTCCCTGATAAATATAAGGAGTTCCTTGAAGAAAATGCATAGCAGTTCCTAGCATTTTACCAGATTCTACACGATATTTTCCATCATCGCCAAACCGTGAAATAGCTCTGGGCTGGTCATGATTACACCAGAAAAGGGCGTTCCAGCCTCCGCCATTATACATTTCGGTTTGCCATTTTGAGAGTATTTGTTTTAAAGCTAGAAAGTCAAAGTCAGCCTTCGTCCATTTGTCTCCATTTGGATAATCCACTTTTAAATGATGGAAATTAAAAGTCATATCAAGTTCATGGCGTTCTGGATTTGTATACTTAATACAGTTATCAATAGTAGTAGAGGACATTTCACCAACAGTCATCATGCTATATTTTGAAAAAACTTCTCTGTTCATTTCATTTAAATACTTATGAATCTTAGGGCCATCAGTATAGAAACGGCGGCCATCTCCTGGTGGAGTATCATCCGGGAAGCTTTGATCTTTTGAAATTAGGTTGATGACATCCAGGCGGAATCCATCAACACCTTTATCAAGCCAGTATTTCATCATTTTATAAATATCCTGGCGCATTGCGGAGTTTTCCCAGTTTAAGTCGGCCTGTGTTACATCAAACAAATGAAGGTAGTACTCGTTTGTTTCTTGGTTAAACTCCCATGCAGAACCGCCAAATTTTGACTCCCAATTAGTTGGGCTGTCTTTCCATACATAGTAATCACGGTATGGACTGTCCTTGGATGTTTTGGCGTCCTTAAACCATGAATGCTCAGTAGATGTATGGTTAACAACAATATCCATCAGAATTTTTATTCCTCGTTCATGGGCTTCTTTTAATAGAAGTTCAAAATCTTCCATCGATCCATATGGTTCATAAATTTTATAATAATCACTAATGTCATATCCGTTATCCCGCTGTGGAGATTCATAAACAGGAGTGAGCCAAATTACTTCTATACCAAGAGTTTTCAAATAATCGAGCTTTTCAACGATGCCCTGTATATCACCTACACCATTGCCTGTTGTATCACGAAAGCTTTTTGGATAGATCTGATAAACAACTGATTTTTTCCACCATGGTTGTTCCATTTAACTGTAACCACCTTTTTAGTTTATAGAAGAACAATAGCAACCAGTATTAGTGCCTGGTTGCTAAAGTCCTTTTTATTGTCAATCTTACAGGCTGTTATTTTTTCTTCTGCGTAATGCAATTAGGTAAGTTGCAACGAAAGGAACAACAAGAACTATTGCCATACCCATAAAGAATACTGACCATTTATTTGGATAAATAGACAGGAATCCAGGAAGACCGCCTACACCTATCGATGTTGCACGAACATGATTGATTGTAAGGAGTAATCCCCCAAGTGCAGAACCTACAAGAGCCGAAATAAATGGGAAACGATAGCGCAGGTTTACACCAAACATTGCCGGTTCTGTAATGCCAAGCCATGCAGAAATTGCAGATGTAAAAGAAAGTCCTTTTAATTTTTCGTCTTTTGAAGCGAACATTATAGCAAGTGCTGCCGAGCCTTGGGCAATGTTTGACAGGGCAAGCATAGGCCATAGGAACGTGCTTCCTGTGCTTCCGATAAGCTGGATATCAACAGCAAGGAAAGTATGGTGCATACCGGTTACAACCAATAAACCATAAAGTCCGCCGTAGATAATTCCACCCAGTGCAGGGAAATTATTAAAGATTGAAACTAAACCGGTTGTTAATGCATTACCAATAGCAAAGGTGATTGGTCCAATGATAATGAAAGAGGCAAAACCTGTAACTAAAAGAGCAATTGGAGCAACCAATAATAGCTGGAATGCATCCGGAATTTTTTTGCGTAAAAACACTTCTATTTTTGCTAGAACATAAGATGCGAATAGAACTGGGAGAACCTGTCCCTGATAACCTATTTTTTGAATGCTCAGACCAAATAGATTCCAGTGAGGTACCTTATGTGCTTTTAATGCTTCCCCATAACCCCATGCATTTAAAAGATCTGGATGGACAAGCATTAAACCTAAAACAATACCAAGCAGAGGATTTCCGCCAAATTTTTTCACAGCCGACCATCCAATCAAACCAGGAAGGAAGACGAATGATGTGTTAGCAATAATGTTAATCATATTGGCAAGGTCTGCCCATGCGGGATGAACCTCGATAAATGCCTGTTTATAGAATATTCCAGGGTTGGCCAAAATATTGTTTATACCCATCAATAAACCGGCTGTAACGATTGCCGGAAGTATAGGGATAAAGATATCAGCAAGTGTTTTAATCGCACGCTGTATTGGGTTTAGCTTTTCTGCGGATGCAGCTTTTACATCGTCTTTCGTTGCATGATGAATTCCAGCGATATCGGCTAATTCATTGTAGACTTTATCTACTGTTCCCTGCCCTATAACAACTTGGAATTGGCCATTGCTCGAAAAGGAGCCTTTGACAGCCTCAATTTTTTCTAGTTCTTCTTTGTTTACTTTCGCTTCATCTTTTAAGGCAAAGCGTAAACGTGTAACACAGTGTGTAGCTGCTGCAATATTATCTTTGCCGCCGACTGCTTCTAGGATTTCTCCTGCCTGTTGCCGTAAATCCATTATTAAACCCTCCTATTATGGGGATCAAAGCTACCGGAAATTTGGTCAGCCTCATTCCATTTAATATGAAAGAGAGATACATTTACCGAAAGGGGTTACATTTACAAAAAATAAAAAATTCCAATTGCCTTATATCCCGATCAATTCATATATAACCGCTTTCATTTTTCTACCTGTATATACAAGTTATGTTTAATATCTTATCTTGTATATACAAGATTATCAAGAAAAAAATTTGAAAAAATTAATAGAAAATTATTCTAGTTAGGTAAGATGCCCTAGAATCTTCATGAATATGAAGCCCTCAATAGATTTAAAGGAAGACTTTGGAATGAAAAAGGAGAAAGTAAGAAGGGTGAAGAAATAATAGGAGATATAATCTATTTGCAGAGATTAAAACGTATAAGTGAAAAAGGGTTTAGAATATAATTAATATAAAGACATAATATAAAGGACTGAAATGATAATGTTTTATTTATTTATTACTTGCTTAATCATCCTGATAATGTTTTTTTGTCTATATTCTATTCTTCCAACAATAATTATTCGTAAGTTTAAGCTGGGAATTATAAAAAATACAAATGCAGCTGGAGTAGCTTTAACTTTTGATGATGGGCCTAATCCTAAATATACACCGGAACTGCTGGACCTCTTAAAAAAATATGGTGTAAAAGCCTCTTTTTTTGTAGTAGGAAGCAAAGTAGAGAAATACCCTGAAATTATTGAGAGAATGAGTAAAGAAGGCCATACCATTGGCATTCATCACTTTAAACATATTTCAAGCTGGATGCTTTCACCTTTGCACTTGAAAAAGCAATTAATAAAGACAGAAAAAGCTATAGAAAAATATTCGAATCAAAATGTTCACTTTTACCGCCCGCCTTGGGGACACTTTAATATATTTACACTCCTGTTAAGCAGAAAATATCAAATTGTCATGTGGTCCAATATCTTTGGCGATTGGAAAGTTCAAACCTGTAAAAAGTCATTATTAGATAATCTGCGTGCTTCACCGAGGAAAAACTCGATCCTGCTTTTGCATGATTGCGGGACAACAATGGGAGCGGATGAAGAAGCACCAGCGTACATGATGAAAAACCTTGAAGTTTTTTTGAAGGAATGCCAGAAGCAAACTCAATTTATTACTTTAAAAGATCTTCATTTGCAGGAGCAGCAATGAGCATAGATTCATTATTAAACTACATACAGAATTACGGATATTTCATCATTTTTTTATTTTTATTCTTCGGAATTGTTGGTATTCCGGCACCCGAAGAGTCATTGCTTTTCTTTATAGGAGTTTTAATGATTCAAAATAAGCTGTCTATTATGATGTCTCTCTTATCTTCTGTATTAGGGGCAATAATTGGCATGCTTACAGCTTATTTTCTGGGGAAATATGTAGGGTATCCCTTTATAAACAAGTATGGAAAATATATTGGGATAACTAGGGAGCGGCTGGAGAAAATGAATGTTAAATACTCAAAAACTGGACTGAAAATGATTCTCATAGGGTTTTATTTGCCAGGTTTGCGACAAATAAGTCCTTACTTTGCTGGGCTTGCCAAAATCCCGTTTACCAGGTTTTTGACTCTTTCTGCGTTAGGAGCTCTTCTATGGACAATACCTTATATCCTGGCAGGATATTTTCTTGGAAGTATCTTTCACATAAATCCCACATATGTACCCTATTTAGGAATGGTATTTTTACTGATTTTTTTAATCTTTGCAGTAAGTAAGTATATTAAAAAAAGAAGCAGCAGGCAGTCCTCCTAATATGGTGATAAATGGGTACTTTCCTTTTTTGGAAAATAAATTTACTCTTACAGTTTCATTAGAATTAGATTAAAACATGTGTAAATGATAAATTTGGTGATAAATTGAATAGAGAGCAAGGCACAAAAAAAATATGAGGAAGGGGGGAAGGAATATGAAGAAAATCCTCTTTTTACCACTTATGCAAATCCGGTCGGGACACCATCAAGTTGCAGAAGCATTAATGGACACGTTAAAAAAGGAAATGGATGATATTGTCCTTGAAAAGATTGATATATTGAGTTATAGCAATGAACCTTTAGAGAAATTTATTAGCAGTGGATATTTGAAATGGATTCGATATGCACCAAATACGTATAATTTGGCTTATAAAAAGTTTTTTTACTTGCCTTCCTCTAAGGAATATACATTTAAATGGTATCATCACTTTTTTCTTCGGAAAATGGAACAGCTATTAACGGAGAAAAAGCCTGACCTAATTATATGCACACATGGTTTTCCTTCATATATTCTTAGCCATTTAAAAACAATGGGGAAATGTGATATCCCCATTATAAATGCCTATACAGATTTCTTTATGAATAGTTTTTGGGGACGAGAAGGAATTGATGTTCATTTCCTCCCAAGCCAGGAAGCAAAAGAGGAACTTTTAAGGGAATATAAAGTTCCAAGGCAAAAAATGATTGTAACTGGCATACCAGTTCATGAGGATATCACTAAAAAAGAAAAGTTAAAGCTCCAAAAATATAAACCAAAAATTCTAATTTCTGGCGGAAATAACGGACTTGGGAGCATAATGAACCTGGTCGAAGACTTAAAGAATGCTTCCCATTCTGAATTTATTGTTCTTTGCGGAAAAAACAAGAAAATGTACCAGGAAATCTTGTCATGGAGACTGGATCAACTTAAGCCATTACCTTATCTTTCTTCCCGCATAGAAATGAACCTGCTTTATGAAAAGGCAGATGCCATCATCACAAAACCTGGTGGTGTAACGATAAGTGAGGTTCTGAAAAAAAGACTCCCCATATTTATTCATTCTGTCCTTCCTGGACAGGAAAAAATAAATCTAAAGTATTTAAAAAATAAAGGACTTGTATTTGAATTGGATAAAAGTAAGCCCTTTGAGAAACAATTGTTAAGCATTTTAAAAAATCCGAAGAAGTTGCAGGTTTGGAGGAAGTCCATCAAATCCTACCTTAACGAAATCGAAATTGATGAAACTAAAAATATTGCAGAAATAATAAATTGGATACTAGAGAAAGAAACAGAAAATGTCTCTTCGATGGTAACTGATTCAAAAAATAAGATTATTTTAGCAAAAGCATAAGGTTTTTAAAACAAGAATTAAGGCTGTCCATTGTGCAGCCTTTATTTTTTGTTTAGGCAAATACTTCCCTTTATTCATGGGTAAATTAAAGATTACTTAAATTTAAATTAATCTTATATAAAAACTCTCTTTACCTCTATTTTGAGCAGTAGAATGGTTTGAGCAAAAGAAAGTTAGGAAAGTGTAATATATATTAACTTTTTTAATTCTGAAATATAAAGGCTTTTATTTAAAACGGTGGTGTTAACCTTGGATCAAATCATTCATTTGCTAAATCAGTATGGATATATTGTCCTTTTTATTTCATTGATGCTGGAACTTATCTTTCTCCCTATCCCAAATGAAGCTCTTATGAGTTATGTTGGAGTACTCTGTTTCCAAGGGAAAATGAATATATACCTTTCCATTATTTCTGGGGGTCTTGGTGGAAGCCTTGGAATAACTATCTCCTATTGGCTTGGATATAAACTGGGCGCACCTTTCTTTCGAAAGTACGGTCATTATATTCATATGGGACCTGAAAAGATGGACAAAATGTCTTCGTGGTATAAAAAATACGGAAAAGTACTTTTGATTTTTTCTTTCTTTATACCCGGAGTCAGACATATAGCTAGTATTATATCAGGTGTAATCAAACTTCCTTTCCGGACATTTTCTATTTTTGCTAATATTGGTGTACTGCTTTGGGTAGGAGTATTTATTTCATTAGGAAAATTGCTAGGTCCCAAATGGGACATGTATGAAGCAGAAATAAAAAAGTGGCTCGTGCTTGCCAGTATACTAATTGCTATAATAGCGCTTATTTATATTGCCATTAAAGCAAATAAAGAATTTGTAAAGGAATCATTTCTTCTCCTAAACCAGGCTATTTTTAAGAAATATAAGAGTTTCCTAAAGATTAAGTTTATGATCTTTTTCATTTTTATCCTGTTTGTTATCTTCATTTCTTTAATGGTGGGAACTATCCAAAATTTTATCAGTCATGAGAATGACCAATTTAATCTTGTGACAAAGACAATTATTTTTTCCTTATTTAATAAACATTGGCACGGAATTGCGGTCTTTTTAAATCGTTTGTCATCCTTGAGGGTATTAGCTGTTATTGCATTAATAAGTGCCATTGTAATATATATTAATAACAAAAACAGGACACTTGAACTGCGTTTTTGGGTTGTTACTTTAGCTGGGGATATTGTATTGTCAAAAGGAATTCACTGGATTACCCAATTTATATTGGGTAACAGGATCAGCCCTCATTTCCCAGATATGCCTTCAATCCTGGTCTTGTCGATTTACGGATATCTATTTATCATGCTGATTCGGCATAAGAAAAATTGGATTTTATCTATCATAACTTTTGTTTTTTTTGTTTTAGTTTTATTTGGGTCTTTCACCAGCAGAATTTATCTTGACCAAATCCGGCCAAGCGATCTGGTGGCAGGCTATGTATTTAGTGCTGTGTGGATTAGTGGTATGCTTCTTGCACTTGAAATGTTTCGATTTTTTAACCTACTTAAAAAGGAGTCCTCCAAAAATGAACCTATTCATAAAAAAAGTCGGTTTATGAGGCTGAAAAAACAATAATAATCTCTCATTTCCATACGGAATTATTCAAGATTACCGATTCTTAATAGAGATAACATAAGAAGGGCTGTCCTATCATTTAGGACAGCCCTTCTATATACGCAGGAAATCACTTTACTCGTTCGCTTCTTCCTGGTAGTTAAATTGCTCTTCTATCTTCCCATCATCATCGTGGATATACGCCATAGTGCCTGTTTCTTCAGCCATTCTTTTTGCTTCTTTGATAGTTTCGGACCTGGATCCCGAAGTAAATTCAGGTTCATCTTCACCCTCTCTTTTTATAGCCCAGCCCTCTTCATCGTGGGGTACAACATGGAACCTGGCATCATCGGTTCCTGCTCTTTCCTTAAAGTATTGGTCGCGTCCATCATGTGAATTGTTGGCCATGGTTATACCTCCTCTATTATTTGGTACATGGTTTAACATTACCCTCTAATGGATCGTAAAAAACATAGACCAGGGTGTGAGAAGAGGCAAATATATCGTAAGGATAAGCAAGAGGTATATTTTTATATAATCTGCCTGAGAATGTAATTATTGATTAAATTAACTTGGTGTTTAGGCCATGGAAAAAGGATATTAGTTAGTATTGTGCTATAATGGCGTGACTAAAGTTTTAAGGTGGATTAAAAATGAATGGAATAGGAATTTGGCCGGAAAATATAAAGGCTTTAAATGCGATAAATAGTATCGGGGAAAATATCATTTTAGCTGATAAAAATTATAATATAGTATGGCTGAATGAAACTGCTGCTAAACTGTTATCTCATGTGGTTCCACTATTCGGTTATTCAACTGTAAAAGAGTTAATTGGTACAAACATGGATAGCTTTCATCAAAATCCAAAATATCAGCGAGAAGTAATGGAGAAGGTTACTGAAACACATAGGGCAAGAATAAATATACGAAATCGATTTGTAGCTGATATTGTGGTTACTCCAATAAAAGCTCAATCTGGAAACATTGACGGATATGTTGTAATGCTTATGGACGTTACTACAAAGGCGGAAGAAGACGAAAGAAGAGAGAAGCTTATTAATGCATTGTCTGTTCCAATTATTAATATATGGGAAAACACCCTCGCTCTTCCTCTAATAGGTGAGTTTGATAAAAGCCGTGCTGATCGGTTAATCGTTTCTGTTTTAGAACAATGCGCTCAAAATAGTATTAAGAACGTCCTAATTGATCTTAGTGGCTTGTATGAATTTGAAGGGGAAACGAAGTTTGAGCTTCAAAAATTAAATGACTGTTTAAATCTGATAGGAACACAATGTATTCTAGTTGGAATTAGCCCAGAATTAGCCATGGCTGCTGGTGATTTAAACAAGAATATTTTGACCTTCCAATCAGCTTATGCTGGATTGCAATACATAATAAAATCTGATCAATAGGAAGTCAGAGTGGTGAAAAATCACCTGGATAAAGAAAACCAAACAAGTCTTCAATATAATGCATTGCCGGAACAGGTTAAAAACCGTCCTGCTATGATGACGGTAAGTGGATTACTATTCCAAAAAGTATAAAAAATCAATGAAAAATAATAAACAGGAAAAAGCTTGGGGAAACCAAGCTTTTTTGTGTGGTAAACAATTAAAATTCATAGGTTTTTGACCATCGACTAAATGTTTATTTTTATATTTAAGCCTAGATTCCGCTAAAATCCTGAAGAAGTTCCTTGTATACCGGATTCTTTTTAAGAATAGAAATGATTTCATTCGCAAGTTTAGTCATTTTCTTGCCATCCTTGCTTTGGTCGCATTCCTTCCATTTAATCTCCCGGGTGGCATCATTAATCCAGACTGTCAGCTCATACGGCGTTTCTAGGGAGTCACCGCAATTGGATGAGAACTTTTTTTCACCAAGGTAGTTTGAAAAAAGCATATATTTATATATTTGATTCATTTCATTTCTGGATAATTGGAAATCCTTGACGACCTTGTAATCTCCATTAGGAAGGGCCATTGTTACAGACTGTTCTTTAGTATTAATCTCTTGTTTTTTTGTTTTTCCAAACTTAAGCCTGAATCCAAAATAGTCTTCTTTTCCTGTGTCATATGAAATCGTAAGCAGATTTCCTACTTCATTATTAGGGCATCCTGTTAGAAAATAATTAGTTTCAACATCGGTTTCTGTTTTCTTAATACCCTTACACTCATATTTGGTTTTTCCACCCTGACCATATTGGTCATAGGAAGTATCAATTGTCAAAATCAATTTTTCTCCGTTAAAGTCAAGGATGTGAAAAATGGGGTCTCCCTCAATTGTATATCTGACCAGCCGAACTTTATCCTTTACGTTCTTGTTTACTTGTTCCACAAATAGGTCAAGTCTCTCTGCATTCTCCATTTTTCCATGCATTTCTGTTATATCAGACTCTAAAATCTCAGGTTTGGGCTTTGTAATTGTTTCCTTAGAAATACTGCAGCTAGATAAGAAAATAAAAGTTAATATAAAAAATCCAGACAGGATGAACTTTTTCAATTAAATCCCCCCCTTTTAAAGGTAGACGGTCAGTATAGGATAAGGTTCCACTCTAATAAGAATAATACCCTTATTTATCCTGAAAAATTAGTAATACAGGGAACGAAAAGGCTCATTCATTCGAGTTATTGTGCAAATGGAATGGAAGGAGGCTGATGGAAGCCTTCTAGCTGTACATGTAATCGTGTAAGCTGGAAAAATAATAAGGAGCCTAATAAAGAAAAAGTTATACCTGATTTTGGATATACTCCCGTCAGCGGACAGAAGTAAATGGATTTAGGTTTAAATCTCATTTGTCATGAAAGCAGGGATATCAGGAAACAAGAGCTGGGTGTAAGAAGAGGAGCCGGAGCAAACATTGTTTTCCATCCTCAATTTACGGGAAACGTACATAATGCCGATATTTTTGATGGGGGCTATGATTGTGCAAAGTCTAGAGAGAATGTAACAGATATTAATAACATTTGGATGTTATTATTTCATTTAAGGGCACAGTGCTTTGAAAAGCTAGTCCCGATAAAGAAGAAATTATTAGTTTTAGAGGTGGATTCTTCGAAAGTGAGGAGAATTCCTGCAAATCGTTTAAACGAAAATCTTTTATAAATGATTGGCTTTACCAGGTGCATTTTAATAGATTTCTATATTATAATATATCCTTGTGAAGATTATGTTTTAAAAATTAGTTGGGTAAGGCGGTGAATATATGTCTAAAAAGAAAAGGAGAAAAGGAAGCTCTTTCTTTACAATTATACTTTTAATATTGGCTGTTTCCTCCTTTTGGGCATATAATACCCTAGTTGAAAAGCCGCAGGAAGATCGAATGCTTCAATATAAACCTCTAATAGCAAATGAGTTGTTAAAATATAAAATGGATCAATTTACTCCATTGCTCATGGCAATCATGTATCAGGAAAGCAAGGGAAAAGGAAATGATCCTATGCAGGCGTCTGAATCAGCCGGAAAACAGCGCAATGAAATTAACAGTCCTGAAAAAAGCATACAGCAGGGTGTATTTCATTTTCATCAAATGTATCTTTATGGCGGAAAAAAGAAGGTAGACCTTGATACTATTATCCAGGCTTATAATATGGGCCCTGGTTATATTGATTTTGTTGCTAAGCACGGCTTAAAGCATACCGAAGCTTTAGCAAAAGCATATTCCGAATTCCAAGTGAAGAAATCCCCCTCTACCTATAAATGCGGAGGTAATTTCGGCAATTTTCGATATCCATATTGTTTTGGGGATTATACCTACACCAAAAAGGTAAAAGATAGTATACCTGTTGTAACCAAGATTATGCAAAAATCGATGGAGATATAGATGAGCCAGCCCCTATTTTATGGGGGCTTTATTTATTTCGGTAAAAGATACACGCGTTGTATAGGTGTTTGTTTATACAGATAATAATCCAGTGCATACACATATAAAAAATTAGAGGGGAGCTTTTATTTGTGGCGATCCGTGGTGAAGGTATTTATATTAATACCATTTCTGGAGGTATTGTTAACTTTGGCGGAGCTGTTTATATCTCCCCGATTTCAATCACAAATAATTTATCTGGTTCAGGAAGTTCAAATTCGGGAGGGGAAATAAATGGAACTGCTGATACATCAGCTTTAGGCTCGCCTCTAACACAGATGAATGAGCAAGCAGCTGACCATTCTCCTCATTATTCTAAGTCCAATTTACCGAGCGTTAGAGGCACTTAATTACTAATAAAGTGAAAAATACTAATTATGAAACTTCATTTGTTTTTTTCATAAGAGATGATATTTTGTGGATTAGCATACTGATAAAGGAGCCTAAAATTGCGCTCCCAGCTATGTCAGAAGGATAATGATGCCCTATCCAAATCCGGGACACGCCAGTTAATAAAGATAACACTGACATGATAGTTCCTAAAGTACGCTTATAATAGAAGATGGTAGTTGAAACTGCAAAAGCAAATAAGGTATGTTTACTTGGAAAAGAAGAATCCTTTTTTGATGGAATAAGTATTCCTACACGTCTTTTTAAAAAAGGTCTTGGCTTAAAATAAAATATTTTAATTAGAAAATGGATGATGAGTGTAATTAATATTGTGATTACTGCCTCAATCGTCATTTTTTTATAGTTCCTTTTTTTAAACCACATAATTAACATGATAGCGATATAGACATATCGGATTCTATTTGAAATTAATATCATGAATTTATCTAAAAGTAAAGAACGGCCTGAAAGAAGATTTATGGCACGAAAAATTTTAAGATCCACAAAATCACCCGTTTTCTGAGTTTTGGATAAATTGGCTAATAAGCTGATTCAGCTCATTCGCTTTTTTGGTAGGAATTTGATGGCTTACATTATTAATAAACTTCAGTTCATTACATTTTAATCTCTTACGCAGAATCTCCGCATAGTGATAAAATTGCTTATCCTTCTGACCATAAATCAATAAAATTGGAAGATGGATCTTATCTAGCTGATTAGTACAAGAATAGCTTAGACAATACTCGTAATATTGCTGAATGTTTCTTGGGTGCCCCTTTTTTGAATCCTTAAACATCTTAAAAAACAGCTTTTTTGTATCCGAGTTGGTCCAGGATATTCCCCACGACAAAACCGAAACTGCCTCAGCCTTTGCCAGATTTATGGCCAAAGTAAGCTGCTTTTTTAGAGTGCTATCGCTTACTTCGGACAATCCGCTTATTGCGATCCCACCTAAAGCAAGATTTTCGTATAAAAGTAAAAATTCCAACAAGATAGATGCTCCAGTAGAATAGCCGCATATAAAAGCTTTTTCAATTTGCAGATGATTTAACAAATGTTTAATATCATCTGCAACAAGCTTATAGGTTATTGGTTTGTTTGAATAATCACTTCGTCCATGGCCTCTAATATCAAAAGTGATTACTTGAAAGTTTCGTGATAATTCCTCAACCTGGTATACAAAGTTGAGGGAAGTGAGTACAGGAGGATGAATAAATACAATAGGAACCCCTTTTCCTTTTACTGAAAAAAATATGCTGCTCTCATCAACATCTAACATTGGCATGTACCTGTACACCTCACAAAATATATAAAAAAATTTTGCCAGCTCCACCTTTTTTAGTCCTTTTTATAATGTACAATATCCAATTTTAAATACAAAAACTCTGACTTCTGCCGTCCTAATTCTTATAAAAAGTTTCCTTATAGCAAGTCAGGATATTATATGAACCCGAGTTTTTATTATTTCTTCCATTTCAATATTAATTAATGAATGCTCCCATATAACTGAATTTCGATTATTATAGAAATAGGAGTACCAAAAAAATTCTCCAATGATTATTTAACCTAAACCAAAAGAGAAATTGTGAATAAATACAATTTAAAATGAATGGATGTTTAAAATTGACTGAACAATTATTAAAAAGAATTTTTAATGCAACACCAATCCGCTTGTCTGGGGGTTACACGAATGAAACCTTTCTATTAGAAGGAACTGAACCACAAATGGTAGCAAAGGTGGTAAACACTTTTAATGAAGATTTACATAATGAAATTTCCAGTTTGAAAATTTTAGATGGTTCAGGCATATCCCCAAAGATTCTTGATGTGGTTGAAACAGACGCCATTCAGATTATTCTTATGGATTACCGGGAAGGTTTTAATGGACAATCCCTGCTGGACAATAAGAAAATAGAAAGAACAAAAGAGCTATACAAATATATGGGAGACACTCTGGCGAAAGTTATTCACTCGAGGAAATACGATAATGATCCAAAAGGCGTAAGGGAATGCAATTTACAAAAACTTGATTTGAAATTGGACTTTGTTCCTGATGACCTTATTCAGCAATCTAAAGAGATTCTTTCTTCTATAGAGGACCAGAAAAGCAATTGGGTATTAACTCACGGTGATTTTGGCATTCATAATGTCCTGTTTACCGAAAACAGCAAAATAACAGTGCTGGATTGGGAGTGGGCAGAGTGGGCTAACCCCTTAACAGATATTGGCTGGGTTTGCTGGTTTACGAGGCTTCATTACCCGGAATATGCTGATGAGCTGCTCCCGCTTTTTATGGAGACCTTTAATACAATGCACTTTTCGCCGGATGAAATGAAAGCTTACTGTGTCTATAGGGTGTGGAAGGTTTTGTATAGGGTACAAAATGCACCACTTGAAGCCAAGAAGGAATGGGTCAGGCGCTTAAAATGGACGCTCGAAACTGAACTGTGGAAATAAAATATATAAATGAAAAATG
The DNA here is from genome assembly GCF_011393025.1 of Neobacillus terrae. GTDB lineage: Bacteria > Bacillota > Bacilli > Bacillales > Cytobacillaceae > Neobacillus_A > Neobacillus_A terrae. Next base: position 51,899 of record NZ_JAAOEO010000011.1, on the reverse strand, counting down.
ATGAGTATACCTTTCGTGTTAAGTGTTGACATTCCATGTTGTTGATTGTAAGGGAATCTGCGACACCCCTGCGGAAAAGGGGGCGCGCAGGAAAGTAGGTTAGAAAGGAGTTGCCACTGCCTTTCATCCTACAAACAAGTGCTTGCGCTTTTTTATAAAATCGACAATATAAGTAAAAAGGCCTAAGAAGATTTAATGTATTAGCTTCTTTAATTTCTCTCTTTCCTGGTTAATTTCCCAGGCTGTTCTTATTTTGAATCTCCTAATTACTGATAATGGCGGACACCAGCCTTTAAGGGCATGCTGCATCATAAAAACACTGGCCACTCCAGATAAAAAAAGCCATTTTTTGCTGCCAAGAAGTCCCAACAGAGATGACCACAATGCAAGGGAAGCGAAGTTCATCTCTAAAACCCGTTCTGTATCCCATTCATGATCTAATTCATTTAGGCGGTCTTTTATTTCATGAGAAGATTTTTTTCTGTACAGGTTAATACTTTCATCAATCTCTCTCATGATTTCTTCATTGATATGTGGTGGTGTATTCATATTAACTTTTTTTGAAGTCGGCCGTAAAAAGGTAGTGTCTGAAAACATATAATCCCTCTCGCTTTCAAATTAAGGTATTATCTAGTAGTATGCCAAATAGGACTTACGCTGATTCAGAATCAGTAAACGAACAAGCTGCTATCACGAATATTTACCCTTCATTATGATTAGAAGGCTTTTTTTCATTTACTAGATTCAATACTCGGGATATAGAATCACTAATATTTTCTGCTGTTTCTGTAATGATTTCTCCCAGCTGATCCATAGTATTTTCATTGTTGTGATTGGTTGAAATTTGCTTTTTTTGGTTTTTAGCATTTTGGTTTTCCATTATATCACCCCTTAAAATTAGATGAACAATAAGGCTGAATTTATCCTACTAGGTTAATTAGATATATGGTCACGGAACAGATCAATATACAAATTGCCATGTGTTCCTATAACAGCATAGGATATATCTTCAACTTTAAGTTTTCTTTTATTTAGTTCAGTGTTTAGCCACTCTTCACTATAGCCGTGTTTTAGTAAATTGTTGCTTAAGATGCAAGCATTGTATATTAACTCAATTGCTGTGGTGGTGGGAGGAACATTAATGTGTAAGTCCTGTTTTGTGATAGCTTGATATTCTGCCTTTTTTTGTACAGATAGGGTGCCATCCACCTCCAAAATGGCAAATGCCACCTCATCTATATTGAAAATTCCTTTTTTCCGCAGGGACTGCTTGAGATCCTCAAGTGTGAAGCCGCCTGCTAGCATCGTACTCTCTAGAATATGGCCTTTTTCAATTAAAATGATTGGTTTGCCTACTATCCACTTACGGTAACGAATATTACCGACGGCCATTTTATTAAGTATTAAAATAACTGTCCCCAAAATAAAAAAAGATAAGATAAAGTAACCAAATTTTATTTTTATATTAAAAGCTAAATTCCCGGCAAGGGTCCCCATTGTTATCGAAGCAATATAAAGATGGTACGTTTTTTGGAAAATGGTCTGTTTACCAAGGATATGAACAAAAGTCCAAAGTAAAATAAATGCTATTAAGGTCCTAATGATGATTTCCGTATATTCTGGCATTGGGCGGCTCCTAAGGATAATAATGGCATATGTTATTTTGTCTTTTTTCTCCTTTCTTAATCCTTATTTCTAGTATTAGTGATTCATTTTATAAATGCGAAATATTTTGAATATTATTGACAATATAGTGTATCTAAGTTAAATTAAGTGGTAATAGAAAGACGAAAAAATACGCAGTCGGAAAAATTTCGTTATATATATCAAAGGATATGGAGGTATTTCTGAATGATTTTGCATAATTTTGAAACCGCTTCCAAAAGTGAGGTAGAACATTTTCAACTGCAGCATCTTCAGCAAACAGTTAGGAGGGTATACGAAAAGGTTCCTTTTTATAAAAAGAAGTTTGATGAACTGGGAGTAAAACCTGGTGATATTCAATCAGTCATAGACATTACAAGGCTTCCGTTTACTTTGAAAAAGGATTTAAGGGACCATTATCCATTTGGTTTATTTGCTGTTCCGCAAAACGAGTTAATCCGTATTCACGCTTCCTCCGGCACGAGCGGTAAGCCAACTGTAGTGGGATATACGAAAAATGATATTAATAATTGGGCAGAAATAGTGGCCCGTGCAATCACAATTGGCGGAGGAAAGCCAGGGGAAATCATGCACAATGCATATGGATATGGTCTGTTTACAGGCGGACTCGGCCTTCATTATGGAAGTGAGAAGCTAGGGATGGTGACGGTTCCTGTATCTGGAGGAAATACAGACAGGCAAATTACCATTATTGAAGATTTTAAGCCAACTGTTATTTGCTGTACTCCTTCCTATTTATTAAATCTAGCCGAAAGGATGGGGGAGCTGGGAAAGAATCCTAGAGAAACATCGTTAAAGTTTGGAATTCTTGGAGCAGAGCCATGGTCTGAGGAAATGCGCCAGACGATAGAAGATAGGCTAAATATAAAAGCATGTGACATTTACGGATTAAGTGAAGTTATTGGGCCCGGTGTCTCAATGGAATGCCCCGAGGCACAGGATGGATTACATATCGCTGAGGACCATTTCCTTGTTGAAGTCATTGATCCACTTACACTTCTGCCTGTTCCAGATGGCGAGGATGGGGAATTGGTATTTACAAGCTTAACGAAGGAAGCTTTTCCTGTCATCCGGTACCGGTCAGGTGATGTGGCCTCAATTAATAGAGAAAAATGCAAATGCGGGCGGACTACTATCAGAATGTCACGAGTAAAAGGCCGCATAGATGATATGCTGAACATTCGAGGGGTTAACGTATTTCCATCACAAATTGAGCATTTTCTCCTGCATGTCAAAGAACTCGAACCGCATTATCAAATCCACCTCTTTAAAAAAGGCAGCCTCCAGCACATCGAACTTCAGGCAGAAGTATGTGAATCACTTTATTATGAAGTGAATGGCGATATGCATCACACCAAAATAGACAACCTCAAAAAAGAAATCCAAAGAATTATTAAAAGTCATTGCCTCATTACAGTTGACGTAGAAATTCTGCAGCCAAAGTCTATTCCTAGATCAGAAGGGAAAGCGGTAAGGATAGTTAGTCACTCTGAAGTGAAGATGGGGGGTTAATGAATTAACGATTGAAGATTTCATAGATCATTAATACAAAATTAAATGTTAAAATCTAGCTTCCCTTTTGATGAAGGGAAGCTTTTTACTATCAAAAGAAGAACCCATAAATTTCGCTGAGATACTCAGGCTTAAAAATTGCTATCCAATTGTTTTTAGTGCTTTTAAACAGGGTAAACAGTGATGGCATCCTGTTTTTACATAAAAGAAATATAGAGGAGGAACAACTGAATGGGTGAAGAACGAAAAGTGAATAGTCAAAGTAAAAATGAGCAGCTAGAGCATTTTAGAGCGGATGACAAGGATAAGATTCTCACTACCAATCAAGGGTTAAAGGTTTCAGAAGATGAGTTTTCCTTAAAGGCTGGTGATCGGGGCCCTACATTAATGGAGGATTTCCATTTCAGGGAAAAAATGACCCACTTTGATCATGAAAGAATTCCAGAACGAATCGTCCATGCAAGAGGGTTTGCTGCTCATGGAGAGTTTGAAGTATATGAATCAATGAAAGAATATACAAAGGCGAAGTTTTTACAGGATCCAGCTGCTAAAACACCCGTATTTGTTAGGTTTTCAACTGTTGCCGGTTCACGCGGGTCTGCTGAGACAGTCCGTGATGCAAGGGGATTCGCAACCAAGTTTTATACTGAGGAAGGAAACTATGACTTGGTAGGAAATAATATTCCTGTCTTTTTTATCCAGGATGCAATTAAATTTCCTGATTTAGTGCATGCTCTTAAACCGGAGCCCCATAATGAAATGCCACAAGCAGCATCCGCCCATGATACTTTTTGGGACTTTGTTGCCAATAATCAGGAGTCTGCTCATATGGTAATGTGGGCGATGTCAGATCGGGCAATACCAAGAAGCTTCCGAATGATGGAAGGGTTTGGTGTTCATACTTTTCGTTTGGTTAATGAAGAGGGTAAGGCCCATTTTGTAAAATTGCATTGGAAGCCTGTCCTGGGGACACATTCACTGGTTTGGGATGAGGCACAAAAAATAGCTGGTAAGGATCCCGATTTCCATCGCAGGGATCTATGGGAGTCTATTGAAAAAGGCGATTATCCTGAATACGAATTAGGAGTTCAACTTCTTAGCGAAGAAGAAGAATTTAAATTTGACTTTGATATATTGGATCCTACAAAACTATGGCCTGAAGAGGATATTCCGGTTAAGATAATTGGAAAAATGACTCTTAACCGGAATGTTGATAATGTTTTTGCAGAGACAGAACAGGCGGCCTTCCATCCTGGACATGTTGTTCCGGGCATTGATTTTACAAATGACCCTCTATTACAGGGCCGTTTGTTTTCCTATACGGACACTCAGCTGATTCGTCTCGGCGGCCCTAACTTCCATGAACTGCCGATTAATAGGCCTGTATGCCCTTTCCATAACAATCAGCGTGATGGATATAGCCGACAAACTATTAATGTTGGCCGCGTTAGTTATCATAACAATTCGCTTAGCGGCAATACACCTGCTCCAGCCACTGAAGCAGAGGGTGGCTATGTCCATTTCCAAGAGAAAGTAGAAGGCAGAAAAGTTCGCAGCAGAAGTGAAAGTTTTAAAGATTTTTTCACACAGGCAACGATGTTTTGGAACAGTATGAGTGAACCAGAGAAAAAGCACATTATTGATGCTTTTAGTTTTGAGCTTGGCAAGGTAAAGAGTAAATCTGTACAGCAACAAGTGGTCGACATGTTTGCCAATGTCAGTACGGTGCTGGCCACAGGATTTGCCATGGCAATTGGTGCGAATCCGCCGGAAGCAAAGGTATCTGAAAATAGAAAGTCTTCCCCTGCTCTAAGTATGTTAAATACCAAGAAACTGCCAAATACCCGTAAAGTAGGGGTAATCCTCGCAGAAGGATTTAAGGATAACGAAGTAATGTCAATTTTAGAAGCGTTAAAAAAAGAGGGAATCCAGCCAGAAATTATTAGTGAGAATCTCGGTACTTTAAAAGGGGAGGAAGGGATGGAACTGAAAATTGATCATACCTTCCTGACATGTGACTCCGTACTCTTTGACGCTTTGTATTCGGCTGGTGGTAAAAATTTAAATGATAAATTAATGAAAGAAGCTTCCTACTTTATTACTGAAGCATTTAATCACTATAAGCCGATTGGTGCCACACATGAGGGAATAAACATCATTGCGGGACTGGAAGACAGTCCGGGTGTAATTACTGGAGAAGAGCCAAAAGAGTTTTCTTCTGCATTTATAGAAGCTATAGCTGCACATCGCCATTGGGAGAGACAGATATAGGATAGGTTATAAACAAACAGAGAGGATAATTTCTTCTCTGTTTTTTATTGGACAAATTTCTGTTTTTGAAAACTATCAACGTCAGAGAAATAAAATGTTTTTAAAGGGATAGATAGAATGTTAGTTGAATAGAATGTAAATGATTCAAAAATATTTATTCATGGGAAGTTAAAACTTAATTGAAGGAGAAGAGCATGAAATTATTGTCCTTAAGCACAAAGATTTTACTGCTTTTAAGTCTTATCTCTTTATACTTTATTAAATCAGTAACCATGAGTCCAAAGACTATTTCAGGCAACGGAAATTTGGGTATCTTATTTATCCTTCCTACCGTTATCATTATTCTGTTATTGGCTTTTAAGCTTTGGTCGGATTTAGACAATCTGGAGCTGAGTCCAAAAACCTTAAAGTATATTTCTGTGTGCTCCTTATTTCTTCTGCTCTTATTTTGTTATCTTGAATACACATATGTTTTGAATTTGATTGATCAACTAGGGGGCACACCCGCTCAGAAGACATCCAGGATATACAGATTCCCATGGCTTAATCAATATACTAATACATTATTTTTTAATTTTTATACTTTTATCATTTTGATTTCGGTTGTTGCTGGCCTTTATTCAGTATTCAAATGGGCTGGTGACAGGCATTAGCCTAGAAAGATTGGGCTTCTTGCAGGTTATGAAAGTATGGAGAAAATATAAATGTTAAAACAAATTGACTAATTCTTTATTTTGCCAAAATAAGGAATTAGCAGAAGATTTTTGACTCATTAATCTCTTCACTGAGAATATTATACTTCTGCTATTAAGGGCATAATTCTATTTGGATTATGCTTTTTTGAATATCGATTCACACTGGGGACATTTAGTTTGAGCCCTAAAAGGTTGAATTTAGAATAAAGTAGTTATAACCTTTATATAGGGCCTGGGATACAAGGTTCGAAGGGCTGCAGTTTGAAAAAGGGGTAATCAGCATGACACAAAACAATAGGCAATCAAAATCTTCGCCCTCTTTATTAAGACAGGCTTTGATGGTGAATAATAAACCATTCCCCTGGGTAAAGGCATTCTGTGCAGGATTAGCTGCATCGCTTCCCATTTTTATTGGATTATTATTGGGGAATTTTCAGTATGGACTTTTAGCAGGGCTGGGCGGTTTTACCTATCTGTATGTATTTAATATTCCTTATGCTCAAAGAGCAAAAAAATTATTCTTTGTAGTGTTGGGTATTTCTTTTGTAACGGCTTTAGGGACTTTGGCTGCTCCTTATCCATTTGCTACGGCAATTCTAATGGGAGTCATTGGTGCTGGAGCCATTTTTATTTTTGGTGCTTTAAAAATTATTGGGCCTTCTGCTATCTTTTTCGTTTTAGTTTTCGCAATGACAACCGGAATGCCGGTTCATCCAGAACTTGCTCTATTACGTTCAGGTCTTGCTTTCTTGGGAGGAGTTTTATCGTGGATTATTGCCATGTTGGGATGGTTCTCCAATCCGCATGGTCCGGAAACAGATATGGTAAAAAGAGAATTTTTTGCCCTGGCTTCGTTCGTTGATTCCGTGGGAACTGAGAAATATCATGGAGCTAGACAACGAGTAATGTCGGCCCTTAAGGAAGCAGAAGACAATCTTAATGCCGGGTATATTTCATGGAGAACAACTGACAAGTTTAAGAGGCTTTATATATTAAATGAACATGCAAATTCCATATTTATGTACATACTTGGAAATTTTCAGGGTGACCGAACCATGCTTCCACCTGAGATAGGGGAAGCACTCAGAGAAATTGCAAACAGATTGAATCAAAAAGATAGAATAGACAACGATTTAAAATTAATTCTCCAGCCTGAAAATATAAGTAGGCCAGTTGCAGGGCTATTCTCTAAAGTTTTTGAGGCTGATGCTGTTTTAAATGAACCAGTAACAAAAATAAATAAAGTTATCGGGATATCCAGGACTTCGATTAAAACAGTTTTTCTTGGTGCTATTGATAAAAACTCAATTGTTTTTATTTCTGCTTTAAGGTTTGGAATTGTCATTATTATTGCTGCTATTATTGCCTATCAGTTTGGTTTTCAGCGTTCCTATTGGGTACCGTTATCCTGTGTAGCGGTTATGTCAGGAGCAACAATAGTGGCAACCTATCACCGGGCGATTCAAAGAGGGATTGGTACAATTATCGGGATATTAATTGCCAGTTTGGTTTTAGCCACGCACCCAACCGGTTTTATTATTGCTTTATTTGTTCTTCTTTTAACATTTATAACAGAACTGTTTATTGTAAAAAATTATGGGCTTGCAGCCTTGTTCTTTACTCCGAACGCATTACTTATGGCTGAAAGTGTAAGCAAAGGAAACTTTACCTTTTCCTATTTTGCTTCAGCCAGGCTGTTGGATGTGGCTATCGGAAGCCTTATTGGTTTAATTGGAGTTTTATTAATCGGAAGACGTTCAGCCTCAAGCCGTTTGCCGCATTTATTAACGAAAACGATACGGAGTCAGGGGCAGTTCCTGTTTATTCTGTTTTCTGATCAGGGAAGAGGTTTTAATCCTGAAAAAAGCAGAGAGCGGAACAAAGTGAGAACTAATTTAACGAACTTAAAGACCCTCTATAGTACTGCAGCAGGTGAAATTCCTTTAAACAAAGATGCCGTTGAATATTACTGGCCAATTATTTTTTCGCTGGAACAATTAGGATACCTGCTTGAAAAGAGTGCCCATATGGAGAATCGGCCGCTTCTTAGCGATCAGTCACTTGCACAATTAATATTCATTTTTGAAAAAATGGCAAACGCAGTAAATCGAGAACTATCGCCACCGCTAAGTAATATTCCTGAAATCGAAGGATTTCCGGCAATTCAAAATGAGATAAAATCACTTATGCTTGCAATGCAACTAAAGGAGAAATAAATAAAAAGTAAATCGAGAGGAGGGTAAGCTGACTCTCGCTTTTTTATGAAGAATAACGCTATGAAAATTGCGGGGCTCCCTTGGACTCCTTTTCCAGAGGGACATTGAATAGCACCCTTGAATAGAAGACACACGAAGCAAATGCGAAAGCATAATTGAGGATTTCCGAGGAGGGCATTAAAAGACACCAATACAAAAAAATTTGCGCAAAAGGCTAGTTTCTCTATTGGAAACTAGCCTTTTGTAGCTAATAAAGTCTCGTAGCGAAAAGAAACTATTCTGTTTTCTTATTCGATTCCTTTATGACTTCTGCATAAAATTTAATTGCTTTGATGTAGTTTTTGACGCTGACACGTTCGTTGGTCCCATGCATTCTGTTTAAATCCTCTGAAGTAATTTGAACAGGTAAGAACCTGTAAGTATTTTTCGAGATAGGGTCATATTGTCTTGCATCAGAGCCTGCAAACATTAAGTAAGGAGCAACGACTGCATGATTATAAACATTCCGTGCCGCCTGCTGTACGGTTTTAAATTGCCAGCTGTCCACAGTGGATACCTTCGAAGCCTCTGTTCCTTCCACAGTTACTTTAATATCTTTATCATCTATTGTATCTTCAATAAACTTTTTTACATTTGATAATGAATCACCAGGCATTAGCCGAAGGTTAATAATGGCGGATGCTTGTTCTGGTAAGGCATTATATTGCTCCCCTGCCTGGAAAATGGTAGGCGCAATCGTTGTTCTGATTAAGGCCGCTGATGCAGGCTGCTGCAGTAATATCTTTTCAATGAGAGGCTTAAAAACCATTTTATTGGCGAACACATACTTCATTCCAAAGTTCATCTCTGGAGCGACAAATTCAAATAAATCATTTCCAGGGCCTTTAAGCTCTCCTTTAAACTGTGTATCTTCTAATTTGGCAATCGCGCTTGCTATTCGCCCAATATTGGTGTGGTCTTTTGGTTGGGAAGAGTGACCGCCGCTGCCCTCAATTGATAATTTCGCAGTCGCAGATCCTTTTTCGGACACACCGATAACACCCACTGGGGCTTTAACACCTGGAACCATGTTTTCGACAATCGCTCCGCCTTCATCTAAAACAAACTCAAACTTAATTCCTCTTTCTTTAAGTGTATTTACTATCATGCTTGCCCCTTCGTCTCCGCCAATTTCTTCGTCAAAGCCGAACATCAAATATATATCACGATCCGGTTTAAATTCTTTGTCTAGTAAATATTCCACTGCTTGTAAAATTCCGATAACGCCAATCTTATCATCCAAAGATCCGCGGCCCCAGATTATCCCGTTCAGAACAGCCCCGCTGAAGGGAGGCTGTTTCCAATTTGCTTCCGTTCCTTTTAAAACTGGAACCACATCATAATGACTGGTCAATCCAATTGGATGTTTACTGGAATCAGTGCCTTTCCATTTATACACAAGACCGTAATGGTTCACTTTCTCAAATTCAAGCTGCCTATAAATTTTTGGAAAGCTAACCTGTAAAAAATTTATAAACTTATCAAATTCAGAGAAATCAATTTTACTGCGGTCCTCATAGGAGATTGTTTTATATGTAATGGCTTTAGATAGATGATCTACCGCTTGTTTTTCGTTGATGGAGACTTTAGCAGTGTGCGGGGTGGGCTGTTTCGATTTGACAGTTAAAGTGTTTATTACTGTCACAATTATAAATAGACCAACCAATACAGCGGTTAATAATAGAATAGACTTCCATTTTTTCATTGACATTCCCCCTAATTTTTTACCTTCTTTTTTTATTAATATAGGATGGATCATTTTTTTAGAATACAGAGGTACATTTCAAAAAAGGAAATTTTTACATTTAGTACTATTATTATACTAAAAATTCAGATAAAATAATCTAAAAATAGGTAGAAAGCAGGGTTTTAGTCAATGTTGTATAACTTAGTTTTATTTCTTCATATTTTAGGGGTAGTGATCATGTTTGTTGCAGTTGGTATCACTCTTACTGCAATGATGGGAATGTTACATGCCAAGAAGGTGGATGACTTGAAAGTTTGGTCTTCATTAGCTGTAAAGGTTGATGGTTTACTTCCATTAAGTGTAATCTTTATTTTGGTGCCTGGCTTATATTTGGTTTTCTCCACTTGGGGATGGAAAATTGCTTGGGTGAACATATCTCTTGCAGCATTGATTGTTATGACAATTATGGGACCAGCAATCAACTTACGCAAATTAAAAGGAATTTTAAATGCTGTTAAATCTGAAACTGAGAGTACTCCTTCAGCTGGTTTACAAGAAAAGGTTAGGAACAGGGTACTATGGAACTCAGTTATAATTATGACAATGTTAACAATCGCTATATTATTTTTAATGGTAGTAAAACCGGCTCTTGTCTGGGCTTTCCTTACAATTGCAGCCGCGATCTTGTTGGGAGTAATCACTGCCGGACTGATTTTAAGAAGCTCAGTCAATACATCAATATCAAAAGAAAGCAATTCCTCTGTCAATATTTAAAAAAATAAAATAAGATCGGATAAGGTTATCTCAAAATTGGGATAACCTTTTTAGTCCTAAGAATACAAGTAAAGAGTTTCAAAGGCTTAAACAAATGATAGAGTATTTTCTCATCAAATCTTAATAATTTCAAACATTACATTTTGTTTACTTTTATAAAAGAGTGGAATAAAAAAAATTAAGCCGAGAAATTTCCCAATAATTTTATAAGAAAGCAGGTGGAGAGGATTGAAATCAGAAAGTAATTGGGGTGTTATTGCTGGATTTTCTGCTCTTATTATCGTTTCCGTTCTATTTTATTTCTTTTTAACAACAGTGGATAATAATGAAAAAGCGGATAATAAGTCAAAAGAGGGCCATAAAATAACTGCTTCCAAAGAGAAAGACAATCCCAAAAAGAATACTGCAGTGACCGCTCCAAAATTTACAGCTAAACAATTGAAAGCGGTACCAAAGAAAAACTGGATAGCAAATGGGGGGAATATATCCAACCAGCGTTACTCTTCATTAAATGAAATTAATACTTCTAATATTAAAAACCTAAAAGGAAAATGGGTCACTCACCTAAACTCGGGACTTGAGTTTAAGTATTCGGGTGAGGCTACACCGGTTGTTTATAAAGGTGTTATGTATGTAATTACCGGGGCTGACCAGGTTTCTGCCATTGATGTCAAAAATGGCGATAAGTTATGGACTTATAAACCAGATATCGGAGATCTTGATACTGTTTGCTGCGGCTGGACAAGCCGTGGGGTAGCAATTGGTGATGGTAAGGTTTTTGTCGGTCTCCTGGACGCAAGACTTGTGGCTCTTGATCAGAAGACAGGTAAAGAGGTTTGGTCAACAAAAGTTGATGATGCGAAAAAAGGTTATACTATCACAAATGCTCCTCTATATTATAAAGGAAAGGTATACACCGGGGTTGCAGGCGGTGAATATGGTATCCGGGGCAGGCTTACGGCCTTTAATGCCAAAAATGGTAAGGAGCTTTGGCGATTCTATACCATTCCCGGACCTGGCGAAAAAGGGCATGAAACATGGCCAAGTGACAATGATTCTTGGAAACATGGAGGAGCTCCGGTTTGGCAAACGCCAGCGGTTGACCCTGATTTAGGATTGCTTAATTTTTCAACAGGAAATGCCGCACCGGATTTAGATGGAAGTAAGCGAAAAGGGGATAACCTTTTTTCTTCTTCTATTGTCGCCATTGATGCGGAGACTGGTAATTATAAATGGCATTTCCAAGAGGTTCATCATGATCTTTGGGACCTGGATGCCCCTAACCCAGTTATCCTATTTGATGTAAAAAAAGATGGAAAGACCAGAAAGGCGCTTGGCCAGGCAGGTAAAACTGGATGGGTATACATTCTTGACAGGACAAATGGTAAGCCATTGGTAGGAATTGATGAAAAACCCGTACCGCAGGAACCAAGGCAAAATACTTCGCCGACACAGCCTATTCCTAAGGGCGATGCGTTTGTACCACAGGAAGTAACAGAAGGACAGATCAAAAAAGAGGTAAAAGGCTATAACGGTAATTTTGGCAAAATATTTACTCCTTATTGGGAAAAAGCGCTTCTTGTAAAGCCATCAACATTTGGAGGAGCAAACTGGCCGCCATCAGCATTTAGTCCTGAAACCGGATATTTCTACGTTTTAGGTTCTGATCAGTATTCTACTTTTACTAGAAGTCTAGAAGAATACAAACCGGGAGACACTTATTGGGGAAGTATCATCCAGCCGATACAGGATGCACCTTTAAAAGGTACAGTGACAGCTATTGATGTTAAGACTAACAAAATTGCCTGGCAGAATAAATGGAATGCGACCGCATACAGCGGCCTTTTAACAACTAAAGGCGGTCTGGTATTCGTGGGTCATAATGATGGAAGATTAATTGCTTACAATGCGAAAACAGGAAAACAGGTATGGGAATTTAAAGCGGACGCTGGCGTAAATGCACCTCCAGTTGCATATGAAGTTGGTGGAAAAGAATATATTTCTGTTCTTGTAGCGGGAAATTCCCTGGCTGGTTCTAAGCATGGAGACTCCTTATGGACCTTCTCCCTTGACGGAAAAATCAAATCAGGGACTATTACAAATAATAAGGCCAAGAAGAATGATAATAAGGATAAAGGTAAAGACACTTCAACTGCAAAGGGAAATCCTGATGATGGTGAAAAGGTATTTAAAGGAAACTGCCTGGCATGTCACGGGGAACAAGGTGCAGGGGGACATAACGGACCTAACCTTCAACAAAGTGATATAGCTAAGGATCCGCAAAAAGTAATGGAAAGGGTTAAAAAAGGCGGAACAGTGATGCCTGCCTTTGGTGACCTTTTAACAGACCAGCAAATTAAAGATGTAACATCATATATTACTGAGGTTGTATCGAAAAAACAAAATAAATAAACTTAACGGACCAGTATATTACTGGTCCGTTTTTACATAAAAGGTCCATGATAATATATCTATTTCGGATAGTTGGTTATAGTATAATAAAATTTAAAATATCGAATTTTAAAGGAGATTACTATGTTTCAGAGCCGGCCCTATCCCGAATTTTCCTGGTCACTTACAAGGCATAAAACATTAATGGTTTGTTCGCGCAAGTACGGCTTAAATTATTACACTTCTCATAAAGGCTGGTTCCAGGATTCACCTGAAAGGGCAAAACAAGCTTACCGTTAAAAAAATATTACTAATCTTCCAATCTTGTTTGGGGAAGTTGTCCACGAAATGATTGATGCTGTTGTAAAGAACTTTTTAACCATAGATCAAGTACCAAGTGAAGAACAGCTTGTAAAGTATGTAGGGAATAAATTAAATAATGCTTTTATAGATTCTCTTAAAAATCACTAACAGTGGTACTCCAGGCCAAAGTATTTTAAAATGCTACATGAAATTTATTATTATGGCGGTTTGAATGAAGAACAAATTAAGGATATACAGGACAAGTTAGAGGTTTGTATAAAAAACTTTCTTAAAAGTAAGAGTTTCATGGAAATCCAATATAAAAGGGAAATGGAATTTGTTGAAGCGGAGCAGTTTCGCACGATGAGGTCAATGGGGTGAAGGTGTTTATTGTAATCGAATTCCTTTACAGGGATATTATTTCTGAGAAGTGGGTCATTGTGGACTGGAAAACGGGCAAGGAATCAGCAGAGGACCGTAATCAGCTTGCCCTTTACGCATTGTATTTGAAAAAGAAGTTTAAAGCGCCTCTTGAAAAAATTGAAATTCGAAACGAATCTCTCTTGACCAGCAAATGCCGGACTTATTCGCTTACAGACTTTGATTTGGATACAGTTAATGAACGAGTCCAGCTAAGTTGTCTGGAAATGGGCAAGTACCTTATAGATGAAGAAGAGAATATCCCGGTGGGTATTGAATATTTCCCACGGACCAGTTATGAAAAGAAATGCATCAAAAGTAATTTTCTTGAAATGTGCAATTCCTAAAAACAACCTTTCTAATCATGGGGAAGGTTATTTTTAGACAATCGGAATTTTTATCCATAATTATGAACACACGACGGCCAGGCAAGAAAGGCTTCGTCAGCTATATCATCGTACGGAGGAAAAGTACCTGCTTTACCGAGGAAGGTCTTTCCCATATGTAATCTTGACTTATTAGTTTTGTTCAAATGAAAGATATTTTTTTAAAGTTTCCTGAAGTGTACCTTTGGTTTCTGCTTTATTATCAAAGCGGATTCCCGCATGAATCATTTTTCTGACAAGCTCTGGGCGGAGGCCGGTAAGGACAGCTTTGCATCCCATCATAGAAACTCCTGTTAATACTCTTTGAAAATGATCGATAACATCCATATCCATTGTTGCAATACCGGAAAGATCCATAACAAGTGTCTGGACTCTTAAAGTGGCGATATCGAACAAAACTTTTTCCTCAATGGTCTGAATTCGATAGGAATCGATTGTACCAATCAGCGGCAAGACAGATACGGAAGGGCTAACCGGAATAATTGGAACCGACAAATGCTCAACTAATTTTCTTTGGTTGTTTAGCATCTCATCCTTATAGGTAGAGTAACTTAGGAAAAAGGTATTGAGGAATTTATCCACCCGGTCATTAATCATTTTTTCAAGGTCGTAATACTCTTCGCGTTTCGTCATAAGATTCTTTGGTTGGTCAAGCTGATAAAGGAAATGCCACAATGTACGTCTGATTGCCTGCACCCATTCTAATTTGAATGAAAGTGTTAATGAATGCTCTGCCCAGGCAATGCCTTCTTGGTTAGCAAACTCGGTCAATTCCTCATCATGTTGTTCCACTACATAAAGGATCAATTTTTTGGCATTTTTTAAGAGGTCTATATTGCCCTTTTTTAAAATATCATTAATATTTGAAGCAACATTAACTGCTTCAGAAAGCAATTTATTTTCAAATCTATCCCTGTTTGTCTTGATAAATTTCTTCATTTCTTGACTTAGGATATAGGTCGTTTCCATTTTCAAACACTCTCCAATAGGTTAGTTTCTCTGAAGGATTTACTGCTTTATTATTAATTTACACTATGAGCATGGTGAAATCCTTCCTGTTTTAACATTTATTTTTTTAAAATTGATAAAAGCCCCATATATCAAAATTTGTTTTAAGACTAATTTATTAGAAGGCTTTGTTGATCTTGCCTGTTGATTTTTGCTCCGGCGACCACTTTTTTCTCGCAGGACATTGAATAGCACCCTTGAAATCGCCCACGCACGAAGGAAATGCAATAGCACAAGGAAAGCATCCAGGAATTTACATCGAGCGAAATTTTTCGAAAGCATAATTGAGGATTTCCGAGGAGTCACGCGCCTTTTGCTTCAATCAAATTAAGGAAAAATCAACAATGAGCTTTATCAGAGCCTTTTAGAAAAAAACTTCTGATAACAAATTTAATTGAACTGGGCTTAATTAATATCTCCTTCATCAAATTTTAATGAAAATATCCCTTATATTCGTTATAATGGTGATACCTTTATGAAATATCTCAACAGGAGATGAAGTTATGTTATCTAATATTGGAATGCCAGGGGTCATTTTAATCCTTGTTGTCGCACTCATTGTGTTCGGCCCAAATAAGCTGCCTGAAATTGGACGTGCAGTTGGTAAATCCTTAAGAGAATTTAAAAAAGCTACTGAGGATATTACAGAAGATATAAGAAAAGAAATATCCGAAGAGGTTAAAGAAATTAAGCAAGAAAAAGTCGATTTAAAAAAATAATTTTCTCCAAGAAGGCAGTCTTTCCTTTTTGAGAAACTAGGACTTGGCGAATGCCAAGTTTTTCTAATAAGGACCGTTCGGAATAAAAAGGAGAATTCGCGCTGGTAAACTTGATTTTACGTTTTACAATCAAGGAGTGAAGCCGAGAAAATACTCTTTCCGATAAAAATAAAGCAGGAGCCAGATGAGCCCCTGCTTTTGCTTTTTATTTAGGATTGTTTGTCCATAAACCAGCTGTTTTAAGAACAACTCTTGGATTCAGTTTTAATCCGGCTACAATCAATTCAGCAAGATCTTCAGGCTGCATGACGTTTTCCGGATTACCTGAAATAAGGTTTGTTTCGATTGCTAAATCGGTAGCAACAGTGCTAGGGGTTAAAGCTGTTACCCTGATATTATGCTTTCTGACTTCCATCATGAGGGATTCCGTCAGGCCTAGTACCGCGAATTTGGATGCGCTATAGGCACTTGTTACTGGTGCTCCCTTTTGTCCAGCAGTGGAAGAGACATTCATGATATCCCCAGACTGTCTCTCAATCATGTCTGGAAGGACTGCTCTTGTTACATTGTAAACACCCATTAAATTAACACGGATGATTTTTTCCCATTCTTCAGGGGAAAGGTCAAGGAAGCCTCCAAATTTTGCTGTTCCTGCATTGTTAACAAGAATATCAATCGAACCGAGATCAGACTTAATATGTTCAACTGCGTGGGTTACTGCATCAAGATCAGACACATCAGCTGTAGCAGCTGATACGGTTACATCATACTGTTCAAGCTCTGCAGCAACTTTTTCTAGATTAGACATGGTTAAACCGACCAGTCCCACATTTACGCCTTCTTTTGCTAAAGCGATCGCAGTCGCACGTCCAATGCCCCGGCCAGCTCCGGTAATCAATGCGTTTTTTCCTTTTAATGAAATCATTGCTGTCACTCCTTTTTAATAAAAGATAAATAATATCAAACCCAGGTTTTAAACGCCAACAGAAAGACTGCAAATAATTGCAGCCTTTCCATCAGAACCTACTCCAAATTAGCATGCCGTCCATACATTTTTCCTGTATTCAGGCCTTTTTTTTCCATAAACCTAAGTATTATGGCATCATAGAAAAGCAACAGGGTTTGTTCAAACAGAGATCCCATTGGCTGAATGGTTTTATAATCTCCTTCGGTTTGGTCTTTAGGAGATCCAGGCAACTTAATTGTAAAATCCGCCAGTTTTCCTATAGTGGAATCAGGGAATATGGTCACTGCGGTAATTTTGCCACTAATACTTTTTGCTTTTTCAGCCATTGAAACCAGGCTTTTGGTTTCTCCGGAGCCCGACCCTATTATTAGGATGTCATCTGGCTCAAAGTTTGGAGTTACAGTTTCACCAATTACATAAGCATCTATTCCCATATGCATCATTCGCATGGCAAAGGACCTTGCCATAAATCCAGACCTGCCTGCTCCAGCCACAAAAACCTTTTTCGCTTCCAATATTCCATTAACCAGTTTTTCTGCTTCTTCGTCTGAAATTAACTCAACACTTCGCTTAAGCTCTTCTATAATCTCAGATAAATATTGCACAGTCCTCATTTTAATTAACCTTGTTTGATCATTTGCTGCATTTTTTCAGCTGCTGCTTTTTTATCATCTTGGTTCGCAATGCCGCCGCCTACAATAACAAGATCAGGGTTTACCTCTACCACTTCAGCAAGTGTATCCATTTTTATGCCGCCAGCAATAGCTGTTTTAGCATTTTTAACAACGGATTTAATGGTTTTTAAATCATCAAAAGAGTTTTTGCCAACGGC
This sequence comes from Neobacillus terrae, assembly GCF_011393025.1. Classification (GTDB taxonomy): domain Bacteria; phylum Bacillota; class Bacilli; order Bacillales; family Cytobacillaceae; genus Neobacillus_A; species Neobacillus_A terrae. The sequence continues at coordinate 34,014 of NZ_JAAOEO010000011.1, read as the reverse complement.
TTGCAAATCGTATCCGGTGTGTACACAGATATAATCAACGCCCATTTCATCTACCTCTTTTGCTCGTCCAGCAAGGTCTTTTACAGCAATCATATCAACAAGTATTTGTTTGCCTTGCTTCTTTGCTTCTTCTACTGCACCTTTTATTGACATATCCTCTGCTTGTCCCAGAATAGTAATGATATCTGCTCCTGCTTCGGAAGCCTTCATTACCTCATATCCGGCTGCATCCATTATTTTAAGGTCTGCTAGCACTTTTAAATTAGGAAAAGCTTCCTTCATTTCCTTTACAGCTCGAAGGCCCTCATTGATTACCACTGGAGTTCCTATTTCAACGATATCGATATGTTCTTCTACTTCCTTTACTAAAGCAAGGGCTTCAGGAATATTAACTAAATCTAATGCCAATTGTAATTCCATTTATATTCACTCCTCATTATTTAAGAAAATTGGGTGCTACTTTAATTTACCCTTTGTACAAACGATAATCCCCGGGAAGACTATCCAAGGTACATATGCAATTATATATAGAATGAAAAATAAATGTAAGTACGCACTTTAATCTTACATAGTGTCAAAAAGTATACTATGTGTTACACTGGGCTTTAGGGGTGATACTATTGTTACGTTTACAAAATAAAACATTCAATTGTGAAAAAGAACTAACGCTTTCGGTTATCGGCGGTAAGTGGAAAATGTTGATTTTATGGCATCTGGGCAAAGAAGGGACAAAAAGGTTTGGAGAGCTCAAATCTCTTATTCCCGGAATAACTCAAAGAATGCTTGTTAACCAATTGAGAGAGCTGGAGGAAGACCTAATTATTGACCGAAAGGTATACCCAGTAGTACCTCCAAAAGTGGAATACTCGCTGACTAAGCAAGGTGTAAGCTTAATGCCAATTCTGGATTCTATGTACGAATGGGGTAAAAACTATATGGAAAACGTGGCTGAAACCGAAGAAGAAATAAAAATTTCAAATAAATAAAGAAAAACCACAAGTAGTGAGAGAACTTGTGGTTTTTCTTTTTGTTTAGTGCTGATTTTTTACTGATGATAAAATAGGGAATCGGCTCCCTATTCGCCAGCCTCGCTTTGGGGCCTTGCCAGCTCGTTTTTCCGAACGAGATTGAACTAGCATCCAGGAAATGCGAATGCATTTTCGAGGAGTGTCAGCTGATGTCATTACATTTAAACAACTGGGTTTAACAACACACCAATGCAAAAAAATTGGCACACAAATGAATGAAATAACAGTTATCCACAGTTATTTCAGGGTAGAGCCTTCATTTGAACAGTGTGTCTTTTTAATCACTTTTTTCATTTGAGTTTTACGATTTAGAGGAGTAAAGTAAATGGGAAGCGAAGATAAGAAAGAAGGGTTTTTCGTTGAGTAAGCTTCAGCAGGGAACGACAGAATTTCGTAAAGCTAATTTCGCCCTTTTTGCCGGGGGATTTATTACTTTTTCCATACTTTATGATGTACAGCCGCTGATGCCGGTTTTTTCGAAAGAGTTTCATGTATCTGCATCAACAGGAAGTTTGACTCTTTCGGTAACCACTTTTACACTTGCGGTTTCCATGCTATTAACAAGCTCTTTATCAGAAGCCTGGGGCCGTAAGATTGTAATGGCTGCATCCTTATTACTTTCATCACTTATAGTAATGATAACTGCTTTAAGTCCCTCATTTGGATCCTTAATTGGATTTAGAATTCTGCAGGGGGTTGTCCTTGCTGGCCTTCCAGCTATCGCAATGGCTTATCTGGGTGAGGAAGTAGATACTAATAGTCTCGGTGCTGCAATGGGGATTTATATAAGCGGGAACTCAATTGGCGGAATGGCAGGCCGGATTATCACGGGATCGATTACTGACCTTTTTTCATGGCGAATCGCTATGGGCTGTATTGGTGTTATAAGCCTAGCACTCAGTATCTGGTTTTGGCTGAACCTGCCTAAGTCCAAGTATTTTACGCCAAAGCCTTTAAAATTTAAAAATTTATTCGCGTCTCTTATAGGACACCTTAAGGATCCTGCTTTGCTTTGTTTATATGGAATTGCCTTTATTTTAATGGGCAGTTTTGTAACTCTTTATAATTATATCGGTTTCCAGCTGCTTGCACCACCTTACATGCTAAGCCAGACCATTGTCGGCTGGATATTTATCGTATATTTAACTGGCACATTTAGCTCTACTTGGATGGGCCGTTTATCAGACAGAATCGGCCGCCAAAAGGTCCTTTGGACAGGGCTTATTATTATGCTTACGGGGGCAGCTATCACTCTTACAGATCCTTTAATAGTTAAAGTTATAGGTATTGCCATTTTTACTTTTGGATTTTTTGGTGCTCATTCCATTGCCAGCAGTTGGGTGGGGAAAAGGGCCAAGACAGAAAAGGCCCAGGCATCTTCCTTGTATTTATTCTTTTACTACAGTGGTTCAAGTCTTGCAGGAACTGTTGGAGGGTTTTTTTGGTCCCACTTTGGCTGGAAGGGAGTTATTAGCTTTATCGTCTGTCTGCTTCTTTTAGCATTTCCACTATCTATTAAACTCTCGTTCTTACCTGTAAAATCATGGCAAAAGTAATAATAATTTAGTAGAAATATAATAGAAAATTTTTATCTAAAAGGGCTTCCATTTCGGAAGTCCTTTAATTTGCTCTCCATTAATATTTCACTACTGTTGTGTTGAAATAACTATATTGAGAAAATTTTTAAAAATATTTATATTACAAAAGGTATGCTATAATGGTTTTAAAAATATTGGCAATGTTAAACGATGTTGTTGGTTATACGTCTTTTTTTAAGGCTCTTTTTTAAGAGATTGTTGCTATTTGAAGAAATTGCGAGCAAAAATAGGCGAGATCCTCGAAAATGCATTTGCATTTTCTTCGTGCGGTGATGATTCACCGATGCAATCTCAACGTCCTGCGGGAAAAGCAAGCCAGGCGAGACTCCGCAGGTCGTTAGCGACCGAGAAGGCTCGCGGATTGCCCGCGGAAAGCGAGTCTATTTTTGCTTATAAAAACAACAAAGTTTACGAAAAGAGCCTTTTTTAAAAAATCAACAGTACAAATTAACAGAGCTAAAAATATAAAAACTAGGGGAGAATGTTTTATGTTGAAGGACTTTTTCATTGGCTTGTCCCAAAATCAATTTTTAAACAGCGCTGCAAAAAAATATGGATTAAAAATGGGAGCACAAAGCGTTGTTGCTGGAACCAATATTGAAGAAGTAATAAAAAGCATTAAAGAATTAAATGCTCAGGGGATTTCATGTACTGTTGATAATCTAGGAGAATTTGTTTTTAAAGAGGAAGAAGCAACAGAAGCTAAAGAACAAATCCTTAAAGTGATCGAAGCCATTAACGAACACAAAGTGGATGCCCATATTTCCTTAAAACCTACCCAATTGGGGCTGGATATTGATTATACCTTCTGTCTCAACAACTTAAAAGAAATTGTAACCAGAGCAAACCAATATGGTATTTTTGTTAATCTGGATATGGAAGATTACGGCCATCTTCAGCCATCATTCGATCTTTTGGATGCGCTGTCATTTGACTATGAAAATGTAGGTACAGTAATTCAAGCTTATTTTCATGAAGCACAGGAGCTTCTTGAAAGATATAGTAATTATCGCCTGCGTATTGTTAAAGGAGCTTATAAAGAGCCAGCAGAAATCGCCTACCAGGATAAAAAAGAAATTGATGGAAATTTCCTCAAACTTACTGAATGGCATTTGTTAAACGGCAAGTTCACTTCCATTGCCACACATGATCATCGGATCATCAATCATGTGAAGGAGTTTGTGAAAAAGAATAATATTCCGAACGATAAATTTGAATTTCAAATGCTTTATGGTTTCAGAAAAGACCTGCAATTGAAGCTCTCAAGCGAAGGATATAACTTCTGTACATATGTTCCTTTCGGAAAAGACTGGTACGGTTACTTCATGCGCCGACTTGCAGAAAGACCACAAAACTTAAATCTTGTAGCCAAACAGGTATTTAATAAAAAGACAAACACAGTTATCGGCCTTGCAGCCGGTGCCTTTATCCTGGGAAGGCTTTCTAAAGGGAAAAAATAATAGAATAAGTATGCAAAAGCCCAATCCTCGGATTGGGCTTTTGTTTTGGGAGTATGTCATTCTTGATCCCTAGGGCCTCTTTTATAAAAAAGACTTCAAAAAAGCAAACTATTCTTTTTCCTTTATTTGGTTTAAGTAACTATCAACAAGCCTTCTAAAATTTTCTACTTGTTTTTCTCCTAACAGAGCACCGGCAGATTGCAAAGATTGAAGAGCACTTTGAATCAAAAATTTTCTTGGCATCCTGGTTTTTATAACTTCATCCTTGATAAATTCTAAAAGCTCAAGGTACTTTTCACTTTCCGGAATTTGCAACAGAGACTTTAATAAGGGCTTAAGTGCCTCTTTGAAATTTTCCCGAAAAATTTGATTTGTTTTATTATACTGTGGCAGCCACTCTTCCAACTGATGAGGCTGTATAAGCTGAGCTCCCGTTTTCGATACTTCCTCTACTATTTTAACAATCCTGTCCACGGAATAACGGGAAATTTGATGGATGCTTAAATTGGTTCCCTTTGCCATGGCACTGTATTTTAAATTGTACTGGAGAATGCCCATAAACATAATTGAGCAATCCAGCAAGAAGGGTTTTTTATCCTCGCCAAATAAATCTGTAAACCGTTGATATACCCAGTGGATAAACCTTAAGTGATTTCGTCTGATAAATTGCCTTAACTCCGGATCGTTCGAAACAAAAACTTCTTCAAAAAGAGAAAGGAGCTTATGCTTCCTATTTAAAGTCAATTGTAATTCAATTTGTTTAACGAAGACTTCCAGGTTGGCTGGATCCTGGCCTATGAGCAGGTTATTGCGCTCCTGTTCCATCATTTTCGTTATACTTTTAAAAACGGCGATTAATAACTCGTTTTTTGATGAAAAATAGTTATAGAAGGTTCCTTTGGAAATTCCACTGTAATCCAATATATCCTGAATGGAAGTAGCCTGGAAACCTTTATCAATAAATAATTCGTGAGCCTTTTTTACAACAAGCTGTTTTCTGTCATTCATTTCATCACCTGAAAAATCAAATTGTACTGACTGTATAATAAACATGCTACTCTATATCATTGATTATACCAAACCATTTAGGTAAGCGAAATTTTTCTATTGATATATTTGTACCGTTAGTATATTATAGTCTTTATGCGAAATGAGTATTGGAAATTATAGACTAAATTATATACAGGGGGATAAAGAATGGAAGACGTAAAAAAGGCTGATCGTCCGCCTTACGGAATTATTGCGGTTCTCATGATTGGAGCCTTTATTGCATTTTTAAATAACACGTTATTAAACATAGCGCTTCCTTCCATAATGAAGGATTTGAAGATAGAAGCGGCTACTGTACAGTGGCTGACTACGGGATTTATGCTTGTGAATGGTATATTGATACCCTCAACGGCCTATTTAATTCAAAAGTATACGGTTCGCCGATTATTCCTGGCTGCGCTTGGATTATTCACGGTTGGTACAATAGTTGCGGGCTTCGCCCATGTATTTCCTTTATTGTTGACGGGAAGGCTTCTTCAGGCTTCGGGTTCAGCAATCTTAATGCCACTGCTCATGAATGTAATGCTTGTAAGCTTCCCGATTGAAAAAAGGGGAGCAGCAATGGGTGTTTTTGGTTTGATTCTTATGTTCGCTCCAGCAATAGGACCAACTTTATCAGGATGGATTATTGAACATTATGACTGGAGAATGCTATTCCATTTTGTCACACCTATTTCGTTTATCATCCTTTTAGTAGGGTTCTTTATGATAAAGGATAAAAAAGCAAAAGTGAATTTGCGTTTGGATATTTTGTCTCTTCTATTATCAAGTATTGGTTTTGGCGGAATTTTATATGGTTTCAGTTCGGCCGGAAGCAAAGGCTGGGATAGCCCTCTGGTTTATGGAACAATTATTGTTGGGGTTATTTCCTTATTTATATTTATAGTTCGACAGGTCAAAATGGAAATGCCATTGCTTAATTTTAGGATTTATAAATATCCTATGTTTGCTTTATCATCGGTTATTACAATGGTCGTAAATATGGCGTTGTTCTCCGGCATGCTGCTTTTGCCTATTTATGTGCAAAACCTTCGGGGGATAACACCGATGGATGCTGGTTTGCTATTAATGCCAGGTGCCATTTTAATGGCGTTCATGTCTCCAATTACTGGGAAATTGTTTGATAAAGTAGGCGGAAGGATTCTTGCGATTATTGGTTTAATTATACTGACTGTAACTACCTACGAGTTTAGTAAGCTTTCCCTAACAACTACTTATACTCATCTGATCATTTTATATTCTGTTCGTATGTTTGGAATGTCAATGATCATGATGCCAGTTTCAACAAATGGCTTAAACCAGCTGCCAAGAAGGTTTTATCCTCATGGGACTGCCATGAATAACACTTTAAATCAGGTAGCGGGTGCAATAGGTACTGCTTTAATGGTAACAATAATGACAAACCGGGCAGAATCAAAGGGCAAAGAGCTTGGTGCGGCTGCAATGAAAAAAATGACCCAGGTTGCACAAACAACTCATAAACCGCCAAATCCGGCAGCAATTTCTGAAATGAAGCAGCATATAGCTAACCAGGCACTTTTAAATGGGATCAATTATTCTTTCTTGATTGCAACCTTTATTTGTGGTGTAGCTCTTGTACTTGCATTATTCATCAAACGCTCAAAGCCAGCAGAAGACGCAATGGAAAAAAATACTTCTGAACAAAGGACAGTATCCAAATTAGCAGAAAACTAAGAGGATGGCGCGCTTGCGCCATCCTCTTTTGTTTTATTTGCTATTACCTGATTTTTTTAAAAAAGAAAATAAAATTAACAATAAAACCGTAACAACACAAACAATTGACCCAATGATATTGTCTTTATTGAAAAGAAATAAAATAAAAATAAATGCCAGGGCTGCAATTGCAATAATGTTGGTGTAAGGGAACCATTTTAATTGAAACTCTGGTTTTACTTTGTAGTCTCTTCGAAGTTTGAACTGGGCTGCACAAATCGCTATCCAGATTAATAAAACAGAGAAGCCAGGAATGGTCATCATATAACCTATAATTTGATCAGGAGTAATGTATGCTAAAGATACTCCTCCGAGGATAAAGACACTGGTAATCATTATTCCGTTAAGAGGTATTCCTTTTCTGGTTGTTTTTAACAAGCTTTTTGGAGCCTCACCGCTTTGGGCCATACTAAAAAGAGTTCTTGATGTAGCGTAAATTCCTGAATTCGCTGCAGACAATACAGCTGTCAAAAGTACAAAGTTCATAATGGAGGCAGCCCCTGGCAAACCGGAAAGACTGAATACCTGTACAAACGGACTATCGACTGAAGAGACTTTGTTCCATGGAATCATTCCGCAAATAATCAAGATAGGAAGGATGTAAAAAATAATTACACGCCATACTGCACCTTTGATGATGCCTGGCAGTACCTTTTCAGAATTCTTTACCTCAGTAACGGTGACCCCAATGAGTTCAGCGCCGCCATATGAAAACATAACAACTAAAAGAGCACTCAAAGTGCCGCTTATTCCGTGGGGGAAAAATCCACCATGTGCTGTATAGTTTGAGAATGGATCATGAACCTGGCTTGGAAGAACTCCAAATAATATAAGAGCACCCAAGACGATAAAAGCGATAAGCGCCAAAATTTTAATTCCTGCGAACCAAAATTCCATCTCCCCATAATTTTTCACCTGAAAAAGGTTAATGCCGATGATAACCGCCGCACAAATAAAGCTTAAAATCCATAAAGGAGTGGAAGGGAGCCAGTATTGCAAAAAGCTTCCCGCTGCGAGCAGTTCTACTACTGTAACGAGAATCCAGTTAATCCAGTACAGCCATCCAACAATAAATGAAATTCGAAACCCAAATGCTTTATGGACGAGGTTCTGCACATTTAAATTTGGATAAACGATTGCCATCTCACCCAAAGCAGCCATTACAATAAACAGCAGCAAACCTCCTGCTAAATATGCAAGAACTACACTTGGGCCTGCAAGATTCAATGTATCCGAACTTCCTTTAAAAATTCCCGTACCAATCATTCCTGCCAAAGCAATAAATTGAACATGCCTTGGCAACAATCCTTTTTTTAATTGATGGTTATTCTCCATGCTGAAATTCCTCTCATTATAAAATAAAAAAGTCCCTGCTAAATATATCAGCAGGGACGATTGGACAATCGCGGTACCACCCTCATTGCAAGCAGAAACTGCTTGCCACTCATTAAGATAACGGCAATGCCGTCTTTTCCTTATCTAAAAGAAAAAGCTGCTCAGGAAGTGTAATTCATTTCTGCTCTTGTACTGATTTGCACCGGCCACCAGCTCTCTTTAATCAAGAAACAAAAACTACTGCGTTCCCATCTACACATTTTATATTCGTTTATGGTTTGGTGCTTAAACGCTTTTAAGTGATAAAGTATTTTATATTAATATATCATATTTTGCATTCTTGTCAATCAGATAATTTTTAATTAAGTATATGGGATGTTATTTACTCTATGTGGTGAAAGTAAAACGGTTTTGAATATATGTTTATTAAACTATAATTCAAATGAAAAGGAGACACATCTCCATGTGTCTCCTTTAAACAGATTATTACTTTACTGAGCTATTAAAATTGTAGAAGAATTTTGCAGTAATTGATCCATCTGCATTTTCTTTAATATCTGTTACATGAATTCCTGAATCGGCTGGAGTTGAGCTATAGCCCTTCCAGAAGTAGTAGGAACCTGTATGGACATTGCTTGTTACTGGAGTCAGGCTGCTTCCTGTTTTGAAGAAGTCACCAGCATCCCCGCGGTTTACGTAATGCTCAAGGTCATATTTGCCATCTGCCTGAACAACAGACAAACCATAATGAGAAATTACTGTTCCAGTTGACAAAGTAATAGACTGGTTGGATTGGAATCGCTTGTTCATCCAGTTTTCTACATTGTTTGGAGTTCTGTATTGCTTCATTACGTTTTCGTCTACATGCCATGCAACCAGGCCGTGAGCATCTTTTCCCTCACGAATTAAGCCTTTGTTAAAGCCATCTTGCTGAACGTTTTCAAATAAGAAGTACTCAGATCCGTTAGATCCTGGAACTTCCATCTTAACAAATGCCTTGTCGGAATCAGCTTTGTTAACTGGATCTAGCTTAATAGTTTTAACGCCGTCTTCAGGATTAACAACTATTGGACTAGCCCATCCAAGGAACATCTTTGAATACGGATCGAAATGAGTTGGTGAGTTACCGCTATAAGCAGCCGCATCAGGATAGCGCATCCATGAACCGCCTGCCATCATGGAATAGTTACCATCTCCTTGGGATGTATAGGCTGTATCGTATAAATCAGGTAAGCCAAGTGCATGTCCAAATTCATGTGCGAAAACCCCTGCCTGTCCAGGGAATGGACCAGTTTTTGAAGCATCATCATATCCGCCAGTTGCAGCATTAAATCCGGCAACGTTACCGCCAATTTCTGGTTGGATATTGTAATTGTTTACTAATACTCCGTCATAAGTATGATCTTTTAGGAATTGTGTATACCACGTATTCCATTCCTCATATGATTCAATTCCGTCACGGTTTATATCGTCAGCACCGAAACCAGTTTCATAATATTTTCCATAATAAAGTGCGCTCAAAGCGTTCCATTTATGTGACCAGATTTGTGCAGGGTCACCACTGAACTCGGCACCTGTACCTTCATGAACGATAAATACGTTAGGAACTTGCCCGTTAACTGCATATTTTGAGTAGTCTACTACACTATCAGCAGCTTTGAAAAGATCTGAAACCAATTCACCATTATGGGCATCGCCATTTACATTTCCATTTACATATTTTCCATTTTCCGCGTATTTTCCATCCTGGTCAAGATAATAGGAAGCGCCTTTTGGCAGTTCAACCCAAACAAGGTCTGTATTATCTTTTTTAACCAGGGTAACTTTACCGTAGCTTGATTCCTTGTAAATGTTTTGCATAGTGCTATCTGTCGGTGCCTTTACACCATTAAATTCAGCATATTGTTTAAACTCATCGAGCTCGTAAGGATTATAGTGATTTCCAAAAATTAGATCGTCAAAATATTTAGCTGGTACTTGTCCCTTTGGATCACCCTTTGGTTCGTCACCATCTTTAAACTTTGCCAAAATAACCAGTACAGGTACATCACCGACAGCTGGCTGAGGTGTTACATGATTATTTCCAGCCTGTTCGAATTTTGTGCCTTGATTGGCAATTTTGTCTGCAGGATCATTTTTTTCAATGTCTTTGCCCAATTGCTTTGCCTTATCCGCTAATTCAGGAGCGGCACCAACATAATGAGCCAGGCTCAGTCCGTATGTGGATTTTGATTGTGCTTTTACTGCAGGCGCATCATGAGTTTGAACTCCTGCGAATCCGATGCTTCCGGCCATTGCCAGAGCTAAGGCTGACTTAGAAAGAACTTTTAACAAGAAAAACCACCCCTTTAAAAATTTTACATTTCAAATATATCAGAATAATTTGTTTTCTATCAACGAGACTATTTCTCCATTTTTTTTAAAAAGAGGAGACAAGTTTCAGGTCGAAAGGTCTTTAACTTGCTAACATATTCCGAAAAAAGGAATATCACTAGGCTAAAATAATTATTTTTAAAAGATTATAGGGGGTCGAACTTCCTGGCTTTTGTCGAAATTTTTTTAGATGCTCTAATATTTCGCCTCGCAAAAACAGCTTTAATAGAGGGATTGTTCATCCATTTAATAGAGGCTACAATAATATTAAACTTTTAAAGGAGAAATATATATGGAATATAAAATCGTTTCAGGTATGCCTGAACAGAAAATTCTTGAAAATATACTTCAATTACATCACTCTATTTTTAAAGTTAAAGAAAAATCTGGCATAGAAAGCAAACCAAATCTCCTTTTTGCCCTAGCAATAAAAAACGGCAAGGTTGCAGGGTACAAAATTGGATATGAGCTTTACAAAAGAAAGTTTTACAGCTGGCTTGGCGGTGTAGATCCAGACTGCAGAAACCAAGGTATTGGGTCAAAGCTTATGGAGGTTCAGCATCAATACTTACGAGAACATGGCTACAGGATTGTCCAAACAATTACAAAAAATAAGTGGAGAAACATGCTCATTTTAAATTTAAAGCACGGTTATGACATTATTGGTACATATACAGACTACTTGGGAGAACTGAAAATCATTTTAGAAAAAAGACTAGAGGAAGATATAAAATGAAAAAGTGGCTTAGCATATTGTTCTTTTTAGGATTGGTATATGTAGGAGTTTTGCAATTTAAAATTTATGAATACAAAGAGGCTGTTGTTCCCAAGGATGCTGATTATCTAATCGTTCTTGGTGCACGGGTTAAAGGGACCGTTCCTTCTTTGGCTCTGAAATACCGTATCATAGCTGCCGCTGAATGTATGAAAAAACATGGCCGTGTTATTGCCATTGCCTCTGGCGGGCAGGGAAGCGGGGAGGAAATCTCTGAAGCGGAGGCCATTAAACGTGGGCTAATGAAAAGGGGAATAGATGAAGCCAGAATTATACTTGAAAATAAATCTACGACGACATCTGAGAATCTGGCATTTTCTAAAAAGCTGATTCCTTCCGATGCGAATAAAGGATTAATCGTTACAAATGATTTTCACATGTACCGGGCGATGAGTATGGCCAAGGATGACCTGCTTCAAGTATCTGCACTGCCGGCAGAAACCCCTTGGATTGCAGTTCCTAAATCCTATAGCCGGGAATACCTCGCCATTACAAAATATTATTTACTTAAGTTTTTTTAATGTCTTAAAACAGCCGAATTAGTTTTCCGGCTGTTTTTTTGTTTTATCGAACATGATTTCTTTTGGAAGAATTGCCGGTGCTCCTGGAATACTTTTAGGTTTAAAATTTATGTACTCTGCAGAATAAAGCGATACGGAAAGCTGACTTCCTAAACTCCTTGCCCTGATTAATATTGGCTGGCTGTACATATTCTTAAAAACGAAGTCAGGCCCATACCAGCTTACGGTAGCATCTCTTCCAGGAGGAACATAGGTCACTGCTTTTGTGTGCGAATACCTTTGAATAATTTTTAAACCTGCATTATCAGCAGCATTAAATAGGGTTGAGGAGACCTGGCAAATTCCTCCCCCAATTCCCTCGGACAACTCTCCGCGAACAATAATTGGAGCCTTTAAATAGCCCCGCTCGGTTGTCCGTTTCCCGACTATTTTATTAAATGAGAATGTTTCTCCGGGAAATATAACTTTATTGTTAAGTGATTCTGTTGCAAGCGCTATGTTATTGGCGCGTTCCCTGTTCCCTGAATTAAAATAGGTAGTATATCGGCCAATCAGCATTGTATTTATAGAGTCAAGCATCTCACTGTCTACCCTGGGATATACAGGCTGTACAGGAACTTCCAAAATTCTAGGCTTGCCTTCAAAAAAGTATTGAATTAGCTGTACAGACAGCTCTTTCTTATCGAGTTTTTGTCCAAGTTTTTCAGGCATAATGCTGCCATTTTGTCCGATATAGGCATCAGCTGGAGCTTGAGCTACTCTTTCATCAAGGTCGTCAACCAATTCCTCAAGACGAGCAGTGTCAGGAAAGGCAGCACCGGGTTCAGGAATTAAGCTTAGTTTCTCTCTTGTTAAATGCGTTAGCGGAATTCCTTTATTTAAAAGAATCAAATTATCAGACTGGACTGGTACATTTAAACCAAGAAGCAAAGTTAAAATAAAAGTTTGTAACATGTATCCGATTCCTCCTTTCCTTAATATGAACAAGATAAAGGAAAAATATTGGAAAAATCACTGAAACAGTGAAAATTATATTAAATAAAAAGGTGAAGCAATTATGAAACCAAGGATTACAGTTATCGGGAGCATCAATATGGACCTTGTAACAAAAACAAAAAGGGTCCCACAGAGGGGGGAAACAGTTCTTGGCGATTCTTTTTTCACCATACCAGGTGGAAAGGGGGCAAACCAGGCGGTAGCGGCAGCAAGGCTGGGAGCTGAGGTTGATTTTATTGGCTGTGTTGGCGACGATTCTTTTGGACAGGAATTAACGAAAAATCTACTAAACGAGGGAATTAAAGTGGAGTTTATTGAAACCATACCTGTCACTTCATCAGGTATTGCTTCGATTACACTTTCAGAAGGAGATAACAGCATAATGGTGGTCCCTGGTGCAAACTATTTTCTTACTCCTGATATAGTCGAAAAAAATGAAACTGTTATTGCTGAAAGTAATATTCTTCTTTTACAGCTTGAAATTCCAATCGAAAGTGTTTCGAAGGCAGTTTCTCTTGCGAAAAAACATAATGTAAAAGTTATTCTTAATCCAGCGCCTATTCAAAATCTTCCTATAGGATTGGTTAGCCAAATAGATTATTTCACACCTAATGAACATGAAAAGGAGCAGCTTTTCTCTTCTTTTGAGATGACAGCAAAGGAGAAGGAGAGGTTACAGCGAAAATGCATTATCACTCAAGGAGCAAAGGGGGTAACTATTTTTCATGATAGTGAAAAACTGATTGAAGGATATAAAATGCAGATCGTTGATACTACAGGGGCTGGAGATACCTTTAATGGGGCTTTTGCTTATAGTTTGAGTATTGGAAAGAATCTTGAAGAGGCTTGCCGCTTTGCTAATGCGGCTGCAGCAATCTCAGTAACAAAGCTTGGTGCCCAGGGCGGGATGCCAAACAGGAAAGAAGTAGAAAAGTTACTTGAAAGAGATTTTTAAACAGGATTTTTATAAAACATCACGAAACTTTAAGATACCTTTAATGGAAGAGAGGTATCCTAATGTTCAGCACGGCAGATATAACAATAATGAAAGTCACGGAAGAATATGCTGAAGAAGCAAAAAGTCTTGTTCTTGCTGGGCTGGGTGAGCGGTTTGGATTCATTGACGATTCCTTAAATCCGGATTTGTATAAAATTATGGACATATACACCAGGCCTGGCTGTTTGTTTTTATTGGGAATGAAAGACAATGTTGTACTATGCACAGGCGCACTGAGCAGTAAATCCTCTAATATAGCAAGGATTGAAAGAATGTCAGTGAAAAAGGAATATAGGCGACTTGGCCTTGCGGGCAGAATGATGAAGGAATTAGAGCAAAGTGCAGTAAGTTTAGGATATAGAAAAATTGTGCTTGAGACAAATAGAAATTGGACAAGTGCTGTTTATTTTTATGAAAAGCACGGATACCTATTAGATCATTTTGAGGACCAATGTATCCATTTTTCTAAAGACCTATATTAATACATAAAGGAGAGATTATTCTGGAACCTGCGAGTATTCAATTCACTGATCGAATGGCTAGAATCATAGCATTGGCTGAGAAAGAGGCGCAATTATCTGGAAGCAAGGCCATCACCCCCTTGGATCTTCTCCTTGTCTGTCTTCAAGAGAAAACAGGTGTACTTTGGGAAATTTCTTTAAAAATTAATACGAATCTAGGACAACTAAGAGGACTTGCTGAAGCTGAAAAGGATGAGGTACATCAAAGTCCTTTTTTTAGAGTTCCTGTTGACAAAGAAGTGAATGCTGTATTTGCTAAGGCAGTTGAGACAATGAATAGATATAATCAGGTTTATTTAAATGAGGGCCACTTTTTAAAAGCACTAATGAATACAGAAATGGCGGTTAATTGTTTAACAGACAGGGATAGAAATACGATCTTAGAACTGGGGACTAAGTCCCGTGATATGATTACAAACCTCGATAATTATCATTTCCCTGAGTTGTCTATGCAAAATATAAGGAGAGTTAATCATAATGACTTTGATGAGATTGTCCGTTATGTTGAGGAGCATTTTTCATCGGGGTGGGCGCAAACCGTGAGGGAGGGTTTTCTCCAGAGCAGGCATTCAATTTATGTAGCATTTGATAATGAGGGTGGAATAGCAGGCTTTGCTGCCTTTGATATCTACAAGGGTAAGAAAGGCTATTTTGGACCAATGGGTGTTTCCCATTCTGACCGCAGCAAGGGATATGGATTTTCATTGCTGCATCATTGTTTAAAGGATATGAAAGGCATAGGTTATGCTTATGCGATTATTGGTGGGGCTGGACCGTTAGAATTTTATGAAAAGGCTTGTGGAGCAGTCATTATCCCTAAGGGTGCTTCTAGTAACCTTTAACCAAAGTTAATATAATATAAAAAACGTGTGGGGCTGCCACACGTTTTTTTGAAATTAATATAACCAGCCACGACCATATTGCTTTGGCGGTTCAAGCTCCGCACGAAGTTCTTTTGCAGCAGTCCTTGGCCAATATGGGTCACGTAGGAAGCCGCGGGCAATGAAGATAAGGTCTGCACGGTTATTCTGAAGAATTTCTTCAGCCTGGATGCCTGTTGTGATCAGGCCGACTGAGCCTGTTGGAATGTCGGCTCCATGTTTAATGGTTTCAGAAAAAGGAACCTGATATCCTGGGTAAGCTTTAACCTGAGCCGGTGCAACCCCGCCTGAGCTTACATCAATTAAATCAACACCTTGTTCCTTCATCCATTTCGCAAATTGGATATAATCCTCGGCCTTTAAGCCTTCTTCAAGATATTCGTAAGCGGAGACCCTTACAAACAATGGTCCGTCCCAGACAGTTTTTACTGCATCAATGGTTTCTCGGAGGAAACGATAGCGGTTTTCCTCGGATCCGCCATACTCGTCAGTTCTTTTATTCACTGTTGGTGAAAGGAACTGGTTAATCAGGTAGCCATGTGCCCCGTGAAGCTCGATTACCTCGAAGCCTGCTTTTTTAGCTCTTACAGCTGCAAGGCGGAAAGCTTCAATTGTTTCCTTAATTTCTTCAGTTGTCATTTCCTTAGGTGTTTGGTAAGTTTCATCAAAGGCATTAGGAGAAGGTGCGACAATTTCCTCTTTTAAAGCAGCTTTTCTGCCAGCATGGCCAAGCTGGATACCTGCAACGGCACCGTGCTCTTTGATTAATCCCGTTAACTCTTTCAAACCCTCAATATGATCATCGCTCCAAATACCGAGGTCTTGTGGTGAAATTCGGCCCTGTGCAGTGACGGCAGTGGATTCAAGGATAATTAATCCTGCCTGTCCTACCGCTCTTGAGGTGTAGTGTGTCCGGTGCCAGTTTGTAACAATCCCGTCTTCCTTATAACAGGAATACATGCACATTGGTGACATCACAATCCGGTTTTTAAATGTAACTCCCTTTACAGTATAGGGTGTAAATAGTTTAACTGATGATGGCATTAAAAAAGCCTCCTCTGTTTCGGTTTTCTAAATATCTTTTAGTATAGCAGATGGCTTTTTCAAAAGGAAAAAATCAGTCTTTGCGATTCATTTCCCTCAGTTCACTTAGCTTGTAAGCCGTACCCCGCCAGACAATTCCTCCTCTTTTAAATGTTAAAATGCTGGCCCTGATAATGGAGTAAATAAAAATCATCCCTGTTAATGGAAAAGCCAAAAACATCCATGGGGAAAACCGTGTCATTTTTTTTATGACCATTAAATATAAAATTCCAATCGCAACGATATTCGCCACACTCATAAGGATAACCAGCCTGTCCGGCACAAATACAGTGAAAAAAGGAAGAATGTGGGACAAAAAGGTTCCTACTACAGCAAAAAGAACCATGCTTATTCGATAATTCAACCCTGCAAAAGTGTTTTTTTCAAGGCCAACCAATGCTTCCTTCAGAGTTCCATACCATTCGACTTCTATTAACTCAAGGGCAGTTGCTATTCTCTGCCGATAGCCTTCTTTTTTGATTTTTATTCCAAGCTGGAGGTCATCATCAGGACGCATCTTTATTCTTTCATGAGTCCCTAATTGCTCGTACGCTTTTCTCAGCACGAGGTTAAATGCACCAATTCCGGTTCCATTTTTGGATCGTGGATTATTCGCTGTCCACGGTCTTTTAAAATAGGAAAATCCAAATAGAAAGAAACCTACAAACGACTTTAGCCAGAAACCTTTCCCATTTAAATTAGGGGTTGCAGTTAGGTGATCCAGGCGGTTGCGTTCAAAATAGTGAAGCGCCTTTCCAAAAGCCTCTTTTTGATATTGAACATCTGCATCAGTAAAAAGAAGCCACTTTCCGGCGGCTGCTTGTGCTCCCGAATAAAGTGCATGATTTTTTCCAAGCCAGCCCTTTGGCAGCTCCTTAATATGAATCACTTGAACACGATGATCTAATGCTTTTATTTCATTCATTATTTTTCCAGTATCATCTGTTGATCGGTCGTTGACCAGCAGCCATTCAACATTTCGATAGGATTGATTGAGCTGGGAAATAACACTGGATTTTATCGACTTTTCCTCATTTCTTGCTGCAACAATCACACTAAGAAGGGGGCCGTCTTTTAATACTTCCTCTTTTTCCAAAGAATCAAGTGTACGCAGCCCATTAATCGCATCGATTATAAAAACGATCCATACAGCAAGGTTTAA
Organism: Neobacillus terrae; assembly: GCF_011393025.1. GTDB lineage: Bacteria > Bacillota > Bacilli > Bacillales > Cytobacillaceae > Neobacillus_A > Neobacillus_A terrae. The sequence goes on along the minus strand of NZ_JAAOEO010000011.1, from coordinate 16,500 downwards.
GGTGTATAAAATAACAAGCATGTTTTGTTAACTCCAGTCAGTGTTTTCCCCTATTTTAAAAGAAAAAGGAAGAGAGGTACAAATGAAAGAGTTAATCCTAAGAGCTGTTTAAGATATAATTTAATATAAAGCTTGGGTTTAGGAGGACGTATGAAAAAAACAATTGTGTTTACAGGCGGGGGATCCGCTGGGCATGTAACGCCCAATATAGGAATTATGAAAGAACTTGACTCACAAAAATGGGATATGAAATACATAGGATCTAAAAAAGGAATTGAGAAAGAGCTTATTGAAAAGATTGGCATCCCGTATTATGGAATTTCAAGCCGAAAACTAAGAAGGTATATTGATTTTGAAAATGTGGCAGACGCCTTCCGGTTTTTAAAGGGTTGTGCAGATGCAAGGAGAATACTAAAAAAAATTAAACCTGATCTTATTTTTTCAAAAGGAGGTTTCGTTTCTGTCCCTGTTATTATTGCCGCTCGTTCCCTTGGGATTCCTGCTTTTATTCATGAAAGTGATATGACCCCTGGGCTTGCTAATAAAATTTCACAACGCTTTGCAGCAAGGATCTTTACTTCATTTGAGGAATCAGCAAAATTTTTTCCTTCTCAAAAAACGAAAGTAATTGGTTCTCCAATCCGTAAGGACATATTGAAGGGCTCAAGATTGCAGGGTAAGAAATTTCTGGGATTTGACGGATGCCGTCCCATCCTAATGGTAATGGGAGGAAGCCTGGGAGCCAAAAAAATTAATGAAACGGTTAGGGGTGCATTGCCACAGCTGTTGGAAAACTATCAGATTGTCCATCTTTGCGGAAAAGGAAACCTTGAACCTTCATTGGAAGGCCGTGGTTACAAGCAATTTGAATATATACATGACGAGCTTCCCGATATCCTATCTGCAACGGATATAGTTATTACAAGAGGTGGTTCTAATGCCATTTTTGAGTTTCTTGCGTTAAATATTCCGATGCTGATTATCCCTTTAAGCCGACAGCAAAGCCGAGGAGACCAAATTCTAAATGCGAAATCATTTACTGAAAAAGGCTACGCTGTCACTCTGGAGGAAGAAGAGCTGACGACAGAATCCTTAGTTTCTAACCTTCAGGAAATTCAGCAAAGCAAGGATAAAATAAAAAATGCGATGAAAAACTCTGGCCAGGGAAGTGGGCTTCAAACTTTAGTAGAAGAGATTAATAGTTTTTAAAAAAGGAGAGGAATCAAATGGAATTAGAAGTGTTTGTTCTATCTGCTTTTACCAAAAATGGAGAAGGGGGAAACCCTGCGGGTGTCGTACTCGATACAGAATCTCTAACTTAAAAAGAGATGCAAATTGCTGCTGCACAATTAGGGTTTTCTGAGACAGCTTTTATTTTACCATCCTCACAGGCGGATTATCAGATTCGGTATTTTACCCCTAAAGAAGAAGTGGATGTATGCGGGCATGCTACTGTGGCTTCATTTTCGCTGCTGAATCAAAAAGAAATGGTGAAGCCTGGATTGTACTCCATCGAAACGAAGGCGGGACTATTAAGTGTGGAAATTAAGGAAAATGAATCGGTATTTCTCCAGCAAAATCCGCCGGGATTTCTTGAGGAAATTTCGTCTGAGGAAATAGTGGCTTCTTTAGGGATTAAAGAAGATCAGCTGGTTTCGGGGATGTCGATACAAGTGGTCACAACCGGGCTGCGTGCGATTTTGATTCCAGTCAAAACCCTCGATATTCTTCTTGGGCTGGAACCCAATATGGAGAAAATCACCGATATAAGCAGAAAATACGATTCTACAGGCTATCATGTCTTTACACTTGAAACCCTTCACGGTGCTTCAGCCCATTGCCGAAACTTTGCTCCTTTGCTCGATATTCCAGAGGAAAGTGCAACCGGTACATCCAATGCCGCGCTTGCTTGCTACCTGGCGAAATACAGGGATGAATGGAAAAACAAGGAGTCTTCCTATACCTTTGAACAAGGATATTCGATGGAAAAACCGTCGGAGCTTTATGCTAGTTTATCAGTAGAATCGGGCAAAGTGGTAAATATCAATATCGGAGGATACGCTTCAGAATATCAGTCTAAGAAAATATTAATTTAAAAAGACGGGAAAGTCACTACTCCCCGTCTTTACTATTGAATTGTATTCTATCTAGCTTGGTTGAAATCTCTTTAAGGATTTGATTGCGTTCCTTTTGCGATTTGATTAAAGTAACAGCAAACCAAATAATAAACCCAAGTACAGCAAGATAAACTAACATCAATAAAATTGGTAAAAATGATATCATTCCTATTCCATCCATAATTATTCCCCCTTAAATACTGATGATATATCAAGTTGGATATAATTGGTAGATGAATTTCAAAGGAGTAGTGGGCATAAGTGATGGAATTCGGGCAATAGTTACCAATTAGATGTATATCAGCTATAAATTGGGCATTTGTTTTTATGAATCGTGCATTTATCGGTTAGAATCGTGCATTTAACGGTTAGAATCGTGCATTTAATATTTTTATAGGGGGGTATTTTTCAATTTAACGAAATCGTACAAAGCTAAATATGGATAGATCCAACGAAAAAGATACTTATTTTATAGTAAAACGATAAGAAAAAAGCTAATTTTTATAAAAAATAGTTAAATTGCTTATTAATTTTTAAGGATATATATAGCGGGGTATTTAAAATCTAAAGACCAAACTATAACTTTTGAAGGATAAGGATTTCCTAAGCCTCATGTCAGGAAATCCGTTATCAATCATGATGTCTGCCGCTTTGGCTCGATGGCTGAACTTAGCATTTTCCCCATTTTTCTAGACTGCGCAGTTGCTTCCTTGATGCAATTAACTAACGCTTTATGGACGTTATGTTTTTCCAGAACTTTTATTCCGGCTTCGGTTGTTCCTCCTGGACTAGTAACTTCATGGCGCAGCTGCCGTGAAGGTTTCTCCGACTTTGTCAGCATTTCAGCAGCCCCTAGCAGTGTCTGGACAATCAGTTCCTTTGCTAGCTGTCCTTCAAGACCAATCTCCCTTGCACTTTCTTCCATTGCCTCTACCAGATAGTATATATACGCAGGCCCGCTTCCGGATAGGCCTGTTACTGCATCAAGCTGTGTTTCCTCAACAAAAGCTGCAAGTCCAACTGTTTCAAATAACTTTTTGGCCATCTCTGCTTGTTTTAAACTAACACGTTCATTACATGCCAGGCCTGTTGCTGATTTTCCGATAGCAGCAGATGTGTTCGGCATGGCTCTTGCAATAGAAAGTTTTTTACCCGCCAAAGTTTCAATCGTTTGAATCGAGAGGCCAGCCAGGACCGAAATCAGCAATGTTTGCCCTGATAGATAGCTGCTGATGCCTTGAATGCCAGCTTCTGCATCTTTTGGTTTCATTGCAAGGATAACCGCATCTGCATCCTTAAAAAGTTCTTCTAAATTGTAGGTAACCGTGACGCTATATTCCTTGCGGAGGTGTTCGAGCCTTGCTTCGTCACTTCTGTTGGTTACCCAAATGTTTTGCTTTTCCACCAGACCACTGGCAGTAATTCCTGAAATTAGAGCTTCTGCCATTGAGCCAGCACCGACCATCACTAATTTTCGCATCGAATCTTCCTCCTTTTTTTTGCTGCCACTCATCGGGGCTAATGCTTTTTTTGAAAAATAAAAAGGCCCATCATCCGCAAAGGACGAAAGGCCTAACTTCCGTGGTACCACCTTCATTCACCAATCCGGGATTAACCCAAAATGGCTCACTCTGTTCCGTTAACGCCGGATCCGCGTTTAGGTTTTCCTAACTGCTCTTAAGGTAGGTTCAATGGTTAATTGGACGGTGAAGCCTTTCAGCCGCTGAGCTTCACTCTCTTTCGCCGTTTTCCATTTACTGGCCTTAGTCATTGCCGTTTTACTGTTTTTATTTAAGATCTTAAATATCCAAAGTTTTAATTGTGATTATGCAAGAAATCTAGCCTGTCTGTCAAGGGCCTTTGAGAAAATAAATATTTTAAATATTTAAGAAATTATGTGAAAATAATGACAATTGCTGTGAAAATAGGTACACTTAATCTTATAATCGATTTAATTTTATTGGAGAATAGTATTAAGGAGCATGGGAAAAATGAAAGAATGGAAAAATGGAATCGCAAAATTAAACATCCCAACCCCCTTTGCAGTTGGTGATGTAAATGTTTACGTCGTAAAGGGAGAGCGTCTGACCTTAATTGACGCGGGTCCAAAGACAGATGAGGCATGGGAGGCGCTAAAGCAGCAGTTGAATGAATTGGGACTTAGCACGAATGATATTGAACAAATTGTTCTTACACATCATCATCCGGATCATGCTGGCTTGCTTGATTATTTCCCGGATAGTCTGCCTGTATATGGGCATTGGCTCAATGAACGTTGGATAATGAGGACCGACGCTTTTTATGCCGAGCACGAGGCTTTTCATCGCAAGCTTTTTCAAGATTTTGGCCTGCCTGAGGAGTTCAGTCCGTTCATCACTCATATAAGGCATACATTAAAGTACACGTGTAACAGATCCCTAACAGGTTTATTGGCGGAAGGAGAAGCAATTCCAGGACTTTCTGAATGGACCGTTCTTGAAACGCCCGGCCATGCGCAAAGCCATATTGTACTGTTAAGGGAAAGTGATGGAACGTTGATTGGCGGCGATCTTGTCCTGGCCCATATATCACCAAATCCCCTTATGGAGCCGCCTGTCCCAGGTGAAACAGAAAGGCCGAAACCTCAGCTTCAGCTGAATGCCTCTTTAAAAAAACTTCTGGAGTTTCCGATAAAGCTCGTCTTTACAGGGCATGGTGAGGAAGTAACAGATCTGCCTAACCTCGTTGAAAAAAGGCTGGAACGCCAGCATGACCGAGCAATGAAGGTGAAGAGCTGGCTTGAGGAAGAAGAAATGACTGTGTTCGAAATTTGCCGCCGCTTATTTCCGTCAGTTTACCGCCGTGAACTTGGGCTGACCCTCTCTGAAACTGTTGCTCAGCTTGACTATTTGGAGTCTATAGGAGAAATTGTTATAGGAGACAGCAGACCTGTTCTCTTTAAAGCTAGATGAGGTGAAAGCTGTGGCAGAACGTTTAAAGGGAAAAAATATCGTGATTACTGGTGCCTCCGGTGGGATAGGTGCCGAAATTGCCAGGCTTTGCGCAGAGCGGGGGGCAAATCTCGCTCTTATGGCCAGAAGCCTTGATAAATTGCAGCTGCTAAAAAAGGAGCTAGAGGCTCGGCATGGTATCAGGGTTTACGTCCATCAGCTCGATGTTGCCCAGACTGATATGATTGAGAATGTTTTTTTAGCTGTGAAAAAAGAGATGGATACAATTGATATCTTAGTAAACAATGCTGGGGAACTTTACTGGTACACACATAATTTATTTAATAAGAAAATACTACAGATAGCTTAGGAATATTGAAAAAAATAGATTATTGTTTATAAATATATATACACACAAAATAAGGAATAGTATTATATTTTTATAGAGGATTTTGTGTGTGAAAACTTAAATTATTTTAAGAGACAACAATGCTTTTTACAGTGAAATGTAAGAGTGTTGTTGTCTTTTTTTATTGTTTTAAAAAACTTAGTGAGGTGGTTTAGTTGTCAAAAGTTTTACAGTTCCCATCTAAACAAATAAATATAAAGAACTATAAAACAATAATAAAAAAACTTACTTTCAGTATGTATTCTCATAAGATTACTTATGAAGATGGAACTTGGCGGCAACATTGGTTTATTGTTTTAAAACATATAGAAACTGGTCTCATTCTTGAGTTTACACCTTATAGTAAATATCTTCGTTTTGTAGGAAAGAAAAAATCAATTGATACTAGAAGGCCAGAAACTTTAAGAGTAAAAGGATATTTTATTTGTACTTTCTTGAATTTTGTTTTAATAGAGAATTTTGAGGAATTTCAAATTGCAAATTTAATCGATATTACCATTGAACATGGAAATAGATTTTTACAAGCATATGCTGACGGGAATATATCAAAAGACAAAAAAAGGAAACCAACAGAAACTGTTGAAAGGCTCATGAGGGAAATAGCTCAGTTTTATATTTGGATTCAACATGTTTATGGAGAAAAAGCTAAACAAATAAAGGATCTTCAAATGATAGAAAAAGTAGAATTTTCACACCGTCAAAGTGGTAAAGAGGGTTTTTATATAAATACTCCTTTTCAAGTCTATGTTTCTAACTGTGAAAGTGAAGAAATCCTAAGAGATATTCCAACAAAAGCTCTAACTAAATTAATAAACTTAAGTAAAATTTACTATCCTGAAATTACATTGGCGATTTGTTTACAAGCGTTTGCTGGTTTAAGGATTGGAGAAGTTTGTAATATTAGACAAGAGATCTGTCCGATAGATGGAGGTGGTATTTCTTATATGAAAATCGGAGGGAAATTAGCAAACTTTAAAATAAATTTGTTAAACAAGTATCCTATGCGAAGTGATGGTGTGGATGTCGGTAGTATTAAAAAATATAGAGAACAATATGTATATTACAAATTTTTACCAATACTAGAACCCATTTTCTATAAACATAAGGAGTGGCTAGATAATCATGGGACCGAACCTGGCTATTATCCTTTGATAGTTAATAAAAAAGGAATGGCTGAAACTACTCAGAACTATAGAAAAAAATTTAAAAAACTTGTAAATGATTACTTAATTACAGCTTTATCTGAATCAGAAGATTATGAAGAACAAGTTTATGCCGAAATATTAATGACTAAAGATTTAGCTCCTCATTCTCTACGTCATTGGTTCACTGTCCAATTAGTATTAAATAACGAACCAACCCATTCTATTGCAGGATGGAGAGGAGATGATAATTTAGAAACATCACTTCTTTATACTCGTAATAAATCAGAATTAATAAAGCTTTATAGAGAGGCAACATCTAATTTACTAGAGGATATTTATCGTTATAATTTGAAGTGAATTTTTTGAAAAGTGAAGTGAAGCGAATGTATATTAGATCTAAATTAAAAAAACTTAGAACTGAATATAACCTTACTTTACAGGAAATAGCTGAGCAATTAGGGTATTCAACGGGTTATGTTGGTCATATTGAGAGAGGAATTAGTAAGCCCTCCGAAGAGTTTTTAAGAAAAATAAGTGTCTTATTTAATATTCCATTCGAAGTTTTGTTGGATCAAAATATAGAAGCTAAAGATTTAATGATTTCGAGAAGTGTATTTAGTGTAAAAGATATAAGGGATTTAGCTAAAAAATATTCTCTTTTCTTTGCCACATACCATGCTCCTTATTTAGTTAATACTGTAAAAATCATATGTAAAGGAATGAATTTACCCTTCACCATAGAAGACAATGGAGGGTTGTTAATAAATAAAGAAGTGTATCAAGTTATTGAACTTTTCTTTATGAATAAATCACTTTTTTTAAAGGGAGATAAAGACATTTTTATAACCCATAAAGAGGTTTTGAGTATTTTAGGAGGTGTCGGTAGATCCTTTAATATTATGGGAACCATTGATGGAAAAGATAATGATAAATGGCTAAATCTTATAGATAAGCTTCCAGTTCAATTTTACTATAATTATTACTTCTATTTCCTGAAAAAAGATGTACTAGAGTTTAAAGCTAAAATAGTAACAAGAGATCAAATATGGGCAATCCTGGAAAAGGAGAGAGGAATAAAAATCTCAAAATCATTATTAAATAAAACTTTATACAAGGATTTTTCTGATTTTGAGATAAAGTGGTTACCTTCTAATATCAAAAGATATCCGAAGGAAATTATTAATCTATTAAAGACTCATTTTTTAGAAGGTAAACTAAATAGTAAAAAAATATTTGATATTAGTGACTTTTTACACTTATACAGAAAATATTTGTCCCCCTCCTCCACTAGCAGTTTAAAACATTATGAACCAATTATTATTACCATTTGTGAAGCTTTAGATCTACCATATCAAAGTAATAGTAAATTAACATTTGGATATGACGTACTGCATGTCCTTAAAAGATTTTTAATTAATCAAGCAAAGTACTTTTCTGAAGAAGAAGAGTTTGTCAGCTTTAATGAGGCATTAAAAATTATTTGTAATATAAAGAGTACTACCAAAATGTATGATAAAAAAAATACTAAAAGAAATCTTAGCCTCCGAGCTAATTGGTTAAGTTTTTTAAATAATATGCCTGTTCAATTCTTCTATAAAAATGGGTTCTATTTCTTGAAAAGTGATGTTTTAAGATTTAAAGAAACAACTGTTAATACGGAAGAGTTAAAAAAAATTTTAAGAGAGCAGAACGGTCTGCATGTGAAAGATGAGTCTCTTAGCGATATTTTAAACTCAAAATACCAAAATTATCTGATTGAGTGGCTGCCAGGGGATAAATTATATTCTATTAAAATTTTAGAAAAAATATGTACAGAATTTAAGCCAGACTATAGTAAAAATGACACTTATATTTCTTTAGTTGAAGCTGCAAAAAAATTAGGGTGTAAGAAAGAAAGACTAAGGAATTTCTTTAAGAATGAAATAATTATTTCAACAAGTAGAAAACTTTATGTCCATAAACATGATATTGATTATTGGGAAATCTTTAGAGAGGAAACCGTTCCTTTAATAGCTCTACTAAAACATTTATCGAAAAAGAAAAAAAAGGATGCTTTAGATCAATCTTATAATGCAGCTTTATTAGCTGAAAGAATGAAATCAGAATCAATTAGAATAATTAATGGAACAGAAACTCCTTTTAACCAAAGATATAGTTATGTATATAAAGAGGATATCGAAAAGATAAAAAATATGTTTGAAGAAGTGATGATTAAAAGAGATCCAAGCTTAGATAAAGTTAATAAATTTAAGTCGCTAGTAATTAATATGTCTAATAATAAAGCTAATGTAAGTATGCGAGAATTTTTTAATTTTGCATTAAAACGTCTTGAACTAAAAGGTACTTATGTAAATTCAATGATAGATTTTTATAAGATTATTTCTACAATTGATAAGGAGTTATTTTCTTATTCGGATGAAGAAATAGAATCATTATTAATTTTTTACTCTAAAGAGAGGGGAAAAGATGCCAATAGACATATCTGTCTTTTTCTGAATGAATTACAAAAAAAATACGATACAAAATATAAAAATATATATAGGTTTGACAAAAGAAATGCTTATAAAAAAACTGAAGGAGGAGTTTCACCTTATACAGAAGAACAATATTTTCGTTTCGGATTTCTTTTGTTGAATGAAACACATGCTTGGTATAAAGAATATTTAGAAAAGGCATTGGAAAATACTCGATTCGCTTCTCTCTGGCTCTATAGTTTGTTGCATTATATATGTGCTTGGAGAAGGATAGATATGATCAATCAACTACCACATCCAAATTTGAATATGCAACCTGATGAATTTTTTACTTTAATAAGGGACAATCAATTTACCGAGGAAATAGCATTCAAGATCACTACAGAAGTGGAAATGAGGGTACATTATTTAAATTTAAAACCATTAAAAACGAAAAAATTTAATCCTCCAAATTTAGTATTTGAAATTCCTGAAAGTATAAGATATAGGTTGGGTATGTTACTGGGTTTATGTGAGGCACATCGAAAGTCAAAGAATAATAAATATTTAATCTCAAGTAGAAAATTTAATATAAAAGAACAAATTGATTTTTTTGGGCCGGAATTTACCAATATTTTTAAAGGTAATGGATTAAATAATCTTAGGTTAAATAAAACATTCCAAATACATGTGGCAAAAATTGCAGAAAAAAAGAAAATCGGTACAGGGTATATTCTTTCTAGTTTCGCAAGAAGCCATATGTGTAAAGGTGACCAAAAAACAAATACTACTAGTGTTTATTTAGAAGGATATAGGAAATTAACCGATGGAGAAATTGTAATGAGAGAGCTCTTTGAGCGAGGTGTTTGTAGTTTTGTACCTTATCTTGTGCTAAAAATTATAGAAGGTGAAGAAAATGTACTCAATATGTCTTTGCCTCAACAAACTAAAAGTTTAAAAACATTTAGCGAATTGAGACCATATGATTTAGAAATGCTCCTTGTTCAATTCAATGAAATTTTGGAAAAATCAAAAAAACAGGCAGTTATCCTTATTGAAGAATTTGGCGTCAAAGGAGACATAGATAGTATTTCGATAGAAAAGAAGAAATCAATATACAGGTTCCTAAATACTATTGCAAATGGCGAGGCACCAGCTCGAGAAAAAAATATGAATTGTATTTCTGTTGCTAAAGGAATCGGCTGTATCGAGCCAAATAGGAAAACGTGTATAGGCTGTGGTCAAGAAATCTATCTAAAAACTACTTTGTTTGTAATAGGACAAAGGTTAAGAGAATTGGCAGCATGTGAAGTTGAAAGCAAAACAGACAATGAAAAAAACAAGTATAGAAAGTTGATAGATTCCATGTTTACGCCTGTGTTAAGAGAAATATTATTTGCCCTTCAAAAAATTTTTAATATTGGAGATTTGGAAGAAATCCGCGAAATAATTTTTGGGATAGGTGAAAAAAACAGGGGAGAAAAAATATAAATGTTAGCTATAAAGAAAAAAATTGAAAATGAAGGCGTGTATATTACTAAATTTCTTGAATTTAATAATGAAACTATAAAAGAAGGAACAAAAATATTCGAAGAGTATAGGAAGAATAAAATTATTTTGAATGATTCTTTTTTTGATAATGAATGGATCATAACCAACCAGGTAATTACAAAAATTTTTGATTTTACATTACCTCAAACATTATTTGAATCTGAAAAAAAGAGTAGTCGTGAATTAGGTTCATTTCAGGATTTTAAAAATGTAATAAAGGTTTACTTTGTTTTTGAATTACAGACCAATGCTTTACTTCAATTAAATGTTAGATTTAATGCATTTAAAAATGTTATAAAATATACCCGTTATTTTAGTTCTAATTCATCAGCAGAGGATGTAATTAAAGGCAGAAAGAGATTAGATGAAAAAAATTTGTTGCTATTAAAGACTTGTCTGGAAATATTAGACTTCTATCCAATTCCTGAAACAGAAAATTTCCAAGAAGATTGCTCAATTACATACGAAGAAATACGAGAAAAAATTTTAGTAGAGCAGCGAAATAAAGGTCTTGAACAACGGTTTTTATCTGAATTTCAATCTATCTTTTTCTTTGATAAATTATTAAATCAGTTTTGGGACATTCAAGCAAGTAGTGAGGAAAAAGCCCTTTATTTCCCTATTTATTTATGGTGGAAAATTACAATGGTGCTGCCATTAAGACCTACAGAATTTGTTATCATACCTTTCGATTGTATTAGAGAAATTAATACAGGTGAATATATGTTGAAAATAAGGCGCTCTAACTTAAAAGGGGGTAAAACTGAAGTTACTCATAAATTAGAGTTCGATTATACAATACATGAGTACCCTATATCAATTGATATAGCAAATATGATCTTTGAGTATAAATCGTTGGTTGAAAAATATGGGGAGAGGGAATTTTTATTTTCACTCTCGGCCTATCGTGATTTAACCGGGTTAGAAAATTTTTTTAAACTGAATAAGTTTGGCACAAGGCACCTTAGTTCTTTGATTGGAAAGTTTTACAAAAAAGTTATACAAGAACAATTTGGAATAAAAGTCTTGCAAAAACCTTTTTATGCTCAAGATAAGAACGCATTTTTAGGAAAGGACGAGTTCTTAAAACCAAATGAAATAATGATGATTCAGATTGGTGATACAAGACACTTTTCAATGATTAATTTAGTTTTAAATGATTTTAATCCCATACTTATTAAGGATTTTGCAGGACACAAAGATATCAATATTTCGTATCACTATTTTAATCATATTGGTAAAGTTGTAAAGTGCATGGCTTATTTCAAGTTCCAAGAATTGAAAAAAAGGACAATTGATTTTGGTATCGAGGAGAACTCTATAAATAAAGAAGTTAGCTTTAAGTCTATATTAAGAGGTTTGGAACTACAGTCAAGTGATAAGTGTAAAGAATTGGATTATGGAAAATGTTATTCAAAGAAATTCTTTGTTGGTGATGTTTCAGATTGTTTACCTGTTTTTGGAGATTGTTTAGTGTGTAATCATTTTATTAAAAGTAGTGACGAATTTAATACAATGATAAAAAAGAGAAGAAAACAATTAGAAAACCGAATTAATGATGAAGGCCTGTTTTTATTTAGCGTTTTGAAGTCATTTAATAAAACTCATAAGGAAGCTGCAGAATTTAAGAGAAGAATCTTAAATATACAGCAAAGTGCGGCGGAGTATTTGAAATTAACTGAAAACCTAAATGTAGGTGATATTGATGAGTGAGACTAAAATAAAAAATGGTAGTGGTAGACCATTAAAGTTTAGTAATGAGGAGTTACTAGAAATTATTAATTTGTACATAAAAAAGTATGGACATATAGTATCACGTTTATCACCTTCAAAATTAGCTGAGTACTCTACCAAGGAATTACATAAGCCAGCTCACTACCAGGACTTTACTAGGAGAAAAGAAGTAAAAAAATATATAGAAAAATTGAATAATAACTTAAAACGAGAACTAATTAATACGACCTCTGAAACCGTGGTTGTCCCAATTTATCAAAAACTAAATATTAAAAAATTTATCGAAAAAAATAATACAAAAGAAAAGCTTGAAAGAGCTCTAATTCTTCTCGATAGACACCGTGAAAAGATCCATGACAGTTACGGAGATTTATCGCAAGAATTTATTAAACAAGTGGAATTAACATATAAAAAAGACACAGAAATAAAAAAAATTGAAAATAAAATCCTCGAAGTAGAAAGCGAAAAAAATGAGGTTATCCAAAAATTAAAACAAGAGATTAAAAATCTTGAGAAAAAAAACAAGAAACTTCGTGATAAGAATATTATTTTAGAAAGCTTTGTAAACAGACATCATTATGAAACCATTGTTGAATATTTACTTTATATTGAAGGAGTGATTTCTACCGGAGTAAAAATCGATAAGGAAAGCTTAATTCGATTAGAGGATTATAAAAATGGAAATTTTGATTTGAGTGAAATAATTTCTTCTCTAAGTTATATATTAGAGGTAGAACAATCAAATAATAAAAGTTTTTCACCTGATAAAGACTTAGGAACAATTGATGAATTTTTCATTGAGGAACCTGAAAGAATAGATGAAAGTTTGGATATTAACAAAATAAAAAAATCTCCCCTTAACACTGAAAAGACCTTAGACGAAGATAAAATAAGGGAAAAACTTAATTTGCGTGCAAAGGAAATTGAACATGAAATATTTAAAGGTATTATAAGTTTTGAGTAGTGAATAGTTTATGTCCTAAAACTAGGTTCATGATAATAAATACAAGGTTTCTCAGATGAATGAGAAACCTTGTATTTTTTTTAACTTTACTTTATACAATTTAATATATCCTGCGCTAATATTTTTGAACCACTAGCTCCTTTTAAATACTTTAGGTCTCCATTTGAAGACCAATCTATTTGATTAAGCTTTTGTAGTTTAGCCAATATTGCACTAGAATCTGGCTGCTGGCTTTTATGCAGAAAATTTTTATTAATTATTTCATTTCCTACAATTGCTAGAGCGTTTAGAGAAAGAATGTGTGTTAATCTATAAGATTTAACATCTTCCCATTCCGATGAAAGTATTTCTCTAACAGCGTTAAAATAAAATAGCGTAATACTTAATATTTTTTCTTTAGAAAGATCAGCTAAATCAGATTTCTTAATAAGTAAAGAAACGAGGTTATAAAGGTTTTGCAAAGTGATATGTTTATCTTTGTTTCTCTTACCAATAAGCGTTCCCTTGCTATAAAAAGGACTTTCAGGTCTTAATATTAAATTTGTCGCTATCCAGCTAATGTCATCGTTATCCCTGTTAAGATATCTGCTTAATGAAGTACCAATACCTTTAGCTTTTGTATTTATAATATCAAAAAGTTTAATTTCTTCATCTTCATCTAAGTAATGGAAAACTAAAAATGGAATATTTAACGTTGCATCTGTTTTTTTTACGTATTCTTCAATTCCTGCAAGTCTATGCTGCCCATCCATTAACGAAGCTTTTTTTTTGGCGACTAATCTACCAAATAAGGGACGTTCTTTATTATAGGAGTGAAATTCCCAGTTGCCAGCAGCATTTAATAATATTGGAGTGAATAAAGAATCTTCTCCTTTTGATAAATAATTTGCAAATTCTTTACTTCTCTGCTTGTTTATGGGCCTCTGATAACCTTTTCCTGAAGGGTGATTATATGGTTTTGAGTGAGAAAAGTGAATGGCCACTTGTGAAGAAACAAACCCTTGGTACGCTACTCTACCTCTCATTTTAAATTGCAACACGTTTTCAATTACTATATTTGATGGCAAGTAATCTCCCATTATTAACACCTCATATTAATATATTTATTATTTAAAAATAATAGTACTTATAAGTTCAAAAATCAATGGAAGTTATATCATATGTATCTGTATCAAGTTTGATAGCTCACCTACTCTTTAAGAGAGGTGAATATAATGGGGAATCTGGTTAAATTCGTTGGTAATAACATTCGAGAAATAAGAAAAATGAAAAAATTAACTCAAGAGGAGTTAGCAGAAAAATCTGGTCTTCAAACATCTTTTTTAGCGGGGGTGGAAAGAGGTGAAAGAAATATCACCTTGGAAACCTTAGATAAAATCTTAAATGGTTTAGAGGAAGATGTGAAAACAGTATTCAGCTTTAATAATTTGGTTCTTGATGAATATGTTTCCAAAAATGAAATGGTAGGGTTAATTGTAAACTTATTAGCAGACAGAAAATTACAGGATGTAAAGTTAATACATAAAGTAGCAAAAGAAATTTTTGAAACATATAGCAAAGCAAAAGAATAATCCATATTACAAGCTAGCCTCAACTATTCTTGAATAAGTTTTTTTATGAACATTGACACAGTGATCAATGTTTTTTTTTGGCTGTTTTCGCATAGATTGTTGTTTTTTACCGATACTAATAGGACCTTGCTATAATTGCGTTCTAGGAGGCGGTAAAAATGTGGGAAAGTGTATTTCAAGGATTCTCGGAATTATCTAAATCAGAACAATTTAAGTTATATAATGCGATTAAGTTTCTATTGTTTCCGGCAGATCAAGGAGACATAGCAAAGATATTTAAAGATATCCGTGAAAGTCGATTTCACGAAGGTCTTGCTTGTTTACATTGTGGAAGTGTCTCTGTTAAAAAGAACGGAAAATATCGAGGAAGGCAACGATACCTCTGTAAGGATTGCGGAAAAACGTTCAATGATATGACTAACACTCCCCTATCGGGCACCCATTACCCAAGTAAATGGTTGGAATACTTTAAGATGATGGTTGAGGGCTATACGTTCCCTAAAATCACTGAAGTATTAAAAATTCATATCTCAACTGCCTTCTACTGGCGGCATAAAATCCTTAATGCTCTTAGGTCATTAGGCCACAGTACATTAAAAGGAATTGTCGAGAGTGATGAAACTTACTTTTTGGAAAGTCACAAAGGCAAAAAAGATATCTCCCACCGGAAAGCCCGTAAAAGAGGTGGATCTGCTACAAAAAGGGGCATTTCTAATGAACAAATATGCGTGCTCGTAGCCCAGGACCGAAATGGACAAGTAATTTCAGAAATGGCCGGCACAGGAAGAATTAAAAGTACTGAAATTGACCGTGTATTGGGTCAATTTATAGATAATAACGCTTTGTTATGTTCGGATAACGCAACTAATTATAAGAAGTTTGCAGTAGAAAAAGGGCTAAAGCACGAAGTTGTAAATATACGAAAGGGAATTTACGTCAAGAAGTCAATTTACCATATCCAGCACGTCAACGCCTATCACACCCAACTCAAGAAATTTATGCAAAGGTTTCAAGGTGTGGCCACCAAGTACTTGGATAACTATCTTTTCTGGTTCAAATATATTAATCAAACAAAAACTATCGCCAAAACTGAACGGGTAAAACAATTACTCTTAGGTTCTTGCCGGAATTCAAAACATTCTACAGTGGAGATGTTAAGATCAGCGTAATTTTGGTGTGGAAAAATTTGAATAAAGCCGGCAAACTATTTAAGAGTTTATGTTAAAGTTAGAATAATGGAAATAATCTTGGTTAACTACCATGAAAATAAACTTCTATGAAAAAGGAAAAAAGGCAATACTAAAATAAGACGCAGCTCATTCTTTTTTAAAAAAGGGGAGAGCGCCATTCATGATCTATTGTAGAAAAGTGGACTGGATTAAGATGCTTTAGGTTCTTGTAGAGTGACTATATAGCCTAAACTTTCGAGTCTTCTTAGTGAATGCCGGACAATGGATTGTTGTCTCTGCTTGTCAAAGTAATCTTCGCCTAAGTCTACATACATTTCTTTTCGGGTTAAAAGATAATAAGATATACGTAACATGGCATGAGCGACTACAATTCCTGCGCGTTTCCTGCCTTTTCGTGATGCTGTACGCCTATACAGTGCTCCGAGATAGTTTTTGG
>NZ_JAAOEO010000010.1 GCF_011393025.1 Neobacillus terrae | reverse complement strand
AAGGTAAACTACTATGAAAATCTAAGAAAACAGGAGAAAACGGGAGATTTTCCTTTCTTCATTGAGGGAGTTTAGTTTAAGTGTAATGATTCACAATCTGCATTTTTAGTGAAAGATAGGTAATTTTCTAGGTTAATACATCTTCCTAGCAAATATCCATTGCCTCACACAAATTGACCCCCACCATTAGGCAGGGGATGCATGTAATTATCGTTTACCACATACGAAAATTCAACTGTCAGGTGAGAATTCTTGCTAGACCGAATGCAACTGCTGCAGCAAGTCCTCCAGTAACCATTGTTTGAAAAGCGCTCTTCACCGGAGAAGTTCCTGTAAACCTTCCTTTTACATATCCAAAAATAAATAAGGCAATAAGTGTGACAATAACAGAAACCATTAATGCTGTTGCAGGTTTATGAAAGATAAAATATGGAAACAAAGGAATTGACCCTCCGACAATATAAGAAATAGCAATGGTAATCGCACTGTTTCTAGCTCTTGTCGGCTCCGGCTGTTCTAGCCCCAATTCAAATTTCATCATAAAATCTACCCATTTTTCAGGGTTCTTTTTCATGATTTCAGTAATCGATTTGATTTGGTCTTCTTCAAGCCCATATTCCCTGAAAATTTCAGATACTTCCTCTTCTTCACGCTCTGGTAGTTCTATTACTTCGCGCCGTTCACGGGCAAGTTCAGATTCATAATGTTCCGCATCTGTTTTTCCTGCCAAATATCCGCCAAGTCCCATTGCAATTGACCCTGCTGCAATTTCAGCGCCTCCGGCAGTGAGAATTAATGTTGTTGTATCAACAGCACCGGACAAACCAGCAGCTAATGCAAACGGTACGGTTAATCCATCTGACATACCAATGACAACATCACGAATGAGGTCAGAGCCAGAAAAATGTTCTTCTACGTGATGTAGATGTTGATCCATTTTTTCACCTCCCATTTAACTAATATATCACTAATAGAATAAAAACCGAATAATCACCACAAGTGAAATGTTTCACTTAAACTAAAGGGGGCGTTAGTTTAAGAAAGATGGCTGCCAACAGTCTCTTTAGTTGTAGCAGGAGTAATAATCGTTTTTTATTGAAATGTATGAAGGGGGGAATTAAGGTTGAACTTTATAAAGGAAGTATTAAATAACTATTTTAAGGCTTGGAATGACGGTTTTGTCACTAAGAATGGTGAAGGGATTAGAAATTATATGTCAGAGAGTTTTGTAGGGTATTGGGCACATTCAAATCTTGATAAACCTGACACATACCACTATGACTATGACTTAAACAGTGTGTTGAGACAAATGGATAATGCAGAGAAAAGTTTTGAGGGAGTTTCAATCACTGAACGCAAAAATGGAAATGAAATTTTAGTTTTAGGAAGAGAGACTAATGTAATAAATGGAGCCCCTTACACTGCTCAATGTATGTTTGTATGGAGAAAAGAGGGTAATGAGTGGAAATTACTAAGAGAATATATTGAATTGGAGAGGTAAATTCTTATGGTACTAACGGGACAGGTTAGCTCAATAAGAGGCAAACTGAAGAGTAATACTTAGTAATAAAAAATCGTCTAATAAAAAAGAATTTACCTATTCTTTTGCGTTTTAGAAACATCAGTGACCGTTTGGGGGAGGAATAATGAAGAAACTTTAATTCTTTTTACTGGTAGGCACGGTACTTTTGATTATTGCAATGGTGAGTAGAAATAAAGTCTTTGGTGATAAAATTATCAAGGACGAGGGCTACGCTAAAATTACACTTTATAAGAATTGGGATAGCGATGGTCCATTTGTAATCACTGATAAAAAAGTTATCAAGCAATTCATTCAAAAAATCAATTCCTCACCAAGAGAGGAGCTTTCCAAAATTAATTTTGAACAGGGACCAGATGGAAGAATTATCGTTGAAGAAAAGAGTAAAGTTCATGAATTCAAGGTTTTTAGCAACTCTGGCAATGTAGTTACGAATAGTTACTATATCAATACAGCTTTTAAACTTAATCAGATATTTGAGTAATTTCTTTACTGACGGGTGCAAAAACATATGTTCCGGCTAAAATTGGCCGGCTTTTTTCTTATTAGACTAACGGGCAGTTTAGTTGAAGAAGAACATCTGTTAAAATAACAATAAATTTAAAATGGTTTAAAAGGTGTTGTTATTTTTTTGGAACAAGCGAAAATGTATAGAATATCTTTGCTACTAATATTAGTATCTATGGTTGCTGGAATGTTATTGTGTATATTGTCTTTTTTGGCTTTTATGGATGCTTCAATTGGGTCAATTTTCTTTGTCCAGGCAAGATATGTAAATGATAATTTTCATAAATTAATCAAGTATGTAATTAGAAGAAACAGAGTGAATGTACTCGAGGAAGGATGAATCTGAATGGACCGCATTTATTTAGACTACAATGCCAGTACACCCCTGGCACCTGAAGTAATTGATGCAATGATGCCTCTGCTGCAAGATTTTTATGGGAATCCGTCCGCGCTGCATTGGGCAGGGGCACCTGTAAAGGAGTTATTACGGAATGCAAGAGAACAGGTTGCGAGCTTACTTGGCTGTTCTCCTGAGGAAGTCATCTTTACAAGCGGGGGAAGCGAATCCAATAACCTGGCATTAAAGGGCTTCTATTTTAAAAATAAAAGCAAAGGTAACCATATCATTACATCGAAAATTGAACACCCAGCTGTGATGAACCCCTGTAAATTTCTTGAGCATATGGGGGCAAAGGTCACCTACATAGGCGTGGATCAATATGGGAGAGTGTCCCCGGAAGATGTCGAAAAGGCCATCTCAGAAGAAACCATCCTAATTTCAATTATGCACTCAAATAATGAAACTGGATCCTTACAGCCCATTCAAGAGATTGGGAAAATAGCTGAAAAATACGGAATTGCCTTCCATACGGATGCTTCTCAGTCAGTCGGCAAAGTACCAGTCAATATGAACGAGTTAAGAGTCGATATGGTGACAATCGCTGGGCATAAACTTTATGCTCCTAAAGGAATTGGTGCTTTGTATAAGAGGAAAGGAATCGAACTTGAACCATTGATTCATGGCGCGGGCCATGAATTCGGGCTGCGGGCAGGGACGGAAAATACTCTATTGGCAGTCGGATTGGGGAAGGCATGCGAGATTGCTGAGAACCAGGTTGAAAAAAATGAACTAAAGGACCTGACGAACTACTTTTGGAGCCGGTTAAAGGAAGAGTTTGGGGAGCAAGTTCTATTAAACGGACATCCAGAGGAGCGGCTGCCCAACACTTTGAATGTAAGCTTTGTCAAAAAAATAGGGCAGGACTTGCTTGATGCCATTCCCCAGTTGGCAGCCTCTACTGGTTCGGCCTGTCATGCCGGCAGCATCGAATTATCGCCGGTTTTAAAGGAGATGGCAGTTCCTGAAGAGGTTGGAATGGGCGCGATCCGTTTCAGTTTGGGCAGATTTACGACCAAGGATGAGATTGATCAGGTTCTCCAGTGGTTAATAAAGGCGGTCAATTAATGTGGCTGGATGGGACAACAGCGGATAAATTGTTGTCCTATTTGTTTAGGTCCTGTTATAACGGAATGGATTTTTACTGTACGAAAATAACCGGAAAAATTCCGTTTATGAATCGTTTTTTATGATAAAGTGTGTGATTTTTATCTTCTTGCAGGAGAAAAAGAAAAAGCAAAAGAAATACTTGAGTATAGTATGAGAGAAATTGAAGAAAGAGAACACGACCAGTTTATGCTACTTCCTAAAATTCAAATGAGGTTGGATAAGTATTTTTAATGATCTTAACTTCTTAAACAAAAACAAGGGCGATTGCTGAACAGCGGCAATCCCTTTTTATGCTAACGTGGCAGGTTAATTGAACAACTTCTTTAAGACATACCACCAATATTTCGGAATTTTGTCCGCTACAGAGTTCAACCTAAAAAGTCGATTCCTCCTTTACGATTAAGGAATCGACTCTTTTAAATTGTCTTGTTCAAAGGTTCTTGTTAGTTAAATAATATTAATATTTTGGTAGGACATTTATAAATCAATTGTATTGTTAAATAAAGCTTGTTTATAGATTAGAAACATTGATAAAAAAGATGTCTTATTGACTTTAATGATAGGATTTAAACGAGAGTGGATTGTATTTCTTTTTTTCACACATATCGATTATATAAGTTGCTAATAGTTGAATACCGAGATTAATCTTATCTTCATTTACTTGTGAAATGCTTAGTCGAATTGCTTGCTGTTTGTTTTCAATTAAATACATTCTAGAAGCGTTGTCTACATAAATATGTTTTTCATGTAATAGGTAAATCAATTTATTGACATCTATATGGGAAGGCAAAAAGATGGTGAGATAAAAACCACTTTTTGGCTTTGTAAATTGTACATAGTTCGGTAAATACAATGAACAGGCTTCTAATAATGTTTTCATTTTTTTTACGTACAATTTTTTTACGCTTTCTAAATGATATTGAAACATACCATTTTTTAAATAGATTTCTAATGCTCCTTGTGAAAGTGGCGATGAAGTGAAATCAGTGCTAAATTTATAACTTACGAAAGTGGGAATCAATTTTTCAGGGAGTACAACAGTAGCTATACGTAGCCCTGGCAAAAATACTTTCGAAAAACTCTTTACATAAATGACTCTTCCGTTAGGTTCATACGCAAACAATGGGTCTGCTTTTAAATCCGAATCTAATTCTGCTAAGAAATCATCCTCAACAATGTATACATCGTATTTGTCTGCAAGAGCAACGATTTTTTTCTTTTCTTCATTTGTATAATGATGCCCAAGTGGATTATGACATCTTGGAATGATGTAAAAGAATTTAATATCATTGGTTCGAAATAAGTTCTCAAGCCTTTAAAAATCAATACCCTCCATTGTTAATTCAATTCCTAATGTTGGAATCTGATTTAACTGTAGGGTATCTATCATACCAAAGTAAGTAGGCTGCTCAATTAATACATTCTTTTTCCCATTTGGAAACGGCATGATGGATAGAATGTGGAGCGCTTGTTGTGAGCCAGAAGTAATAACAAGTCGTTCAGGTTTCGTGAATACTTGTAATTGTTGTAAATACTTCGCAAGCTCCTTTCGTAAAGAAAAAAGTCCCTGTTGCTCACTATAAGTAAATAATTGTTCTTTATAATGGTCAATTGCCTGGTTCATACAATGCTGAAAGTCCTCATAAGGCATGATACGTTTATCCGGACCAGCAGATAAAAAATCAATATCATTTTCATGTGGTCTAGCTGTTTGGTAATAATCAACGACGTAATAGCCACTTTTGGGTTTAGCATAGACAACATGTTGTTGTTCCAATTCAACTAATGCCTTTACAACCGTATTTTTACTACATTGAAATTGTTCAGCGAGCAGCCGAATAGAAGGTAATTTATCACCTGTTTTTAACTGCTCATCCTCTATTTGCTGTTTCACCCATTCTAAAATACCTCTATATTTTGTTGTCATATAGATTCTCCTTAGTATCTGTCCCATGACAGATGTGGAATTTTACTGTATTAAAAAGAGTTGATATCAATTACAATCATGTTTAATTAGCTTATTCTTTTTAACAATGATTAAATACATTTGTATGATTGTGGAGGGGGATTTTGAATGGAAAACAATATAAAAAGAGGAATGCTTATCGGCTTTATTGGCATAGTTTGTTTTAGTCTTACATTACCAGCCACAAGTATTGCTGTCCCTTATTTCGGTGAGACAATTGTTGGGATGGGTAGGACAGTTATTGCAGCAATAATCGTAAGTATCATTTTTATCATAAAAAAAGAATCATTACCTAATAAAAGACAATTGACAAGCTTGGGTATTGTTACCGTTGGTGCTGTACTTGCCTTTCCGTTATTAACAACATTTGCAATGAAATCACTGCCTGTAACACATGGCGCAATTGAATTGGCTTTACTGCAACTCGCGACAGCTGGTTTTGCTTTGTGGCGTGGAGGCGAGCGACCTTTTAAGCGCTATTGGATTGCGAGTATTATTGGTTCGATAGCAGTGCTTCTTTATGCCGTGTATTTAGGTTTAGGTCAATTACAAAATGGAGATGTTGCACTAATTGTAGCTGTCTTAATTCTTGGATTAAGCTATGCAGAAGGTGGAAAACTATCAAAAGAGCTTGGTAGTTGGCAAGTCATCGCTTGGGCTATATTAATTGGAGCCCCGTTTTTTATTTTTCCTGTTGGCTTAAGCATATCAGTCGATATGTTACAAGCTCCAATCGAAGCTTGGATAAGTTTGTTCTATTTAGCTGTTGTAAGCCAATTTTTAGCATATGTTGCTTGGTACGGTGGGATGTCTTTGGGAGGGATTGCAAGAGTTGGACAGATTCAATATTTACAGCCCTTTTTAATGATTGGATTTTCTGTATTGTTCTTAGGAGAATCGGTTACATGGCTTACGATTGTTTTAGCGATTGTTGTTGTGATATGCGTAATAATTGGAAAAAGTGCACCTGTGATAAAGAAGGAGTCACATTATAATAATAGTGCTCTTCATGATAAAGGTAATAGTTTGTGAAGAAATATACCTAAGCTAACGGGGGCTTTGCTTTAATAAAGGGCAAGGCTATTTTAATATTGAAGTAAAGGGCAGTTTAGCAGCAGGCAATGTATTTATAGCTTAAATGGGAGATGGCCAGGGTGCAGTGATTAGATCAAAATATAAGTTGCTATTGCTTGTAGTACTTTGTATCGTCTGCCTTTTTATATATAAAAAATATACTTATCAATTTGAATTTCAAAATGGAGAATTATTTGTAGGACCTATTGAATCACCAAATGGAAAGTATATTTGATAGCTGATTGTGAAAATATGTACTTAAACCATAGGGTGCTAGAGTTTAAGAGCCGTCTACTAAATAGCCGGCTTTTCTTATCGTGTTAAAGGGCAGCCTTAGTTGAACAAATGAAAAAATAGCGATGTAGATTTGCCATTTTCTATCCCTGTTTAAAGCACTACTGAGAATGTCGATATAAGAAATAACAGTTAGTTGGAAGAGGGGTAGGAATGAAAATACTACGGGGATTTTTCAGACATAAGGACAAGATGGGTCAAGAACAAAAATCCGAAAAAATTGAAAAGGTTCAGGAGAAGGAAGGTTTGGCAGTTCGCAAAGGAGAATTAGGAGAATATAAAATTGATATTCAGTTAGACCAACTTCCTAAAGAATATTTACACTTAAGTGACCTGATGTTAAAAAATGAAAAATCAAAAACGGGATACTCTCAAATTGACCATATTATCTTAACTCCATATTGTATATTTGTAATCGAGACTAAAAATTATCAAGGGACTATATACGGCGGGAAAAACACAGGCTATTGGCTAGTTAATGGAAAGTTCAAGATGTTGAACCCATTGAAACAGAACTTTGGTCATATTCAGGCTTTATCTAAGTATGTTGACAATAAGGACTACCCTCTTTTTGTAAATATGGTTTCGTTCACAAAGAGGTGTACGGTTAAGGTTGAGCCGGAGTTAAGAAAGATCTCCTCTCAAGAATTAATAGTATATGATGTAGAGCTCACTGAGTTCATAAATCGAAAAGTGGCTGTAACTAAGTTGCAGAATAAACAGCCACTACTGGATACCAATGAAATGGAAACCATTTTTTCTGCTATACAGGCTGCTAATATAACTGATATTAAATCAAGAGACGCTCATATAGGGGCCATAAAAGAGGTCATAGAAAAGAAACCTGCAAGCCATAGTAGATGTGTGGTATGTAATTCAGTAGTTTCTGAAAAGGTAAAGAAATATTGTGAGTCACAGAAAATCATCTTTAATGGAAAGATTTATTGCTTTGAGCATCAAAAGGAGATTTAGTAATTTCCTATACCGTGGAATTAAGAAAAAGTATTTTTTGGAATAGGATAACTTAAAGAGTTTTTATAACAATGAAATAAGAAGATCGAAACAGATAGAATATGTTTCATTATATGAACCGTATTGTATTATATCCTTATTCAACAAACGGGGCAGCGCGACAAGTTTTGTCATAAGCCGTATGTGCGAAAAGACAAGGGATTTCAGTTGAAATTCCAACTTTATAACCGAGGATAGGAATGATAAAACCACGTATTTTGAAACTATCCCATTGATACTCCTGCATGCGTCATAATGGACAAATTTTGAGGTCTGGAGCTCAGGTGAAGTCGGCAGAACAACGGCTGAAGCCATTCTTCTAGGAAAAGGTATGCCAATGGATATGCCGGATGGCTGAAAAACTAAGTATGGTATGAATTTTCTTGTGGAAAAGAAAAGACGAACTACCGAATGTATGGGTCTATAGTTTGAACAATAGGAAACTATTGTCTCACCTTACGATGGGGTGAGTGATGTGGAGTGAACAATGGCGGTATCCAGCTCACAGGCTTACAGAAAGCACCTAAGTTTAGAATAGATAGCTAGGTTATAAGGTACTTGGAAAGTAAGGAACGTTGCTCAAAGGTCTGTCACCCGAAACTATTGCTAACGTTTAATTAAAGAAAGTAATATAAATTTATTATCGTATACATAAAAATTTAGATTCTTATAGGAAACTATGGGGGAATTTACATGGTAACAGAAGAAAGGATAGGTAGATGGATAGAAAGATACGAAGGAAATAATTATTTAAATGGAACAATATTAGTTTCTGATAAAGATAATATTCTTTTAAACAAAGGGTTTGGTATGGCTAATTGGGAGCATGTGGTACCCAATAAACCTGATACTAAATTCCGTATTGGTTCCCTTACCAAGGCTTTTACTTCTCTTGCTATATTTCAATTACATGAAGAGAAGAAATTGAATATACATGATTGCATTGGTAAATATCTTTCTAACTACCCACAAGGTGAAAAAATTACAATTTACCATTGTTTAACTAATACTACAGGAATTCCTAATTATACAAGTTTTCCAGACTTTTGGTCTAAATCAATGAGACTTCCTTCAACTTTGGATCGGGTAATCGATTCGTTTAAAAATCTTCCATTGAACTTCGAACCAGGAAGTAGATTTGAATATTCAAGTTCAGGATACACTTTGCTAACAGCTATTATCGAAACAGTTTCGGATATGTCTTATGGGGATTACATACAGGAAAAAATATGCCGTCCTTTAGGCATGTATAACACAGGTTGTGATGACGGAATTAAGGTAGTTTCTAATTTGGCTTCTGGTTATTCCTTTTGGGAAAACCCAATACACTCAGCCTATGCAGACTTATCATTTCCCTTGGGTGCGTATGGTTTATATTCTACAACAGAGGACCTGTTCCTATGGGACATAGCATTAAAATCATCTCAGCTTCTTAACAAGGAACTTATGGAGAAAATGCTTGCCCCAAATCTTGGTTCATACGCCTGTGGGTGGATGGTAAATGATATATTGGGTAAAAAATGTGTCCACCATTGGGGAGATATAAGTGGGTTCTTTAGCGATTTTCTAAGATTTGTTGATGAACAGGTAACAATTATCTTTCTAAGTAATATGGCTGTAACTCCTGTTACGCATTTAACTAAAGAAATCGCTAAACTAATTTTTGAGGAAAATGCATCATTAGCACTTCCTATTGAGCAAATTAGCTTTACAAACATAGAAAGTATTACTGGAAAGTATTTAATTGAAAATGACAAAAATACAGTTTTAGACATCTCCATTAAACAGGGTGAACTATATTTAACTGTACCAAAGATGTACGGTGTATTATATAAATTTAAACTTATACCTGTGAGTCACAATTCCTCTAAAGCAATATTTTTAACAGAAATGGTTAATGAGCAACTCATTTTCCATTATTCATTGTCAGGTGAAATAGAAAATGTAGAGTATAAAGATTTTAATGACAAAAAATATATAGCTTTTAAGGAGTGAATTAATTAACTCGTTTTTTGAATTTGTGAAAAATTATATTGAAGCTAACGGGTGCATTGATCCAAGAAGGATTACGCACTTTTTTGTTGAAGTTAATAAACGAACGAAGCAGTATGGTTGAAAAAGGAAACAGCTAAAAATTTGATGACAGAAAGGAGTTAGACAAGATGATAAAAGGATTCGGAGGAATATTTTGGAGAACTAAGAATCTTGAAGTTATAAAAAAATGGTACAGTGAAGTGTTGAAGATTGAAATAGAAAATTGGAATGGAACTGTTATAAAACCCCAGTTAGGAAATGAAACTATCTTTTCATTCTTTACCGAGAATGACAGTTATTTTCCAACAGAACAACAAGTGATGTTAAATTTCCAAGTACATAATCTAAACGAGACTATTAAGCATCTTGAACATATTGGTGTACCTATTGTAAAGAAAAAAGAGATTAGTGAATTTGGATAGTTTATTTGGATTGAAGATCCAGATGGTCGACTTGTCGAGCTTTGGGAGAAATAACGAGTTGTTATTCATTTGCTATTGAGGTACCGGGAGCTTAAGTTAAATAAGGGAAAGGGATTCCTAATAAAGAAACTCGTCAATGACTATGGCGTGTTTTGCTTTTTTAGACACCAATAATGATGTCAAACGACTGCAATTTCGGCACGTTTTTTTAAAAAAAGCAACCTAAAACGGAACCCTTTACTGTTGCAGTCAAAGGGTTTTTACACTGCTTTAGGGTTTGATTGTGAGGAAAGCACTTATATTGATTCAGATTTTCCTGCAGTTCCTATATGGCCGCATTTCTCTGTTTTTCTTATTGTCTGATGGGATATTAAGCATGCCATTTTTAAATTGATCTTATCTTCTATGGTTACAATGCCTCTAATAGCTATTCTATCAAACAGCTTACAAATTGCTACCAATTAAGTAGTGAAATGCTATCAAATTCATAGTAATAAACTATTACTCTGCTAGCAGATAAAGACTAGAAGATTTCTTAAAAGTCATATATTTTATTCGAAATAATAAAAGAAAGTATTCCTGACATTTGCCAATCCTGAACTTAGAAAAATTAAATCGTAGGAGTTAATCGTTTATGATGTAGAAATTTCTAAATAAAAAAATCAATCTGCAAAACCAGAAACCAGACACCATTTTTTTCTAATGATGATCTTCAACAGTTTTTTAAAAGCCACAAAATATAAATAATACTGATTCAAATATAAGGGAAAAACTTATTGCGTTATTAAAAAAGAACAACAATAAGAGCGAACCTGAGAGAAACAAAGAGAAAAAGATCACTGCCTTTGTAGTATGCGGAAAAGAAGTTACTGAAAAGGTAAAGATGTTCAGTTTATCTAATAACATATTTGAAGGAAAGAACCTTTTTTTGAACATCAAAAGAATTTTTAAGAAGCAAAGGGTTTAAAAAAGGATGCTATTAAGTAACGAGTTTAGTTTTCCAGACCAAACTATTAAATAACTACGTATATTATAAGCAAAGTCCCTTGTAAATTTGTGGTTTTAATCTTCCTAAAAAAAGACTTAAAAGATATAATTGTTCAAATTTCGATAAGCTTTTATCAATGTTTTTCCTAATTCTTTTTAGGAGGGTTGTTAACAGTTACTGCTTCAATATATATCTTGATCGTATAGCATTTTGATAGGTTAATCCAGTAAAGTCCTATAGGTTCTATGCCTATTAAAGTAAAAGTAAATCCTTCTAGGGTTTTTAATTGTTTAATCGATTGTAGTAATCTAGCAAAACCATCTTCATCATTTTCAATTGTAGGCTTAGGGTTTTAGTAAGAGTGGTTCTGCATTCATATCTTACTTAGGGGCCTAATTTTTTAAAAGTTGTGAATTAGTTATCTACAGTAATTCTGATATAGTATATCGAATGGTCCGGGTGGCAAAAAAACGGACGGCTTTTTATTGTGAGGGGGTAACTGTATTTGCAGTGAATGAAAAAGGAGATTGAACAAAAAAAATGACCTCCTGGTAGATTTGGATAATACTGAAATACTAGAGAGAAAAGGACAATACTCATATATACAAGGAGGCTATAAAATGAACTTTAACCAAAATAAGCATATTGCTGAAATTGCTTCTCAAACCGTAATTATAGGGTAGATATTGCTAAATTCATGCATGTGGCACGTGCCCAGGATTTTAGAGGGATGGAGTCTGGATCACCTTGTTATTTTGAGAAGCAAAAAGAGAGATTCGAACATTTTCTTAATAGGATTACAGTAATTAATATCTGGCAGGGGATTCCCTTAGGAGTGCCATGCCTTTTATTGAATGAAAAAATAATCATAATTATTTAAATATTAAAAATATATTGACGTTTCGGAAAAATGCACTTACACTTCCATTATAGAGTAAATGAAGGGAGGGCTTGTTTGTCACATTCAAAAATGGGGGAACATCAGATTTATCAAATCTTACGAAACGCCATTTTCAATGCAGAGCTTCCGCCGGGAACACAATTAGTGGAGTCATCTCTTGCAGAAGGGTTTGGTGTGAGTCGAACCCCGATTCGGGCGGTGCTTTCCCGACTGAAGTATGAATCTTTGGTTCGAATTATTCCCAACCGGGGAGCTTTTGTTTATTGCCCAACCCCTGAAGAAGCGGAGCAAATCTTTTTTGTACGACAGATGTTGGAACCAGAAGCTACTTATCTGGCAGCACTTAATGCAAGTTCATCTGATCTAGAAAGTATGAACTTTTTCTTAGATAAAGAGGAACAATATTATAAGCAAAATCAACCTCACCTAGCTCTTCAGGCCATTCATTCATTTCATTTCGCAGTGATTGAGGCTTGTAAGAATCCCTACCTCATACAATATTTGCAGGAGATTCTCTCCTTAACGCATATCATTCTCACCTTCTATGACGTTTCAGAATCCAATACTACAGATTCCAATCATGAGCATCGTGACTTGTATGATGCCATCTATCAACGAGATGCAACCCGCGCAAAACAACTTGCCAATGAACACATCCCATCCATTGTAAAAGACATTGACTTCACAAAAAAATTAAATCACTCATTATCGATTGATCAAATTATTACTCGGTACACTCCCAAGTAATTTTTTACTAGGGTTGATTGTATACAATGATTGTACACGTAGAGGGGGATACAATATGCCATCCATTAACATGAAAACAGTCGTGCCAGGTCCAAAGGCACAAGAGCTGTTAAAAAGAAAAGGACAAGTGGTTGCACGCGGGCCGTCTAATACGGTTTTGTCTTTTGCGGAAAAGGGTGAAGGAGCTCTTTTAACAGATGTTGATGGGAATACATTTATTGACTTTGCTGGTGCTATTGGAACATTAAATGTTGGCCACAGTCCAGCACGTGTCGTCCAGGCATTAAAAAAGCAGCTTGATCAGTATATCCATACTTGTTTTAACGTCATGATGTATGAACCTTATATTTCCTTGGCTGAAGAGCTAGTTCGAATTACTCCAGGGGATCATGCGAAGAAGGCGTTCTTTGCTAATAGTGGAGCTGAGGCGGTTGAAAATGCTATTAAAATGGCCAGAAAGTATACAGGACGAAAAGGGGTTATTTCATTTGAACGCGGCTTCCATGGCCGGACGCTCTTGGCGATGTCCTTAACTAGTAAAGTTAAACCATATAAATATCAATTTGGACCGTTTGCCCCTGAGACATTCCGTGCCGGTTATCCCTATTATTTCCGTAGACCTGAAGGAATGACAGAGGAGCAGCTTGATCAAGAGTTATTGCAGCAATTAGAAACCTTCTTCTTATCGGAAGCACCATCTGATGAAATTGCTGCCGTGATTATCGAACCTGTTCAAGGGGAGGGGGGATTTATCGTTCCTTCCAGAACCTTCATGCAAGGGCTCAAGAAAATATGTGAAAAATACGGAATTCTCTTTATTGCCGATGAAATTCAGACCGGTTTTGCTCGTACCGGTACGATGTTCGCAATCGAGCAATTCGGGGTTGTGCCTGATTTGATGACCTTATCCAAATCTTTAGGAGCGGGTCTTCCGATTTCTGCAGTTGTCGGACGTTCCGAAATTATAGATGCTCCAGCCTCTGGGGAAATTGGGGGTACGTATGGTGGAAGCCCGCTTGGATGTGTGGCTGCTCTCGAAGTAATCAAGATTATTGAGAATGACAAATTAGTAGAGAGATCCCAAAAAATCGGTGAGGTGTTAATCGAACGGTTTACTAGTATGAAAGATCAATTTCCTCAAATTGGGGATGTTCGTGGCTTAGGTTCCATGATTGCTATTGAATTGGTAAAAGACCCGTTAACAAAAGAGCCAGATAAGGAATCTGTCGCACAGATTATTTCGGTTGCACAGCAAAAAGGGCTCATCCTTCTAAGCGCTGGACTTTTCAGTAATTGTATTCGCGTGTTAGTTCCATTAGTGGTGACCGATGAACAGCTGGCTGAGGGTTTGGATGTGTTGAAATCAGCCATTCAAGAAGTGTTGATTCAAACGATAAACGCGTAAAAAGGAGACTCGTCCATGGAAATGTTAAAACAGGAGAAGCAGAACAATGGTGAAAAAGTGATTGTTGCAAACGCTGTATCTGCCATTATTCAACGCGTCCGTCAAGAAGGGGATGCTGCCCTTAAAGCCTATTTGCGGCAGTTTGATGGGGTGGATATCGAAGACCTTTGTGTTCAAGACGAGGACATCCGAAAGGCACAATCCCAATTGCCGCAAACGCTGATTGAGGACCTCCAATTTTCGGTGGAACGGATTCAGGCCTTTGCCGAAGCCCAGCGCCGTTCACTAACAGAATTTGAGCAAGAAATGATTCCAGGGGTCTTTTTAGGGCAACGGGTCATTCCTATTGAAACGGTGGGAGCTTATGTTCCTGGAGGACGATATCCGTTGTTATCTTCTGCACAGATGGCTATCATTCCCGCCAAAGTGGCAGGTGTTTCAAACGTGAAAGTATGTACACCGCCAACCAAAACAGGTGAAGTCCACCCAGCGGTTTTGGTAGCGGCGCACTTGTCTGGAGCGGATGAAATCTACCGTGTTGGAGGAGCTCAAGCGATTGCCGCTCTCGCTTACGGGACGGAATCGATAACACCTGTTAACAAAATTACAGGACCAGGGAACATGTTTGTAACAGAAGCCAAGCGCCAAGTTCATGGTCATGTTGGAATTGATTTGTTAGCCGGTCCTAGTGAAGTGATGGTTGTTGCTGACCAATTTGCTAATCCGGTTTATGTCGCTTCTGATTTACTCGCCCAAGCGGAACATGATGTTAATGCCCGGGTTGCCTTAGTTACCACCGACCGGGATTTAGGAGTGGCTGTTCTTCGTGAAATAGATGAACAGCTTAAAACTTTGCCGACTGCAGAAGTGGCCCGCGTTTCGTGGGAAAGAAAGGGACAAGTATTCCTGGCTGATACTTTAGAAGAGGCCATTTCGATTGTGAATGAGTGGGCACCGGAACATCTTCATGTTCAAACCATAAATGCCTATGACATTAAGGACCGTTTTCTCAATTATGGATCACTATTTTTAGGAGACCTTTCCTCGGTTGTCTATGCCGACAAAGTGTGTGGAACCAATCATATACTTCCTACTAGTGCCGCTGCAAAATATACAGGCGGGGTGTGGGTTGGAACATTTCTAAAAGTGGTCACCTATCAGCTAATCAAACCAGAAGGCGTAGATGTGCTCGCTCCCCATTGTGTCCGGCAATCAAGCCAAGAAGGACTAATCGGTCATCTGCGATCAGCCAATATCAGATGGAGCGGAAATCTGGATATCCAATAAAAAATTTTTCAAGGGGGAAATAAGGTGAAAAAATTTACAAAAATGTTCATTCTTACTGTTCTTTCTCTCGTTCTTTTAGCTGGGTGCAGCAGTGGAAAGACTACGAACGGAAATGCTGAGAACTCAAAAGGGAACGGCAAATCTTCTGTTAGTGCATTAGAAAAAATTAAAGATAAAGGGGTGCTTGTAGTCGCTTCATCTAACGATGTTCCTTTTGCCTACATCGATAAGGATACAAAGAAGTTTGCTGGTATTGATGCTGAAATTATTACAGAAATTGCTAAACGTTTAGGTATTTCGAAAGTAGAAATGAAAGAAGTTAAGTTCGAAAACTTATTGCTCGAATTAAATAACAACCGAGTTGATATGGTAACAGATGGAATGTATATCAAGCCTGAGCGTCAAAAAATTGCGAACTTTACTAACATCTGGTACACAGAAGGAGAAGCATTAGTTGTCCTAAAAGCTTCTACTATCAAAGGGTTGGATGATTTAAAAGATAAAATTGTTGGGGGACAAAAAGGAACAGCATTCCTTGAATTTGCACAAAAGCTTCAAAAAGAAGGAAAAATTAAAGACGTTAAGGTGTTTAATTCTCAATCCGAGCTTCTTCTAGCTGTAAATACGAAAAAAGTTGATGCTTGTATCACTGATAGTGCTGTGGCAGGGTATAGTATCACCAATGATAAATCCTTGAATTTAAAATTGGTTTCTCCGTATAAAGCCGAAGCAGCTGGGAACATTGGAGCAGCTGTCCGTAAGTCAGATAATGATCTTTTGGAAGCCGTGAATCGGGAATTGGATAAGTTGAAGGAAGAAGGATTTGTCCTTGAAGTTTTGAAAAAGTATGGATTAAACGAAGATAATTTCGTGCCTGCTGGAAAGTAAATAGTTTCAAGGAGAGCTTGTATCTTAAGCTCTCCTATCTTTATTAAATGTCCAGCTCTAGCGTCCGGACAGTTTAAACAGCGCTCGTACTTCTCTAAGGGGGTTACATATGAACATCTTAAAAAATTTGGATTTTGCTACAGCCTTTAAAGACCTGTATCCAGAATTGTTAAAAGCGATGGGGACCGTGCTCGGAGCTACCATGTTCGGTTTCGCTCTGGCATTAATAATTGGAACGCTGATTGCCCTGGGGCGTATTTCAAAAATCAAATGGCTGGATTGGTTATTGGTTGTATTTCTTGAAATAATTCGGGGAACCCCTTTGGTTGTCCAACTTGTGTATATGTATTATGTTGTTCCATTGCTCCTCTCTCTAGTGGTTCAATTTTGGATTCCAGATTACCAAATAAATTTTGATGCCTTTACAGCAGGTAGCGTTGCCTTAGGAATCAATTATGGCGCTTATTTATCTGAAGTTATTCGATCCTCTATTATTTCAGTAGACCGCGGTCAAATGGAAGCGGCTCTAGCACTAGGTTATACCAAACAACAGGCGATGTGGTCCATCGTTATTCCACAAGCTGGTCGTATTGCTTTACCGACCTTTGGCAATTACATTATCATGATGGTGAAAGATACCTCACTCCTTGCTTTCATTACAGTTTATGAACTACTACTTCGAACCCAGGCGTATGCCTCTCAAACGTTCTTAACTATTGAATCCTACACGCTTTTAGCCTTAGCGTATTTAGTTTTAAGTTTACCCATGGCTCAAGTCGTTCGTGTGATGGAGAGGAGATTAGCCCGTCATGTCTAATGCAATCATAGAAGTAAACCAATTGCGAAAATCTTTTGGCTCAAACGAAATCCTAAAAGGAATTGATTTGGAAATCAAACAAGGAGAAAAGGTGGTCATCATCGGGCCATCTGGATCGGGAAAATCCACCTTTCTGCGCTGCCTTAACTGTTTAGAAATCCCAACCAACGGAACCGTAAAAGTACATGGTGATTATTTTATCAAACCGGGCGAAAGATTTAATGAGAAACATGTTGCAGCCCTTCGTACGGAAGTGGGAATGGTGTTTCAAAGGTTTAACTTATTCCCAACTATGACGGCAATCGAAAATGTAATGGCAGCTCAAATCAAAATCAGAAAAAAATCAAAAGAAGCTGCTCGTGAAACAGCAGAAATATATTTGCGTAAAGTAGGCTTAGCAGAACGGATGAATCATTATCCAAGTCAATTATCGGGCGGGCAGCAGCAGCGCGTCGCCATAGCTAGAGCTCTCGCTATGGAACCGAAAGCTATGCTATTTGACGAGGCCACATCCGGTCTGGATCCTGAACTGATCGGAGAGGTGCTAAATGTCGTTCGGGAATTAGCTAAAGAGGGTATGACGATGGTTTTAGTCACGCATGAAATGAATTTCGCTGAAGAGGTCGGGGATCGGATTATTTTTATGGACGGGGGAGTTATCGTCGAGGAAGGACCGCCGAAGGAATTTTTTCATAACCCGAAACATAACCGAACCCGAGAATTTCTTCAAAAGGTGGAACATTAGGAGGATAATATTATGAACATTGGTTCTCTAATCAACGGGAAAGAATATAAGGGAAACGGGCGGGACCTTTATGAGGTACACAATCCTTATAACGGGGAATTAGTAGGAAGCGTGGATTTTGCTACGGAGGAAGATTTATTTTTAGCCATTGAAACGGCTCAACAGGTTTTTGAGCAAACGATGAAGAGAATGCCTGCGCATCAGCGATCAACCATTCTTCGGAAATCGGCAGACTTACTCGAAAGCTGTGGAGTGGAATTTTCCCAGCTCCTATGCCAGGAAGCTGGGAAACCGATTCGTGATGCACATGGGGAAGTAGGCAGAGCTGTTCAAGTTCTGCGTTTTGCCAGTGAAGAAGCAAAGCGAAACGACGGAGAACTGATCAAAATGGATTCGGCGGTTGGAGGAGAAGGGCGGATTGGTTTTGCTAAACGCATTCCAGTGGGCGTGGTGGCAGCCATTACCCCATTTAACTTCCCACTAAATCTTGTGCTTCATAAACTTGCTACCGCTATTGCTGCCGGATGTTCGGTAGTTTTGAAACCAGCAGAAAAAACGCCCTTGTCGGCGATGAAACTGGTTCAATTAATGGAGGAAGCGGGACTTCCTGCTGGAGCTGTAAATGTGGTGAACGGTTTTGGTGCCAACCTCGTACCTAAATTAGTTACTCACCGTCATGTAAAAAAAGTCACCTTTACCGGAAGCGGCCCTGTAGGCTATAAAATTAAAGAAATGGCCGGAAACCGAAAAGTAACCCTTGAATTAGGGTCCAATTCTCCAAATATTGTGTTTCCGGATGCTGACTTGGATGCGGCGGTTGCGGGTATGGTAAAAGGCGGATTTTCATTTGCAGGACAAGCCTGTATATCTGTTCAACGAATTTATGTACATGAGTCAGTCTTTGGCAAATTTTTAGATCAATTGGTTCCGTTAGTGAAAAACCTGAAAGCGGGAGACCCGGCAATGGATACAACGGATGTGGGCCCGCTGATTACGGAAGATGCAGCTATTCGTGCTGAATCCTGGATTCAGGAGGCTGTGAGCCAAGGGGCTAAGGTATTAGCTGGGGGGCAGCGACAAGGGGCTCTTCTCGAACCTACAGTGTTGGTTGATGTTCAGCCTTCAATGAAGGTGGTTTGCCAGGAGGTTTTTGCACCCTTAGTATCGGTGATTCCTTTTGAAACAGAGGAAGAGGTTATTGCTGCTGCCAACAATTCTGATTTCGGACTGCAGGCAGGTGTCTTCACATCGGATATCAACAGGGCTTTTCGTTTCTTTGAAGAATTAGAAACAGGTGGAGTATGGATTAATGAAATCTCGACAGTTCGACAGGACAATTATCCTTACGGCGGTGTCAAGTTGAGCGGCATTGGTCGGGAAGGGGTTGCTTCCGCCATTTCAGAAATGACGGAAATAAAATTTATGGGTATAAAATTAAATTGATTTACCTGCCCAGCCTCACCCTGAAGTTTGAACGATTTATTGAGAAGACAAGCAAGGAGAAGGTTCCCTTGCTTCTTTGAAATAGTTTTCGTTGGAAAGAAAGAACCGTCCATTTGCTTTCTAGTAAGGAATGAATGGGGACAGCCTCGTGGTGAAATAGATTTGTAGGATGAAGGTGATTAATCTTCGTCCTTTTTTTGTGTAAACAAGCATGTCCAGTCAAGTTGCAATTTATGTCTTAAAATTTTCAAAATACATTTATTTTAAGAAAGATACGCCTTATTTTTAAATTTTACCTCCTAGGTTTCACTATGCCTCCATGAAGCTAAGATCTGAACATATTCCCGGGTATTTGCGAGAAAAACGAAATAAACAGAGGGAGGAGTTGAACAAGGAAAATTGTTTTTTAAGAAGAATATCAAAAAGGAGAATGCTGTAACAAGGAAAAGAAAAACGGAAGTTTGGCCCCTGTGAAAGTCCTATTTTTTGGCAAAGTATATATAGTTGATATAACACTCAAAACAATCAAGCCTTAATTTGGTGATGATATAGGTTTTGGAAGTATTATTGTTTATGAAGTAAAAGAAACTCAACTTATAGCTATAATCCCTGGACAAGTTACTCCAGCTGCCTATATTGGGGAACTTGTTATTGTTTATGAATATCAAGACAAAATGTATCAAGCAAAATCAATTGAATTTCAACAAGCAGATTTATGTGTTGTTGAACTACCGGGTGCGATTGTTATAAGCAATCGCACTACAATAGTACTTAAAAACATACTTGGTTGTAATTTTCGATGAAAATGTTAAATATTTAAAAGAAATATTCAATAGACAAATAATTTGTCCTTCTTCTACTAAGCGGTGGTTTTTTTGTAGCAGCTAACTAAAACCCTAAAAAAACCCGCCTTATTGGGGCGAGTTTTACAATAGATTTCTAAAAAAGGAGACATTACAACTCTCCTTAAACTACCTATTAAGGAAGCCCCAGAAAGACCTCATCCAATTTTTACCCCTTTTTATTGCTTGATTATTTTTGACTTTGCTGCTTCTGCATATAACTGCGCATCTCTTGCATATATTCAGGTGCATCCATTGGATCTTCAACGATCATTTCAATAAGGCAAAGTCTTTCTGCACATTCCTTTTCAGCCTGTGTTATTGCCTGATCAAGCTCTCCATTGGTTCGGACTGTCCTTGTAAACGCATTGCCCCCAAAGGCTTCGGCCAGCTTGGTGTAAGACCAGCGTGGGATTTGATTATATTGCTGATCCTCTGTTTTGGTTTTCACATTTAAATACTTCTCGATCGTATAACCATTGTTATTCAGGACGAAGATGATAGGCTTGCAGCCGTAATAGAGCATTGAGCTTATCTCTTGGGCGGTCAGCTGCAATGAGCCGTCACCTGTAAAAAGCAATACCCTTCGGCTGGGTGCGGCGATGCTTGCACCGTAAGCCGATGGTGTGGCATAACCGATGGACTGCCAGCCTCCCTGTGTAATGTACGTTACATTTTGCGGTAGTCTAACCTGTGCAAAACCATAGAAGAACGTCCCCGTTTCGGCAATCACAATATCGTTTTCTTTCAACATGTTCTGAAAACTGGGATAATAGTCGGCTGCTTTTAGTGGTTCATCGGCCATGCCAGTGATTTGATCGTAAGGGAAGCACACTTTTTCAGCTGATGATTTCCCGCTGTATCCGATTTTTTCCACTGCAAGAAGCATGTCTCCTGCATGTACATTTGGATATTCCGATTCTGCAACCTTGACCATATCCGGCTGAATCTCGATTGTGACTAGCGGGTTCAATTTTGCTGTAAATGATGCAGTGTTAGTATCTGCCCATACCAAGCCTACGGCAATAACACAATCTGCATTTTCAACCGTGCTTTGAACTTCGGAACTTCCGAATGAGCCTCCGTACATTCCAATATAATTAAGATGGTTTTCGTCGAAAGAACCTTTTCCATACATAGTTGTTGCAACAGGTACGTTCATTGCTTCAGCTAGCCGATGAACTGCAGGCTGAAGACCAAACCGAATTGTCTTGACATCGACCAGGATCACTGGCCTACTGGCTTTTTGAAGAAGCTGACGAACATGACCCGCTGCAGCCTCAAGCGTTTTTTGGTTGGAAGCTGGACTTGTCAGTGTTGGCGCTTCCCGGAAGATGACGGGCTTGGACACGATATCATCGGCTACTGAAAGGTAAACTGGCTTTCTCTTTTCCTTTGCTGTGCGAATCGCTGCCGGGATTTCAATCATGGCGTTTTCCGGGGTCAGCACTGCAGAGTAAGCCGAAATCGGCTCATATACTTTGCGGAAGACATCGAAGTTTCCGTCCATGAGAGTGTGGTGCATTAGCTTGTGTTTTTTTTGATCCTGATCGGGAGGGGCACCCACAATGTGAATCAATGGCACATGCTCGCTATTGGCACCAGCTATCGCATTACAAGCGCTAAGCTCTCCGACTCCAAAGGTAGTAATCAGAGCAGATATTCCTTTGACTCTTGCATAACCATCCGCAGCATATCCCGAGTTTAGTTCGTTCCTTCCATTGATAAACTGGATGCCATTAATCTGATTCAGGGTATCAAGCAGTGTAAAATTATAATCCCCTGGGACGCCAAAAATTTCCGTAATGCCATCCTGTTTAAGACAATCAAATAAATACTGACCAACCGTTTTTTTGGTCGAACCGGCCTGCTGGCCAGAGTTGTCATTCTGTGTTATGTTTCCCATTCACTCACTCACTCCTTAGCCGTTTCTTAAGCTATTCTGTATAATATTACCCTTTCATTGAACAAGTAATCGGTTTTCAGAAAGTCAAGAAATGTTATATTCCTTTAATACTCTCTTGAACAGTAGGTACCTTTTGCTGTACTAAATTATTAATTATGGAAGGTGCTTATGGCATACTCTTTTTTTCTTTTAGATGCAAAAAGAAGATGTAATAAATCATTTTTGTGTCGGTTTTTTTATTAATAATACTGACTGGTCAATAAAGTGAACAAGGTTTTTGAGGGAATTTATAAAATTAAATATTATTTATAGGAAAATGAGGGTCAATAAGTGCAAGGACAAAATGATCTCATGATTTAACAATAAATGAATAGAGCAATCGTTGATGTGCAGACACTTAAAGGAGCCATTTAAAGGACTTAGTAATCTAGTTGGAGAAAAAATGGAGAATGGAGAAAAGGTATTGAATCTGCTTATGGACAATAGCAATGGAATATTCGTCACTTTTAAATTGAGTACAGTTTTCATTTAATGATAAAGGGGGAAATCACGTTGTCTTTAAAAGTAGGCGCTATTATTACATTTGAACGGACTTTCACAATAGATGATGTTGAATTGTTTACTAAGGTTTCAGGTGATGAATGCACTCACCACCATACTACATCTGATGATTAGGGGAGATTTGTCCTACAAGGGTTGTTGACAGCTGCATTACCCACAAAAGTTGATGGAGATAACTATGAACTGGTTCCTATTATGAATTTTGAGTTTTTGAGACCAGTTTTTTCAGGAGATAAAATAATATGTAAAGTAACGATCGAGAAATATAAAAAGCAAGATAATAATAGAATATCGTCTATATTGCCATCTTTCCTTTGTACAAATCAGAATGGGAAACAAGTATTGAAAGGAAATTTTGCTGGAGTAATATAGTGAAATCTTGGTAAAAGGAGAAAACGGTAGATTTTTCTTTCTTCGTTGAGGGAGGCTAGTTTAATTAATAACAAATAAATTTTCCCCGTTTACGCATACTATTATGGGGTGAATGTATGTCGAAGCTATTGCCAACTTATCGAGATATACAGCAATTACGAGGAAAATTAAGAGACATTTCTTACGAACATTGGTTACATAACGATTTATTTACCTGGAGATGGTGGTTACTTTTATTGCTTACCATTGTGCCTTGGATAATTTGGTGGAGGCTAGTAGATAAAAAAAGAGTTGCTGAAATATTACTTTATGGCACTTTGATTGCTATTTTAGCTATACTTTTAGACAATATTGGGACAGATTTAATTTGGTGGGGATATCCCACTAAGTTATTTCAGATGTTTCCTCCTTTAGTGCCAGCAGATATAACGGTTGTTCCATGTTAGATGATGCTAATTTATCAGTGGACACATAGTTGGAGGTCATTTTTGCTCTTTTATTTTATCCTGTCACTGTTCATGTCTTTTATTGGGGAACCTTTGTTTATTTGGATAGATTTTTACGAACTAAATAATTGGAAATTAGTTTACTCTTTCCTGTTTTATAATATAAGTGGAGTAATTGTTAGGTGGATAATAATAAAAATTAAGTTATTGAACTAATAGTGAGTACCTTATTCCACTAAGGAGTATAGCGTTTTTCTATTTTTTCACTAAGGGCATGTAGTTCATTTAGAAAAACAAGGCTGCTGTTGCATGGGACGCAAAACTGTGCAGTTTAGAGGTGAGATTAAAAGAGTTATTTATGAATGATGACCCTCGTACCAATTGAAACTCTTGATGATAATTCTAAAACATCCTGATTAAACATTCTAATACAACCGTGAGAAACGCTTTTACCTATTGATGATGGATTGTTTGTACCATGTATTCCATAATGAGGTTTTGATAATCCCATCCATAAAACTCCAAAAACATGACCTGGAGGATTTGGCTGCTTATTTATTATTGTGTAAGTGCCATACGGGGTCCCAGTTAATATTTTGCCAGTAGCTATCGGATAGGATTTAATCAGTCTGTTTCCGTCATACAATCTTAAATGGTGTTTTGATGTTGATACGTCAATCCATCTCGCCAAGAAGATCAACTCCATTTTTTTAAATAATGTATGTAGTAACTCGAGCCTTTGTTAATTAAAAGGAATTAATTGAACAGTATTGTATGAGTATTTAATTAATTTAATGAATATATTAATAGGTTGGGATATATCTAATAGTAGAGAAGGTGCTTAGTTACCATCGGGTGCTTCGTTTGGTAAAAGAGTTGCTTTGGTTGCTCTTTTTTTGCTTATTAAGTTATGGAAAATAATCCTCATCTCAAATGGTAGTAGATACCGACTTAGTAATAGATTAAAGGAGGAAACACCCGATGGGTGTTCCCTAAAATTGTAAGGAGCTCGGTGATTGGCAACGGAAAAAAATTAATATCTTTTGTTTTTTCTTCGGTCTTTATCATTATCACAATTGCAATTTACAACAACAATTGGGTTACCGACATTTGTAAGTGTAACAGTATCCGTGTCATTTTGTGTCTGTGCTTGATTTTGCCTTTGAAGCTGTGCTTGCAATTGTGCTTGCAGTTGTGCTTGTAATTCCGCCTGTCGCTGGTTCTGCGATTGGAATACACGTTGAGTCTGTAACTGAGTTAGAAGTTGCTCTTGAAGAACTTCTTGAATTGCTCTGAGCCTTTCTCTGACTCTTTCATCCATAAGAATTCCACCTCCTTCTTATCAGTTAATAGCAATGTATGAGAAACATAAATTATTTGAAATGGACAAGCGTGGATTTTTAACAACAATGAAACAGACGTCTAAGTTCCACAATTTTAATCATGAAAAAAGGAACCCCTGAAGATTCCAATGAAAAAGGATGGTTGAAGGCATAAACGTGGAGTGCAGTCTCTTAAAGAATACAGCGTTTATTCAACTCAGAGAAATGGTAAGTAGCAGTTAGAGAGGAACCAAAGATATAAAAAGATATTTCGGTGTGCACTAGTCTATTCCAATAAAATTTTTTCCTGAATAACATAATTGAAAAGATACTTAGCAGATAGGGAGATTCACTTGGATTGCAATTACAAATTGACTTGGAGAAGGTGGTAGTGTAACCATGGGAATTTGTTTTTGGTCTCATACATCACAGTCCTACCATAGTGCGTCATTAGTTTCACTGCAGGACTTTTGTCAGCCCTAGAAAGACTCTTTTTGTTATGGAACTACCGGGGCAGGGTAGAGAAGTAAGCCTCTATTAAAGAGGCTGGGATTTTAGTCATGGTATTCTAATTGGTGTATGCATTTGATAAGAATCCCTATATGAACGATAAGATACCATGTTTTTATCCTGAGAAGATACATCTAACTGCAAAATTTTGGATGTATTGGTTTCTAAATAATACTTATTTCCTTGTGTTTCTAAATTATAGAAAGAATAAGTATTTCCAAGCATTTCTTTCTTGGTAACTTTTGTTTCTGGGTGATGTTGGATGAAATCAGCTAATTCTTGAACTGTTGTTGACTGAATGTCTGCGATATTAAATAATTTTTCCTTAATACTAGACTTTACTTTATTCAACGCAGTTTTGGTTTTATGTTTGACCTTGTTGGATTGTCCTGCCATAAATATCACTCCTCCTATAGAATGGTTGAGATTTATTATGCTTATTTCCAATCAGCAAACGAAGTAAACAATAAATGCTTTATTTTAAAACCATTAAAAAAACGGTCCATCAGAAAGATTTGGGTGACCTAATAAGGGGAAAAGCAGGTTAACATTCCTATAGATGGTTATTTTTCAACGTTGAAAAAAAGAGCTCCTCAGTAAGATATAGTAAGAAAAACACTACTAGACCTTCGGAGGAACCCTTATTATGAAGTTGAATTGTTGGTAGATACGGTTCTGAAATCCATCAAAATAGATTTCATTCACATGGACTTATTCTTCGTAACCCTGCATTGAGTCCATATGGCTAGCTATCATAGCAATGATCGTTGGTGCTTCTTCTTTTGTGAAGATAAAGTTTGATTCGTCTTTCATTAATTCATTATCCTCTGTCCACAAGCGATTTATTCGGCGGAGAACACCATCTCCTGTTTCCGGAACAAGGCCAAACTGGTAGGTAACTTCAACTTCATCTTCTTTTAGGAATGCTGTCACTTCAGGAGTTTCCCACTCAACATCAATTTCCTCAAGAATATCATCTTCATCAACTATTTCAGTCAGAAGGAGTTCTTCGTCATCGTACAATTCATC
This sequence comes from Neobacillus terrae, assembly GCF_011393025.1. Lineage (GTDB taxonomy): Bacteria > Bacillota > Bacilli > Bacillales > Cytobacillaceae > Neobacillus_A > Neobacillus_A terrae. The sequence goes on along the minus strand of NZ_JAAOEO010000010.1, from coordinate 163,088 downwards.
ACTTTCGCCATCTTCGTAGGTGTCAAAATAAAGCGTGTCATCGTCGTCATCTGCATAAACAACATCCGATTGATCCTCATCCTCAACATAATCATGGAAACCTTCATGCACTGCATCGACAATATCATCTATATCTGAAAGAATGACTCTGGCAGGCTGTTCAAGTTCATCATCAATGGTTTCCGTATAGAATTCTTCATTTTGCGGATCAAAAAATAATGTATAAAAATATTCTCTTCCACCATCCTCGAAATCGACAAAAAACTCGATTCTTGGATGCTTTGATCCTCTCTCAACTGCCATTTGGCCTTCTTGATCGTACTTTTCACAAATGGATTCGAGGTGATCCTGTAATTCCCCAACCACTCGGTCAAACCATTCCATTGACATAAAAAATCACCCTTTCAGTAGATTCAGAATTAGTATGCCCGCTGGGTTAAAAAACCTTGTTACACAAATAAGTAATTACAGGAAAGGATTAGGGAAAACTTTGACTCAAAATATTCATTAAAACCAGCAGTTTTTCGACAGTAATCGAATTTTTTTAATATAATTTGTTCTTTTTTGCGCTTGCCTAGGAAATAATGATCAATTATAGAATACATTGTTCCACTGATGAATAGATGTGGTTGGATGGGTTCTAAATAGGTCTTTCAAGTGGAATTTAATGATGAAATACCACTGTAGGGGAAGGGAAACTGGTAAGTAATTTATTTGAAAAAATAAGATATAATTTAGAAGAACACTCGTGTGTAATCTTTAAAAGGCACCGTTTTGAGTGCTAATTTAATAAATAATAAATGAAATGATGGGTGAAATTTTAACTATAACCGGGATTATGGAGACTTAATTAAAAAGTCACCATCATCCCGGTTTTTCTATGTCAGGTTTTCAAATGAATAGAAATTCTCCCACTCCATTGCCAGAGGTGACAAAATGAAGTGCCCATAAAACAGTAATAGATTTGGCAGGGAATTAAGTTTATTCGTACGCACTTTCACATTCCTAACTCTTGGATGAATTGTCCTCATCCTTCTTTTTAAAAAAATATGTTTTTAAAAGATAGATACCTAAACTAATGATGAACAAAAATACCACAGCATATTCGGTAGGCTCCATTAAACGAAAAGGATTAGCAGCTTTCGCAAAAACTTCTAACAAGCTCGCTCCCATAATGAGATCCAAAGACATGATTAGCAGCAATAATGTACCTGCTAATAAAAAGGTGACTAAAAGTATTTTCATCTGTTTCACCTTCAGGAAGGAAATTACTCTTATTGTTCCTATTTCTCCATTTTGTTATTCCCCATCGTCTTATCCCATTTCACGCGCTTAATGCCGGCAACCTTAAGTCCATTTTTGAAAAATTGGATAAAACAAATCGAATTGGTTACTCTAACCAATACTGGTTAGGTGTATCATCTTCGAAAAGCGAGGCGGGAGTAATGTCATTTTTGTCTAGAATGTTTTCCAAACAACAAAAAAAGAGACAGGATGATAATATCCGTCAAGATCAAGATCCAGGTAAACCGGAAGATTTGCCAATCCTCCGGGATCATAAGGATAATATTAACCGAATAAAAGAAGAGCTGGGCAACAGTACAGATGTTGTTATTCGCGAATATACGCTCGGTACTCATAAGGGTGCAATCGTATATTTTGACGGACTGGCTGATAGTAAGGCAATTAGCGATTTTGTGCTGGAATCTATTAATGAAAACCACACAGAAGATGTTTTAAATGAACCCTTTAAATTTTTGCTTGAAAAAGCCGTTGCCCTTGGAGATATCAAAGTGGTAAGGGACTGGGGAAAAACATATCAATTGCTCTTATCTGGAGAGACAATTATTTTTTTAGATGGTTTTAATAAAGCAATCAGTGGCAGTACAAGAGGAGGAGAAAGACGGGCAATTTCTGAACCCACCACTCAACTATCTATACGCGGCCCAAAGGATGCCTTTACAGAATCGATTCGAACCAATACAGCATTAATTAGAAGACGGATAAAAAGTCCCAATTTGTGGCTTGAATCCATGAAAATTGGAAGGGTAACCCAAACAGATATAGGTATCATGTATATCAAAGGGATAGCAAATGAGAAAATCGTTGAGGAAATAAGGACCAGACTAAATCGTATCGATATGGATGCCATTGGCGGATCAGGTTATATTGAGCAATTAATTGAAGATCAAACATGGACTACCTTTCCAACTACTTACCATACAGAAAGGCCAGATGTAGTGGCATCGCAGCTGGTGGAAGGCAGGATTGCGATTATAGTGGATGGGACGCCGTTTGTTATTACCGCCCCAGCTCTGTTTATTCAGTTTTTCCAGGCACCGGATGATTATTATTTCCGCTTTGATATTTCAACCGGAATTCGGTTATTAAGAATTTTATCCTTTTTTTTAGCTTTAATCGGACCTGCTACATATGTTGCGGCAACCACTTTCCATCAGGAAATGATTCCGACGACAATGGCGATTGCCATTGCTGCACAAAGGGAAAATGTACCTTTTCCTGCTTTTGTAGAAGCTTTGATCATGGAAGTTGTTTTTGAAATTTTAAGGGAAGCAGGATTAAGGCTGCCAAGGGCGGTCGGCCAGGCTGTTTCGATAGTGGGGGCACTTGTAATCGGGCAGGCAGCCGTTCAGGCCGGTTTTGTGTCTCCTGTTATGGTCATTGTTGTTTCGATGACAGCGATAGCCAATTTTTCAACACCTTCCTTCGCAATGGCAATTTCTGCAAGATTGCTGCGCTTTGTGCTGATGGGAATTGCAACTTTTTTGGGCTTTTATGGTATTTCTCTGGGACTTATTTTTATGTTCCTCCATTTGTGTTCGCTGCGTTCGTTTGGGATACCATATATGTCACCATTAGCGCCTTTTAATATCCATAATCAGCAGGATGCTTTAATCCGCTTTCCTATATTTACGTTTACAGAGCGTCCGCATTTGATAAGCAAAGGAAATATAGTAAGAACGGGAACAAACCAAAAACCAGGGCCGCCAAAGAAAAGTGAGAATGATTCGGCAAAAAAAGGTGATCAGGAATGAAACGGACATGGAAAATTCTCTTAATGATCATATCTGCAGTTCCGTTTCTTGGGGGCTGCTGGAACCAAAAGGAACTAACGGATTTAGCTTTTGTGATGGCACTAGGAGTAGACAGAGGAGAGAATGGCCATGGTTACAAACTTACATTTCAAATAGTTAATCCAGGAAATGTAACTACTGGGCAAATGGGAGGTGGTGGCGGCCTACCCATTGCAGTATACAAAAGTTCCGGAGTTAATTTAACGGATGCCTCCAGAAATGCGACAAAGGAGGTTTCCAGACAGCTTTACTACGCTCATACAAATGTTGTAGTGATCAGTGAGAAACTGGCAAAAAAGGAGGGGATTTCTAATATATTGGATGCCCTCGACCGGGATCCGGTATTTAGGACGACTACCCAGATAATTATCGCCCGGGGAACAACGGCAGAAGAAATGTTGTCGACTCTTACCATTCTGGATAAATTGCCTGTCAATAATATCACCAAATCTCTTGATGTAACCGAAAATATGTTAGGAGAGAATACTAAGATAACAATTGATGACTTTATCAGTGGATTTGTAAGTAAAGGAAAACATCCCATAGCCAATGGATTTACCCTAGTGGGGAAAAAGAATAAGGGAAAGTATAAATCTAATATAGATTCGACTATCCCTGAGGTCATTATTAAAACAGATGGCCTGGCTATTTTTAAAAAGGGTAAACTGACAGGGTGGATTGATGGTAAAGAGGCCCGGGGGGCTGTATGGGTCCTGGATAAGGTCAAAGGAACAGATGTCAATATAGATTGGAATGGTAAAAACAATGCTATTAATTTAATTACCCTCAGATCCAAGACCAAGGTAACAGCGATTGTCAAAAACGATAAGCCTGTGATTACTGTATCTATTGAAAATGAAGGAAATGTCAGCCAGGCAGACTTGCCTATTAAATTGACTGATCCGGACGTCATTGGAAAAATTGAACGGAAAATGGAAAAGTCAATTCAGAAGGAAGTACTTGGTACCATTAAAGCTGCTCAAAAACAACGCAGTGATATTTTTGGTTTTGGTGATGTTATTCACCGTACCGACCCTAAATTATGGAAACAGCTTAGTAAAGATTGGGATAATCGGTTTGCCGATTTACAAGTCAATGTTAAGGTAGATTCCTATCTCCGCCGGAGTGGGATTCGGACAAATCCGTTTTCAGTTGATTTGAAATAATACCCTAAAAGGTGGAGCATAGATGGACACCATAAAGATCTCGTCGTTCCAATTGTTTGTCCTTGTATTTTTGTTTGAAATGGGCAGCGCGATTGTTGTCGGCATAGCTTCTGGTTTAAAACAAGATGCGTGGATAGCTGTACTGCTAGGGATGGCAGGAGGGCTTCTGCTTTTTCTTGTATATCATCGCCTGTTTAGCTATTACCCGGATTTACCCCTGACTGGATATGTACAAAAAATTACAGGAAAATTTATTGGAAGCATTCTGGGCTTTTTATATATCGTCTATTTTATTTATTGTGCGTCGAGGGTAACGCGTGATATCGGTGAATTATTGACGACAACGATTTATACAAATACACCACTTTTTATCATCAACACATTGATGATTCTTACCGTCATTTACGCCATCCATAAAGGCCTTGAAGTTTTGGCCCGGGTTGGGGAACTTTTATTTATGATGGTTTATTTAATGGCTTTTACTGGTTTCTTATTAGTTGTATTTTCCGGACTAATCCATTTAGAAAATCTTAAACCGATATTGGAAAATGGCATTATGCCGGTCATAAAGAAAACAATGGGTGAAACCATTACCTTTCCTTTTGGTGAAATGATTATCTTTACCATGATTCTTCCCCATTTAAATGAACCAAAAAAAGCAAAATTTGTGTGCCTTTCAGGGATGATTTTAAGCGGAATAAACATAATTATTACCACCATTATCAATATTGCTTCTCTAGGGACAGACCTAATAATTCGTTCTCCCTTCCCTTTGCTAAGTACGATTTCTAAAATAGAGCTTATGAATTTTATCGAAAGACTGGATGTGTTTTTTATGCTCTACCTGGTGATAGGGGGATTTTTCAAAATAACTCTCTACTTTTATGCCGCAGTGCTAGGAGCAACTGAATTATTTAAATTTAAGAATCCAGGCAAGCTAAGCTTCCCCGTTGGGTTCATAGTTTTATTTGCCTCTCTTACAATTGCTTCAAACTATGCAGAACATATAAAGGAAGGATTGAAGATCGTTCCAATCTACTTGCATTGGCCCTTTCAAATCATCATTCCAATGATGCTGCTCGTTATAGCATTTTTTCGCAACAGAAAGAAAAAGCAGAAAACAAACAGCGACCAAACTTCGAAATCAGAAATGAGCCCTGCAAATCAGTGAACCGGGTTAGGAAGGGCAAGAAAGTACATTCCATCTAGCTAAGTCGATTTGTTTCCTTAAACCTTACCAACTCTAAGAAGCTTAATTTTTGTTAAAATGTTTTTCTTTCTTAGTAAGTACTTTTTACTAAACATGGAATCAGTCTTTTCCTTTCCACTTATTCATTTACAAATGGAAATGATAGGAGTATTATCAAAATCAGTTTCATATTTCTAATTCGCTTAATCCTTATGGAGCGGGGGACCCGTGATTGTGGTTTCCACTGGGGTGAATCCTTAAACAGGAAGGGCTACTCTTATGGCCCGAACCCGACAGCTAACCTCGTAAGCGTAACAGGAGAGGAAGTGAAAACTGGTGAGACGAGGAAACTTAGTCCACTGGGCAACTTACTATGCCTGGAGGGCTTTTTTATTTCAAAAATAATAAAACTTGTCTCTGATTGTTTTTAAAAAAACAGGGAATTATACAAAAGAAAAAAATTTTATGGGGGCGGAATTGATTGTTTAATGCGCTAAAAAGGTTTTTGATTGGAAGACCTTTAAAATCACATGAATTAGGGGAACAAAAATTAAATAAAGTAAAGGCATTGGCTATTCTTTCATCTGACGCCCTTTCGTCAGTGGCTTATGGCCCAGAGCAGATTCTTCTTGTCCTGGTTTCGATAAGTGCTATCGCGTTTTGGTATTCAATTCCTATAGCGATAGGGGTTTTATTTCTATTATTAGCGTTAATCCTGTCATACCGGCAAATTATCTATGCCTATCCGCATGGCGGAGGAGCCTATGTTGTTTCTAAGGAGAACCTTGGTGAAAATCCTGGATTAATAGCAGGCGGTTCATTGTTGGTTGATTATATTTTAACCGTGGCTGTAAGTGTGTCAGCTGGTACCGATGCTATTACTTCGGCTTTTCCATCATTGCATCCATACAACGTCTTGATTGCCATTATATTAGTCATATTCATTACCATCTTAAATCTAAGAGGGATAACTGAATCGGCGTCTGTTTTAGCTTATCCGGTTTATTTATTTGTCCTGGCCCTTGTTATTTTAATCATTGTTGGTATTTATCACATTGTAACTGGAGCCGTACCAGCAGATGCACATTCACCGATTGGAACGCCTGTTGCTGGTATCACTTTATTTTTACTACTTAGAGCATTTGCATCGGGTTGTTCTGCTTTAACGGGTGTAGAAGCCATTTCGAACGCGATTCCTAACTTTAAAGATCCGGCACCTAAAAATGCAGCGAAAACCTTGATGGCAATGGGATTCATTCTTGCAGTACTGTTTACTGGTATCGTATATTTAGCGTATTACTACGGAATTGTCCCTCAGGAAAAAGAAACAGTGGTTTCCCAAATAACAGCTAAGACATTTGGCCGTAATTATATGTATTACTTTATCCAAGCTACAACCGCCATGATCCTGGTTCTGGCAGCAAACACTGGTTATTCTGCTTTTCCTTTGCTGGCTGTTAATTTGGCAAAAGATAAGTATATAGCCAGGATGTTTACTATAAGAGGGGATCGGCTGGGTTATTCTAATGGAATCATCTTCCTCGCTGTTATGGCCATCATTTTGATTATTGTATTTAAAGGCCGGACAGAACAATTGATTCCTCTTTATGCAGTAGGGGTATTTATTCCTTTTACTCTTTCTCAGACAGGTATGCTCGTAAAATGGGTCCGGGAAAAACCGCAGGGATGGTTAGTAAAATTAATCATCAACTTTGTTGGGGCCTTGATCAGTTTTCTGGTCATGATGATCTTTTTTATTACTAAGTTTGGGCAGGTATGGTCTGTCCTGATTTTTCTTCCGTTAATCGTTCTGCTATTTCACGCAATCAAAAAACATTATAATGCAGTCGGAGAACAGCTAAGCTTAAGCAATAATGAGCCAATACCGCCAATCGAAGGAAATGTCATGATTGTCCCGGTTGCGGGTATTACTCATGTGGTTGAAAACTCATTAGTTTATGCGAAGTCGCTGGGAACGGTTCAATTAATTGCTGTATATGTAGCCTTTGACCGTGAAACTGAAGCGGAATTTGAAAAGAAGTGGAAAAAGTGGCAGCCCGATGTACGATTGGTCACATTACATTCACACTATAGGAGTATCGTTCAGCCGCTGACGAAATTTATCGATACTGTGGAACATAAAGCAGCTGAATATAATCACCGTGTTACCGTCTTAATTCCGCAGTTTATACCGAAAAAAGGCTGGCAAAATTTTCTCCATAATCAGTCCAGTCTGTTAATAAGGGGCTTTTTGCTCTACCGCAGGAATGTTATAGTAACAACCGTACCGTATCATTTGAAAAAATAAAGCATGAACCCTAGCCAATCAGAATTTCTGATTGGTCTTTTTAAAACTTTTGATACAAGTTATTTTAAAAAAGTGTTATAACAATGGTATTATGGTTAAGTAAATTTAATGAATATCCGAGGGATTCTATGGCAAAACAACACAAAAAATCAAAGTACTTCGCAAAAATTTCACTGGCCATTATGGCCGTTGGCTTTCTCGCCACCATACCATTTCAAGATTCTCTTATTGGCCGTTTATTGCAAGGCGGATTTGAAGCCGGCCTAGTGGGAGGACTTGCCGATTGGTTCGCCGTCACAGCTCTATTCCGGCATCCACTTGGTATTCCTATACCACACACGGCATTGCTTCCAAAGAATCGTGATCGAATGATTGGCGCACTCATTAACATGCTTGAAAATGACTGGCTGACAAAAGAAAGTATCCAGGGGAAAATCAAGCAGATTAAGATTGCCGAGAAAGTATTTAGCATCGCAGAAAAACAAATAGAAACTGATTTGATTAAAAAGTGGATTAGACGTCTGTTACTCCAGGCAATTGGCTTAGTTAATATAGAAAAAATGGCTGTTTTTCTTGAAAAAGAGTTAAAGGAATATCTAAGCCGTTTAGATGTAATCACTCTGCTTCAAAAACTTATTCAGGAAGCCTTAGACAGAAAACTAGATTCAAAAGCATTAGACTACGTTCTTGTTGAGACTGAAAAGTGGATAAGTGATGAAGAAACAAAGTTTAAAATCGGTAAGATGGCGAAACAGCTGCTGGATAACACGCAAGCTGATGGTTTCTTAAAAATGGCGATCAGCACCTTTAGCAATATGCTGAACGAGGAAAAACTAGGCAACATGCTTCAGCCGTTTTTTCTAGAAAGAATTCTTCTCCTGCAAAAGGAGGATAATCCTTACAGGCATTTAATCCTCAATCGAATTCGCAGAGAGCTTAGAAACTTTGAAGAGAAAAAAGAGCTTGTCAATGATATAAACAATTGGAAGGAAACACTGCTTCACAATTGGAGCCCAGCAAAGCAAATAGGAGCTATTTTAACACAGCTGCAAAACAAATTGATCAGCATTATAGAACAAGATGAATTTGTAGATCAGTACGTTCTTTCCTTTGTAAGAAAGTTTATTAATGAAATAAGAGAAGTACCAGAAAAAATGGATTCTGTTGAAACATGGATTCAAAATCAAATTTTCCTTTTGATTGACGCAAACCATGCTAAGATTGGACAACTTGTAAAAGAAAATCTTGATAAACTCGATAATGAAACACTTATCGATATGCTGGAAAATAACGTAGGGAAGGATCTCCAATGGATCCGTGTAAATGGAGCCATTTGCGGATTTTTTATTGGGGTAATCCTGACTGTTATTAAGTTTTTTGTCTAAGACAATAAAAATGACGTGTGAACTCACACGTCATTTTTTATCTACTTTATCGTTAAATCCTGTCAGGCAGTGGATGAATCCTTTTCTAATGCAAAAAGCAAAAGGTCCTTTTTTACAGCCTTCTAACAAGACGATCAATAATAATACTGCAAATCCATTCCAACAATATAACCCTTTTAATTTCACTTTATATTTTATAACAGATACATATTTCTATTGGTGTGATATAAATCACTATTAGTGACATGATATAGCTATATAATAAAAGGAAAAATTAAGTGTGGTGATTACAGTGGAATATCAATTTAGAGAACTTTACACCGAAATTGGGGGACAGGAGACGATCGAAAAGCTTGTGGATGCTTTTTATCCAAGAGTATATAAGGATCCAAATCTGGCACCACTGTTTGTAGGAGATATGGAAGAAATTAAGAGGAAGCAGAGATTGTTTCTGCCACAATTTTTAGGAGGGCCCGCACTTTACAGTCAGGAATTTGGCCCGCCAGCGATGAGACATCGGCATATGCCATTTGAAGTTACACCGAAAAGAGCACAGAGCTGGCTGCGCTGCATGAAGGAAGCCTTCAAAGAAATAGGTTTATGGGATGAACCTGCTGGACAGGCTTTTTATGAAAGGCTTACCCAAGTGGCAGGAATTATGGTCAATAGCCCGGATAGAGAATAGGAATCCTCCCCTAATAAGTGGGAGGATTTTTTCTTTTGATAGCATTATTGGATAAGGTTTCTACTAACAAAAGAAGTAGGTTCCACCTATATGAAAAGCAAGATTAAATAATCTTGAAAATTAAAAGTAGTTTTAAAGTAATAGGAAACATATTTTATGGGAAGCTTGTAATAATATGAGAATAAAGAGATAATATGGGTATCTTATCCTAAAATATTTTTATTGGATTAAAAAAATACATATAGAGGTTGCTACGAGAAAGAATAAACTAATACAAAGACTAAGATCAAAAGGTGTATATATGAAAGAATTTTATATTAATATCAATCTGAAATTATATTATAGTTCTATACTTATAATTATTATCCTAATGTCAATGGGGTTATTCATTGGTAATCCACGAATGGGGGAACTTGGGGTAGGATACTCTTGGCATATTGTCCTTTTTGTTGTCCTATCTGCCTGTTTAGTGCTCTATCCGAGATTTGAAACACAAATTTTTAGAATGATCATTATATTAGTAGCCTCGTCTTATTTCTATTTAATTTTCTTTTTATATCCTGAAACATGGTCAACGTTTATTTTTTTATGTTTTATTCCGGCTATTTCCATTTTCTTTTTTGATTCCAAGCTATTTTATTTTTCTTTAATCCTCAACAGTCTATCAATAACAGCAGCATTTAGTTATATTATTTTTATTGACCAAGGAAAAATATTCCCACAAATAAAAATAGATCTTCTAGGTAATATTGCTAATTTTGTAGGAAGTCAAATCATCTTATATCTTATTTTTTATTTATCATCGATAAGAATACAAAAACTGAAAACTTATTATGAACAAATACAGCATCAGGAGCGTTTGAAAACGACTGGGCAGCTGGCAGCTGCAGTTGCACACGAAATTAGAAATCCACTGACGGTAGTTCAAGGTTTTTTGCAGCTGTATACGGAAGATGTTTCCTTTAATCCTGATGTAAAAAGAAATTTTTCTTTGATGATGGAAGAGTTGAAAACAGCAGAACATGTTATTTCACATTTTTTGACTTTTGCAAAACCGGATAATGAAAAGAAGCTTAATACCATAGATGTAAAAGACGTTCTCCAAAATGTTACAGACATACTCTATTCCTACGGGCTATTACATGACAATAAAATTGAGGTAAATGTCCTAGAAGATTGCTATGTGGTGGCAAATATTATTGAGTTTAAACAGTTAATCACAAATCTTGTAAAGAACGCAGTCGAGGCTTCTAAAATAGGGGAAACTGTGTTTGTCCAGGCTGAAAAGATAAAGGATTATGTCGAGATCAGAATAATAGATTCTGGAAGAGGAATGTCAGAATTAGAAGTTAAGTCGCTTGGTACCCCCTTTTATACACTTAAAAGTAAAGGGACAGGATTGGGTTTGATGATTTGTTATCAAATAGTAGAGAAATACCACGGGACGATTCACTTTCAAAGTATATTGGATGAAGGAACAACCGTTATATTAAGGTTTCCAAACCCTTAACAAGGTAAAGTCAGCAATAAGTCTACTTGCTGTTGGATGAAAAATCCTTTAATGAATTATGGAATGTACCTGTGTTAGCCTTTTTAATGAAGGGCTAACGCAGGTTGAAGGTATTATGGTAAAAAGTCCGGATAGAGAATAGGAATCCTCGCGCTAATAAGCGCGAGGATATTTTGATGTAAAGTAGTGTTAGAAATATTAATTCCTATTTTACTTATGCTCTAATAGAAAGGCGGAAACTGGTGATTCAAGGATACTGCTCTATCCGTCCATTGAACGGAAATTATGGAAAAAAAATCTGGATATTTTTCCTGATGCCATGTTTACTCAAATCAAAAAACTCTATAAAGCAAGCCTTTTTGGATATCTTGTTCCCAATACGATTTTGGAAACTGTTTTCTCCTGCGCGTTTTTTGTTCGTTTGGCTGGTCATCTTTAATACTGGTTTTATTAATCCTTCCTTTTACTAGTTTCCTTCATTGGAAGAGGGGCGAATGGAGAATAGATGAGGAATACCTTTAGCACACAGGCATAAAAAATATCCAGGTATTCATTAGAATTTTTAAACGGAACAAAATCCAGCGCCTCGAAACAGGGCAGTATATTTGGCAACAAAAAAGAAGGATCATGAACTTTAGCTTTTTTCCTTTTTCCATTAAAGTAACAGAAAAATATAAAGCAGTCGGATACAAGGAGAACTTTTCTTATCTGAGATATTTACAGAAAAAGAAAAAGAATTAAGGCTGGTATTCTAAGGAGTCTAGAAATAGTATAAATCAACGCTGTACAGCACTAGCCAAACAGCGTTTTTTTATTTTAATAAAAAAAAGAGGTTATTACTATAAAAATTTAGAATATAGTATCTAGTCCGTATGGCTATTTAGAATACACGGAGGTGTACCATGAATACGACACAAGCAAAGGCGATTAAAAAGGCAAGGACCTGTTATGATCATTTTGCCGGAGAGTTCGGTGTGGCTTTGACACAAGCCTTAGTTAACAAGTCTATTTTAATAGAAGGTGAGCAGGATTTCCTTGTAACAGAAACCGGTCTTCTTTTGTTAAAAAATTTTGGTATTAATATGGATGAAGTAAGAAGGAGTAAACGTTCTTTTTCAAGAAAATGCCTGGATGGGACAGAAAAGAAATATCATCTTGGCGGTGCACTTGGAAAAGCAATTGTCCATAAACTTTATGAGCTGGAATGGGTGGAACCGTTGAAGGAAAGCAGAGCAGTAAACGTAACACCACTCGGGAAATTCAAATTAAAATATTTTTTTAATCTTATCTTAAATTAGTTTACATAACAATATTATGTAAACTAATTGAATTCAACCAGAAGGTTTACATAATTGAAAGGGGTATCATGAATAAAATAAAAAATTATATCGCACAGTTTCATACCATTGTGTGGGTGCTGTTACTTGGTACTGTTTTATCCAGAGGATCGGCATTTATGACTTTGCCATTTTTGTCTATTTACTTATCAAAGCATTTGGAGCTCCCTCCGATTATTATCGGTTTAATTGTAGGGATGGGACCTTTAAGTGCTACAGTTGGGGGTTTTATTGGAGGTCATCTATCCGACCGTTTTGGCCGCAAACCGATTATGCTCATTTCATTGTTTGCCATGGTAGGTGTTTATTTCGGATTTACCATTGCGAACAGCCAGGGATGGTTTATCCTGCTTAATGCCTTAAACGGACTGTGCAATTCATTTTTTGAACCAACCTCTCAGGCATTGATGGCGGATGTCACCGATAAGAAAAATCGAATGAAGGCTTATTCCTTAAGATATACAGCAATAAATATTGGAGCTTCCGTTGGTCCTTTAGTGGGTGCCTATTTGGCGGTGACGTCAGCAAATCTCTCTTTTATGATCACTGGGACAACTTATTTTCTATACGCAGTCGTATTGTTTTTCTTTTTGAGAAAGCTGGTATTACCTAAAAGTGAACAAAAGAAAAAAGCAGTTACTTTCATGGATGCCTTACAAATTATTAAAACAGATAAAGCGTTGCGATATCTGGTTCTCGGAATCATATTAATCAATATGGGCTATGTGCAGCTGGATTCCAATATACCGCAATTCCTTCAGGAAAAACTGGGCAATGGGGTGTATATCTTTTCTGTCCTTTTGACGATTAATGCCGTGATGGTAGTCTTTCTGCAAATGCCGATCAGCCATTTTGCCGAGAAGTTTAAGCCAATGCAAGTCATGATAGCAGGATCTGTTTTAATGGCTGCCGGGTTATTTGGTTTTGGATTCGTAAACGGGTGGGTTACAGCCATTTTTTCTGTCGTATTAATAACATTCGGAGAAATTCTGATTTTTCCATCCAACAGCATTCTTATCGATCAGCTGGCACCCGACCATTTACGCGGAACGTATTTTGGGGCGGGCCAGTTTCGAAAAATCGGCAACTTTGTTGGTCCGATCATTGGCGGGTACCTATTAAGCCATACCAATGGAGCTGCGATGTTTACAGTCATTATGACCATAACCTTAGGCAGTATTTTATTTTTCCTAATCGGCAATCGATTTTACCTTAAAATCAGCCTTCACAGAGGCTAAAGCAGTATAGGGAGGTTAAATAATTGGGTAAGAAATCTTTAAATGTTTTTTCATTAGCAGGATATGAAGCAGAAATTGGCCGATGGTTATGGTGCTTAGAGGATGTTCGTCGTACGCTTATAATCGAATTAACCGGTATAAGCGAAAACCTGCTAGACAGAAAAATTGGTGAAAGACAGTCAATTGGTTCTCTCTTATATCATATCGCCTTAATTGAGGCAGATTGGCTTTATGTAGAAGTTCTCCGAACTGATTGGGACCCCGAAATCAAGTCGTTATTTCCTTTAGAAAGTCGAACGGATGGAGAAATGACTCATGTTGAGGGAGAAAGCTTAGAAGAACATTTTTACCGTCTAAAGAAGGTACGTGAAGTTTTTCTTTCCTATTTTCGTTCAATGGATTTAAATGATTGGCGTAAACCTCGTGAACTTGAGAATTATGACGTATCCCCTGAATGGGTGGTTTATCATTTGATAGAACACGAAGCACATCACAGAGGGCAAATTTTCCAATTGCTTCGGGAGTTAAAGTCTGATTCATAAATTGATTATTGTAAAAAAACAGAAGGGGCGTAAAAGCCTCTTTTTATTTTCAGATAAAAGATTATCAAAAAAGGTGATTAAAATGGAGATCAGGAAGCTAAACAAAGGTGAAGAACTTCCTATGGAATTGTTGTTACTAGCAGACCCTTCAGAAGAGATTGTTAAGGTATATGTTAATAGGGGCGAATGCTTTGTAGCAGAAAGTGAACATAAGATTATTGGTGTTTATGTATTACTTCCAACAAGGCCAAAGACAGTGGAAATTGTGAATGTTGCTGTTAGTGAAGATCTTCATGGCAGAGGTATAGGAAAACAGTTAGTAACGCATGCCATTAAGGCAGCAAGGACAAGCGGCTATAAAACAATTGAAATTGGTACAGGAAACGCAGGCATAGGGCAATTGGCTCTATATCAAAAATGCGGTTTTAGAATCATTGGTGTTGATCTTGACTTTTTTGTTAAGCATTATCCCGAAGAAATTTACGAGAACGGTATTCTTTGCAGGGATATGGTCCGTCTAGCTCAAGATTTATAGGTTAAAAAGAGGACAGATTCTTCAACAAATAGAAGGTAATAGAATTAAAGCAATTAAAGAAAATTATTCACACATTTATCCCACTACTGTTAAGCTAACGGAGCAGATTAGTGGAACTTAAATAACCTTAAAGATATATATACAATGAGGAAACGTTTTAGTCTAAAAGGGGGTTAATGTTTTGAGTATAGCTGCTTGGTTTGGAGTGGGCATTGGCATTGCAGCTGCAATAGGTTTATTGGGAAAATCGAAATGAAAAAAATAAATTCATTTCTTCTATAAGAAGAAATGTTCTTTTTTATTAACGGGAAGTTTATTGAAAGAAGGAATGAAGAGATACCGCTTAAATATATTTATCATAAACATTAATATTAGAGGTGAACAATGCACAGGAGTATAAAATTATTAATTGTTAGCTTCTTACTGATTGTTACCAGTTATGATAGTGCAGTGGGTCCTTCTTCATCCATGACTTCCTATTTACCCATTGTTAAAAAGGGGCATTCTAAAGATTATAAAAAAGCGTGGATAATAGCATTTGACCCAAACAGTAAAGTAAAGAAAGAAATAAAAATTATTATTAAAGAACCAATGGTTTGGAATTTAATAGAGGCCAATCAAACTTATTTTACAAGTTACTCTATATACGGAAATAATCCTTGTGTATTAGAGCAAATTGAACACATTGGCGACAATGATACCTTAAGGTGATTTAACACTGTATAACAGTTAAGCCGCTAATTTTTTCTTCTTTTATTGAGAAAGGTTAGCTGAAGAAGACAGGTAAATAAAGTAGGGTAATTTTTCTATATGTACGTATGACAAGTATAGTAAAATTGTATATATCTTCTTTGTTCGGAGGTTTTATGGCTAAATTCGTAAAAGAATCAAATATAAGGTTTGGAAAGCTGTCTATTCATCTTCTTCTACTTACAGTGATCCTATCATTTTTAACAAACGTAAGTGTAGATATATTAGCTATAATTCTGGGGCATCCGTTGGAGCATAACACATCATATGCAACTTTCCCTGTTTTAATTTGGCTTTTCTTTGCATTACAAAGTAATAAATATAAAAAGAAGTATTAATAAGCCGGCAACTATTTCCGGCTATTTTTGTTCTTCCATAATGCTATTGGAAAAAGGGTAGCGGTTTTTAATGTGGGCACCTAATGGAAAAAGTTTAGGGGAAATATTATTGCAACTTAATACACCTATAAAAACAAAATTACCCCAAAAACAAGCGATGTTCTTGGGGATCGTTTTTTCTTTCAAAAATCTGAAAAATCATCACTCATTATTCATAAAATTCTGCGTCTCCAAGTAGTTTAGTACTGTCTGTGAAAACTCGTGGTGAGATTCTTTCGTATACTTGGCAATGGTATAGACTTGAGCAAGATTCTTTAATCCTAATCGTTCTGTCATTTCTTTAAGCCTAGGGATGTCCATGTAGCGTTTCCATCCCTTTTCATTTCTTTCTTTATAGATCTCTAAAATTTCTTCTTCCGAATAATCATGATACTGGTCGTAGTGAACAAGTCCATGCGGTGGAAGCCGATCACGTGGAGCTGGATTTTCTGCGGGATATCCTAATGAATAACCTACAACTGGTACAACATTTGGTGGTAAGTCTAGTATTTTTCCAATTTGATCGCAATTAGCAAGCGTTGAGCCCATATAACAAATTCCCAGCCCCGCATTCTCTGCTGCTAAAGCACAGTTTTGTGCTGCCAAAGTTGCATCAATGGCACCTATCATAAAGCTCATAAAATTATCAAAATGTATAGGTGCATCATTAAGCGTTAGCCATTTTCTCATTCTATTAAAATCAGCACAAAAGGTTAATAGTATAGGAGCATCCACAACCATCGATTGTTCCATATGTGCACTATATAATTTTTTCTTAAGTTCTTTGTCTTTGGTGATGATAATTGAATAAGATTGCATATTGCCGCTTGAAGAGGCACGAATGCCTGCATTTAAAATTTCATCTAGCAGTTCTTGACTTATCTCCCTATCTTCATATTCTCGGATGGATTTGTGCCCGCAAATAACATCGTTTAATTCCATAAAAACCACTCCCTTTGAAATAACTATAACAATTTAAATGAATGTTCTGATAGTAAAAATAACAATAAAGCGTGTTAAAAGTTCAATTCAGTTAGCTAGAGTTAAGCAAATGACGAAAAGCCAGCTTATTTTACATAATTACTTGCTAGAAACTGCTCTTAAAAATAATTATTAATTTAATAAAATTTTTGGGTTTCAAAAAATAGGAGGGCTTTTTTAAAATATTGTTAGAATTTTCGAATATCATTTATACTAATATTAGTATTAAATACAAGGGGGATTACAGATTGTCGGTAGGAGACGTAATTAGGTTTGAACGAACATTCCACAAAGAAGATGTTGAAATGTTTACAAAACTATCTTTAGATGAAGGGAATCATCATATTACTCCTGATGAACAGGGTAGACTTGTTGTTCAAGGGTTGTTAACTGCTACATTACCCACAAAGGTTGGCGGAGATTTCAATGTACTTGCCCGTACTATGAATTTTGAGTTTTTAAGGCCTGTTTTTACGGGAGATACAATTATTTGTGAAGTAGAAATTGAGCAGTTTGAAAAGCAGGAGAATAATAGAACAGCCATTATGGCTTCTTTCATATGCATAAACCAGAATGAGAAACTAGTTTTAAGAGGAACCTTTGCGGGAGTGATCCTTTAAAATTTTATCTCGTTAAACTCAAGTTGGATTAATGAAATCTGGCCATAGAAACGGGCAACTACTTTCAGAAGGAGTTATCCATTTTTGGGTGAAATACTATTTAATTGGAACATAATTTTAAATGAGCCAAAAAGTTAATGAATCAAACTGACTTGCTCTTAAGAATGCTCGATACTACTTTTGAAAAGGAGAGTTGGTATGTGCCTTTCAAACCTGCAATAGAAGGAATCACCGCAGACCAGGTAATGTGGAGACCAGTAGGAGAGGCAACCAAAACCATTTGGGAAAATGTTAATCATCTTGTCTGCTATAAAGAGAGACTTGTAGCAAATTTAGAAGGCCGTGAATGGACATTTGACCTCGATGGTGATGAAACCTTCAACTTACTGAACAAATATGAAGACAAGGAATGGCTAGCTATTGTGGAACGTGCAGAAATAGTTCAACGCAGTTTAAGACAAGCGCTCAGTAAAACAACCAAAGAAGAACTTAAACAAAATTCCTTTGAAGAAAAGCTTTTAGACATAATGCTTCACGAAGCATACCATACCGGTCAAATTATTCAAATTCGGAAGATGCAAGGTTCGTGGCCATCGGGATCGTTGATTGATCGAAAAAGACAGTTTATGAATTTATATGGTAGTTATAGAAATTTCGGGGGGATATAAAACAATCTTCCTAAGTGATGGGTTAGCTTGGCTACTGAAAAATTCCGATGCAGAAAGAGCATTTAAAGAAATTGAAAGTGAGAACGAAGAGTACAATCAATTATTAGAAATAGAACAAAAAAGAGTTGACGGCTTGTTCTACTAATGGAGGGCTTTTTTTTGAAAAAGGCTGCCAAAGCAGCTCATTTCTTTTGGAGCTAAGAGAAGTTTAGTAAATAAACTGTGATGAATTTTGTTAAAATCTCAATACAAAACTTTCCTACTACTCTACCAGGTTGAGAAATAGAAACTTGTTGGCATAAAAGTGAAATATGAAATAGGGAACCCACTCTTAATCATTACGGCAAAATAAAACCGATCCATAAAGAGGTACCCGATCTATTAACGGATGTTTTGAATAAATACCATATAATTCAGAACAAACCCTTTTTCTTCTTTAACCAGCGTGGGCATTCCTTCAAATAGGTTTGCTTTTTCTTATTGAAGTAACGGTGCTTTTATTAAAGAAGCCCATAGTTACCAAAACAAAGATCGCTTGACGATGGCGTGCAAGCGATTTTTGCATACCCTTTTTAATTTTTCAGCTAAATTGCCGCTTAAATTGATAAGCAAATTATATAACAAAGCAAAATCAATGCTGGTATATCAATAAATAGACCATCAAATTTAATTACATATCGATGGTCTATTTGCCTTACATATTTTAAATTTGTGACAGGTGATAAAATCGGCTACTAAAGGTGGGTATTTTTTGACTGTTCGTGTATCAGTACGTGACTCCATCAAAAGAGTGGGCCATGAGAGACTTCTTCACGGCTCAGGAAAGCGATCAACATCTGTGGTTTTCAAAAGCGAAGAATATCTCGGCTTTATTCTTAAAGTATTTTAAATGATATTATTTTGGCTTTTTAAAGAAATTTTAAAAGTGTTTAAATATAATTGGCTGTATCAGAGATGATTGATACAAAGGAGGATTCCTATGGTAAAAATGGATAAAAAGTGGGTAATTCTATGTAGCACAGCAGTGGCTGCAGCTTATACCAGTGGATTTTATTCTACTGAAACACAGGCGGTCAAAATGGAATCAGCCCAACATAACCAAATTAGTTTGCATACCAAAGTACAGCAATCTGGTACAACTGGAAATATTGCGAATTATGCTTTAAACCAACAAAATAAAAAGGCAAAACAAAAATATAAAGATGGAACTTTTACAGGAAGTGGTATGAATAGACGCGGGGATATTCAAGTAGCCGTAACCTTAAGGAAAGACAAAATTGTGGATGTTCAAATTAGTAACTGGGGTATGCATTATTCTGAAAGTGATGTAGTTGATCTTCCTGGTCAAGTCATTCAGCGGCAAAGTGCGAATGTAGGTATTGTTTCAGGAGCAACATACAGCACAGAGGCGTTTACAGATGCTGTCCAGGATGCTATCAATCAAGCCCAGAATTCTTAGGAGATAAAATGAGAAAAACGAAATTATTTATGGACACAGTCATTGATATACAGGTAGTTACGGGGAACACCGACAATAAAGAGGAGGCTGAAGCAGCTATTAATCGGGCGTTTGAACAATTTCGCAGAGTAGAGCAGGCTTGCAGCCGGTTTAGCCCTGATAGTGAATTAATGCAGGTTACCAGGGTAATCGGGAAATCTGTTCAAATAAGCCGATATTTATTCGGACCCCTTATGTTTGCTTTGGAAGTAGCCAAACTTACCTATGGGAAATTTGATCCTTCCATCGGTAAAGTTATGGAGGAACAGGGATATAATCGCCACTACCTAACGAGCTCTGTTATTAATAGTGCCGCAGCAGACGCCGTAACGTATCGAGATATAATTTTGGATCCATCTGCCCATACCTTACTTTTAAAAAAACCACTTGTCATTGATTTAGGAGCCGTTGCAAAAGGATTTTCGATCGATTTGGCTGCAAATGAACTGAAAGAGTTTGATGGGTTTGTTATCAATGCAGGGGGAGACATATTTGCAGGTGGTATGGAACAAGAGGGAATTCCTTGGAAGGTTGGCATTCAGCATCCTGAGAAGAAAGAACAAATTGTTCATGTTTTTGAAATCTCAAACCTGGCTGTTTGCACTTCAGGAAGTTATGAACGCAGGAATGTAAAAGTTCCTGGCATGCACCACATTATCAATCCTGAAACAAAGAAGTCACCAAATGAATTGGTGAGCTCAACGGTTATTGCACCTTATGCGATGATCGCGGATACTTTTTCTACTGCAGGCTTTTTGCTAGGAGCGGACAAAGGGAAAAAGTTATTGGAAGAGGTGGGCTTAAGGGGACTATTTATTACATCTGATTTACAGTTTATACATGTTGGAGGAAATAGTAATGACACTAAAAAAATGGATTAAAACACCAAAAGGGTATGTAGCAATAGCCATGTTTGCCTTCCTTATTATTGCTGCAATAGGCTATAAAGATTCACATGGAATTAAAAATGCATTCACTGCTGTTTTTGCAGGAGTTATTGTTGATATAATCCTTAATATTATCAAAAGAAGAAAATGGACATTACCGGAGGGTGCGGTTATTACAGGTTTAATCATTGCCCTTATATTAAGCACTGCAACCTCTATATTAGTCGTAGGAGCAACTGCTGTGTTTGCAATTTTATCAAAGCATTTTCTCGTTTATAAGAAAAAACCGATTTTTAATCCTGCTGCATTCGGTTTGCTTTTTTCATTCCTGTTTTTTAAAACGGGCCAAAGCTGGTGGGGGGCATTTGGAGATCTTTCAGTTTGGACAATTCTATTTCTCTTAGTCGGCGGATATATGGTGGCTAACCGAATTCATAAATTCCCACAGGTTTTTTCGTTTTTGGGCACAACTTTTGTAATGCTGGCTTTGATGGGGTATTTTAACATTGGTGACGCAGTAGATGCACTTAGACCGCCATTTATAAATGGTACTCTTTTCTTTGCATTTTTTATGCTGACCGATCCACCGACATCGCCAGCGAAAGATAAAGATCAAGTTATTTTTGGTTTCCTCACAGCTGCTGCAGGAACCCTTGTATATGCAGCATTTGGGGGATTAATTTATTTGTTTATTGGTTTATGTCTCGGCAATCTTTATACCTATCTCAAGAAACGTTCTGTATCAAAGTCTATGGTAAATCGTAAAGGTTTCATAAGTACCCACAGGTAGGATTACCTTATCTTTTTATCATCTAATCGAACTTTACGCCTTTTCCTCTATTTAACTTTTTTAAAATAAATACTCTCACTGAAGAACTATAAGTATTGTCACCATCAACAAAAATGATGTGAATTCTCAATAGAAAAGGGTAATAAAAGCTTGGGAAGGGAATGTACTTTTCCAAAGGTGGGACTTATGTTTAGTATAGGAGTTGCTTCGGCAGGTCTTTTCGTGAAAGAAACGAAGAAGATGGTAAAATTTTGTACCTTAAAGAACCAGAAACGTTTATTAAACATCTAAAAATATTAGAAGTAGGAGATAGGATTTTGAATGTCTTCGTCTTATTTACATGCAAAACAAATTCTCTGCCGTAAAAAATCACATTTTTAATTACAAAAAAATTTTATTAAGAAAAGAATAAAACCATTGTACCTAGCTTATCTATGTATTATTATTTATTTATACATAGAATTTCTATAATGAATCAACTTTGAATTTGCGTAAGGTATCTCAAAACACAAGTGTCATGGAAAAAGA
This sequence comes from Neobacillus terrae, assembly GCF_011393025.1. Taxonomy (GTDB): domain Bacteria; phylum Bacillota; class Bacilli; order Bacillales; family Cytobacillaceae; genus Neobacillus_A; species Neobacillus_A terrae. Next base: position 140,999 of record NZ_JAAOEO010000010.1, on the reverse strand, counting down.
AGTGTTATTTCATTGGAGGTATTTTAGTTGGTTATCACTATAGCTGTTCTTATATGTGTGTCAGTCCCTGTCTATGCCTTTATTCGAATGGTTCAGAGTTTTACATCGAAAAAGAGATCTCAAGAGGCCAACGGTGGAACGGTAAGGACTAAAGTTTTCGATGCTTGTTGTTCCATGGCTATCTTCTTTTTATTGATGATTGGATTTTTAATTAATAAGAGTGGAGTGGCGGGAGGAGAGCCGATCGGCATTTTTGCATTGGGAGGAGCCAAAGTAAATGGATATGCTTCACTTGCCAATGAACACGTCTTGTCAGTGATAATATTATTAATCATTGGTATGTTTAGCTTTTGGATGGTAGGTTCTCGAGAGGCGCTTTCTCCAATTCTATTTGTCGCAGGCAGCACGGTGTTGATTTTAAATATCCTATTTGCAATCATCTATCTAACTCATACAGCTTTTACCCATGATGGTGAGGACTTTTCTGTCCTTATATTGCAGTTCAGCTTCCTATCGTTAATTTTCCTCTATATTGCACGATTAAAAGAGTCATTAAATAGTTTTGTTGAAAAAATGAGTGAAACAGAGATCAATTACAACCATCCTTTTCTACTTTTTCTTTATAGAACCTCTTCAAACTATCAAAAGATGTCACAAGTATGGGTAATCTTTCTTTTTCCAGTCCTTATTCTTATACAAATGTTATTGGTTCTGTTTGGACAAAGGCCTGACAGCTTTATCCGAGTGTTCCTAGATACAAGTTCTTTTCATTATTCCAGAATACCAGCACCGCCACCTGAGGTGATTGAGGGGGACGGCCATTATCTGTGTACGGTTTCGGCAACGGGGCATAGAAAACTAGTGAAGCCAATTAGGGCAGGAATAAGAAGAGGTTCAAGAATTGTCGTCAACCGCCAACTGCTGATTGCAAATGCCTTTGAAAATATTTTGGAGAAATACACGCCTAACTGTCACAAATCCATCCGAAAATTTTACGATAAGTATGGATATCCTGTTAGCCGGCATATCCAATCAAAATGGTCTGCAGATCTTGTCTACCTTATGATGAAGCCGTTGGAATGGTGGTTTTTCCTTATCGTATTATATACTGTTGACCAAAAGCCGGAAAACCGAATCCATATTCAATATAGTGAGTTGAGGAAGTGAAAGAATATGGCTGTTTTTTGGTTCAATTATCATTGGTCGGATTCCAGGGTATTAAATAACAAGGCAAACACTTCTTGATTGGAACCAATTTAAGGTATTACTTTTAATACTGATAGGAAATTATGGGTGTTTTATACGAGCGATGAAGGAAAATGAAAACAGCTGCATAAGCAAAAATTATCAAAACGAGGTGTATTTGTCAGGCCTATTTTTAGAAAAGAAGCGATTAACTCATGCAGAAGGTTGTCAATTGCTAGGTTTCTACTGGCTTAACTAAGTCTTAACTTGGTGGGCATGTGGAGCGCAAATTCCTTTATAGAACGATTAGAACGCTTAAAGGGCAGGTTAACTGAAATGGAATTTTCACTTTTTCACTTGAATATACCTTAGAAAAGACTAAATGGGCTGTTTATTGCATTAGTTTCAATCTATACTGTTGGAAGGCTGAACCACCCCTATGACCTCCCAGCCTCTCGTGAATTTTTTCAAGTGGGAAATGAAGTGTACCGCCAGGCAACTAAACTAGGTCTTGTAGAGGCATTTTCACCTGAAAGAGTCACTTTACCATAAGAAACCGTAAAGGAGAAGGGTTTTCCTATTCTTACATTAACAGTATGGAGGAGCCTTCAATCCTTATATCGCTTTACCTATTCAGGGCAGCATAAACAAGCATTACGAGATAGAAGCAAATGGATCGAACCTTATCCTGAGAAACACCTTTCTTATGTAGTTTGGTGGACAGAAAAGGTGCAGGATGTCACAAGGGAGGAAGCATTCAAGAGATACAATTATTATATTCAGCATGGTCCCACTCCTTTTGCATTTGATTTTAAGAAAGCATTTGAGGAAAAAGGGGGAGACGTTATTGATTCAGTAGCAGTTAATTAAGAGGAAAATTAGCCATTTAAACTGAAGGTGAGGTTATCTTTTCCAGTAATTACTATACAACTTGAAGATCTCAATGGTGTAAACCCAATAAAAGCATCCGATTATGCGGATGCATACTTAATTGTTCAATGTTGTTGATTAGCTTTTTTTATAACTATCTGATACCAATCTAATCATATCACGTCCTGAAATCTTTTCTGTTTCATGATAACCTTCGTCTGTACGCAAACTGAAGTACCAGCTGCTATCCTTATCCTCATTTAACCTATATAACTTATTTGTAAAAATATTTATATAAAAATCACCATTTTTTAGCCTCATAAAAACCACCTCTCTAATATAAACTTTATTATGCCCAAGATACTGACATGGAGCCATTAGACATATACTTAACATCCTGGATATGCATGGGAAAGAAGTGCTGGTAGGGACAGAGACAGGTTACATACTGATAATGAGTTTACTCACTGTTTTATTTGAGTTTATTTGTTTTAAATTTCATTTTATCAACTTCTATAAGTGGAAAATATGGTACTCATAGTAGAGCATTATAAATTTTTCCAAAGAATGATGAAAAGATATTTGTAAATTACAATTCTGGCCTAATAAGAGAAGTAAAGTCAACAGACTCTGTTGACTTTTTTATCTTTGATTAGGTAGCATTGCAACAAAATTTTATCTATTTGTTAAATCAAATGGTGCGGTCATTGAAGTAGATTTGAGCGCTAGAACTCATAATGTATTCTTTTTTTGTGAAGATATATCTACACTAACGTTTAACGGGACCTCAATACTCACTCCTTATCGGCTTTCTTCCACATTATAATTAACGTCGTCCATCCTGCCACGATCAAAAAGAGCGCAAGGCCGCCAATAATCCAACCTGCATCCCATACCAAACGGGACATTTCTCTCACCTCGATTAGTTTCTGCCTTGTAATAGAATATTTATTTTTATTACCCCTTTCGAACAGTTTTAATATTCAACGAGGAAGTTTTTCTTTAGATTTTGCCGACTATGAGGGCAGTAGAGCCGTAAGATGGAATTTGTATTTTCTTCCAGAATATACTTAATTAGAATACAGAAATAAATATATATTTTAGACTTGTATTCATAAACAAGATTTGGTTTTAAAGTAAGAAAATTTTTAGCGATAACGGATGTTTAAAGGAGAATCTTTATGAAGGCGATAAGTTTACCATAAGTACGGAACACCAGATGATCTAACACTCATGGAATTAAAAACACCCACACAAAAGGAAAATGAAGTTCTCGTAAAAGTCCATGCATTATCCGTAAATTCCTGGGATTGGGATCTACTCAGAGGTAAGCCATTCCTAGCCCGTATCGGCGGAATTTTTAAACCAAAATACCAAATACTCGGAGCGGACATAGCAGGAAGAGTTGAAGCGATTGGCAGAGAAGTAAAGAACCTTCTTCCAGGCGATGAGGTATTCGGGGATATTTCCTGGTGTGGCTGGGGCGGATTTGCGGAATATGTATGTGTGCATGAAGATGCATTGTCTATAAAACCCTCCAGTATGACATATGAACAAGCAGCAGCCATTCCTCAAGCTGCCGTTCTTGCCTTGCAGGGACTACGTGATAAAGGACAGTTTCAGGATGGCCAAAAGCTTTTGATAAATGGGGCCGGAGGTGGTGTCGGTACGTTTGCATTGCAGATTGCTAAATTACATGGGGCTGAAGTCACCTGTGTGGACAGTACGGGGAAGCTGGAGATGCTGAAGGAGATGGGAGCGGACCAAGTCATTGATTACACTAAAGAAGACCTCGTACAAGATGGTCGAGGGTATGATCTGATTCTTGATGTAGTAGGAAATCGATCAATTTTCGATTATAAGCGTCTGCTTAATCCTAAAGGGACATATGTCATGGTCGGTGGAACCATGTCACTAATCTCTCAAATATTGTTCCTTGGTCCGTTAATTTCAAAAAAGGAAAGGAAGAATTTCAATATCCTTGTACATAAACCAAACAAACAAGATCAAATTTCCTACAGGAGTTATTTGTGGACGGCAGAGTAAAACCTGTAATAGATAGAATATATTCGTTAAGTCAGGTGGGAGAAGCTATAAAGTATCTTGGAGAAGGATACGCCAAGGGAAAGGTTGTCATCTGTGCACATCACAAACTAAGGTAAGGTATTACTGCTTCAAAAAAATGGTTTTATTGAAAATAAATACTTTAAACTAATAGAAAATTAAAATAAGCACCTGGTGCCGTCTATGAAGGAAGGAGTGGGGGCGGCACCAAGTGCTTGATTAGTTACGTAATATCCTTTTCATAAGTAAATAAACTTAATATAAAGAATTCGATAATATAGTACTAGCTTCTAATTACCTTAGTCCTATATTCATTTGCCCTTTAAGAATTTTTGTCCCCTTGTTAAGAAGGAATGCAATTGTTTTCAATAGATTTATATGATAAATTATTAACATCACTTATTAAAGAACTTTAATAAGTTTTTTTCGATACTTATTAAACCTTTTTAATAAGTCTAGTTATAGGTGGTGACGTATATGAATGCTACTCCAAAATTGATGGGGAAGGTAATCCTCCGTGGAATTCGTACTGCTCTTTTAGAGCTCGAAAGTTCAACTAAAGTGGAACTTAGTGATAAATTAGGCATAAGTTTTCCGACCATAAGTAAGTTCCTCGCACATATGGAGAAGGACGGGGAAATTATTTCAGTGGGATTAGACGATTCCAGTGGAGGGAGAAGAGCAAAAAGATATACATACAATCCAGAGCATATGCTGGGTCTGGCCATTTTCTTAGAGGGCACAGAGACGAATTATGCCATTTTTAATTGTGTGGGAGAAGTAAAGGAACAAGGAAAAGTCCCAAGTGTATTAGTCGAGGATGGCTTACATTTATTAACTAAGTGTATTGAAAAATTGATTAATGCATATCCAAAAATCAGTTCTATCGCAATTGGAGTTCCTGGTTCCGTTGATAATGGGCGGATATTTTATATACCTGGTTATGAGCAATTTCAAAATTTTGATATAAAAGGGTTCTATGAGGGTCATTTTTCCGTACCGGTCGTGGTTGAGAACGATATGAATGCTGCAGTTCTCGGATATCACCATAATAAAGGGGTTAAGGATAATCAATCCCTAATATATTTATATTCCGGTCAAAATGGTCCTGGTGCGGGCTTTATGATTAATGGAGATGTGGTGCGAGGTAGTACATTTTTTGCCGGAGAGGTTTCATTCGTCCCTCAGTATAATGATCGAAATTTCCGGCAAGCTTTTGAAAAAGGAATTGGGCCTAAAAAGGTCACAATCTCTGAGGATGATCAAATTGACGCAATCAGCCGATTAGTAGCTTCGTTTACAGCTATCATTAACCCTCGTACCATCATTTTTTGCAGGGATGAAGTGGAAGAAGCGACAGTAGAAAAAATTGCTATCACAAGCTCTAAATATATCCCTGCAGAACACCTTCCAGTCCTTACAATAAGTGATTGGAAACAAGATTATTTATATGGATTACAAAGGCTGGGGCTTGATCTTATGTTGAATACAGCTACCAAATAAAAGAAACAAAGTGAGGGTAAACAATGGCAACGTTCCTTTTAGTTATTATTTATTTAGCTTTTATCAGCTTAGGGTTACCTGATTCCTTGTTAGGAGCAGCGTGGCCTGTGATGCAAACAGACTTTGATGCCCCACTTGAAACTGCAGGTTTGCTCTTCATGACAATTGCAGGCGGTACAATCATCTCCAGTTTAATTAGTGGAAGGATCCTTAAACGGTTCGGTACGGGAAAGGTTACTGTTGTTAGTACAATATTGACTGCTGGTGCATTACTTGGATTTTCCTTTGCTCCGTCGGTTATTTGGTTATTTCTCTGTGCTATCCCACTTGGATTGGGTGCAGGAGCAATTGATGCGGGATTAAACGATTATGTTGCAGCACATTACAAGGCGCATCATATGAGTTGGTTACATTGTTTTTGGGGAGTTGGAGCGACTCTTGGCCCTGTCATTATGGCACAGTATATTTCTGGGCGAAACTGGAGCAATGGATATCTAACCATTTCAGGTATTCAATTTGTATTAGCACTCATCCTTTTGTTCACTTTGCCGTTATGGAACAGAGTGAAAAGCAGTAATACCGCCTTAAATCAAGATCTGGAAGATCAAAATTATGGTTTTCATGAAGAGCAAGCGGAAATAGTAAAACCCTTACAGATTAAAGGGGTTAAATTGGCTCTTACATCCTTTTTGTTTTATTGTGGGGCTGAAGCAACAATGGGTCTTTGGGGAAGCAGTTTTCTGGTAAATGTCAAAGAATTATCCCCAACAGCTGCAGCGCAATGGGTTTCCTTTTATTACGCAGGAATCACAATTGGCAGATTTATTACAGGCTTTATAACCTTTAAAATGAATAGTCCTATCCTCATTCGGATGGGGCAAATAATAGCACTTGCTGGTGCTGCACTTCTTTTCCTTCCATTGCCATCCATTTTCTCGCTTGTAGGTTTTATTTTGGTTGGATTAGGGTTGGCACCAATCTTTCCGTGTATGCTGCATGAAACGCCAACACGGTTTGGAAAGAAACCTTCTCAGACAATTATGGGGTATCAAATGGCGGTTGCTTATACAGGCAGTACCTTTATGCCGCCTCTTCTTGGTTTTGCAGCATCCCATTTAACTATTGGGATTTTTCCATTTTGTATTGTTGTTTTTGTTGCAGCAATGTTCCTAAGTTCAGAAAAATTAAATAGCCTCTTGAAAAAGAAAGATTTAGTAAAGACGAAGAATTCTAGTTCAACAGTTTGGTGATTTTGTACCAGATAATAATAGTGATGGGAACCCAGCAGGATCATGAATCAAATTGAATAATAGATTCATAAATAAATTAGGAACATTTGTACTTAAACTAGGGGCTAAGGTAAAGGAGTTGCAGTAACAGCTCTTTTTTTCTTATAGAACAAACGGAGTTGAAGAAGGTATTGCTAAAGGTTTCGAAGAATTAGGACATTATATTTTAAAATTTGGCTGTATTAAAGAATATTTTTGATTTTGCACTATGTTGATTAGAGCGGAATGCGCGAGACTCCTGCGGGAAAAGCGGGCCAGGGGAGACCCGGAGGTGCAAGGCGCCGAGGAGGCTCCCGGATCGTCCGCGGAAAGCGAGCGACGTGAGCGAAAATCAACAGTGAAGTTTAACAGAGCCTAAAATTTAAAAGGATTTTTAAATATGAAGGGTTATATATTTTTATTGGAAAGAAGAAACCAATAAAAAACAATAAATACATCTAAGAAGGAGTTCATTCAATTGGAACAGTTTAAAATATATTCTATTTCTGGAGATTTATCCTCTTTACTATGGGATTCGGTCTAATCTTCTTTTTCATTATACTAATGGCTATTCCTGAAGGATTATCTCTCCCCATTCTCATATTTGGATTCTTATTTTCATTAAGGTTAATCTGTATTTCTCTTTATTATTGGTGGAATAGACAAAAAGGTAATGGATTTTTTAGGGATGATGATGGGGTTATAGTTGATTTTAAAAGAAACAAGGTGCTTTGGAATGAAATTGAGGAAATAAAACTTTCAAAAAGTAGGAGCGGGAGTTCAACAATGATTTATCCTCACTATACATATCACGAAACCATTCGAAAGCGTCATAATAAACACATGCAGGCCTAGCTTTTTCAATGGATTGGTTTGAAATAGAAAACCCAAAACAATATCACGAAAATCTAATGAAAGCCTGGGGAGAAAAAAGTAAATTGCAAAGTTGAGATAGTTTTTATTTGATTTTTAAGCTTACGGAGCATCATTAGTTTGAAAAAAAGTAACATTAAAAGGTACCTGTTAATGAAACAGGTACCCCTTATTTTAATATTAGCTACAGCAATACTCATTTTTTTCTTCGCTTGAACTTCCGCAACAAGAATCTTCCTTTTGTCCTTCTGTGTGCTGTACCTCTTTAATTTCAACTCCACAGCATCCTGAGACAGCCTTTTGACCAGTAATTTTCTTAAAAAAGTTCATCATTTTCTTTCACCTCCTTTCAAGTAGGGCTTATAAATGTTCATTGATAAGCTTGATAGTGAGCTTAATTTATTTTTCCAGCGATTCGAAATCTAATAGAGAAAAGTCAACTGCTGGGTTAAGGATGCTTACACTCTGGTTAGCGGCTTCTGGCCTAAAACAAGAACAGGGATAAAGCTTTTCCTGAACGAGACGCTGTCTTTTCCGCCATATTCTTTCCATTAGATATCGTTGGCAAGAGATTCAAATATTCTTTGGCAGTTTAAGTGAGCCAGTGATCAGGAGTTTCATAGCAACGTTTAAATTCTTTTAATAAATAAAACACATTTACTTAAATTAGATAAAATATGAACCCTGAAACTGTACTCATTCCGACAATTGAAAGAATGAATGCTATTACTAGCTGCTTGCGGAAGATGGATTTTAAAAGAATCACTTCCGGAAGGCTGGCTCCTGCAGAAGATATCATTAATGCCATAACTGGCCCCAGTGCCATTCCTTTCGCAATCAGAATCTGTGAAATTGGAATCATACTCGACAAGCGGATGTACAGTGGAATACCGATGATAGCTGCGATAGGGATCAACCACCAGTTATCACGGCCAAACCATTCCGCGATAAAATGGGTTGGAACCAATCCATGTATGGCAGCACCAATTAAAGCACCAATTAAAAGGTAAGGATACACGCTTTTCATGAGACCTATCGTTTCGTTTATTGCATAACGCCATTTAAATTTTTGGTTTGTTTGCTCATAGCCTGTCATCATCACATTCTTTACATGTCGCTCAAATCCCAGTTTATCAAGGGTAAAGGCGATGATTATAGAGAAGATAGATGTAATAATGGTATACAGAACCGTTACTTTCCAGCCCATAACGACGCCCATAATGGTTAAAATTGTTGGGTCTAGTACAGGGGAAGCAAACAGGAAAACCATAACAATTGAAAAAGGAATCTTATTCTTAAGCATGTTTACAACAACAGGAATCGTGGAGCACGAGCAAAATGGTGTAATGAAAGCGAAAGCAATAGCTATGAGGCTTGCGATAAATTTGTTGCTGCCAGTAAGCTTCTTTTCAATTTTTTCGTATGGGATATAGCCTTGGAGAAGACTTACCGCGAAGCTGATGGCGATAAAGAGAATGGTCAATTCAACAGCTATTCCCAGGAAACTCTTTATAAATTCTAACATGGTTCATTCCTCCTTTATGCCTCACACAGGCAGCTGTATTCACAAGACTGGGTTACCTGTTTTTTCTTTAAAAAGTTTCAAAAGCTCCTCTTTTCCTTTGGCATGGAATACTTCCAAGCATTTCTTGCATTCCTTTCAATTTCCTTTTTCTTTTTCTCAACCATTAGGTAAACATCATACATTGGCCACATGTGCAATTCCTCCTTTAATCAAAAAATATTGATGTTTTAATCAAAAAAAATTGATGTATATTTTGCCCGAAGACCTAACAGCATGTAGGTCTGAACAGGCAGCAAAGCTCTGGTGATAAGATGTGATTGATTTCCTTTTCGTTAATCGTGTAGTAACTCCAGGTGCCTTGTGTTTCCTTCAAGATGAAATTAGCATCAAGCAGCACTTTCAAATGGTACGAAAGTTTAGATTGTGGCATCCCCACTTTTTCGGTTAGTTCTGCTACACTAATCTTTTTCTGCTGACATAGTAAGTTGAGAATATGCAATCTCTTCTGATCGGCCAATGCCTTAAATTTATTTTCATAATCTGAAAAGGTTGTGGCAAGAGACAAGTCAGTAAATGGTATAAAGTTTTCCAAGATGTTGTATGCCTCCCTTAAATCAAAATCATTTGATATAATGTATTATAATTCCAGGATATCCAAATTGCAACACATAAAATCAAATTTTTTTGATAAAAAGGAGAAATGAAGTTTGATAAAAATTGAAAATGCTCAATATGACCACCTAGAAGCAATCTTGTCCATTTATAATCAGGGAATCCAGGACCGGATTGCTACCCTAGAAACAGATGAAAAAGACTTTGATTACATAAAAGGTTGGTTTCTTGGCCGTGGCGAACGATACAGCGTTCTGGTAGCTAAAGAAGAAAATGAAGTGGTTGGTTGGGCTTCTCTTAATCTTTATTCCCATCGATGTGCTTATAGCTCTGTCGCGGATTTATCCGTCTATATAAAAAGAGGGGATCGTGGAAAGGGAATAGGAAAAATTCTGTTAAAAGGCATCGAACAAGCAGCAAAGGAACAAAGTTTCCACAAAATTATTTTATTTACCTTTCCTTTCAACCTTGCAGGACAAAAGCTATATCATAAGATGGGGTACCGGGAAGTCGGAGTGTTTCAGGAACAGGGGGAAATGGATGGAAAGCGAGTGGATGTTATGGCCATGGAAAAGCTGTTGGAGGTGTAATGAATGGTTATTAATAGTGGTGGGAACCTTAGTGTTGAATACTTTAAAGCGTATTTTCGTTTGATCATGAATAGCAGGCAGGTATCATTGGAAGAAGCAAAAGATATAACCTTTTCTCGACTTTTTCAGAATGTTGAGGCCACGTTAGGTCAAACTTCGTTTCAGAACTTTTCGGCTGCGTATGAGCAGTTGAACAATGTGAAGAATTTGTAAAGATTGTGTTTTCCTATTGAACATATAAGCAAATAGTTATATCCTAATTACGGATTGGTTGAGGGGAGTGGAAACATGCAGCAAGTGAAAATGGAAGTGGAGCAGGCTTCTTTGGTTTTAAAGCTCCTCGGTGATAAAACTAGGCTGACGATCATGGCTCTTTTAAATATCCGGGAGCTGTGTGTATGCGAACTTCTTGAAGTATTTGATATGAGCCAGCCGTCTATCAGTCAGCATTTAAGAAAACTAAAGGATGCAGGTCTGGTCAAAGAGGAACGGAAAGGTCAATGGGTTTACTATTCCATCAATAAGACTAGTGATGCTTATCCTCTTTTGGAAAGTGTTCTCCATTACATTCCTGAACAAACAGAAAAAATGGAACAAATCATTAAAAGCAACCCAACATTACGTTGTGGATGCTAATAAAGGGAGATTAGGCAATGAGCAATGAAAAGAAAAAACGACTGTCTTTCCTTGATCGATACCTAACGCTATGGATCTTTCTTGCCATGGCAATCGGTATCCTGCTTGGAAATGTATATCCGGGGTTTGTCGATGGCTTAAACAGCCTCCAGGTCGGCACCACCTCGATTCCGTTAGCTGTAGGATTAATCCTTATGATGTATCCGCCCCTTGCGAAAGTGCGTTATGAGGAAATGGGCCGAGTATTTAAGGATGTAAAAGTTCTGGTTCTTTCACTCGTGCAAAACTGGATTATTGGTCCTGCTCTTATGTTTGTATTAGCAATTATTTTTTTACCGGATAAGCCTGAATACATGATTGGGCTTATCATTATAGGACTTGCAAGATGCATCGCCATGGTTATTGTCTGGAATGATCTTGCAAAGGGAGACAGAGAATACGCTGCCGCACTTGTTGCGTTTAACTCTGTATTTCAGCTATTGTTTTTCTCTTTTTACGCATACTTCTTCGTGACGGTCCTCCCAAAATGGATTGGAATGAAAGGAGCTATCGTTGATATTACAATGAGCGAAGTCGCTCAATCGGTTTTCATCTATCTTGGAATACCGTTTATCGCAGGGATGCTGACACGTTTAATTTTAGTAAAAGTGAAAGGCCGTCAATGGTATGAGAGTGTGTTTATCCCTAAAATCAGCCCCATTACCTTGATTGCCTTGCTTTTTACCATCATTGTGATGTTCTCACTTAAAGGGGATAAAATCCTGACTCTTCCACTGGATGTTGTGAGAGTTGCTATTCCACTACTGTTCTACTTTGTCATTATGTTTTTTGTTTCCTTCTTTATGGGCCGGAAAATTGGCGCAAATTATCCAGTAACGACAACCCTGGCATTTACAGCGGGATCCAATAACTTTGAACTAGCTATTGCGGTTGCAGTGGGCGTATTTGGAATTCATTCCGGAATTGCATTTGCTGCTGTCATTGGACCATTAGTTGAAGTACCAGTGATGATTGCCTTAGTAAATGTTGCTTATTGGTTTAAACGTAAGTATTTCAAAAGAGAAGCAGTTTAATCAAACTAATAAAGGTGGTAACAAACATGGCTAAAAAAACAATCTACTTTTTATGTACTGGAAACTCTTGCCGCAGCCAAATGGCTGAAGGTTGGGCAAAGAAATATCTTAACAGTGATGAATGGGAAGTCGAAAGTGCAGGGCTTGAAGCACACGGCCTAAATCCTAATGCAGTTAAGGCAATGAAGGAAGCTGGCATTGATATCTCAAATCAGACATCAGACGTCATTGACCCTAAAATATTAAACAATGCTGATTTGGTTGTGACTCTCTGTGGTCATGCCGCTGAACATTGCCCGATCACTCCTCCTCATGTAAAAAGGGAGCACTGGGGATTCGATGACCCAGCAAAAGCGGAAGGATCCGAAGAAGAAAAATGGGCATTCTTCCAACGTGTAAGAGATGAAATTGGAGATAGAATTAAGCATTTTGCTGAAACAGGTAAATAAAGTAGGAAAAACACCTTTCTTTTTAAGAAATGGTGTTTTTTAATAGATAAAAAGTGAAGCAAAGAAAAGTTTCAACAAATAGCTCCCCAGCGAAGCCACTAATAATCTTCCTTTGCAGCTTGAACATAGACTTCGAGATGGCTCGGAAGAACCTTTGCCTCGAAAGGAAGGGTTTTTCCTTCTTCTCCGTCAATGTTAACGGCATGCTCGCCTTCTGCCGAAACAGCAAGGGTCCTTGTCCTGATGTAGTCAACCTCACTGCTTTCCTTCAGATCACCTGAAATTAATTTCGGTATCATGAAAGCTGTTTTTGTGATTGATAGGTCTTTTACAATAAACACATGGAACTTCCCGTCGTTCACGTGTGCGTCCGGGGCAAGTGATTCAAACCCTCCAACTGAATTGGTAAGGGCAGCAATCAGCAGGAAGGCTTCACCTTTCCACGACCCTTCATCATGCTGAACAATCAATTGGAGTGGTTCTTTACGAAGGAATGCTTTCATTCCTTCAAGAAAATAGGCAAGGCTTCCCAGCTTTGTCTTTTGTTCGATTGAAACCTGAAAGGTAGCCTCGGCGACTTCTCCGACCGCGAGTACGTTGGCAAAATAATCATTGTTGATTTTGCCAATATCAACAGCCCGAACTGACTGTGTGCCAAAAATATCAATCGCTTTAAATGGATCCAGGGAAATTTCTAGCGCCCTGGCAAAATCGTTCACTGTACCTAAGGGAACAATGCCAAGCTTTGGGCGGTGTACCTGGCCGGCAAGGCCATTTACTACCTCATTAACAGTCCCGTCTCCACCGAGGCAAAAGACCGAGTCGAACTTTTCCTCGCAGGCCTGTAATGCAAACTCGGCAGCATCACCTGCTTTTTCAGTCTTACGGACCTCAATTGTATCAAACAGGCTTGTGATCACTTCTTCTGTTTTCCTTAAATAATCTTCCGCCTGTTCCTTCCCAGAAGTGGGATTGGCGATAATCATTGCTTTTTTCATGATGTCCTCCAACTATTTTTTAAGCCTCCCATATTGGGACCACTACTCTCTACATACCTATCAATTCTTTTATCTAAACCATTATAAAAATGAAAAACACTTAGCATCTTTATGGTAAGTGTTTAAAAGAAGATTAATTTTGTAAATCACTGATTCCTGGCGCATCTTCATTTGGCATTTTGGGCATTTCCGGAACAGGGTAGCCAGTTGGAGGATTAATAACTTGGAGTTCTTGTCCGTTCCTGCTAGGTAATTGTCCTGAGAAAATTTGTCCTATTAAAGTTTCATCTAGCCTGAAGTTGAATTGAGCATTATGAAAGTCCATATCAACTTACTTTTTACATTCAGGATATTTGTTTATCTCTTAATTTGGTACTGGGAAAAGTTTCCCCCAATCAACTCCCAATGTTTCCAATGCCTTTGCAAATGCATTTTGATGGGCATTATCACGCACTATCAAAAATGCGAGTATCTCTCTTAGTGTTTTGTTATTAATCATCTCATAGATACGAGTTGTAAGACTCCTGTTGATTCAAGGACAACATTATTAGTTGGCTATTAAGTTTCCATGGTGTATACATATGGCTTTTATGTTTTTATTCGGAGGAATAGATAATTTACTTAGCAAGGAAAAGATTAAGAAGATTATAAGGATATTACAATTTTCTGTAGCTCTCTTTATCACTTGTGTTACAATTTTCAAATATGCATGAAAGGTTGTGAAACAAAGGAGCCGCAGCTATTCCTGCTGTTGATGAAGAGTTAGAACTATTCAAATTGAAAAAATAGCACAAATTTATCTCTAGAGGTTATAGCATGAAGGTTTATAAACTAAAAAGGCAGTTTAATGGATTTAAAAAAGGAACACAATTTTACCTGATTAGTGAATCTGAATTTATTGGGGTAAAAGAGTTTATATTAAGAACGCAAGACTTAACAAATAGGCTTACGATTAATGAAAGAGAACTTGTTAATAATTTTACTTTCCTTAAAGATATTTTTTAACGAGACAACTCTTATTTTGCTGGGTATTTTTAGATCAAGATGAGGAAAGGAAATCATTTTAAAAATATGATGCAGTAAATACATGTAAGGTTTCGGGAGATATTTTATCTTCTCCAATTTTTTGATGACGGAAAGTAGTATTAATCAATGAAGGGGCAGAACTATTAATATAGCAGATTGAAGAGTAATTTTTAGTATATAAATCGCTAACTATCATACAAATATTTATCTACCTCAAGTATGAGAGGTAGATTTTTTGTGTTTTTAGGTTCTTTCTGTAAAATGGTATAATATATCTAAAAATTTTAAAATAAGGAATAATTTGAATTATGGAGATACTTTATTCCAATTGTATTATTTATTTTTCTTGTAGGTATAGTCCTATTACCGTTTCTATTTTGGTTCCTTATTAGAAAGAAGCCATCAAAAAATAATAATGATATTGAAAAGAAACTGAATAGAATCATAGATATACTTGAACAAGATAAAAAGGAGTAAATTTATATTTTCTGGAGGTATTACATTGACTGCAGGACAGAGGTTATTGATTAAGAATATTATAATGGCATTAAGAGGATTCGTTTTAATTTTTATATCCTATATTCCAAATCAATCTACTAATTATCATAATGGGTTTCTTATAATTGGAGCTTTCTTAATTGGGATGAGTGGAGACAGTCTATTAAAACGAATGGGAAAAAAGAAAAGTAAACTAAAGAGGATTCGATCCAAGAAGGAGGAAGCCTCTTTCTTGTAGAAATATAAGGAATGTTAACAGAATACATATTTTCCACTTATCGGAATTAGATAGCAAGGTAGTAATTAGAAATAAAAAATTTTAGGAGGAGAACTTATGATTTCAAATATATTGGTTCCTTTATTACTACTAGCAATAATGGTTGGCTTCGGATTCCTATTATTCAAACTTCTTAAGGTTTTGAAAAAATAAAGAAATTACTCGTGGTACTTATTCAACAAACGGGTCGTTAATATGCGGGTAGGATTGATGCCTTCTAGTTGAAATTCTTATTAAGTAAAAAGATTCGGTTTGTTTATAAAAATGAATCTTTCCGGTGGCTGCCGTTTTTTACGGCAGCTTTTCTTTTAACTTTTTCGAATGAAAAATGAACCGCCAATTACGGTTAAATCGTCAAATAAATGTAAAGAGAAACGGGGTGGTACATTGGAAGTGATAGGTCAAGACCAGGAAGATTTCTTTGAGAAGATTGTTTTCCAATATGTCAACGACATACGAAAGGTTGTATTTTCCTATGTAAAAAATTTAGAGACTATGGACGACATTGTTCAGGAGGTATTCCTATCAGTCTATAATCATTTGGAAAATTTCAGAGAAGAAAGTGCATTAAAAACGTGGATTTATAGGATTGCAATAAATAAATCAAAAGACTATCTCAAAAGCTGGCATTACCGTAAAGTTCAATTTTCAAATTTATATCAGGATAGACCCAATAGTGATAACGTAGAGCAAACTATAATGACAAATATTCACAATAAGGAACTTGCCTCTGTTGTAATGAGTTTGCCTATTAAGTATAGGGAAGTAATTATTCTTTATTATTATCAGGAAATGGATACAGTTGAAATTAGCGATACCCTAAATTTGAATGTAAATACAGTAAAAACAAGGCTTAATCGTGGAAGAAGCTTAATGAAAAGGAGGTTTAAGGTTAATGGAGAAATTTGATAATGACCTAAAAACCTCACTTGATGAATTTGCCTTTAAGGGAATTGAACTTAACGAGAAGGAGAAGTACCTTTTTATAAATAAAATTAAAAATACCTCACCCCAGAAAACCGTAAAAAGGTTCTCGGTTATTCTTCCAAGCGTTGCGGTAATAGTGGCTGTAGTTTTAGCTTTTATTCTTTCTCGTAACCTTATTATAAATGAAATTAGTGCATCCGATATTATCAGTAGAAAAGCTACTGAAGAATTCGGCCAAAATGTGATTATTCCAGAGGTATCTGAGTATCCCATTACATTTGCAGCTATTACTAAGCTAAAAGGTTTTAAAGGTCCTGTTGATTTAACGGTATATTATTCAGCTAAAAAAGGGGAAATTGATTCATCATATAATTCTAATGAGAAAATTAAGAGATGGGAAGAAGCACAACATTCCAAATTGTTGTATGGGCCTTTCCAAGGTACTAATGAAATCTCTTTACAATATCGCAGAGGCAAGAGTTCAGGAAATAGTGAGATGAAGAACAAAATAACAAATGGATTTGAAGTACAGTATCAACATATGGTAAAGGATTCAGGTGAGTTTTATACAGCTTACTTTAATGATCATAATGGTGGTATCTATTACTTTAATATGAGATTAAATGACCATTTCTCTATAAATCAGGCTGAAGGTTTCCTTGATAATTTTACAAGGGAACTCAAACAAAAAGAGTAAATAGAATAGTCTGGAGGAAAAGTTTATAAAAGTAAAGTTTGTTATATTCAGTTTGGCTACTTTAATTATAGAATCAGTATTAACCTATTACATTGCATCTGAGAATGGATGTTGACTTTTATTATTGGATTAGTGTGCTTTTTAATTGGAGGGATTATATTTGGATATTTTATTTGGGAAAGAAGCGAATATTACTATCACAATAAATACGTGAATAAATTATTTTTTTCTTATTCTGCTTACAGGACATATAAGAGGTTGTTGCAAATAAACTCTTATGGAGTATAATTCAACAATAATAGGAACATAGATTTTTTAAAATTGTTTATTACCTACTGAAAGAGTGAGAACCTATGGGCAAAATGACATTTGATATTACTTGTGAAATGAATGTTTTACCTGAATATGTGAATCAATCAGGGTATCCTAAGAATTTAGAACAATCAATTGAATGAATTTGGTGGGATTTTGGATTTCACTAATGAAGTAAACAAAGGTAACAAATTAAATACATTTTGTAAGATTAATGTTTCGCCAGAATTAGTAAAAGCATTTGAAAAAGGGGATAAATGGGAGTTCACTCGTATGATGGAAAAAGACCTACGATTGACTTTACTTGGCTTTGGTGAGGTTTTGGATTTTAAAAATGACGTAGTTTATGAGCCAGATAAAAATACTTTTAAAAACGGCTTTTCTATAACCCGTTAACTTAAAATGAATGAAAAGAGGAATCCGCTTTTAAGGGCGAATTCCTCTTGTTTTTTGGATTAAGAGTTGTATCTGTCCAGTTCTCCGATTATGTCTGTTCGAATTGCTAAATTTATAAAGCAAACAGGGGCATTGATCCAAGAAGGATTTATGCCTTTTTTTGCTGAACTAAAGGGACAGCTTAATTTAATAATAAGAGTAGGAATTATTTGAAATTATTATGTCCAGGCTCGGAAAGCGATCGTTCTAATAAAGAATGATTGCTGTTTTTTCATTGTGCTATAGGGTAGTTAAGTTCAAGAAGGATATTTCTTTCAGTACTAGAATAAAGATGTTAAAAAACTAAATCATTCCTAAAGTGGTGAGAGAAATAGGACAGAAGATTACCTTCTCTGTAAATAATAAAATGGAAAAAAGTATAATTGACAGACTCCGAAACGTTGGTTGTATTTTTGCAGAAGAAGAAGCACAGTTACTAATCTCAGAGGCTGGCAGATTAGAAGATCTACTGGAAATGGTAGAAAAACGAGCAAGTGGCTTACCACTTGAATACGTACTTGGATTTACAAAGTTTTGTGGGAAGCGCATAGAAGTTAAACAGGGCGTTTTTGTACCACGTCAACGTACGGAGTTTCTGGTAAAGCAGGCGGAAGCATTGACCCACAATAATGAAATTGTGGTTGATTTATGTTGCGGGTCTGGAGCTGTGGGTGCTGTAATAGCAACAAACTTTAATAATATTTTATTACATTCCGTTGACATTGACCCTATAGCTGTACAATGTGCTTCCTGTAACATTATTAACATTGGTGGCCACGTTTATAAGGGTGACCTGTATGATGCATTGCCCTATTTGTTGAGAGGCCGTGTGAACATTATAGTTGCCAACGCACCTTACGTTCCTACTGATGCAATAAAGTTACTTCCTCAGGAGGCACGTTTATATGAACCGAAACTGGCACTTGACGGAGGAAAGGACGGACTCGACCTTCAGCGCAAGGTTGTCGAACAGGCAATTCACTGGCTTGCTCCCGGAGGGCATCTATTGGTAGAGACGAGCGAAATGCAGGCGGCTCAAACCTTAGCAATCTTTGAAAATGCTGGACTAGCTACCAAAATTGCCAGAGATCATGAACTGGACGCAACAGTAATTATTGGAACAATTTCTTGCAAAGAGTAAATACAAAATCAGTTACTTCAACTAAGTTGTCGTTACTACCTTTTTTCTAATGCCATCAAGGTTTCACTCAAGAATATATAATCTCCCAATAATAAATAACTAGCAACATATACGTTGAGGCAAGAGATCGGGAATATCAAAAAACACTAGGATTAACTCCCAGTGTTTTAATGTTGCTAATACATTCCAAAGAAGTAAGCTGCATTATGAAATTGTCTTTTGGGATGACGAAACCATAAGCCTATTTTCTCTTTTTATCGTTTTTCTTGTTAAAGAGATGATCGCAAAAAGGAGAGAAATCATGACAATGGCTCCTCCAAACCAGGCTGTTTTGGAAACTGTACCGGTTTGAGTTAAAACGATGCCGCCAAAGGCAGAACCTAGTGAAATGCCGATTTGTAAGGCTGAATTATTAAAGCTTTGCTGAATGTCAGATGTAGCAGGGTCTGTTTCTATCAAGTAACTTTGTTGCGGAGGAGCGAGGCTCCAGCTTAATGCCGCCCAAATCATCATGATCGGTACGAATAAAATAAGTGAAAAAGTCGTTAATGGTAATAAAAATAGCACAGCGGCAAATGCACTGATTACCACGATGATGCTTTTATGAGACCCAATCGAATCCGAAAGAATTCCTCCGAAAGCTCCACCACATACTGCTGCAATACCAAATAATAAATAACAAATACTGATCCAATTAGAATTCAGATGAAGTTCCTTTTCTAAAAATGGAGTGAAATACGCATAAAGAGTATAATGTCCAGCAAGCATAAACATGGTTGCAAGATGGGCACTCCCTATTTTTAGACTGCCCACTGCTCGTAATTGTTGGGAAAGCGGAATCGAGTTTTCCCCAGGAATTCTTTCCAAATAGATTGAAATAAGTACAATGGAGCCTATGGATAAAATAGCGATACCTAGGAAAATGACACGCCAGCCGAATGTATTAGAAATTAGAATTCCCAGCGGAACGCCCAACACAAGTGATGAACTTATGCCCATATAGATGAGTCCCAAAGCCTTTGCTCGGTGTGCTGGAGACACAATTTTTGCAGATAGGGTTAAGGACAGTACAACGATAAGTGCTGTACTCATTGCAGTCAAAATCCTAGCGATCATCATGAAGGTAAAACTTGGACTGAAATAGGTCATAACATTTCCGATGAAGAAAGCAATCAAGGAAGCAAGATATAACTTTTTTCGCTCTATTTTGCTGGTTAAAACAAGTAAAACAGGACCGGCAACAGCATAAATAAGCGCGAAAACTGTGATTAGCTGTCCAGCCGTGCTTAATGATATATTAAAGTCGTTAGCAATTGTGGGCAGTATTCCACCTACGATTAATTCAACCAGCCCCGCGGCGACAGATGATAATGCAAGAATAAATATTTTAAAATTCATAATCTATTTACGTCCTTTCTAATGAAAAAAATAAAAAAACCCTGATTACAAAAAATGATTGGTTCATTTTCTGTAATCAGGATTTTATGGTTCCTGGTAGAGACCCTCAAGCCATATTCTAGAGGTTATACAGTTGATATTTATTTTTTAAGAATGCACTTTGAATATTTTAGTAGTTTTCCTCCTATTTTGCAAGTATCAAATTTTGGTATAACGATAAAATTTTATCCCTGGTAATAACTCGCAATACTGTTCCTTTGCAGCTGAGGTATTGACAAGCCGGCGAATAGAAGGGAGCTTCAATTTCTAAATTACCTTTTTCAATAAGAAAGTGAATGAACCGATACATATGTTTATATATTGGTTAATAGGAATCAATAACTCTTTCAAATCTTTTCAACTTTTACATGCTGCAATGGTTAAATCTGTTATTATTATTCATATCTATAAATGTGAAATAATTAGGGACAAAGAATCAAGTGAAATTTTAGGGGAGGGTTAGAGATAAAGATGAAAATTGTTGAAGGCAATATGAAGTATTTAAATGAGATAGGCTCGCTTTTCAATCAATATCGCATGTTCTACGGACAGGCTAGTGATTTAGAAGGAGCAAAAGAATTTATCCAGGCAAGGATTGAAAATCAAGAGTCGAAAATTTTTATAGCTTACCAGGCGGAAAAGGCAGCT
This sequence comes from Neobacillus terrae, assembly GCF_011393025.1. Classification (GTDB taxonomy): domain Bacteria; phylum Bacillota; class Bacilli; order Bacillales; family Cytobacillaceae; genus Neobacillus_A; species Neobacillus_A terrae. The sequence goes on along the minus strand of NZ_JAAOEO010000010.1, from coordinate 119,955 downwards.
GGATTTGTACAATTATATCCCACCTTCACTTCTGTCGGTATGAAGAGGGCATTTATTTTAAATGATTTATTTGTCCATCCAGACTTCAGAAAAAAGGGAGTAGGGAAAGCACTGATGAAGGAAGCCTTCTGTTTCTGTGAAAAAGAAAAGGCGAGATTTGTTTCGTTGCAAACTGCCCCTGATAATCAAACAGCAAAAGCCTTATACGAAGAAATAGGAATGCAGATAGATAACGAGTATGATAGTTATATAAAATATTTTTGAGTCAAAGAAAAACGCTGCTGGCAAAGTGCCGAACAGCGTTTTTCTGCCTTATAAAGCTTTTTGGTCAGGCGGAGTTTTTTTGTTAAATTCCGCTTCAATTTGAGAGTTCTTAGAGGACTCTCCCATGCGCCAGTAGGCGATAAGGCTAATTAAGATACATAGTGATACATAGAAGAAGAAAAGAGACTCGAGTCCGATGTTTTTAAGCCATAAAGCGATGAATTCGGCTGTTCCTCCAAAGATCGCAACGGTGAGGGAATAAGGGAAACCTACACCAAGAGCCCGAATTTCTGTAGGAAATAGCTCAGCTTTAACTATCGCATTGATGGAGGTGTATCCAGTTACAATGATGAGACCGACCATCATGAGCAGGAATGCGACAAAAGGACTGTTTGTATCTCTCATTAAGAAAAACAGCGGAGCAGTGAGCAATGTACCGAAAATACCAAAGCCCAGTAATAGTTTACGTCGTCCAATTTTATCAGACAGAGCACCGGCAAGCGGCTGAAGAACAACGAAAATCAGTAATGCAATGAAGTTTATCCAGCTGACGGATTGCTTATCAAGGCCAACGGTATTGATCATGTATTTTTGCAAATAGGTAGTATACGTGTAGAATGCAACTGTTCCGCCGAGCGTAAGGCCGACAACTGTCATAACTGCTTTTGGATATTTCATTAAAGCTTTAAACGTACCGGCATTCACACTATTCTTGTTTTTTTCAAATTGCTCTGATTCATCCATCGAACGCCGCAGCCAAAGTACAAGTAATGCACCGAGAGCGCCAATGACGAATGGAATGCGCCAGCCCCATGAAACCATTTGGTCATCATTCAGGATTTGCTGGAGTATGATTTGAACACCGAGTGCAACCAGCTGTCCGCCAACAAGCGTTACATACTGGAAGCTAGAATAATAACCCCGGCGTCCGTTGCTGGCAACTTCTGATAGGTAAGTAGCAGAAGTTCCGTATTCACCGCCAAGCGAAATACCTTGGATTAAGCGTGCAACTACCAGAATGATAGGTGAAAGAACCCCAATACTGCTGTAACCTGGTGTAAACGCAATTACAAGAGACCCTAAAGCCATGATGGCTACCGAAAGAGTGAGTCCCGCTCGGCGTCCATGTCTGTCGGCATAACGTCCCATTATGATACTTCCAATCGGGCGCATTAAAAATCCAATCGCAAAAACTCCTGCGGTGTTAAGTAATTGGAGAGTCGTATTTCCTGCCGGGAAAAACTCGGCCGAAAAGTATACTGCAAAAGCGGAGTACACATACCAGTCATACCATTCAATTAGATTTCCCAGTGACCCCTTGAAGATGTTGCTTGTGATGCGCCGGCTAATAGCGCGTTGATCAGATTGTTTCAAAACCCATCCTCTCCTAAACTTCTGTCATGAAAACCCTTTCTTTAATAGGAAAAAAAAAGACGAAAATTATGTAAAAATTGCAGGCGGAAGCCTTTAGGGTAAATACTTTGTCCGTAGTTTTATCCCTGTGTACGAAAAATCCGCTAATCCAAAATCACTTCACAGCGCCGATAAGTTTATTCCAGCATAATTTCCGCCTTCCTGAATAAGTATACGCCTTTTGTCGAAAAATCTGAAATATTTTGATAGGTTAACAGTTTAATCAGCTTAAGTGATAATTTAATTTTAAAATAAAAAAGGGGGTTACAAAAACATTTAGAATATATTACGTATAATCAATTCCCTGCTTGGCTGCATAGTAAAATTTTACTTTTTGAAAGGGGAGGAAAAATGAAAAACCAGATTTATGTAGCTTGGAACGGTCATCATATAAAACTTACCTGGTGTACGGGATTGATAATTTCCGATACCAGCATGGTCACAAGTGTTCATGGATATTGCTTTAGTGAGAGGAAAGTTCTTTTAGTCAATGTAAAGGGAAGAGGCTTTAGTGTGCCAGGCGGCCATGTGGAAGAAGGAGAAACTCTCGAGGAGGCCTTTCACAGAGAAGCATTTGAAGAAGGTTATGTGAGAGGGCAAATACAGTACATAGGTGCTTTGGAAGTAAGCCACGAAGAAAACCCGCTATTTGATCCAAAGGGAAAATATCCTCTCATAGGATATCAGGCCTTTTACCGGATGGATATTGAAGAGGTTGTGCTATTCCTGCATGAAAATGAAACGAGCTGCAGGATATGGGTGGAACCGGAGCTCGTTCCTTTTGTATTGGAAGATAATGAATTACATCGGTTTATTTTAGAAGAAGCGTTGAGTCTCTTTATAACAAAGTGAGGTTAAGAGAAGATGGCAAAGTGTCTAATTAGAGATTCAGAGATTTATTATCAAGAATTCGGAGAAGGAAAACCGGTGATATGCATTCATGGTTTTGTACCAGATTCAAGAGTAATGATCGGCTGTATGGAACCATTTTTTAAAGACAAAGAGGGGTATAGGAGGATTTATCTAGACCTGCCGGGAATGGGAAAAACAAAGGGATCCGAAAATATAAATAATACAGATGACATGCTGGATGTCGTTATCCAGTTTATTGAAACGATCATTCCGGGAGAATCATTCTTACTTGCGGGGGAATCCTATGGCGGCTATCTAGCACGGGGAGTTATCGCAAAAATGAAAGAAAAAGTCGACGGTGCTGCTTTCATATGCCCGGTGATTATTCCGGAAATTTCAAAGAGGTCCTTGCCTCATCATATGGTAATATATGAAGATAAAGAGTTTATGAAGACCCTAAGCCAAGAAGATCAGGATGGTTTTCGTTCATTAAGTGTTATTCTTGATGAGTATGTCTGTACGAGATATAAAAATGAAGTTTTAAGCGGAAGCCAAATCGCTGATGAAGAATTTTTAGAGAAGATTAAGAAGAATTATGGATTTACATTTGACTTGGATGACTTTTTCGAACGCCCAAGCCTATTTCTTGTAGGAAGGCAGGATGCTGTAACTGGGTATAAAGATGCTTTTAACATAATCGAACGGTATCCTCGGGCTACCTTTGCGGTACTTGATAAGGCATCACATAACTTACAAATTGAGCAGGATACTCTTTTTAACCACTTAATGGGTGAGTGGCTTGACCGCGTTTCGAAGGGTGTAAGGTAACTTTCGCTTTCCGTTATAAAAATAGGTAAGTAAGCACAGCACATCCAAAAGTTACAGTAGGATTATTTGCCTATATAATTAGCTTATTCTTTACAATAAGAGGTTAAGGAAGGCGGAAAAGAAATGTCTATTTTTGATTTTAAAGTAAAGACATCAAGTGGTTTAACAACAAGTTTGGAAAAGTATAAAGGAAAGGTCTTGTTAATTGTAAATACTGCTACGAAGTGTGGTTTTACTCCACAATTAACTGACCTTCAAAAGCTTCAGGAGCACTATGGAGAAAAAGGCCTGCAAATTCTGGCATTTCCTTCTAATCAATTTGCGGAACAGGAGCCTTTACAGGATGGAGAAATTGCAGAATTCTGTGCTTTAAATCATGGAGTTCACTTTCCTATTTTTAAAAAAATCGATGTTCGCGATGACGATGCTCATCCGCTTTTCACCTATTTAACTGGCCAAAAACCATTCGAAGGGTTTAACATGAGCCATCCCGTTTCCAATCTGCTCATGTCAATCCTGAATGAAAGGTATCCTCATTACTTGTTTGGGGACTCTATTAAATGGAATTTTACTAAGTTTCTTGTCGATAGGGAAGGCAACGTTGTGAACCGTTTCGAATCCACCACAGAGCCATTTGAAATGGAGTCTAGTATTCAAGCATTACTATAATGGCCGTAATAAAAAGAAGGTGCCTATCACAGCGCCTTCTTTTTGCTTTTAATTACTAGTCTTTAATGATCAATCCCATTAGAGCAGCAAATTGAATGGCTTGATAGGAAGAAACCTTGCACCCTTTTAAATTTTCCATCGAAACTGTAAGAGTTTCAAAGGCAGAAGAACTAATATCGATTCCCTTAAGAGAGGTCTGATCGAAATTTGCAGCGTCCAGATGGCATAGAGGGAATTCAACTTGTTTGAGCTTACAGTTGTAAAAGTCCGTACTTTTTAAAGAAGCTTCTTGAAAGCTGACTTTTTCAAACTTCGAGTCTGCAAAAGTAGTAAGGTTTAATACACAGTTGTCAAACTGAACATTTCCAAAACGGGACTCAGTAAAATCTACACCGAGTAATTTACAATTTTTAAAAATCACTCTGTGAATCGACGACTTGCTCAAGTTTGCATTGGATAAATCACAATTTTCAAAGATTGCATCTGTCATATCAATATTCTTTAAATCTGAATTAGTAAATCTGCTTCGTTCAACGATCATATTCGATAATCTTGCTCTGTCAACCACTTCATTTTCAAAAACGGAGTCCCTAACTTTACACATATCTAATTCAGGGTCTTCTTCATAAAAAATATCCTGAAAGCTTTTTATTGGTAATTCTCTTGAGATTTTAGGTAAATCAATTTTCATTCAGATGCCTCACTTATAAAACTATTTTTTTAACAAGAGTAATATACCATAAAGGAGAGTGGCATTAGCAAATTATATTTACATTGATGCCTGTAAGAAAATCGACCTTAGTATATAGAGAAAATTGCAGACAAAGTTTGAAACTGTGCAAATGATAAAAAAATTTAATTAGTATAGAAATTGACTTGAATCTAATTTAAATTAACGAAAGAATTATTGTAAAAAATGGCCAGGAGGGAAGGTTGACGGTTCACCAGCCATAAAAGCAAAAAAGGAACCAAAATATTGGCTCCATTTTTGTTTATTCTTTTTTTAGTCTTCCAGCTTTTTTTGCTGCGTCTTTCAATATGACTTCGATTTGGGCATTTACACTTCTTAGTTCGTCTTCTGCCCATTTTTCCAGCACTTCATATAATTTGGGATCAATCCGAAGCGGAAATGCTTTTCTATTACTCATTTAAGGTCCAACCTTAATAAATGCTTCCTGTATTTATGATTGGCTGCGTTCCTTTTTCTGAAACGATGGCGACCATAAGATTATTGACCATTTGGGCTTTTTTCTCTTCATCCAACTCGACAATCTCTTGTTCCGTTAGCTGGTCAATCGCTGCTTTTACCAGGCCTACTGCACCGTCAACAATAACCTTACGGGCTGACAATACAGCTTGAGCCTGTTGTCTTTGAAGCATAGCTGAGGCGATTTCTGAAGAATAGGCAAGATGCATAATACGCGCCTCAATCACATCAACCCCAGCAACATCAAGTCTTCTTTGTAAATCATAAACAAGTACATCTGCTACTTCGTCACTGTTTTGACGAAGCGTTAGGTTATTCTCATGGTTTTCAAAAGTATCATAGGCATACCTGCTCGCAATATGGCGAATCCCGGTTTCACTCTGAATTTGAATGAATTTTTCATAGTTTTCTACATCAAATAAAGCACTTGCTGCATCGCGTACTTTATATACAACTACAGCAGCAATTTCAATTGGATTTCCTTCCAAATCATTTACTTTTAATCTTTCACTGTTAAAGTTTGTTACGCGTAGTGAAACGCTTCGTTTGAAAGTAAACGGAACCGTTGCCCATAAGCCTTGTTCTCTTATGACACCCATATAAGTTCCAAAGAAAGTTAAAACCTTTGCCTCGTTTGGCTGAACAATCGTTAAGCTAGTCGCGATGACGAGGCCGATCAGTACAATCAGGATTCCTGCCACTTTTTCAGGAATAGTTGGTCCGGTTGCAATTAAAACAATTCCAAAAACAACACACAAAATGGCAATAACAAGTGCAGCAAAACCATTCATTTTAAAAATTGATTTCTCCCTCATTTGATCCCCTCCAAAAATTTAAAGTGATATGAAAGTGATATCACACTAATATCATAAACCTAATGGTAAAAGTAGTAAATAGTTATATTATTTTCCAATGCCTCTAGAATGGTTCTCTTCAACAAATCTTAAATTGTACTTTGTTGGGAGGGAGATTATTTAAAAATCCTCAGTTAATCTCAAAATCCTTAATATGACCGAAGGCACCTCGAGGGACTAGGGGCTGAAGTATAGCAGGTTTCCTTACCGCCCGAGGAAAGCAAACCCCTGAAGCAAAAATCAACAGGAATGATAAAATTAAAGTTTTTTCATCAGTACATAAAGGTCAGAAATTATTTTTTGTAAACAAAAACGTCCTTTTTAAAGGTGCAAATTTGAATAAAAATTAGGGGAGGAGTATGCTTAATTTTAAATAGAGAGGGAATTATATAGGAAAAATGACCTTTCTGTATTTACCATTTTTAGGTAAGTGAATAGTCGTACAATTAAAGCAAGGATGTGTGGTTTGTGTCAGAAACAGATATGTCGAAATATGAGAAGAAAATAATTATCCGCAACATACGCGTCGAAGATATCGATGCCATTATAGCATTAGGCAGAGTTTGCTTTCCAAACATGGATCCATGGACGCGAGAGCAATTGATCAGTCACATTCGAACTTTCCCAGAGGGTCAGTTCTGTGTGGAATATGAGGACAAAATTGTAGGTTCCTGTTCAAGCTTAATCGTCAATTTTGACGAATATGATGACCAGCACACCTGGGACGATATAACTGCCAATGGGTATATCACGAATCATGACCCTGATGGATTCAATTTATACGGGATTGAGGTAATGGTGGACCCAGAATACCGGCGCATGAAATTAGGGCATCGTCTTTACGAGGCACGCAAGGATCTTGCGGTTCGATTAAATCTTAAAAGCATCCTCATTGGCGGACGGATTCCAAGATACCACAAATATAAAGATGAAATGACGGCTCGTGAGTATGTCGCAGCTGTTGAGAAGCACAGCATTTATGACCCGGTGCTGTCCTTCCAGCTCCTGCAAGGATTTGCCATTAAACGGCTTAACACAAAATACCTCCCAGATGACAAGGCCTCTGAATCAATGGCGACCTTGATGGAGTGGAATAACGTCGATTACCGTCCCAAGTCTAAGCGGATTTATCGTACAGCGCTGCCGGTTAGAATTTGTGCGGTCCAGTACATGATGAAAAAAATTGAGTCCTTTGAGGATTTCTGCCGCCAGGTTGAGTACTATGTAGACGTTGCTGCGGATTTTGGTTCGGATTTTGCTGTCTTTCCGGAGATATTTACAACCCAATTGATGTCATTTCTCGAAGAAAAACGGCCGGATCGGGCAGTAAGGCGCTTAGCCACCTTTACAGACCAATACATTGAACTATTTACGCAGCTCGCCGTAAGATATAACATCAATATAGTTGGAGGGTCTCATTTCGTAGAAGAAAACGGGGATGTGTATAATGTCGGTTTCCTCTTCCGCAGGGATGGGACCATTGAAAAGCAGTCTAAAATTCATGTGACACCTAACGAGAAAAAGTGGTGGGGAATTACTGAAGGAAATGAAATACTTGTGTTTAACACGGATTCTGGAAAAATAGCCATTCAGCTTTCTTACGATATCGAGTTTCCTGAACTCGCTAGGATTGCCGCAGATAAGGGTGCCAATATCATTTTTGTTCCTTTTAGTGCGGAGGATCGACAAGCGTATCTTCGGGTACGCTACTGTGCACAGGCACGAGCCATTGAAAACCAAGTATATACCTGTATTGCTGGAACCGTTGGCAACTTAACACATGTAGAAAATATGGACATTCAATATGCTCAATCGGGCATTTTCTCACCTTCTGATTTTGAATTCGCACGAGATGGAATTGTCGGTGAATGTGATGCGAATATAGATACAGTCGTTGTCGGGGACGTTGACCTTGAGCAGCTAAGACGTTCAAGGAATTCTGGTTCAATGAGCCAACTGCGCGATAGGCGGCATGATTTGTACAGAGTTGAATGGAAAAACTTAAGTTAATTCCTTTCACCTCTGGGACTATAGAAAAGAGACACCGTCAGAATGGTATCTGGTTCGGTTGATGGGGAGAAAAATGCTGAAAACAATGTAAATAACTACCTAATGTATATTTCTACGGTAAATTCGCAATATTGATGGCAAGTAAAAAAACTCAGTGTTTCTGAGTTTTTTTCTATTTATTTTTCCAAACTAAGTTGAAATAAAACTACCCTTTAGCTGAACTCTATCTCAATCTATTTGGAAGATTTCCTATTGTATCATCAATGTTTTCAAGTCTGATGTCTAACACATCAACCAACCTTTTTATTTCGAAACCAATAAAAAATAATGCAAAAATAATTAAAACGAATAAAATGAGTTTAATCAGTTCCTTCTTATCCATTTTAACCCCCAATAATAATTATTTTTCCCCCTGGTTTGCTTCTTCTTCTATCCTAATATCCTTTAACTTAGGAACAACATTTTACAATCTATAAATTTATTATAACATATAAATTCCATTTTTCCCCAAAAGTCAAGTTCGCTTCGTATCAATTCTACCCTCTATCAAACATTGTTTATCCATTTGGATATCCAATTCGCAATCCTTTTACAAACGTTTTAATTACAACACATACTTTTAAGCGTTCTTTCGAGGGTGATGTCTCTTTTTATGCAGAAGCTTTTTTCAAAAAAATAGTTTCCTGCCCGACAGCAGGCATCCAAACAGATTGGAGCAGACCAATGAAAGTAAATTTTATTTTTTCTAGCTTTTTATCAAATTAATGATTCAGGTGTCTGCAGAAAGGGTATCTATCGATAGCAAAAGAGTTTCTAATCAAACATTAAAAAGGAGAACACCATGCTATCAGAAAGGACTAGACTTACCTATCAAAGACAATTCAACAATCAAGCAGTACATCCCTCGTTAATAAAAGAGACTCCGATGAAAGGAAACCCTATTAGAAAACGCCTGCTTCGCAGAAGATTGACTTTATTTGGCTTGATAGCAGTCATCACATTTAGTTGGATGCTGTATCAAGAATTTTCTGTAAAATCCATTCTAGCGAAAAAAAAGGCAGAGAGGGACAGGCTGGAACATAGGTTAGAATCTATGAAAAAAAATGGGAGTGGCCTCCGTCTTGAAATTACCCGATTAAAAAACCCCAATTACATAGCTCAAATTGCAAGAAGGGACTATTTTTTGTCCAAAAAAGGCGAAATTCTATTTCATCTTGATACCAAAAAGAAGACGGAAATTCCAGAATAAAAAAAGAACAGAACCAAACGAGTAAGGACAAAAAGGGCAGCTGATTAGCTGCCCTTTTAACATCCATATTGAAATTATTAATTAGTTTTAAGAGTCAGTTTTAAGAGTCTTTAAAGAACTTCACGCCATTTAAACAAGGGACAAACATATTTTTAAAAGTTAAGGTTATCTTAAGATTCCTCCAATAAACTGGGAAACAGTTAAGGTTAATATTTAATTGGGGGAATTAATTTGAAAAAGAATTATACTAAAATCATACTTGATATGATGATGGCCATTACATTTGTTTTACTAATGGAACCAAGGGTATTAAACGGTCTGCCGTTTCATGAAATTGCTGGTCTAGTAATAGGAGTCGCTATTCTCACACACATAGGATTAAACTTCCGCTGGGTAATCAATACAGCCAAAAAGATCTTTGATCCTAACCTTCCTAAAAAAACCCGCTTTAATTTTTCGTTAAATTTACTGCTATTAGCTTCAATGGCTACGGTCATTATAACGGGAATTTTAATTTCAAGGGTTGTTTTACCAAGTCTCGCCATCCAAGGCGGCCACGCAATTCGTGGTATCCATGGTTTCTCCGCAGATGCCACACTCGGGTTTGTTGGTCTTCATATCAGTGTACATTGGAAATGGATTATGAGTATTTGCAAAAAAGCATTTAAAACGAAGGAAGGAAAGCTTAGGAAGGGTGTTATTGCCTCAGTTGTCCTATCACTTGCCATTTTGGCGGTCGGAATTCAATGGTTTGCCTCATCGTCTTCTACTAACATGGCTGATTTTATGCCTAAGCAAACGCAGCAGAGCGGGCAGGCTAATAATATTGCAAGTACAGGAAATACAGGAAATTCATCAAATACACAACAAGGACCGCCTAATGGAGATTTACGTGATGGGAAATTTCATGGAAAAGACGGACATGGCGGGAGCAGTAATCCTTTTCTTGTAGTCATCAACTATTTTGCCATATGGGCGGCAATCATACTCCCTGCTTTTTATCTGGAAAAGCGCCTTTTAAAGAAAAAGCGAAATTCTAAAGAGGTAAAACTTAAAGTAACAGAAAACTTAAACTAAACCGTAATGTTTGCAAGGAGAAACAAACCGGGTACAAGAAAAAACAAAACCAAATGATAAAAAAGAAAGCTGAAAATCCGTGACACTCATTGGGAAAACTGGATGACAAGACCTCACAGCGATGTGGCTTCTAAGTAGTTAGCGGAAACTTAGAGATTATCAGCACTATAGTTTCACAGAACATAAAAAATATCTATTTAGGGGCGATGCTATCAATAAGCACTCGCCCTTTTTAACTTTGTCATAATTCCCCTGCTGTTAAATAAAATGGATGTGAGAGTTTTATCTCGTCTTATTTCATTTGACCATTCAATTGGTCTCATTTTGTAGAGAACCCATGTTATTTCTGACTGAAGGGGGTGGTTACAATTAGATTGGAACCTTATTTACATGTTCGTACTGCAAAAAGTCCAGAATATTGTCCGATTGATAACAAGCTAAGCTTTATTGCGGATTATACAGGTTTACCACAGGTATGGGAGGTTGACCGAGGTGATGAGTGGCCTGCCCAATTATCTTTTACAAAGGAAAAAATTAACCTGGCTAAATATATCAGCGGTACCTCAAACCTCATTATTGGGATGGATGAGGGCGGAAATGAAAAGCAACAATTATATTTACTAAAAGGGGACAGTACGCTAATCGATTTAACAAAATCGCCAGAACATGTTCACCTTTACGGCGGGAGTTCTCCGGACGGCAAGTGGATTGCCTGGTCCAGTAACCGCCAAAATCCGGCGTATTTGGATATCTATATACAAAATCTCGAAACACAGGAAATTCGTCTTGTGTACAAAGGTAATGGGATGTTTTCAGTGGTTAGATGGTCTCCCGACGGAAAATCCCTGTTGATTCAAAAAACAAATACAGCTCTTGATAATAATTTAGGTATGCTTGATCTTTCAACTGGGGTTCTGGATTGGGTGACAGAACATGCAGGTGAGGCAAGTTTTAAAAGTGCCCATTTTAATAAGGATGGCGATCATATTTATTTATTATCAAATAAAGACAGAGAATTTTTTGGGCTTGCTCTTATTAACTTGAATACTAAACAATTCGTTTGGCTGGAACTTGGAGAGTGGGATTTTGAAGGTTTGGAAATGAATAAGGATAAAAACAAGCTGGCTTTTACGGTGAATGAGGGAGGAGTTTCCAAGGGTATAATCTTAGACTTAAAGACAAGTTACCTTTATACCTGGAAAACACCATTAGGTGTCATATCCGATCTAAAATTTTCGCTTGATAGTCAAACATTAGCCTATGTATTTAATGGGCCTGCTTATCCACCGGATATATGGGAACTTGATCTTAAAACTATTCAGGCAGAGAGGCTTACATATGTATCACGTACTCCAGCTCTGAAGGAAAAATTGATTGAGCCGGAAAGAATCACCTTTCCTTCATTCGACAAGCTCCCAGTTCCGGCTTTTTACTATCAGCCAAAAAACACCACAAAAAAACTTCCTGTTGTCCTTTATATTCACGGTGGGCCTGAGAGCCAAAGCCGTGCTATTTATCACCCATTCCTTCAATACTTATTAAACATGGGCTATGCTGTTTGTACTCCGAACTTTCGGGGCAGTACAGGTTATGGGAAAACGTATACCCATCTTGATGATGGGCGGAAAAGAATGGACGCTGTAAAAGATTTAGTGTATTTAGTTGAATGGCTGAAGGTGAATCGGAATATCGATTTCGAAAAAGTTTCGATTGTGGGCGGCAGCTATGGAGGGTTTATGGTTCTTGCTGCCATTTCACATTATCCAAAGTATTGGTCAGCTGCCATTGATATTGTTGGAATCTCGAGCATTCGAACCTTCCTCACAACAACAAGTCCCTGGCGAAAGAAACACAGGGAAGCTGAGTATGGCTCAATAGAAAGAGACGGAGAATTTTTTGATAGAATTGATCCATTGAATAATACTGATAGAATCACCTCGCCACTATTGATTCTTCATGGGGAAAATGACCCGCGCGTTCCCATAAAAGAAGCGGAGCAACTGGTTAATAAATTAAAGAAACGTAATCACCCGGTTGAATTTATTCGCTTCCAAGACGAGGGACATAATTTCGAAAAACTTAATAATAAGATTACATCCTATACAGAAATGGTACTATTTCTCAAAAAGTATATTGGTAAGTGATTGGGTTATGATTTCCTTTCAATTGGAATAATACTGATAACAAAGGGGACTTTCAGATTTGGAAGTCCTATTTCCGTGTCCATAGTTAATAATTTGTAGCATAGCATTAGTATCACTATTAGGTAATAGTTGTTCATTTTCAGTGGTGACGCTGAGATGTTGTAGCGGCAGCATTTATTGGCTTTCTTTAATGAGGATGTCTTTTAAAAAAGAAAGCAAAAAAAGCCTTAGTCTGAAAAACCAAGCCCATTTGGAAGTTTATGGCCTAAAGTTCGTGTTTAACTATTTGGACCATTGTTCTCTGTTTCCTCAACAGGCTCAAAATGAGTTTTAAAAACAGTATGCTTATTTCCTAGTTTATTTATGACAATGTAGGTGGTATCCAATTCTCTATCGAGCTCGTATTCCTCGCCTACATTGAATTCAAATTCATTTCCTTCATTATTCCTGCAAATGACTTTTTTCATGCTGGACCTCCAAAAACATTATTCATTCTCAATATATCGTTCGCCTAAAGGAAGATTTTTATGTTCAGTCTTTTAAATTCTATATTGGAAATGTCCTAAATAAGGAAAAGGATGCTTTACTGTTATAAGGAGTAAAGCTTTTTCTTGTTCAACTGTCCGAGTTATTAAGTGAAAAGAGGATTTTTGATTTTATTAGGGAATATCTTAAAAACATCATTTTTTAGGGGGATAAGTCTAGGTGGATGTAGTATATAAAACCGAAAGAGCAATATTTAATTATCGAGTTGCAGGTATATGGATAGAGGATGGGCATGTTCTACTACACAAGGACGTTAATGAAAGTAATTGGTCTCTTCCAGGAGGAAGAGTTGAAATTGCTGAAGAAGCTCAAGTAAGTATAAAAAGGGAATTCCGTGAAGAATTAGATATAGACATTACCGTAAATGGATTAACGTGGATTGTAGAAAACTTTTTTGAATATGGTGGCAAGGATATTCATGAAATAGGTTTGTATTTTTCAGTTTCTTCCAATAAAACCACATTTGAAATTAACGACACTCCGTTTTATGGAATTGAAGGAGACCGATTGATTTACAAATGGAATCCAATAGAGAAACTTAGTGAAATAGAATTATATCCAGAATTTCTAAGGTCAAATATTAAAAAGTTGCCAATGAACACAGAACATATTGTTCAGAGGAAATAAAGATTTTCTAAGAGATCTTAAATATAAAGTACTTAAGATAAAGAGTGCAAGTCCATCAGATTAAGCTGCCAACCTAGGCGGCTATTTTGTTATTCTTCAAACGAGGAGTATAATTTAATAAGAAAAAGCCTAAATTTCATTGCTTGTTAAGCTTTTTCAATCCAACCCCACTTAAATTTCAAAGCAAAAACATGTTATTATCTATTATTATGAAACAAGTTTTAGTCCTATCGCTGCACCTAAAACCATAATTATAAAGACCAACCTTTTCCAATCTCTTGATTCTCCATATAAAAGCATTCCGAGTATTGCTACACCAGGTGCACCAATTCCTGTCCATATCGCATAAGCTGTACCCATAGGGAGTGTTTCCATTGCATAAGATAGGAATATGAAACTGGCTCCAAAGCCAAGAAGTAATAGAGCAAGTGCTTTCTAATTTCGGTTCTTATAAAGTTTATTTATCAAAGTAACACCAAGCATTTCAAATAGCCCTGCTAAGACTAAAGAAAACCAAGCCATTAGGAATTCGCCTTATTATGGGGCAAAAGATGGATGTACAAAGATGAACCAGAAGTAAGCGACGGGGCAATTCGTTACAGAAAAATCTCATCTATTGTTGCTTTAGTTATCATCACAATCATATTATTAATAATGATTTTCCAATAAAAAGGGTCTTAGTACGGATGTCGATCCAGGAAGATTAAACCTTATTTTCATAGTTCATATTGAACAAACAGGCAGTTTAGGTAAAGATGAAAATCATAATCAGCACTAATATCATGATTCTTCCAACTAGTTTCAGAAAATGATTTATTATAAAACAAATATTTATATATACTTAAACCATTATGATTAAAAACAATAAGGAGGAAACTATCAATGACAAAGAGTAATAAAGACAGCCATAAAAAGGAGTTGTCACTTGAACAACGTGAAGAATTACTGAGAACATTGAAAGCCCGTTTTGAGAAAAACATGAACCGCCATAAAAGCCTTGAATGGACTAAAGTCCAAGCAAAGCTGGAAGCTAATCCTGAAAAACTGTGGTCGCTCAATGAAATGGAAAGAACTGGCGGTGAACCGGATGTTGTGGGTTATGATAAAAAGAATGACGTATACATTTTTTATGATTGTTCAGCGGAAAGTCCTAAAGGTCGCAGAAGTGTTTGTTACGACCTTGAAGCGCTTGAGTCAAGGAAAAATCATAAACCAGAAAATAACGCTATTGATATGGCAACTGCCATGGGCATTGAACTATTAACGAAAGAACAATATCGATCGTTGCAGAAGCTTGAAAATTTCGATATGAAAACGTCGAGTTGGGTGCAAACACCCTCTGATATTAGAGAACTCGGCGGTGCCCTTTTTTGCGATCGTCGATTTGGACACGTTTTCGTGTATCACAACGGTGCTGACTCTTACTATGCTGCCAGAGGGTTCCGTGGTTCGTTAAGGGTCTAAATTTTCACAGACAGGAATTTAAGTTTGAGAACGGAACACCTGGGGAAGGTTTTGATTTCATTCTTCACCTATCGGGCGCTTTGCTTCGACAAAGGAGCAAGGCTTTTTTCTTATTCAAGTAAAGAGCAGGTTAAATGAAGAAAACAATCTAAAGTTGAATAGTTAATGGTATAATTTGGTTAGAGATGAGGGTAATGCAGATTCTAACTTTTTATTTGTTTATCTTTTTATCTGGTATAATCATTTGCCTTTACGGTAAATTGCCAAAAGGTTTAACAACATTCACACTTATATTCTTGTTGTTGAGGGGGAGCTGTTTTACTATTGTCCGTTTGAACAAACGGGGAAGATTAGTATGAAAATGTTTAATGATCCAATTTAACTAGAATAATATAGTTAGGTAGATAGAATGAGAAATTGGCAATATACATTATTTTTAGTTGTTATCGGAGTTATTTCTTTTTTCACTGGTGAGGTAGTAACATTTGTTATGTTGGGAATTTTCGTGGTAACCCTTTAAAATATTCATACCACATTGAAAGAGACATTATGATTCATTATACATACACTAACCGGTGCGTTTGTTGAAGAACTTTGGGCGCTAACAGCATATAAAAAAGCCCTTCAGACTTTATTCTGAAGGGTTTCTTTTATTATATATTAACTTGACTTTTATACAGTTTTCGGAACTTGAGAAAGGATACAATTCTCCAGGGTGAAATATATCCTAGTGCTATTGTAACAAATAATGCACCTACTGTTTCCGGGCCAAGCCATTTTAAATAATCACGAAACAAAAAACGAATGATAAGTATGACAAGAAAAGCAATGATAAAGCTCATATTTTTAACAGCGTAAATATGTTGGTCTGATCTGAGTTCATAGTTAGTGGTCCAGATAAGTGGTACGGAAAGTAGCAATCCAAATGCAAATGCCATTATCAATTCCCAGCTATGAGCCTGAACCTTTGGATTCAAAATTATAGGGACGCAAGGTATCAGTAAGTATAATATTGGTAGCAGAAGCTTGACTCCATTCCCTTTAATTGGGCGATACATAGCTCTGGTTCTTCGCCATAAAACTAAGGCGGCAATTAAAATGACAATAGGGTAAAAGGAAAACGAATTCATTATACACCTCTTTTATTGGTATATTTTAACTATACATGAATCATATACTTATGGGTAGTAACATTTGTCAGGAACGTAGGGAAACCGCTCTTCTAAGAAAAACGGAGAATTCGTGAGAGTTTACTTTCTTTATGGAGGGAGTTGAATAAGGAGCTCATGAATACTTTCGCAATTTATTGTCTCTAAACAACTAATAAACTATAAAAAGGTGCTTCTGATTGTGAAAGCACCTATCTTATAATTTAATCCCATATTCGGATACGTGGAACCCCTGCAGTTCTTAAATAATTCAATAGCTGACCAGTGTTAACGGATTCGTGGTAGGCAATACGGAGGAGGATATCCCCCAAGTCTCTTATGTATCCTGAATCGGAGCGGTCAATCTTTATACTTGTTAAATCTTCTTCAGATAATGACTTGATTGTGTCTATAAACTTATTTCGGTATGGATCTGCAAATTCCAATTCTGCCCTTACAGTACTGAATGGCAAGTTTTCGAAAGGAGAACTAAACTCGTAAAGACTCCCTCTATATTTTTAAGTGCTAGGTGATAATAATGCTCGCTTTCCAATACGTGCCTAATCATTTCTAGGCAACTAATTGCTTCATCATCAGGCTTCCATTTAAGTTTTTCTTGAGGGATAGATGTCTACACCTTAATGCTTCTTCTTCGAACTTCATTAAAGTTTAAAATAATTAAATCAATTGAATTCAAAAAAACCCTCCTGTGATATAGTCATAGATTAATTATATAGGAATGTATGTTCCGGTCTATATCTTTAAGTATAAATTTTTATATAATTCTTTTCATGATACGAAAACACCGGGGATTGAGCCAAAAGGAATTCAGCACCTTATCGTTTAATGTTCATATTTTACAAACGTGGCAGTTTAGTTTCATAGGATTAATATGGGGAAACAAAGATTTTTAACGATGGCCATAACTAGAACAAAGATAAAGTCCTCTTTCTTTCATAATTTTCAAAAGTAAAACGGAATTTTTGCTTTAAGGCATATTCAATTAAATATTAAATATGAATAGAGCAAAAGGAGTATTTCAGGGAGGTTATAGAATGAACGGGGATGATACATCTTTACATGCAGATACCGGTGTTACATCTGGTTTGTTTGTTGAGCGCTCGTTAAATGAAATTCGTTTTTGGGCTAGGATCATGAAAGAACATTCTTTATTTCTTCGATTGGGTTTTAGAGCAGAAGATTCTCAACTAATTCAAGAGGCTAATCAATTTTATCGCTTATTTGAACACATCGAACAAACTGCTCATTCCTTTAATAATCAAACTGACCCCGAACAAATAAGAAGATTTAATTCAGAGGTACAACAAGCTGCAACTAATATTTTCGTCTTTAAACGGAAAGTATTAGGACTAATTCTCACATGCAAATTGCCAGGGGCAAATAATTTCCCACTATTAGTTGACCATACAAGTAGGGAAGCTAATTATTTTAGAAAACGATTAATTGAATTAAATGAAGGCAAATTACAATCGCTTCCAGATGCCATTATTAAAGAAAATGTCTTCTTCTTAAGGATTATGGCAGATCATGCAAAATTTATTGGTCATCTCCTTGATCCGTCAGAAAGGAAACTAGTTGATGTAGCACGGAATTTCAGCAATGATTTTGATCAATTGCTGTATCAAGCAAGGGACATAGAATCTATGAAGCCACTATCTCAAACAGTTCCTCTTTTAGATCAATTCCTTGATCAAAATCGGGTGTCGGTCGCATCTCTTAGGGACTTCAAGAAAACAGCCCGTGATTTAATTGAGCAATGTAAAATAAAGAGCATTATTCATCCTCTATTAGCAGACCATGTTTTTAGGGAAGCTGACAGGTTCCTAGAAATCATTGATATGTTTGAAGTGCATCTTACAGGCGGTACCCGATAATTTAGATAACGACAAAAGTTAAAGATTGTGCATGTTAGGTTAATAAAGCATGGGTGCTTGTATTAAAAATCGAGTTGTGTTCTGCAGTTCTTTTTGCTTTAGTGGACTATGGGCATTCAATTAAAGAAAGAGTAATTTAACCTATACCGAATTATTTATCAAATTGAATAAAAATAGAAGTAAATTATGAAAGTTTTTTATGGGTGCTTACTGTAGCACTGAGTATTTTTTTCTTTAGTATGACCGTTGATAACAACTGGATTGTTAACACTATATTAAAGATACTAGGGACCTTAGTTGCAATTCCTGGCATCAATAAGTTAATACAAAAAATTAAGGTTTAGTGCTGTTATTATTAAACTAAAGGGGTAGGTTAGCTGAAGAAGCAATCAATTATTTCCGTTCCAGAATCAAAACCCCCTTCAGATTTGACCGAAGGGGGGTGAATATTAATCTTTCGTTTTAATTACGAATAGTACACCAATGAGGATTAGGATAGAGCCTATCCAAAACATTACACCTATGGTCTCTCCTAGAAAAAGCCACCCAAGCAATGTTCCAACCACGGGTTGAAAGAAGAAAAATATTCCCCCGCTTGAGGCATTTAGCATTTGTAATCCACGGTTCCAAAGTAAAAATCCACCTGCTGTTGAGATAACCCCTAAATACAAAAGTCCTCCCCAGATTGTTGGGTGACTCAGTTGAGGTATATTAATTGCGTGTAACCGTGGCAAAACAAAAGGAGTCAACACAATTAGGGCAACCAAGATCGAATAGGTCGTTACCACAATTTGTGAATAGTCACTTGGCAGACGCTTAACAAGTACAGACATGAGTGCCCACGTTAAAGCAGCAGTCATAAGCCAGATGCCACCAAGTTTACTGGATACATCTATATGGCCGACTCTAACGATAAGAAAAACCCCAATTGTTGCTAAACAAACGGAGAGAATCTTCTTTAAGGTCAAACGTTCTTTAAGTATTAAGCGAGCAAAAATAACCATAAACGCTGGGGTAGACGAAGTTATAATCGCTCCCATTTGTGCAGATGATAGCATTGTTCCAGTTTCCTGAGTCACTATTGAGATGGCGTTACCAATAATTCCAATGGCTATAATTAATGAGAAATATCGTTTCTCTATACGCCAATTTTGCCGTGTTATGAGGCCGACAATGAGAAGTGCTACAATAGCGACCAAATATCTTAACCACACAAGTTCCAGTGGAGGTATGACCGCTACTACAACTTTGACAACCACATACATTCCGCCCCAAATACTTGAAGCCAAAATCAAAAATAAAGAACCTAATAAGGTGTTTTTCATTTTTTTATTCCCTCCGTAGTTTAAATAGGTCGAAACTGCCCCTGACGGAGAGATGTAGCCACCCTTACTCCATTAAGAGCAGAAGTGTGCTACTGGTACATCGTTTTCAAATAATGGAGTCCAATACAATTTGCTTCACCTCTAGTCCATTTAACCTAATTAAATATATTATTTGTTTTATTTTAACAAAGAAATCTGAAAAATTGAACTTAAGCTAAAGGGCG
Organism: Neobacillus terrae; assembly: GCF_011393025.1. Lineage (GTDB taxonomy): Bacteria > Bacillota > Bacilli > Bacillales > Cytobacillaceae > Neobacillus_A > Neobacillus_A terrae. The sequence continues at coordinate 100,159 of NZ_JAAOEO010000010.1, read as the reverse complement.
CTAGAGTTCAGAAAAGGATTATAGCATTTTTTTATGTAATCCTTTTTGAACAATTGGGTTAGTTTTACAAGAAGGTAATAAATGAGTTTTTTGTAAAAGTAGAGATAAAAGACCTCAAGAGAGGCCTTTTGATTGGTTTATGGGATACCCCGAGGATTAGATCCTCTTTAAAAAAACAAAGCTAACCTTATCATATTCCATCTGATTTTCATAAAAACGGTGAGCGTCCAATCGTTGTAATCCAGATGAGAGCGACACAAGATCATAGCCATGTTCTTTTGACCAACTATGAACATAACTCAGAAGAGCTTTACCATATCCTTTTGAGCGATGATCAGAATCTGTAACCAGATCACATACCCATATGAACCTTCCGTTGTATAAAGTAATCATCGGCATAAATCCTGTTACAGCAACTATTTTTTCATTTTCATACAATGCGGCCATTTTATATTTTTCCTTTTGCGTTGCTTCTTGTACCAACTGAAGATAACTAACTTCGTCTAAATGAGTTCTCAGTTGGTTCACTACTGGATACGCTTCCTTCCATTCCTGCATGTTTTCCAATTCCCTAATTAAAACAGTTCTTTGAATCATTTCTTTCAACCCCTTAAAGAATTTATATATATTTAATCACAAACTGGTATAATCGAAAGTATCAGTTTTTATAAATTTAAGGGTACCAGTTAAAAGTAGGAGAAGAAAAATGATCGAACTAACACCAGTTTTGGATAGCAAGGATACTCCGTTATATATTCAGTTAGCAAAGTACATAAAGCAAGAAATACTGTGTGGAAGAATTAACCCTGGAGAAAAGTTACCTTCGAAAAGGAAGTTATCTGTTCACCTCGGCTTAAGCATAAATACGATTAAGACCGCTTACGAACAATTAAATGCTGAGGGGTATATTGAAAGTAAACCTCGACAAGGTTTATTTGTGGCGACCTTCGAAGGTGATATTTCCACGGTACAACTTTATCCTCAAGAATTGAATCCATTGCCTGAGCAAGAAAAAGTAAATATTAAGCTTGATTTTAATTCAGGAAAGGTAGATTTAGAACACTTTCCATATTCCTTGTGGAGAAAACTAACCATCGAATCTTTATATCAAGATCAAGGAGAATTATTTAATCTTGGAAATCCACAAGGTGAGCTGCTTCTAAGAGAACAAATTGCGACGTATTTGTATGCATCAAGGGGTGCTAGGTGCTCAGCTAGCCAAATCATCATTGGTGCAGGTACCCAGGTGCTTATGGCTTTATTAACAATGTTAATCGGTAAAGACAAATTATACGGTGTGGAGGTTCCTGGATTCCATCGAACAAGAACCGTTCTTCAAGATTTAGGAGAAAAAATAATATCCATCCCATTAGATAGAGATGGTATGGATATAAAGCTTTTAAAAAATAGTAAGGCCAATGTTGTATATGTTACACCATCCCATCAATTCCCTAATGGGATGATTATGCCAATATCACGCCGAATGAAATTGTTAAAATGGGCTGAGGATAAAAACCGTTATATAATAGAAGATGATTATGATGGTGAATACCGTTATAAAGGACAGCCGATACCTTCATTACAGGGACTTGATACAATGGGAAAGGTTATTTATTTAGGGACTTTTTCTAAGTCGTTGTTCCCATCTATTCGAATAAGTTATATGGTTTTACCAATCTCGTTAATTAATATATATCTCAAAAACTATACAATATATAAGCAGACCGTTTCTCGTCTTCACCAGGATACACTTTATCGTTTTATGAAAGACGGATATTGGCAAAGTCATTTAAATAAAATGAGAACTCTTTATCGTAAGAAACACGGTACCTTAATGTTATCCATCAAAAAATATTTAGGAAACAACGTTAATGTAATTGGTGAAAATTCCGGACTACACATTGTTTTAGAAGTGAAAAATAATATGTGCGAAGAGGAGTTAATAGAAAAAGCATTTAAATCAGGTGTAAAGGTATACCCTTTGTCGATATATTACCAAAATAAAGAAGGTTACAACGGCTCTCAGGTTTTGTTAGGTTTTGGTGGTTTATCGGAAACAGATATTGATGCAGGAATTCGATTGTTAAAAGAAGCCTGGATGATTTAAAGTATTTTGTCCAAAAGATTGATTAGGTTCCTTATTCAACTACAATGAAAATAAGTGTCTACAGGATAATAAAAATGCAAAACTCAAGAAGACCCTTCTCAATCGTTAAAAAAAGAGGAGAGCGTAAAATGAATAAGTCTATGGAATAGAATTGACTAGATCAAAGGCAGTATCAGATTTGCACTTCCTAACCATTTTCATCCTCTATGGTACAGCGCGATCTTTGGCCTGCCTGATGACCAACGGAAGCATAAGAAAAAAATCTTAAAGGGTGATCTCATAATGAATATACAAGTTAAACTAAAAGATATAATTGAGGAAATGGAAATACAGTTTGAAGAGTCGCGTTCATTACTAAATATTAAAACGGGTGAAATAGTGTTAGTAACATCGGAGGACTTGAGAGCTGCTGAAGACGAAAAACCATTTGATCATTTACCTGAATGGGAACAAGAAAATAGAAAGACTGCAATTGATGTCGTTGAAAACTTTGAAAATTATATAGATTTACCTACTAAATATGAAGTGAATGAGTATGAAGTAATGGAAAACTTTTGCTTTACAGTCTGTGATCAACGTAAGCAGGAATCATTATTGAGGGCAATTAAGGGCAAGGGTGCCTTTAGAAGGTTTAAGGACAAAATCATAGATTTTGAAATGGAAGATCAATGGTATTCATACCGTGATGAGTGTTTCAAACTAATTGCGATTGAATGGTGTCAAGAAAATAAAATAAACTTTATTGAGTAGAAATGACAACGGATGATTACTGCACCAAAGGGTAATTACCCTCTTTTCTTATTAAAGTAATGCTATTTTACTTAGCTATGGGTCCTTTAGTCAAAAAAGATTAGATTAAATGTCCTTTTTTATTAACAACAGGGATTTTAAGCATCCAAGGAGATTATAAATTAAAATTTATTGAATTGGATGTGGGATTTTATGTTGAAGGCTTGTTGGAGGAATATACTCTACATAATTAATCATAAAATGAATGTTCTTGTTGAATGCTGGCAAGAGGGTTTATACATTCAAGGCATAACCCACGATTTATCAAAGTTTTCTCCTATAGAATTTTTCCCATATGCTAAGAAATTTTTTTCAGGTAAACAACTAAGTGAAGATGATGAATTAAGATGGAAGTATGCCTGGCTTCATCATCAACATAAAAATAAACACCATTGGGAATATTGGGTTGTTGATCCAAATAATAAGAAAGCCTTACCAATGCCAAGAAAATATTTACTTGAAATGGTTTGTGATTGGCGTTCCTTTTCAAGAAAGTGGGGAAAGAAGGTCAAAACTTCAACGCTGAACCTGAGTGAAAAGATTATCTTACATCCTGAAACGAAAAAGGAACTAGAGATTATTATAGAGAATAAAAGACTAGAAGAAAAAATAATCTGACACACTTTATTTAGTAGAAAGATTTTGGCTTTTTAGTTTTTAAAGCTAATATTGGCAAGAACTACAGAACGAGCTGCCAATAAAGGGGCTTTATTCTTATATTAAGAAGATCAGAAAAAACAAATGTTAAATGGACAAAGGAGGGGAATAGGAATGAAGATACGAAAATTATTAGTTGGTTTTTTTTCTGTTCTCTTACTAATCCTTAACAGGATATTCAAACGGACTCAATCCCGATGACCAATACATTGAAGTTCAAAAGCGAGTAGGTAAGAAAAGTAATTTTGAAGAAGGGAGAAAAATTACAGATAGAAACGAAGTTATTAAAGTAAGAGAAATTTTAAACGAACCGAAATGGGTATACGCAAAAAGAGATACCCTTCAACCGCCTGACTATCGTTTTGGTTTCCACTCTAAAGACCCAAGAATTCGGGAAGATGCAGTATTACACAGAGTTTGGATTACTCCTGATAAAAACAGATTGGTGATTGTTCGAGGTGAGAACCAATATGCGCAATTAACAAAAAAACAATCAGCGATATTACTTCAAATTTTAACAGAAGGGAAATCAGAAGGACACCTTCATGAAAAAATGATGTATGTTGGTTTAGGTTTATTATTATTTTGCTTTTTACTTTATTATTTTATTTTTAACCCCAAAAAACGCTTATTAAAAAATAATATTGTAAAATGATTCACTTAATTAGGGCTCCTTCTTTGGTTTTGATATGACACCCTAAAAATGGGACAAATCATCTCCAATCAAATTCAAATAGGTGGCATTTGGTCATAAAACAAAACTTGAGATGTCTGTTCAAGTAAAAAAGAGCAGAGTCATTTTTTGTAATGTTACTTAAGAATTATAATGTCACGGTAAACGGAAATACTATATTTCCGATGAAGGGGTTCAGATGATAGATAAAAAAGAGAATGGTAATTTGGTTAATTTATTAATAAATAAAGTACCATGTTGTGGAGCTAACAGAGTAATTTAGTGAAAAAAGACAAAAAAATAAAGCTTTGAAATCCGCTGCTGTCCAAAGCTCTTTCGTAACATTATAATTTTTTAACTTGTTCAATTTTCAATCCAAAAATTTGAGGGGGATTAATCTTATTCATTTGTAAATAAGTAGAGATTTGTCCACGATGATGGATTTCATGTTCTGGAATTGCCATAAGTATTCTCCACACACTAACTTCATGACCATGAAGGGTTAAAACCTTTTTTGTCAATACATCATTGCCAATTTTTAATAGACCCTCTGTTAGTTTAATCTGACATGCCTCTAAATAATTAGAAATATCCTCAAGAGAAGCACCCTTATCCGTATTGTGCCCTGTGTATGTCCACGTTCCATTTTCAATTACACCAAGAAACATCAATCGAGAAGATGCGATATGTCTCAATAAATCACCTGTAGAAAATTTATCTTCAGAAGGCTTCCAATCTAAGACTTCATTAGATATTGATTTCACATATTGCATCGTTCTTTTATGAATACCATCTAAGTATTTTACATATTCCTTTATATCATGAATCATGTTATCACTCTCCAATTTCTCTGACTTTTATTACTTATATTCTTAATTATTTGTAAATAATCCTTTAAATTCTAGGTTTCATATTAAGTAATACACTTCGTTGATCCAAGAAGGATTACCCGACTTTTTTGCAGAAGTTGTTGTTGGCTAATGGGGCAGGTGTCCGGTAGAGGAATCGAATTAATAGATATAGAATAAGATGGAATCTTAATTACTTATGGGAGATACATAATGAGCAATCGTAAATGCGGGACAGAAAAAATACAAAAATTGGAGGCGGAAATCGAGTGAAAAAGTTTATTCTAATTATTTTATCGTCCATTCTTCTATCTATTATGCTAAATGGTTGCCAACAGCAAGAATCAAACGCTAAAAAAGAGCAAAACGTGAAGAAAGTAAATAGTAATGAAACCCAGTCATTAGACGTCAGGAAGGCTGTTTGGGGACAACTTACAAAAAAGGAAAAAGAACATATAGTAGGAACTTGGAAGGATGCAAGTTTTCGGAAAATAACACTTCGGGAGACAATGGGAAACATTAAAGACAAAACATATATAGGAAAAGAGGTTTATCTGGTTGATTTTCCTTCAAACGATAATCCATCATTAGGCGGGGTTGGAGTTTATGCAGATATAAAATCACATCTTTTAATTGGATTTGGATATAGAGAATAAAAGGATAAAAGACTTAATTTTTTCGTTGTAAAATAGTTCAAATAACGGGGGCAAGAGGTGATGAAGGAATTTCATAAAACACAAGTGAAATACTTATTTATAAGTTTTTTGTTTAGGAGATCAAGATAAAATGGAAGATTTAATTTTAAATTTAATACCAATATTGAAAATCTTAAGCCTTTTACTCTTTATCATTTTCACTGTCTTGACAGCTTTCGAACTTATAAAATTAGCACTTTATTATCATAAAAGGAACGAAGCCTGGGTGAAAGAAGAGGATTATAATAAAAGATCTAGGAAAACAAGGATATACTATTTCTGTTTTGGAATATCTGCCATACTATATGGATTGTGTAAGGGTTTATAGATAGATTCATCAATCTGTTTTTTATTGGGAGACATAGTAGAGGAGATGAACAAGATGTTGCTATGACAGCAGCATCTTTTTTCATCAAGAGCTACCGGGACAGTTTTGTCGAAGATGGAAATTTAGTATTAATTGAATTAGAAAGGAAAAGTGAAAAGGGAAAATTTGACACAGAGTAAAAATCTGAGAAGCAACAATGAATGATATTGATGAATTAACTGGACTAATGGACCATCTTAGAAAACCAACCACCATTGAAAATATGAAACAACGATTACTTATATTTAATCAGGTCCTGCTTATCATACTATATTTGCCCTTTTAGATGGCAAAGTGCTCAGATGGATAGCCTTAGTTAAGGGGTTTTATTATGAAAAGGATGGCTTTGTTAGCATTATAGCTTTTGATTGATTGAAATTACCGTAATAAAGGGATTGGAAAGAAAAACATCTCTCTTTGCTTTGTTGCAAATACAACAAAAATATTATAATATATATTTATTATTTTATATCCCTACAAATTGATGGAGTTGCATATATGAACGAAATTCTACGTGAAATTGGAATGATTGCCAGGGCATTAGATTCTATAAGCAATATAGAATTTAAAGAATTTGATCTTACAAAAGGACAGTATTTGTATCTGGTGCGAATATGTGAAAACCAGGGAATCATTCAGGAAAAGTTAGCTGAAATGATAAAAGTAGACCGAACAACGGCAGCTCGTGCCATAAAAAAACTTGAAATGAATGGTTTTATTGAAAGGAAAGACGATCAACATAATAAAAAAATAAAAAAGCTCTTTCCAACAGAGAAAGGGAAAAAGATTTATCCTTTTATAAAACAAGAAAATGAACATTCCAACGAAGTTGCATTAGCTGGATTCTCGGAAAAAGAAGTAGAAACTCTTTTTTATTTTCTCCAAAGAGTTAGAAAAAATATCGAGATAGACTGGGAATTTGTCAAAAAGGGAAACAAGAGGAATTATTGATTTTATAAAGGGAGCGAGATATAAAAATGACTATAAATTTAAAAAGGTGCACAAGTGAAGATTTACATACACTACAGGAAATAAGTTATGAAACATTTAATGAAACATTTAAGAATCAAAACTCGCCCGAAAATATGAAGGCCTATTTGGATAGAGCCTTTAACTTAAAACAATTAGAAAAAGAATTATCCAATATTTCTTCAGAATTTTATTTTGCTTATTTTAATAATGAAGTCGCCGGATATTTAAAGGTCAATACCAATGATGCCCAGTCTGAAGAAATGAGTGATGAATCCCTTGAAATTGAAAGGATTTATATAAAGAACAAATTTCAAAAACTTGGGCTTGGTAAATATCTGCTAAAAAAAGCGATGGAAATTGCGATGGAACGGAATAAAAAGAAAGTCTGGCTGGGCGTATGGGAAAAAAATGAAAATGCAATTGCCTTTTATCATAAAATGGGGTTTGTTCAAACAGGTGCCCACTCTTTTTATATGGGGGATGAAGAACAGATAGACTTGATAATGACTAAAACACTCACTCACTGATGCAAGAATTAAAGGAGGGAACTGTATATTTAACGGATTCGGTTCAGAGGGAGAAAATTATAAAAAGTTAGCCATTTGGAGGTACAATTCGCAATAGAATTGGTACCTCCTTTTTTATTGTTATATCAACTTTATTTTGTTTTATTAATAAAATTAGCACACGGATTAACATTGTAATTAGAAAGTGTACATAAATTTATGTACATTTGTTGAAATCGGCGTTAAAACACCTGCCAAATGGTTATACTAATTATATGACCAATATGTATGGAGAGGATAACCAAATGAAGTTTATCAAGCCCAAAAACAATAACGCTACCAATGTGGACTGGCTTATATCCGAGCGTGTAAGAGCCATTGTTAAAACGTATGCTGAATTCACAGAGTACAGTGAGAGCGAAGTTGTGGATATTTTCTTGCTCAACATTTTGGATGATAAGGATTTTTTAAATTGGATTGAAGGTAGAAGAAACAACAAAAGGATTATTAAGCAACTACAAATCGAAGATTCGGTGGAGAGCGAAATGTTTTTAAAAAAGGGGAGAGCGCAGTTCATCAATTCATAATCTGGGAACTTTTCTCACTAAATTAGTGTATAAATAATCCTTGTTAGTTCGTCTTTGGACTGATACACACATTCTATTCCCTACGGTAAATCCGTTTAAAAGTTAGGATTAGTTGTTCGAAAATCTTTTACTTGACCAAGAGATAAGCTCCATAAGCAGGGCGACCAAAATACCTACCAATAAACCATTGGACAAAAGTGGCTGGATTAGTGCTGGAATGGTGGCGAACGCTTCTTTAGGAATATTCATAATCGACATGCCAAGCAAAGACGGAATAGCAATTCGGTATCCAGTTTTTGGTGTAAAACGCAATCCTTCAATATTTCTTAAAGCAGAAAGAAACAATTGGCAATAGGCAACGAATAAGATAGTGTTCCCAACATGGGGTGGTATGGTTGAAAAAAAAGAGATTAACTGAGGGACCATACCTAAAATAATGAACATAACCGAACCAAGGAAAAACGGTAATCGTTCTCGAATCCCCGTAGATTGTAAGAAACCTAATGATGACGCATATGGCGCATAAGGAACAAGGCCGAAAAAGCCTGAAATAGATGTGAATGCTCCAGATAGAATGAGGGAGAACTTATATTGTTTAGTTGAAGTTTCCTTTTGATAAATGTCTTCTACGCCTTTCAAAGTGGCAATAGTATTGGATGTATTTAATAATCCTGTGATAACCACCATAAATACGATTCCCCCTATAAAAGTCGGAGCTCCTAAAGGAAACCAGATAAGATGCGCGTGGGGTGTAAAGGTAGCCGTCAATTCTGTTGGAAACAACCATGTGGAACCAAGCCAGCCAATGGTCATTCCTATTAAAAGGGCTAAATTACTTAGGATCCCCTTTCCTTTTATATTGATAATAATCGTAATAGCTGCAAGGAGAATGGAAAAACAAGCAACATCTAAACGGATATGATTTCCACTATTTAAACCTAGCATCCCTTTTAGGAATGTGAAAATTAACTGATTGGCTAGGAGCAATAAGAAAACAAACATAACAATAGGTGTGAACCACTTTTTCAATAAACCAGCCAGACCAAATACGCCTAACAGTGATACCAAGAGACCTGATAGAATGGAACCAACCGCTATACTTCCCCCAATGGCAGCCACATTTAAATGTAACGTGTCAGCCATAGCTGCAATATTTAGGATGACTCCCCACCACAATCCCGATTGACCTTCCATGATGGAAAGCCGATGTCCAATCCAGCCTTGTAAAACGCAAGCAACTCCAGTCAAAATGAAGGATTGTTGAAGTGCGGAAACAATCTCCGAACCATCCAAATTGAAGGCGGCTCCTATAGATATAGGGATGACAACAGTATTAGCAAACATAAAGAAAAGCCACTGAAATCCCCCTAATAAACTGAAAATATTTTGTTTCGTGACCATAAACTCCCTCTTCCAACTGCAAACTTAGGCTTGTATTCTTAAACACCCTATTATTATCAGTATACAAAATATACATTCATAAGAAAAACAAGAGAATCGGAATCCAACACTCTTGTTTATTGCCATATATAATTTTAAATTACAGGTTTCATTGTTTCTTGCTTTTTATTGGGAGACATAGTAGAGGAGTTGAACAAGAAGTTGCTATGGCAGTAGCATATTCCTTCATTTTAAGCTGCCGGGACAGTTCAGCTGAATCAATTTCTTATTAGTTGATAAATAAAGGAAAAGAGAAAGGGAAAATTGTCATTGAATATTAAACTTACTTATCGTTTATTAAAGTCGGTTATGTTGGTCAGAGTCCAAGAAGGATTTTTAATGTTTTCTTCAAATTGAATAACTGATATATCTTGTGTCTATTTTACGGAGGTACTTTTATGCCATATAGTGCATTTTTAACCGATATCTTCTTGTTGTTATTGGCAGTTATTCTAATCATGAGGATCTTTATGAAGGGATTCAAAAATAAAATGACTTTTAAAGAAATAATAAAATCAAATTATTTTTGGTTGGGTGTTCTATTAGTCTTTGCTATTTGGATAACTAGAGCAGCTATGCTATAGGTATTAGAATAAAACGAAATGAACACTGACTAAGCATTGTATGAAAAAATGTACTTATACAATCGTGAGCTAAAGTTGCAGCTCCGCCTGCGATAATTGGTTATTTTTATTTTGGCAACCGGCGATGGTTTTCTCAATTAGAAAAATTTCCTTTATGTCGTATTAAACCTGCATCTATTATTCATATAATGATGTAGCAAAAGGGAACATGGAGATTTTTCAGGAAAGAAGATATCTTTTTAGTAAAATCTTTATCTTGACAAGTTGCCTTTTTCAAATCATAATTTCAGAAATAATAAAAAAGAAAATGGTAAGGGACTAGTAAATCTAGGGAACATGATAGAGAGTGGAATCCACGGGCTGGAAGGTTCCTCATGAGAAGAAGATTGAACCTACCCTATGAAGCTGTTTATGCAAACATAAACCGTTTTCCCTCGTTACGGGAGCAAAGTGGATGCTTGGGCATCAATGAAGGTGGTACCGCGGAACGATTTTTCCGTCCTTTTTAGTTAAGGACAGAAGAGTCGTTTTTTATTTTATAGAGAAAGGTACGAGCGAGATGAAAAAACAGCGAATTGTTGTGAAAATAGGAAGCAGTTCCCTTACCACTGATTCTGGGACCTTATCTGAGAAAAAAATGCGTGACCATATTGAAGCTATTGCCTTTTTAAAGCAGCAGGGACATGAAGTGATTCTTATTTCTTCCGGGGCTGTAGCAGCCGGATTTGGCTCGCTTGGTTACCCGTCCCGCCCCAAAACAGTAGCTGGAAAACAGGCGGCAGCAGCAGTTGGTCAAGGCCTTTTAATGCAAGCTTATATTTCACTTTTTAAAGACTTTAGTATTGTACCTGCCCAAATGCTGTTAACACGTGCAGACTTTTACAGTGAAGAACGGTTTCGCAACCTTTATTCTGCCATGACAGAGCTGCTTGAGAGGGGAGTATTGCCGATTATTAATGAAAATGACTCGGTTTCAATCGAGGAGTTAACCTTTGGGGACAATGATATGCTTTCCGCCCTCGTCAGCGGGTTTTTACATGCGAACGTGCTCATTATTCTCACTGATATAAATGGACTCTATGATGGCAATCCAAAAGTATTGAAAGAAGCTAAAAAATTCCATTTCATTTCTGAAATTACGGATGAGCTTTTAAATGTTGCAGGTCAAAGCAGTTCTTCAGTCGGAACAGGCGGGATGAAGTCAAAGCTGTTAGCTGCCAAAAGAGCTCTATCCCTCGGTGTTAATGTTTTTGTTGGCAAGGGAGAAGGCAAGGAGAAGCTAGTTGACATTTTAAAGGGTCAAGGTGATGGAACTTACATTGGCGGATCCTTCCAAACTCAAATGCAAATGAAAAAGCAATGGATTGCTCATCACTCTCAAGTCGCAGGCATCATTGAGATTGACGAAGGAGCCGAAAAAGCGATTGTTCAAAAAGGGAAAAGTCTTCTTCCTGTTGGAATTACCAAAGTAATTGGAGTGTTTAATGCCCTGGATGTGGTAGCCGTCCACAATCAAAAAGGGAAGATTGTCGGGAGGGGTCAAATTTATTATTCCTCTGAGGACTTGCAAAAAGTAAAAGGTCTTCCTAGCGATCAAGCCCAATGTTATTCCATTAATCAAAGAGCTGAAGTTATCCATCGAGACAACTGGGTAACCATGTCAAAGGAGCGGTCTTTAATATGAACGAGTTACTAGAAAAAGCAAAGAAATTAAAGCATACAACTAAAAGATTAGGAATGCTGACGACTGAGGAAAAGAATAAAGCTTTAGCTAAAATGGCTGATCATATTCTAAATAAAAAAGACTGGATTTTAAGCGAAAATACAAAAGACATTCAATTAGGAAAAGAAAACGGCGTGTCTCCTGCCTTTTTGGATCGGTTACTTTTAACAGAAGAAAGAATTGGGCAAATAGTGGATGGTCTGCACCAATTAGTCACATTGGAGGATCCGGTTGGTGAAAAAATTGAAGCGTGGGAAAGACCGAATGGTTTGCACATTCAAACCGTAAGAGTCCCTCTCGGTGTAATTGGAATGGTTTATGAAGCACGTCCCAACGTAACGGTAGATGCGGCAAGTCTATGTTTGAAGGCAGGGAATTCTGTTCTTTTAAGAGGAAGTGCCTCTGCTCTTAACTCCAATAAAGCACTTGTCCAGGTAATGTGCGACTCACTAGAGGGAACAGCCATTCCGCCTGATGCCATTCAACTGTTAGAAGATACAAGCCGAGAAACAGCATCAGAAATGTTTAAACTAAATGGATATATTGATGTGCTTATTCCACGTGGCGGGGCAGGCTTAATTCAAACTGTTATTCAAAATGCAACGGTGCCGGTCCTTGAAACAGGAGTTGGTAATTGCCATGTATATGTTGATGAAACCGCAATGGAGAATATGGCCATTGATATTGTGATCAACGCCAAAACACATCGTCCCTCAGTTTGTAATGCGGCTGAGACGCTCCTTATACATAAGAACTGGCCTTATGCTTCAAAGCTTTTACATGCTCTTTCTGAAAGAGGGGTTGAGTTGCGCGGCGACGACACATTGTCTTCCACTTATTCATTTGTAAAACAAGCCTCAGAGGAAGATTGGCATAAGGAATATTTGACGACAATTTTAGCTGTTAAACTGGTAAAAGGCGTGAAAGAAGCGATTGAACATATTGATAAATACGGAACAAAACATTCAGAGGCAATTATAAGTGAAACTGGTCAAAACGTCGATTTATTTTTGCAGGCTGTTGACGCAGCAGTGGTGTACCATAATGCCTCCACTCGTTTTACAGACGGTGAGCAATTCGGATATGGGGCAGAAATTGGTATCAGTACGCAAAAGCTGCATGCACGTGGACCAATGGGACTCCGGGCAATCACTACAACAAAAGCGATTGTGCGCGGAACAGGACAAATACGCTCTTAAAAATGAGCATGTTTGCTGGGCAAGAAACTTGCAGTGAGATTTGAGCCTTAGATGATAAACTGCCAATAATCCTTCTTGTGCTGAGCGTGCTAGAATTAATGAAAAATGATAAAGACTCACCTGGCAATAAAATGTTCATTTTCTGGCCGCGTTTTATACAAACTGTCCAGCCCGCATACATCAAATAGTCTCAACACTCTGTATTTTCCTTGGCATAAAAATTGCAGATATATAGGTGGGAGGGATAAAGATGAATGTTCAAGAATGTAAAGCGGTTGTGACAGGCGGTGCTTCTGGTCTAGGGGAAGCAACCGTAAGAAGGATAGTGAAAAATGGAGGACAGGCTGTTATATTAGATCTTTCAGAGGAGCTCGGCGGGGCGCTTGTCGAGGAACTTGGCGCTGCTGTTTCGTTTGTTAAGACAGACGTAACGAAGGAAGAGGATGTTGTGGCAGCACTTGAAGCAGCAGTGGGCAGGCTGGGTTCGATTAATACAGTTGTGAACTGCGCTGGTCTCGGTATTGCCGAAAAGGTTCTTGGTAAAAAAGGACCACACAGTCTCAACCTTTTCACTAAGATAATTTCCGTTAACCTGATTGGTACCTTTAATGTCTGCCGACTTGCGGCTGAAAAAATGATTCAGAACATCGAAAATCCTGCAGGTGAAAGAGGAGTCATTATCAATACTGCTTCAGTCGCTGCGTTTGAAGGACAGATTGGCCAGGCAGCTTACAGTGCCTCAAAAGGTGGTGTTGTTGGGTTAACTATGCCGCTTGCACGGGAATTTGCGAGGTATGGAGTACGGGTAATGACGATTGCGCCCGGCCTTTTCGATACACCCATGTTTGAATCTTTACCTGAGGAGGCGCGAGTGGCACTCGGTAAAATGGTTCCATTCCCATCACGGCTTGGTTTTCCAGAGGAGTACGCTCAGCTTGTTCAATCCATTGTAGAAAATCCGATGCTGAACGGAGAAACTATCCGCCTGGATGGAGCCATCAGAATGCAGCCTAAATAATGATACGAAAAATGACGTGTTTAAGGCACGTCATTTTCTTTTTATATAGTGAGAAAATATTATTTTAAAGGTAAAATTTATATATATTACGAGTGACATATTCCAAAACTGAAATAGTATGGAAACTTATTACAGGTAATGGAGGATCGCTGAAAAATTCAAATTCAGTTAAGAAAAGAGTCAGAATGTCATTGTGTCCTTAGTATCCAGGACGAGGGCTGAGGCATCCCTGAAGAGTTACTGCCTCGCTTAGGCGAACCTTTTTATACATTGAAGGAAAAGGGAACTGGTCTGGGATTAATGATCTGCCATAAAATTATAAAACAACACAAAGGGAACATTTATTATCAAAGTAAGCTAAATGAAGGCACTCTCGTTGAGATTACTTTTCCGTTAGTGAATTAAGATGCTGATTCATACATACAGAAAAAAGACCAGAAAATTACATTCCCCTGGTCTTTTTATTCCAATATTGCCAATCTAATTGTTATCTATTGCTGTCATGGAGAGGCTGGAATAAATCCACTTCGGTCTTTCTCACCATTGAAAAATGGTCGACATTGTAATGGCCATGAAGGACTTTATTATGATGACCAATAATTTGTTCCCCAGATAGTATGGTGTTACTAGTTGTTGAATGTCCGTCTTCCACAAGTGTAACATCAAATCCACTTACGGTCGCAGCCCTTACAGCTGTATCAATGCAGTGTTCAGTTTTGCATCCCATTATAACTAGATGTTCAACTTGGTTCTTTTTAAGTTCCTCTAATAATGGTGTTCCATAGAAGGAATTCGTTGCTTTTTTATCAAATATTTTAGCAGAAGGGGGAACCTTGATCTCTTGATGAATTTCAAATCCCATGCCTTTGCCCTCCGCAACATCCAGGTCCCGTATGAATACTATCAAGTGATCCAACTCTATAGCTTTACTTATAACGGTATTAATATTGTTGAGAAGTTCATCTTTTTTGAATACACTTTCCTCAGCCTTATTACCTTCTATCAATTCTTGTTGAGCATCAATAACTAATAGCGCTTGGTTCAATAAAAAAACTCCTTTACTTTAAAATGAAAAACCGGACCACCGTAGAGTTAAAGTAATTTTCATAAAAACCGCCCCCTTTAATGTTCTAATAATAGGTATTCGCAGTTAAATGATAAATTCCTGCAGGCTAATCGGTCCAAGGGGGACCCCGCAGTACATTGCCCCGGTGTGGAAATCAACAGGCAAGATTACCAAAGCCATTTAAATAAAAGGGAAGGTTAATAAAATAAGAAGGAAAAGGATATTAAGTTTATTAAATTAAGTTTATTTTATTAACTTTAGCGAGGGTAAAAATGAAGATTCACAAAAAATCATTTAGGTCACGTTCTCTAATTAGTAAAGAAAATATAATAGGATATTCCTATGAAAACCATATAAGCAGAGGTGACTCCATGCACCAAGTGAAGATTACTGCTTCGTTGTATGCGATACTTTTCCACTCCCCGTATGGCCTCTATGGCAGAAAGTATGAAAATTAAAACAGGAAAACCTCCGATTATTCCTTTGACTACAAAGATTCCTCCCAGTACAAATAAACTAAGAAAAATAATAAATCCCCATTTTGATTCAAACCCACTTTTTTCATTTTTACGATTAATGTCAAACTTCCTGGTCAGCCAATAAGCGATTCCAAAATAGAACAATATAGAAACAAATACCACCACAAAAAACTTCAAAATATCACATCTTTCTTTTCTCTCAAATTAGCGGTTTAAATAGATTAATAACAGAGCCATTTATAAAAATTTATACTCGAGCAGTTTTAAAGAATCAATCACTTTTGATACTTGTAAATCATCTTTCATTTCCTCTAAAGTATGCCATTTAACATCTGATAGAGTTTGTTTGCTGCCAGCCTCGGGGTCAAATCCAAGCGTCGCTATTTTGCCATCTATAGAATGTACTAAAAAGCATCTTACTTCTCCCGCATCATAGGAGTAGGAGAATAATAGTCGATCTACTTTTACATTTAAGTTTACCTCTTCTTTTACCTCTCGAATTACCGCTTCCTCGAAAGTTTCTCCAGCTTCTAATCCACCTCCCGGCAATGTCCAGAAAGTTTTATCAGGATATACTTCTTTCACCATTAAGATACAATTATCCTTAATAAGAGCAGCACAAGCCCTGGATCTATTCATGATTGTATCACCTCAAATGTATATTACCATAAAAATCCAGAACTGGATCAATAGCTAAGGAATATTAAAAAGGGATCTAACTGACATGGAAGGCAGCAGGCTGAAAAAAGAAGAAATTAAAAAGATGCGGCTGAAGCTGCATCTTTTTTGTCAATTATAATAACTATAAGGTGATAACAATCGGACCATCTTTTGTAAGGATGATGGTGTGTTCACATTGGGCTACAAAGCTGTTTTCTGTTACATAAGTCCATTCATCATCTTCGTATTGAAAAACTTCCTCTTCACGGGTTGAGATGAACGGTTCAAAAGCGATAACCATTCCTTCTTTTAGAAGCTCGTCATCCCACGTTTCATTAAAATTATAAATATGGTCAGGGGCCTCATGTATGGTCCGTCCTATTCCATGCCCCGTAAGATTCATGATAACAGTTAGTCCATTTTTCCTTGCAGTAGCAACTACTGCTTTGCCAAGTCCGCTTTTCTTAGAACCGGGCTTCGCTTTTTTTAAACCAGCTTCAAAGGCTTCAACAGCAGTTTCGCATACTTTTGTTAAAAGTGGATCACCTTTACCAACCACAAAAGAGATGCCAGTGTCGGCAAAATAACCATTTTTGGAGCCTGAAACATCCACATTTACTATATCGCCTTCATTTATCACACGGCTGCCTGGAATGCCGTGTGCCACTTCTTCATTTACACTTATACAGGTATATCCAGGGAAATCGTATTCTCCCATTGGGGCAGAAATCGCACCATGCTGTTCAAAAAGCTTGCCCGCTATTTCATCCAGTTCCTTTGTAGTTATACCCGGAACTGTCTTTTGTTTTAATTCCTCGCGAATCAAGGAAACAATTTTTCCAATTTCTTTTAATCCGTTAAAATCTTCTTCTGTCTTAGCTATCATGATTAATTCCCTTCCAATATCATTTGAATTTATTTTATTGTGATTTTATTAGATTATCCCTTTTTAGACTGAAAATCCAATTTTTACACTTTCTAAAATACATTCTTCGATTAATGAAGCCAAAGAAATGGGGAACCATAATAAAGGAGGGTATGCGTATGATCGTTTATCATGGTTCTATAAAGAAAATTGAACAGTTTAATAAAGAAATACTTGTTCAAAAATTAAGTAACGATATTGATACGATTGGGATTTGGTTCACTTCTGATACCGAATCAGCAAAGCCGTTTGCATTCGGAACCGAAACGGTGATCCAAAAATCGGATACCGAATTTTGGGAGGATGGGGAACCAAAAGTAGTCCAATTTGACAGGGAAGTAAGAGGATTTATATACAAGGTATATATGGATGAACCAAATCTAAAGGAATACCATTCTGATTATGAGGATACATATGATTTGTTTATGAAAGAACGAGACAAATATTGTGATTATTTAGGAGCCAAAAAAACCTGGAAGGATAAAGCGATTCTTTTAAATAAGGAAGAAGCCAATACAGAATTCCGCAAATATCTAATCCGTCAGGGATACGAAGGCTTAGTAGTACGAAACACTAAGTTAAATGGTTCTGTTACCGACATGTTTTGTATTTTTTCAGGAGACGCTCTGCATATAGTAGACGTCATATCAGTAGATGAGTAAAGACCTAAAAACAATTAACCATACGTAACTGGTGCATTGATCCAAGAAGGATTAATGCATTTTTTTGTTCAAATTCTTATAGACTATAATCGGATTGTTAAAAATTCTGGGGGGAGTATATATTAAGAACATTTGGCATCCTTAATAGAAAGAGTTTGTCCTCAATTAGGCTTCCTAAGAACATTGGACTCCTAAAAGTGCAGTCGTTTGTTCTCAACAAGGAATAAAATGGTAATTCAATCATTCAAACCAAGGATTTTTTCAAAAAAAAGGTTCATTAAGAACTTTTAGCATCCAGATAAGGAAGAGTTTGTCCTCTATAAGGCTTATTAAGAACTTTTGACTCCCAAAAGTGCAGTCGTTTGTTCTCAACAAGGAATAAAATGGAAATTTTATCATTAAAATCAAGGGCTTTTTCAAAAAAAAGGTTCATTAAGAACTTTCTGCATTCAGAAAAGGATGAGTTTGTCCTCTATAAGGCTTATTAAGAACATTTGGTTTCTAAAAGTGCAGTCGTTTGTTCTCAATGTGGAATAAAATGGTAATTTTATCATTAAAATCAAGGATTTTTTCAAAAAAAAGGTTCATTAAGAACTTTCAGCATCCAGATAAGGAAGAGTTTGTCCTCAAAGACTTATTAAGAACATTTGACTACTAAAAGTGATGTCGTATGTTCTTAAGGAGGAATATAAAGGGAATTCGATTCATGAAATCGAGGAATCTATTAAGGCAGGTATATTTTATGTCTAAGGTTCTACATATATCAAAGGGCTTCATTACAGATGAAATTAAACGGCGGTTTATACAAATTTTTTAATGGTCATTTAGAGAATAAAAAGGTAACTATCATTACTACTGCATCTTTAGAGAAGCAACATAATAAATATGCTGTTAAAGCAAACGAAGATTTAAAAAATATGGGGTTTAGGCATGGTGATTTTACCGATATAGAATTTGATCAACCGATATTCTTTTAAATTATGAAGTTATCTACATAAACGGAGGAAATCCTTTTTCTATGCTATACCACTTGAAGAAAAGCGAGCAGACATAGTGTTAAAGAAATTAACAATACAAAATGTTGTAATTGTGGGAGTAAGTGCTGGAGCTATTATACTAGGACCCAATATAGAAGTTGTAGATTTTTTCACACCAGAGATGAATACTGTGGAAATACATAATTTAACATCGATAGGAATTACAAATAACCCCCTTTTTCCGTATTACGGAAGGAAAGATTTATTTCCTGACCCGTCATCAGGTCCATTGAAGAAAGGTTAAAAGAGTTCGAAAGGAAGAAAAAATGTTCCGTTACGAGGTTAAAAGATGAGGAATTCTTACTTATAATTTAAGATTGTTCAAGTGACAAAAGAATAAGCCAAAGACCCACCTTCCAATCAAAGGAAGCTTTTAAGTAAAAAAATATAATCTCTGTAACACTAATGCAATATTTGTAACAAAATCCTGTCGTTCAACAATTAATGAATCGCTTTTAACCAATATAATAGCTTAATATAGAACTTTTACTAAAAGGAATAACCTACTATTTATTCCTATTATTAGGATTAAAAAGGTATTTCTAAGTGTCTTATTTTCATATAAAAAACGTCAGTCTTAGATAACATTATCTCTGGAATTAATGTAATTTTAATACGGATGTAAATAAAGAATAGGAAAATTTTAGTATACTTATTGAAACAAACTTCATTGTAAAGTAGGGATTCATAGTGCTGAAAGAAACTATTTTGGATTATGAAGATGTATTGAAAATGTTAGATTCGTTGATGCGTGAACCCACTCAATTCTGGGATAAATTTTATTTAGACCGAGAAAAGGGTATTCCTTTTTTTGTGAACTCTCCTGATGAAAATTTAGTAGGTTACTTTAAAAATAATTTACTCAAATCAGGAAAAGCTCTTGAATTAGGTTGTGGTCCTGGACGGAATGCAATTTTCTTAGCAGAAAAAGGATGTACAGTTGATGCAGTTGACTTATCTCATGAAACCATTAAATGGGCTAGGGAGCGTGCAATCGAAAGGGATGTGAATGTAAATTTTATTAAAGCAAACATATTTGACCTAGAAATGGATGAAGAAGTTTATGATATTGTTTATGATTCCGGCTGCTTTCATCATATTGCTCCCCACCGAAGAATAAGTTATTTAAACTTAGTGAAAAAAGCGTTAAAACCAAATGGTTTCTTTGCTTAACTTGTTTTATTCCAAATGGAGAGTTAGGGGGAGCGGAGATATCAGATTGGGAAGTATATAGATTGCTCAGCCTAAAAGGTGGATTGGGTTATTCAGAGGAAAAGTTAATTTCGATTTTTAAAGATTTTAAAGTAATCGAAATGAGAAAAATGAAAGAAGTAAACCCACCAAGTGACGTATTTGGGGTTAAAGGTTTAATGACTGCTCTATTTCAAAAAAGCGAATAAATTTATTAGTTCAAGTACCGGGTGCATTGATCCAAGAAGGATTAATGCACTTTTTTGTTGAAATTCTTATGGACTATAAGCGGGTTGTTAAAAATTCTGGGGGAGTATATATTAAGAACATTTGGCATCCTTAATAGGAAGAGTTTGTCCTCAATAAGGCTTATAAAGAACATTTGACTACTAAAAGTGCAGTCGTTTGTTCTTAACAAGGAATAAAATGGTAATTTCATCATTAGAATCAAGGATTTTTTCAAAAAAAAAGGTTCATTAAGAACTTTCTGCATTCAGAAAAGGAAGAGTTTGTCCTCAATAAGGCTTATCAAGAACATTTGACAACTAAAAGTGCATTCGAATGTTCTCAACAAGGAGTAAAATGGTAATTTCGCCATTAAAATCTAGGATTTTTTCATAAAAAAGGTTCATTAAGAACTTTCAGCATCCAGATAAGGAAGAGTTTGTCCTCAATAAGGCTTATTAAGAACATTTGGTTCCTAAAAGTTCAGTCGTATGTTCTTAAGGAGGAATATAAAGGGATTTCGATTCATGAAATCGAGGTATCTATTAAGGCAGGGATATTTTATGTCTAAAAGGAACGACACTTCTCCGTTCCCATTTACCAAAGCGGTCTTTCTTTACTATCAAACGAATAAATATAAGGCATCGTTAGAACCAAACAAACCCAAAGAATTACTATCAGTGGGATTAATGCGAAATTAGGGATATTAAATATCTGTAATCCAAATGATACGAAGAGGCAAAGGAGAGAAAGGTAACTAACTTTATTTCGAAATTTTGAACTGGGATACAACTTGGTTTTACAATTTGGACACCCTATGACTTGGTTAAATTTCCATAGTCTTTTAAAAATTGAAATCCACTTAAATTGATGATTGCAATTTGAACATTTTGGGAGACTCATTGAATTTTACCTCCTATAAGGTTAATTTTACCATTAAATTTAATTTTTTAAAGTGATATACGACCGTTTATTTTTAGCAGGATCAGGTTTTTTTATTTTCTCTTTTTTGTTAATATAGGATAAATTAGTCAAGGGGAAAATACATGGAAAAAATAAAAGCTTTCTTGAAAATAGAATCAGACTTTTTAAGGGATACAGTCCTTCTGCTTTTTTCTTTGAGCGTTGGCAGCGCTATGTTTTTTTATTCAGAACTTGCCTATAAATTGAAAGGTGCTCTTTTCATTATTTTTTCTTTCGTTATGGTGGGAAGCATTATTAAAGAGTTTAAGAGAATAATGAAGATAATTAATCAAAAAAGATAAAAAATATTTTTTGCAATGTGCTATTAGTTGGCAATGGGATTTTAATTTTTCTTATAAAACGGGGTAAACAACATGGCCTTTATACTCTTTATTATTTTATTTTTTATTATAATTAGTTATCGACTAGTAAAGTATAAGAGCCTAAACAAACCTCCTGTTACATATAACGACTATTTAAAATTATACGGGGATTCTAAAGTAAATCCCTTTAATAAAAAGAAATCTATTAAAATTTTAAAAGAAGCTTTAGAAGCAAATCATCATTTTTCATACTTTGAAAAGAAAGGCTTAATGCTTGAACTTGGGCTCCTATATGGTTCCTTATAGGAATATGAAAAAGCCATTCATTATCTGGACCAGGCGTTTTTGGATTTTAACGAACGAATAAAATATCATTCCAATTTAATCACTGCTCTAAAAATTTACCTTTTAGCAAATGAGATACAAAAAGCTCAATGCATTTTTGAGAATCTATTAAAACTGGAAAAATATGATCCAAAATATAAGAAGTTATTGAAAATTAAAGATGAGATTTATTAAAGTTAAAAGTTATACCTAAAATTGAAAGTTTTTGAAAAGGAATGATTATCCTAACTATTAAGGTTGGTCAATGGAGACCCCGCAGGAGCGGAAATCAACAGTAAAGTTAACAGCTCGATGTTTAAAGTATATTAAATGGAATTAGATTTCATATTTGGTATAATGCTAGAAAGAGTTAATATGAAAGGTGAGAGAAGATGAAATCGATTGTGAACAAAAAAGATGTCGAGAACTTTCTAAGCCATTTCAAGAATGTTGCTGATTATGATGATGATGGTAAAAAGTATTATTTCGTATTTGAAGATGTAACTCGGAATGGCGATTGGACTTTGATGTTTTACGAAATAGAAGATCAATGGACGATTCACGGCAAAGGACTTAATTATTGCGACCTTAGCGAAACGGAATTTGCAAAGGAAGAATTAGTTAACTTCCTATATAAAAACAGGAAATATGTAAACAAAGAAATTAAAAAGAAAAATATAGTATTAGTTTAAAATTTTAGTCCACTCGCTGGTTATTACGGCGAGTGTTTTTTTATTTTTACGTCATATCAACCATCATTTTTAAAAAATTCAAAAAATGGTAAAATTGATTTATTGATAGGGGGGCGTGACATGGAGCTAAGAGAGATCATGACGGAGATTGATTTTGTAGTAACAGAGGAAATGACTTTGCATGAAGCCATTGAGCTGATGTATGAAAAAAAAGTTAACCTGCTTCCTGTAATGAATTCAAAAAAGCAGCCAACCGGGGTTTTTACACGAAGCAGCATGTACCGAATGATTAAGGATGGCTGTCATTTAAAAGATTCAATTGAAAAATACATAAAGCGTGAGGTCGAAACGATTAGCATCTCTACACCTTCTGAACAGATAGAAGAAATAGTAAAGTCTAGTAAGGTCGGCAACGGGATTGTTTTGAATGATGATGGGACAGTATCTGGCATTTTGACCAAAACAGATATGGTTATGTCACTTCTTGAATCGGTAAGCAATTTAAAAAATCAGTTGGAGACGATCTTGGAACATACCAATATGGGTGTCCTTGTGACGGATCAGAATCGAAGCATCTCTTTTATTAATCCGAAGCTGCATGAAATGAGCGGAAAACAGCTTATTGGCGGAAGAGCCGATATGGTCTTCCCTGAGTTAGGAGCTATTTTCTCAGGTGAAGAGTCCTTCATATCCTGCAATGTTGAGGGAGTTAATACTGTTGCCACTCTTTCATCCTATGAAGCCGGATATATTATTCTTTTTCGAGATACATCAGAAATCGAAAGAATGGCATCCGAGCTTCAAACAGTGAAAGGATTAAAAAAATCGCTTGAAACCGCTCTTGAAAATGCTTATGACGGCATTTTAATGGCGGATGAAAATGGACGGATTAGGATGGTTAACCCTCCACTCATGGACTTATTCAGCCTTCAGGAAGCAAATGTATTAAATAAACCAGTGGAAAAAGTGCTTCCGGAGCTTCAGCTTAGCCGTGTTTACAAAAGCGAGAGTGCAGAGATCAGTGATTTCATGGAGATCAATGGAATAAAATACATTGTCCATCGGATTCCGATATTGGAGGGCGGAAAGGTTATTGGCGCATTAGGAAAAGTTATGTTCAGGCAGCTGAATGAAGTCAGTGAAATGTTCAAAAGACTGCAGCGTGCTGAAAGTAAAGCAAATTTTTACCAGCAGCAGTACAGCAAGGCGGAAACGGCCAAGTATACATGGGATCAAATATGGAGCGTTAATCCTTACATGGAGAAACTAAAAAGCAGTGCCGCCAAGGCTGCAAAGGGCCGCTCGACTGTTCTCATTAGGGGTGAAAGCGGAACTGGCAAGGAACTGTTTGCGCATGCGCTACACAATAGCAGTGCGAGGTCCAGCGGGAAATTTGTTATCGTCAATTGTGCAGCGATACCGGAGGAACTGTTAGAATCAGAGTTTTTCGGCTATGAAGAAGGAGCTTTTACTGGGGCGAGGCAAAAGGGCAAGCTTGGGAAGTTTGATCTCGCAAACGGGGGAACGCTGTTTTTGGATGAAATTGGCGACATGTCCGTGACGCTTCAGGCAAAGCTGCTGAGAGTCCTTCAGGAGCGGGAGTTTTACCGGGTTGGAGGAACGAAGAAAGTCCATGTGGATGTAAGGATTGTCGCCGCAACGAATCGCGACCTGGAGAAGATGGTGGCAGACGGTACGTTTAGGGAAGACCTTTATTACCGTTTGAACGTTATTTCTCTAAATGTTCCTCCTCTTAGGGAAAGACGTGAAGATATCCCATTTTTAATACAGAAGCTGATAGAAGAGCTAAACAAAATGCTCGGAACAGCCATAACAGGAATAGAGGACGAGGCGAAGAGTTCACTTTTCCATTATTGTTGGCCGGGAAATGTCAGGGAGCTAAAGAATATACTTGAACGGGGGATGACCTTCGCAGAGCATGGAAAAATTCAGATGGAGGATTTGCCGGATTATTTGCTGAAAACACTGTCTGAAAAGAAACCCGCTCTGGCCATTTCGCTTGTTGAAAATGCAGAGCTTGAAGCAATCAGAAATGCGCTGGACGAGATGAAGGGAAACAAAGCGAAGGCTGCTAGGATGCTGGGAATCAGCCGTTCCGGTTTATATGAAAAAATTAAAAAGTACCAGCTTCAATAACAGTGTCCATTAATCGGACACTTTTTTCTTTTTCTGTCAGACATGAAAACAGGAAATGACCATATAAGATGCTGGAAACGGATAGTAGTTGTTTTTAGAAAATTGGCACAATAATTGCATTGAATAAAAGAGAACGAAAATTTAGGAGGGGATGGCAAATGCATATCGGCGGCTTTCTGGCCCAAAACGCACGGAAATTTCCTGAAAGATTTGCAGTGGAGTGTGAAGGACGGACTTATACATATGGTGAATTCAACACGTCCGTAAACCGACTTGCACATGGTTTAATCAGCCTTGGCGTTAAAAAAGGAGAAAAGGTTGCCCTTTTTATGAAGAACTCCGACCATTTCATGATTTCCTTTTTTGCAGCTGCCAAAATTGGTGCTGTAGTCGTCCCAGTTAATTTTAGGCTGGCAGCGAACGAAGTCCAGTATATCTTCAGCCAATCCGACACTATTCTCGTCATTTGTGACAGCGAGTTTGAGGAAACCTTAATGAAAGCGAAAGAAGGGACTAAAATCCGAACTGTGATTTCGGTCGGAGATGCTGTCAGAGAAGGAATACTGAAATATGAAAATATCCTTTCTGATAATGTGAATGAACCTGAAATAGAAATTTCTGCATCTGATGATTTGGAAATTCTTTATACATCAGGTACGACAGGAAGGCCGAAAGGAGCATTATTTGACCATCAAAGGATTTTTAATGTCAGCCTCGTGATGCTTGTTAATATGGAGCTCAAACAGGATGAGGTTTTCCTGCACCTTGCACCACTCTTCCACTCAGCCGAGCTGAATTTGTTTATGATTTCAGGAGTGATTCTTGGCGGAGGGCATTATGTTCACCGGGATTTCCATCCGGTGAAGGCTTTGCAGGCCATTCAGGAGCACAAAGTTACCAACTTTTTTGCTGTGCCGGCCATGTACAATTTTATGCTTCAGGTTCCGAATGTGGATGATTATAACCTTTCCTCTGTTAGAAGATGTGGGTACGGGGCTGCACCTATGCCTCCTGAACTTGTAAGAAAGAGCATCGCAGCATTCAAGACTGACCGTTTTTACAATTTATGCGGCCTGACAGAGGCCGGTCCGGGAGGAATCGTACTGGATCCGGAAAGCCACAAACGTCACCTCGGGAAAGGTGGCAAGGCGATGTTTTTGACTGAAGCCCGTGTGGTTCATGAAAACGGCGAAGATATTAAGCCAGGGTCTGTTGGGGAGTTTATCCTCCGAGGTGAAACCATTATGAAGGAATATTATAAAAAGCCTGAAGAGACAAAGGCCACCTTCAAGGATGGATGGCTATACACCGGTGACCTGGCGACGATTGACGAGGAAGGTTATATGACCCTTGTCGACCGAAAAAAAGACATGATCATCTCAGGTGGGGAAAATGTCTATTCGGCGGAAGTGGAAGTGGTTCTATATGAACACCCTGCGATTTTAGAAGCTGCCATTATTGGTGTTCCCGATGAGGTATGGGGAGAAGCTGTATCTGCAGTCATTGTTTTAAAGGAAGGCGCTGAGGTTGAAGAGCAGGAACTGAGAAGCTTCTGCCGGCAAAGGCTGGCTGGCTATAAGGTGCCGCGTCATATTTTCTTCGAAAAAGAACTGCCAAGGAATGCATCAGGTAAAATCCTGAAATATCAGCTCCGCAAAAAAATGAGCGGACTTACTGTGTGATTTATAAAAAAATTGAAAAGAGGTACGGATACGTGAAGCATCCATTTTTAACTGACGACCATGAGATTTTTCGTAAATCATTAAGAAAATTTTTAGAAAAAGAAGCTGCCCCTTTTTATGAAAAATGGGAAGAAGACAGGCTGATTCCTCGTTCTTTTTGGAGGAAGATGGGTGAACAAGGCTTTCTTTGCCCTGATACGGATGAAAAGTATGGAGGAAGCGGAGTGGATTGGGGGTTTTCTGCAGTAATTAACGAGGAGCTGGAGCGGGTTGGCTCGGGGTTAGTCGGCGTTGGCCTTCATAGTGATATTGTCGTACCTTATATTGTTTCCTATGGAACCGAGGAGCAAAAACAACGCTGGCTGCCAAGCTGTGTGACAGGAGAAATCATTACTGCCATTGCTATGACAGAGCCAGGTACTGGTTCTGATCTTGCGAATATCAAAACAACGGCGAGGCTTGAAGGAGATCATTATGTTCTCAATGGACAAAAGACCTTCATTACAAATGGAATTCAGTCAGATTTGGTGGTCGTAGCATGTAAAACAGATCCAAACGCTAATCCAAAACACAAGGGAGTCAGCCTTATTGTGGTGGAAAGAGACGCACCGGGTTTTTCTAGGGGAAGGAAACTGAACAAAGTTGGTCTTCATTGCCAGGATACCGCTGAGCTGATTTTCGAGGACTGCAGAGTTCCGAAAGAAAATCTTCTTGGAGAAGAAGGGAAGGGCTTTACTTATCTGATGGAAAAGCTTCAGCAGGAACGACTTCTTGTCGCGATTGCCGCCCAGGCTGCGGCTGAGGAGATGTTCAGGATGACGCTCGAATATGTAAAAAGCAGGGAGGCTTTCGGCCGTCCTGTCGGGCAGTTCCAGAACACACAATTTAAAATGGCCGAGATGGCTACTGATATTGAAATGGGCAGAGCTTTCCTTGACTCGCTGATAGCGGAGCACTTGGCTGGAGAAAATATTGTGACCAAAGTATCGATGGCGAAGTGGAAACTGACCGATGCTGCAAGGAAAATAGCCACAGAGTGCATGCAGCTTCACGGTGGTTATGGCTATATGGAAGAATACGAGATTGCCAGGCGGTACAGAGATATTCCGGTAGCAAGTATTTATGCAGGGACCAACGAAATTATGAAAGTCATCATTGCTAAAAATCTGGGTCTATAAATGAAAGCGAGGAGAAACCAATGAGAGAAGTTGTGATTGTTGAAGGTGTAAGAACTGCAGTTGGGAGAAGAAACGGAGCATTAAAGGATATCCGTCCGGATGACCTGGCAGCTATCGCATTAAAGGAATTGGTGAAGCGGGCAGGGATTGATCCCAAGTTGGTTGAGGATGTTATCTTAGGCTGTGTTACCCAAGCTGGCGAGCAGGCAGGAGATATTGCCAGGGTGTCCGCACTGATTGCTGGTTTCCCGATTGAGGTGCCGGGTACCACGATTGACCGCCAGTGCGGGTCAAGCCAGCAGGCAGTCCATTTTGCAGCACAGGCCATTCTTGCCGGAGATATGGATGTGGTTATCGCAGGCGGAGTGGAGAGCATGTCGCGTGTACCGATGGGTTCGAATTATCAGGGAGCCGGATTCAGTCAGCAGCTGAAAGATCGTTATGAAATGATTCATCAGGGATTATCCGCTGAGCGAATTGCGGAAAACTATGGATTTACGAGGGCGGAGCTTGACCAGTTCTCTCTGGAAAGCCATCAAAAAGCATTACGTGCACAGGCAGAAGGATATTTTGATCGGGAGATCGTGCCGGTGGAGCTTGAAGATGGAAGTGTGTTTTCCAAGGATTCCGGGCCGCGTGAAGGAACATCACTTGAGGTATTGGGAGGCTTAAAGCCTGCCTTTAGCGAAAATGGAGTTATACATGCAGGGAACTCCAGCCAGATTAGTGATGGGGCTGCTGTATTGCTATTGATGAGCCGTGAAAAGGTGGAGGAGCTTGGACTGAAGCCTCGTTTCAAGGTCCATACCCGTGTGGTTGTCGGATCAGATCCGACGTTAATGCTGACTGGACCGATTCCCGCTACATTTAAGACACTTGAAAAATCAGGTCTTTCAATAGATGAGATAGATATTTTTGAAGTTAACGAGGCATTTGCGCCTGTTCCTATGGCATGGCTGAAGGAGACTGGAGCAGATCCAGAGAAACTGAATCCAAATGGAGGCGCCATTGCGCTGGGCCACCCGCTTGGCGGAAGCGGCGCCCGCCTGATGGTTACCATGATGCACGAGCTGGAACGCAGCGGCGGACGATATGGACTGCAAACAATGTGCGAAGGCCACGGAATGGCCAATGCCACCATCATCGAACGACTGGATTAAAGCAACGCTATACTAGAGCCTTTTTTGAACCATTCTGATGTTAAAAAAATCAATTAAAACGGAGGGATAATAATGGGTACGACGATTGGCAGGATCTTTGATTTGACGGTACAGAAATATCCAAATAAAAAGGCCATTTATGATGTGCGAAAAAACGTTCG
The DNA here is from genome assembly GCF_011393025.1 of Neobacillus terrae. Taxonomy (GTDB): domain Bacteria; phylum Bacillota; class Bacilli; order Bacillales; family Cytobacillaceae; genus Neobacillus_A; species Neobacillus_A terrae. The sequence continues at coordinate 71,109 of NZ_JAAOEO010000010.1, read as the reverse complement.
CTGGACATACAAAGAATGGAACGTGCAGGTTAATAAACTGGCCAACGCTTTGCTTGCCGAGGGTGTCAGAAAGGGAGACCGCGTTTCTACCTTTTTATTCAATACGGAAGAGCTTGCGACGTCCTATTTTGCCTGCACTAAAATGGGGGCCGTCTTTAACCCGATTAACTTCCGACTGACGCCCGAAGAGGTTGCGTTTATTCTGCAGGATGCAGCTCCAAAGGTTGTACTTTTTGAAAAAGTGCTTGAGCCGGTTGTTGCGGCAATTGAAAAACGATTTCCTGAAATCGCCTTCTGGTACATTGACAAGGAGGTACCAGATTACGCTGCGAGCTATCAGGAAAGGGTGGCTGATGCACCGGAAATGACACCTGAAGCAGATATCGATGAAAACGACTTATATGCCATCATGTACACGAGTGGGACAACTGGAAGGCCAAAGGGTGTCCTCCATTCACATAGGGACATGGTTGAACAAAGCTTGGTTGTCATTGGGGCAACGCGGCTGGATTCCTATGATGTTGGTCTTGTGACTGCACCAATGTTCCACTGTGCCGAACTGCACTGTGCCTTTTTGCCAAGAGTCCATGTCGGAGCAAGTAATGTCATCCTTCATCAATTTGAACCGAAAAAGGTCCTCAACCTAATTGAAGAAGAGGGCATCACGAAGCTTTTTGCGGCGCCAACGATGTGGAAAATGCTCCTCCAAGAAGATTTACAGGAGTACAACATTAGCAGCCTGAAGCTTGGATTGTACGGTGCAGCACCTATGGCTCCTGCGCTTGTCCATGCATGTCACGACAAATTGGGAATCTCTCTTGTCCAAGCATATGGAATGACCGAAATGGGGCCGGCAATTACTTTCCTTGGTGAAAAAGATCAGTTAACAAAGGCAGGATCTGCTGGTCAGGCTTGCCTAAACCATGAAATCCGGATTGTTCGCCCAAATGAGGACAGCCCATCCGATCCTGACGATATCATGCCTCCGGGAGAAACGGGAGAAATCATCGTAAAGGGTCCATGTATGATGGCGGGATATTTTCAAAGGGAAGAAGCTACTGAAAAATCTTTATACAATGGCTGGTACCATTCCGGAGATATTGGCTACCTTGATGAAGAAGGCTATTTGTGGGTTAAGGACCGGGTGGACGATATGATCATCTCTGGCGGAGAAAATATTTATCCGAGGGAAGTCGAAGATATCCTGCATTCCCATAAAGGTGTCCTGGATGCAGCGGTGGTCGGGCAGCCGGATGACCGTTGGGGAGAAACCGTAACGGCGTTTGTTGTAAAAAAGGATGCTTCCGTCACGGAGGAAGAGCTCGACGAATATTGCAAGAACAGTGATCAGCTCGCCAATTACAAGCGTCCTCGTAAATACTTTTTCCTTGATACCCTTCCAAGGAATGCAAGCGGCAAAATCCAAAAGTTTATTCTTCGTAAGGAACTGGAGGAGTTGTTTCTTCCAGACAAGGGGGCAAAGTAGGATGCTGGAGGGAAAAATGGAGAGGCTTAAAAGTGGCTTACTTCAAGGAGTTACTGTCTTAGATTTCAGCCACTATCTCCCAGGCCCATTCGCAACACTAAGGCTTTCTGAAATGGGTGCTGAGGTAATCAAGGTGGAGCCTCCTTCCGGCGACCCGGCCCGGTCAACAGGTCCGCAAATGAATGGGAGTGGAATCGTCTTTGAGGCGAATAACCTGCGAAAAAAGAGCGTGACGTTAAACCTCAAGCATGAAACAGGAAGGGGAATTGCCCTAAGCCTTATACAGGAAGCAGATGTTTTGATCGAAAGCTTTCGGCCTGGTGTAATGAAAAAACTCGGCCTTGGATATGAGGAGACCGCAACTGTAAATCCCAAACTGATCTACTGCTCCATTTCTGGATACGGACAGGATGGTATGCTAAGCGAACTTGGAAGCCATGACATTAATTATATGGCTTTAAGCGGAATGCTCGCCCAGCTAAAGGACGAACATGGCAAGCCGCTTCATCCCTCCAATACGTTTGCCGATTTTATCGGAGGAATGGCTGCCAACGAACGAATTCTGGCTGGCCTTGTTTCCCGGGGCCTGACTGGCCGGGGCAGCTATCATTCGATTTCCATTACAGAAGTGATGGCCTCTTTTATGGTCAACCACGTAATGGTTGAAAAAGAAACCGGAGCAGGGAATGGCATTGATGTACTAGGCGGAACTGTGGTCTCGTACTCTTTATACGAGACAAAGGATGGCCGGTTTGTCAGCCTTGGAGCTTTGGAACCAAAGTTCTGGAACTATTTTTGCCAGGGTGTCGGCCGGCAAGATTGGATCCCCGCCCAGTTTTCTCCGAAATTAATGGATAATTCCGTCTACAGGGAAATGACCGAACTTTTTAAAAGCAGGAATTTAGGAGAATGGATTGAGTTTGGTATGAAAACAGACTGCTGCCTGGCACCAGTCCTGGAAACAGGGGAGCTTGCTAAGCATCCATATTTTTTAGAAAAAGGTTCAGTTTTTAGCGGAGGACATATAAAGATGCATAGTGGAATTCATACAGGAACTTGGACACCAGCTCCTGAAAAGGGAGAGCATACTGATAAAGTGCTTAAGGATTTGCTGAAAGCATCCGATAGCGAACTATTGGCATGGAGAAATGCAGGCGTCATCTAAATTGGAAGGGGTTGCGTGTAATGATGAATGTTCCTTTGACTGTCGGTTCCATGCTGGAAAGGGCAGAGAAATTTTTCCCAAAGAAAGAGGTAATATCAAGAACGCTTTCAGGTGTCCACCGGTTTACCTATAAAGAAATCGGCTCTCGAACACGGAAGCTGGCGGCTGCTCTGGAAAGACTTGGAGTCGGACGGGGAGACAAAGTAGGGACTGTTGCCTGGAATCACCATCGCCATCTTGAGTGTTATTTTGCAGCACCTGGCATGGGGGCGGTCCTGCACACCATTAATATCAGACTATCTGCTGAGCATATTGCCTACATCATTAATCATTCAGAAGACAAGGTCTTGTTGATCGATGAAGATTTAGTACCGCTTATCGAACGGGTTCAGGATCAGCTGAAGACAGTGTCGGCTTACATTATTATGACAGACAGCGACGTACTTCCTTCCACAACCCTAGACCCAGTGTTCTCCTATGAAAAGCTGATTAGCGAAAGCGATGGGAAATTTGAATTTATTAAGGACCTGGACGAAAATGAACCTGCAGGAATGTGCTATACTTCCGCAACAACTGGAAACCCAAAGGGTGTCGTTTATTCGCATCGAGGCCTTGTCCTCCACAGCTTTGCACTTGGGCTAGCTGATACAGCAGCCATTTCTGAATATGATGTTTGCATGCCGGTTGTACCTATGTTCCATGCGAACGCCTGGGGCCTGCCATTTGCCGCAACCTGGTTTGGTTCGACACAGGTATTGCCTGGACCTCAATTTACCCCGAAGCTATTAGCTGAACTAATCTCATCGGAAAAGGTTACTTTGACGGCAGGCGTACCAACCATTTGGCTTGGTTTGCTGAATGAGCTGGAAAACGGTTCATACGATACCTCTTCGCTAAGGGCTATACTTTGCGGTGGCTCTGCGGCTCCGCGCGGAATCATAAAAGCTTTCGAAACTAAATTCGGCATACCATTTTTACATGCATACGGCATGACTGAGACCACGCCAATTGCCACTATATCGCGCCTGAAAAGCTATCAGAATGATCTTGATGACGAGGATATGCTCGATGTCAGGTCAAAGCAGGGCCTTCTAGTTCCTGGGTTGGAAATGAAGGTTATCGGGGCAAATGGTGAGGTAGCCTGGGATGGCAGCGAGATGGGTGAATTACTCTTGCGGGGTCCGTGGATTGCAGATGAATATTATATGGATGAACGTTCATCTGATGCGTTCAGGGACGGCTGGCTGTACACAGGAGATGTTGCAACCGTTGATGAAGAGGGAGTCGTAAAGCTTGTTGACCGGACAAAGGATTTGATTAAGAGCGGCGGAGAATGGATTTCTTCTGTAGATCTGGAAAATGCTTTAATGGCTCATGAGGGAATTTTCGAAGCGAGTGTCATTGCTGTACCTCATTCACAATGGCAGGAGCGGCCACTTGCATGTGTGGTTCTGAAGCCAGCATTCCAGGGAAAAGTCAGCAAGGATGATCTCCTTGAATTCCTTGCACCCCAATTTGCCAAATGGTGGCTCCCGGATGACATTGTATTCATGGAGGAAATCCCTAAAACATCGGTCGGCAAATTTCTCAAACGTGCGTTGAGGGAGCAATTGAAGGACCATCTTGTAAATAATTAGTAATGAAAGGAGACCGTTTCAACTGACGGTCTCTTTAAAAATTACAGTAGTGAAAGGAATGCGAGAGTAGTTGAGAGTAAGAAAATTTGAGGGTTATTAGAGATCTCATAAAGAATTTTCATTCCATGCTTTAATTATTTCATCAACAAGATCAACTCTCTGAGCTACTTGATTTACTTCATTTGAAGGTTCATTATCAAGTTTATCAGGATTTTCTTTTGGAATATAAAAGTTTTCTTTAGACAATTTAATCACTCCTTTTATTTGTAGTATGCTCTATTATCCTAAAAGTATTAAATTACTTTACCCATTCTCTGTCCAATTGAAAATATAAGATTAGAAATATTGATGTTTTTTTGTACAAGAAAAGAATGAAGCTGTAAGAATGAATTAAATTTCTACTAGGGGAGCCTGTAGTGCAGGCTGAGAAAATAGATGATGAAAGAAGAACCTAACAGAGGAATAACAAAGGTGAATTTGGAAAATCCTACTTAGTAGTTAAAAATATTAATTCCTTATCCAGTTTAACATGTAGGAGGTTTTCAACCTTGACCTGGCAGGTTTTGCATCTCATCGGGATTATAGCTTATGCTGCCAGTGGGGCATTTGTGGCACTTGCTGCTAGATACTCATTTATAGGCGTTTATGTGTTGGGATTAACTACTTCATATGGAGGAGCTATTATCCGTAATTTAATTATTGGAATCCCACTTTCTCGCATATGGGATCGCTTTTCGATTTTTAACGGTTTTAATAACTCTAACGATTATCGTATTTATGCCAATAAAATGGATTAAGCAACGGAAACGTTGGGGTTTATTTTTTGATTCAATTGGACTTGCTTCGTTTGCGATTCAGGGTGCACTATTAGCGACTAAAGAATACGATAGTTTAGGGATTACTGTTTTGGCATCCATGTTTACTGGAGTAGGCGGCGGAATGATTCGGGATTTATTAGTTGGAAGGAAACCATTGGCTCTAAGAGAAGAGATTCACGCTGTTTTAACGATTCTCTGTGCAGTTTGTATATGGTTAGATTGGACAACTCCCTTACAACTAACCCTAATTGTTGTAGTAGTAGTTGCAATTCGCATGTTGGCAATTCGTTATAATTGGCAATTTCCTCTTCCATTTAATCGAAAGAGAAAGATGTTAACCAATAAATAATTACGTTTTCAATTAAACGGACACGCTATAGAAAAACGCGCTGAATTTCCTCAGCGCGTTTTGCAGGCTTTACTCTTACATATTATGCCGCTTTATTTTCGATACTTTCTTCTGTAAGCTTATGTCCTTCCCATTTTGTAATTACTATAGTAGCAAGGGAGTTTCCAACAATATTTACTGCGGTACGAGCCATATCTAGAATCCGGTCAATTCCAGCAATAAACGCAAGTCCTTCGACAGGGATACCAACACTTCCCAAAGTAGCGAGAAGGACAACAAACGAAACACCTGGAACTCCAGCAATCCCTTTAGATGTAAGCATCAACACCAACACTAGTGTAATTTGATGTCCGATACTCATGTGAATTCCATACATTTGGGCAATGAATAACGCGGCAATCGCTTGGTATAAAGTTGATCCATCAAGATTAAATGAATATCCTGTTGGAATAACAAAAGATGTTATGGCTTTGGGACATCCAAGCTTCTCCATCTTTTCCATTATTTTCGGAAGTACGGTTTCAGAGCTCGCTGTTGAATAGCCCAGCAATAATTCGTCCTTTAAATATTTCATCAGTTTAAAGATGTTAAACCCAACCAATTTTGCAGTTACCCCAAGGATCACAATAATAAAGAAAATCATTGATCCGTATACCACGAGAACAAGTTTTCCAAGTGGAATTAAAGAGGATAAGCCAAATTTTGAAACCGTTACACCAATTAAAGCAAATACCCCAAGAGGAGCAACTTTCATAATCTGATTGGTTACATAAAACATTGCATCAGCGGTGCCCCTAAAGAAGTTGAGAACAGGAGCGCCTTTCTCTCCTATAGCTGCGATTCCCAGTCCGAACATGACTGAGAAGAAAATAATTGCAAGCATATCTCCGTTTGCCAATGACTGAACAATATTAGCAGGAACGATATTTACAAAAGTATCGGCCATTGAATGGGTTTCGGTCGTTTTTGCTGTCGTTACATATGCACCGATATCAGTTTTTGAGAGATGGGAACGATCAACGCCTGTCCCTGGTTGAAATACATTAGCAAAGATTAATCCTACAAAGATAGCGATTGTAGTAATGATTTCAAAATAAAGCAGTGTTTTCCCTCCGAGTTTACCTAGTGACTTCATATCTCCTGCACCAGCTACTCCTACAATTAAACTGGAAATAATGATTGGAATAACAATCATTTTAATTAAACGGATAAAAATAGTGCCTATGGGCTGCAGATATTGTTCAACATGGGGATTTCCGTAAAAAATTGCCCCAATAACAATCCCTAAGGCCAGTCCAATAAAAATTTGCCAAGCTAAGCTAATTTTCTTCATGTTTACCCTCCTATGGTTTAAAAATAATGAAAACAAATTTTTAATTCCTTTTTTAAAATATTATCTTAAGATTATTTTAGTAGATAACGATGTATCTAAACAATATATTATTTCAATGTAATCGATATCAAATCGATATGAATGGGTAAAACGATAAGGAATATAATGGAAAAAAGTGGAAAAGCTACTATAACATCAGGAATTCAACCCTCTGGAAGCTTTAAGTCAAGAAGGATTAATGCGTATTTTTGTTGAATACCATATCTAACTATAGGTTGATAGTCTTAAATTGAGGTGACAAAAAAGTTGTTTTTCGGTATTATTTGCGTTCTTGCAGGCTTATTCAAAATGGTTATAGCAATTTTTAAAAGAAACCAAAGAATAAGTTTTATAATTCCTTACTAATGATTTTAATGGGTGTGTCCGTAATATAATAGCGGTAAATCATTTCTTAGGATTTTAGAATCTCCAATGGACGCAAGGGAAGAATAGGAACTTTTATTGCAGGATACAAGAAAGAAGGATGCTCTTTTTAATGGAAGAAGTGGTTTTTAAATGTCTAAGATTTTATTAACATCCCAAGGGTTCTTTACAGATGAAATTAAACAGCATTTTATTCAACTTTTAAATAAACCAATTGCAAATCAAAAGGCTGCTATTATAACTACCGTATCAATACAAAAGGAGCACAACAAGTTTGCCCTTAAGGGCAAGAGAAGATTTGCAAAGTATGGGATTACTCGAAGTTGATTTTACAGATATAGAGTTTGATAACCCTGAAACCCTTTTAAATTAAAATGTTATTTACATAAAATGTGGAAATCCTTTTTATTTGTTATATCACTTAAAGAAAAGTAGGGCTGATAAAGTTTTAAAAAATTATCAAACATGGATGTAGTAATTGTGGGTATAAGTGCTGGAGCTTTAATATTTGGGACAAACATAAAAACTGTTGATTTTTTCACACCACAGATGAACAACTTAGATATACAGGATTTAATAGCATTAGGGATAACCAATATAACAATTTTCCCTCATTATGACAGAGAAGATATGTTTCAAGACCCATAGGAAGAACAATTGAAGATTAAGAGAGTTTGAAAGATGGAGTAATCTTCCTGTAACTAGCTTAAGGGATGATGGATTCATACTTATAAAATGCCTTTTTTACAAATTCAAATGGAAATAAATATTCGAAAATCAAGGGGGCAGGTAATTGTGAAGGAGAAAATAGATGAGTATCAAATCTATGAGAAACATTATGATCAAATTTATAAACAAGTTAAGAATGATCCGTATGCTCAGTCATTAGGCATTAAGTTAATAAAATTTGAGGCTGGGTTTGCAGAAGCCAGTTTGGAGGTGCAGGATCATATGGTCAATGCGTATGGAACTGTTCATGGAGCAGTTATATATGCTTTAGCAGACCACGCATTTTCGGTTGCCTGTAATGCTTATGGAAAATCATCAGTAGGACTCTCTACAACCATCCAGTTTATTGAAGCAGCCAAACCAGGTGACAAAATAGTTGCCCGTGCATCTGAAGTAAGACGAAACTTTCGTACTGGTTTTTATCGGATCGAGATTTTTCATGATCATAATCTAATTGCAACCATGGAGGCTGTTTCTTACCGTAAGGACCATTATTTTATTGAACTCGATGATCAAGATTAAGTGGAGAAACTCTAGAATACTGCAGGTGGCATCGAATATTGTGAGACGGGGGACTTTATTATATGAAAAAATCTTAATGAAGTAATTTTCTTTAATAAAAATTAAATTTATATATATTTCCGAGTGATCCTAATGCTTATTTGTTCGTTAGCACAGTGAAAATCGTGAGAGTGAGTGCTTGAAATCCGCGCTGCCTTTATTGGCATTTTTTTAGTTGTCCGAAAAAGGAAAATCAATATAGTTGTAGAAGTAATATTGGATTATATTTTTTCAATATTAATAAAAGTCAGTTAAGACCACAGCTTTCACTTCTTTTACTTAGTTTCCGAACATAGAGGAAATGACTATTGCTAAGAATTAATATAGAAGTCGGAGAATTTTTTCTTAAAAAGAATATAAAAGAATGTCAATTAAGAGTATTTACAACCACCTATGAGCCATTTGATTTTATCAGAAAAACGCTTTTAATATATTGAGATAGAAGAACAAGACCTTTATAAAATGTAAATTGCTAAAATAACATTTTTTCAGAGAGTTACCATTTACTTTGTAAAAACATTGAAAACTCATAAGCTGATTTAATACGAACCATGGAAAAGTATAGGATAAATTCATTTGAGGGAGAAATTCCAAAGGAGAATTATATAAAAACAAACAATACAAATCTAAGTCCTGAAGAGGCTGCCAGCTTGATTAAAGAAGCGTTAAATCTATGATAAGTTGAAGGATTTTCAATTTTAAATGGAGGTTATATGTTACATACACAGTTTGATGATGTTTCATTTCGTTTAAAAGAAAAACATGCTTTTGATTGGTTAAAAGATCATGGCAGAGTGTTTTGCGTTTTTGATAAACAAGATTCCGGAAATATAAGTTTTGGAGTCGAAAAAGATGATGTTAAAAAGTTTATTAAGTATGCAGGGGCAAGAACTATAAATTATAAAGGTAAACCCGTGGACGCAATTGAAAGATTGAAGAATTCATTACCTCTTTATAAAGAGCTGCAGCATCCACATTTAATAAAATTTTTAAATCATTTTCAGGTTGCTAAGGGATATGCATTGGTATTTGATTGGTTTGATGGAGAATGCCTTCATTCTCCTTGGTCATTTCCTCCTCCAGAAAAATATACTAACCCCGAATCTCCATTTTACCGTTTTAGACAATTACCAATTGATTTACGTCTACATTCATTGAAATGTATTTTTGATTTCCATGTACATGTTGAGAAGAATCAATTTGTAGCAATTGATTTTTATGATGGAAGTATTCTATATGATTTCAAAAACCATACCACCAAGATTTGTGATATTGATTTTTATAAGAAAAAACCATTTATCAATACTATGGGAAGACTATGGGGTTCATCAAGATTTATGTCGCCAGAAGAATTTGAACTAGGTTCTGAAATCGATGCAAGAGCAAATGTGTTTAATATGGGCTCAATCGCTTTTGGATTATTAGGTGGAGAACTTGACCGATCCTTTACAAAATGGGATGCAGGTCAGAAACTCTACGAGGTAGCATTAAAGGCAGTAAAAAAAGAAAGAAAAGAAAGGTATGCATCAGTAGAAGAATTTTTTCAAGCCTGGAAATCTGCTTGTAATATTTCACTATCTTTATAATAGATTGCATCAGATTAGTAAAAAAAAAAATGTACTAGAAAGTTTTAAAACCGCATTTAGTGAAGCGGTTTTTTTATTTTTATTTAAAGATAGTTAGTTGGAACATTCGTTTTGGAAGAGGTGAGAAAGGATATTTACAATTTTTAAAAGAGATAGGAATAACCTATCTCTTAGTTTCAATACTATTCTACGATTAATTTTCCGGTCATTTTAGCATGTCCAGTTCCACATACTACTGAACAGTGATATTCAAACGTTCCTGTTTTATCTGCAGTGAATTCTGCACTTTTATTACCCTGGATGTTTACGTTATAGGCAGGAATAGTGAAACCGTGTCCGCCATCTTCACTTTGTAGAGTGATCTTTACCTTATCACCTTTTTTTACATGGATTTCTTTTTTATCATATTCGAAATCCTTTGCCATTACTTTAATCTCCACAACTTTTCCTATGGAATCATTAGTAGTAGCTGTTGTCTTTGACGTATCTGTGGTTTTTGATTTTTGTGTTGAAGCATTTGAACTTTGGCTGGATGATGATGAGTTTTGAGATGTTTTAGATGCGCTGCTACAAGCACTTAACATTATTGCCATGATCACTGTAGCCGTGAATAAGAAAAACAAATTCTTTTTCATAGTTTTATTTCTCCTCTCAATTTTTAATACTCTCATAACTTACTACAGCAACTTAGTGGATACCCTTAATAGTATATTAGAATTACATTAGAATTTTATTAAGGATTAAAATGGTCACTATGTTGAAATAGGCTGCCAAGTAATAGGAGGAGATGATTAAGTAATAGAGGAAGCACTACAAAATCGTATATACAAAATAGATTCAAACCCACTTTTATTTGAAGAATGCAGGATTTTTAAAGAGGGGGAAAAACGCTCTGCACAATTTCTGCACATTTTTATTTTAATATAGGTTTTATATTAAAAAATAGGAGGATGTACATGAAGAAAAAGCAGTTTACCTTACTCACTTTTTTAATGATTATTTCATTCATTTTGGCAGCTTGCTCTGGCGGCCAGTCAAAGAATGAAAGTATGGACCATAGCAAAAAGTCAGGACATGAAGGAATGAACATGGATCATTCAAACATGGATATGTCCGCGTCAGGTGAACTACCTAAAGGAATCAAAGAAGCAAAAAACCCAACGTTTCCTGTTGGAAGTAAAGCAGTAATTCATGCCGTTCATATGGAGGGTATGAATGGCGCTGAAGCAACTATTGTAGGTGCTTACGATACAACTGTTTATGCCATTTCCTATACTCCAACAACAGGAGGAGAAAAGGTAACAAATCACAAATGGATTGTGCAGGAAGAGATAAAAGGTGCTGAAAACCAGACTTATAAACGAGAAGATGAAGTTGAGGTAACTGCTGACCATATGAAAGGTATGAAGGGAGCAAAAGCTGTTATCGATTCAGCAGAACATACAACGGTTTATATGGTGGATTACACTCCTGCCTCTGGAGGAAAAAAAGTAACAAACCATCAGTGGGTAACCGAGAGTGAGCTAACTGCAAAATAATGAAGAGAGGCTATCCTTTTTGGATAGCCTCAATTTTATATTTCTTCAGACGTTTCCTTCTTTACATAAACTGGCTTCATAATCGGCATTAAAGAAAGAATACCGACCAAAAGAAGGAATGCGGATATTTGGTACATAAAAACAATCGATAAGTTAGCCTTCATCCAGCCTGAAATCGACATGGTTACGACCATGGCTCCCATAAAGAGGGGATTCAATATGCCGTTTACCCGCCCAATAAAGGCTTCCTCTGTATTTTGTAAAATCATTGTGTTGATTCCAATTTGAATACACGGCATGAATAAACCGGCCAAAAATTGCGCTGTTAGAGTGAGCCAAAGTTCATTCGATAAACCCAAAACCATAAAGCTAATGGCACTTGCACTCATCCCTACGGCAAGAAGCACCTGCGGAAGAGCTTTCCTGGCAACTCCCATTGTGAGCCCACCGCCAAGGATCATACCAATTCCAAATGCAGCCATCAGCCATTGCAGATATTCCTTTGGCAGTCCGAGACGTTCAGTAATTAAAAAGACGCCTAGAGGCTGAGTAAGACCGATGGACAAACCAGCAGCCAAAAAGGAAGCACCTAAAAGTGTTAATACTTTACTGCTCCACACATAACTGAAGCCATCTTTCATTTCTCCCATTAATGTCGTTTTCTTTTCTTGTTCTGCTAATTGTCTGTCTGGCGGCAGAAGAAGAAGACTGGCTGCGGAGCAAAGAAAGGCCACACCCATAACCGCAATCGCTGTCATAATACCAAAACGCTGATAGACAAAAGTACCAATGATTGGTCCTAAAATCATAAAGAGGGCAAAGATCGTCTGATACACAGACATCCCCATTTGAGTTAACTCTTCCGGCACATGGAGCTTAAACAGTTTCATACCTGAAGGCTGTGAAAACTGCGATAAGATAGACGAGACCAGGGTTGCAAAGAAAATGACTTTCCAACTTCCCAGCATCAGGGTGAGAAGCACTACAAAAATAGAAATGGCACTTAATAAATCACACCATACCATTGTCCGTTTTGGGCGCCACCTATCGGCAAACGTCCCCCCAATAAATGAAAACAGAAAAATAGGAACGAACTCTGCTACCGAAATCATGGACACGGCCACGGGATTTTCGTGTGTTTTTTCAATTACATAGAGCAAAATAGAATAGTTTCTTACCCATATTCCAATCTGCAGAAAAAGAACAGACATTATGATTGTTTGAAAGAACCGGTTCTTAAAGAGGGTTCCCATCCCTGAATTTGCATTGACTGTACTGTCATTCATAAAAAAACCTCCTGTTGAATTCTGGACAGGAGGAGGCTTTTTTGGGTGATGAAAAGACAGACATACCTGTGGTATATCGTGTTCAATCTCCAAAAGGCAATACAAATCCTATCCAGAAAATAATCATAATAAAAGTGATACGATTTTTTCAAAAATAGGATTAATAAATCATCGCCCTTTGGTCACCCTTCCGTTTATTAATAACCTGATTTTACCATACAGTTATTTAGATAGCAAGAATGTATGTTCTTTTTTATCATTATCTGAACAAATTCGTTTTTGCAAGTTCAATTAATTTGTCCCCATCACCATTTAGGACTGCCTTCATCATCCATAAAGTAAATCCATGGGCCTGTTCAAAATTGATTCGTGGAGGAAGAGAGAGCTCCTGGCGATTGACCAGGACATCCAACAGTACGGGACCATCGTGTTCAAAAGCTTGTTTCACCGCATTTTCCAGATCCCCAGGATCTTCAACCCGGATGCCCATGATTCCCATTCCCTGGGCAACGGTTGCTAAGTTTGGATTTTGAAGACCGGTTCCAGTTTCCAAATATCCTGCAGCCTTCATTTCCAATTCAACAAAGCTTAACGCACTGTTATTATAAACAACCACTTTTACTGGCAGCTTGTGCTGCTGAATGGTTAAAAGGTCACCCATTAGCATAGCGAGACCTCCATCACCGGAAAGAGCAATGACCTGTCTTTTTGGATCGGTACATTGAGCGCCTATTGCCTGCGGCATCGCATTTGCCATTGTGCCATGGTTGAACGACCCCAAAAGTCTTCTTTTCCCATTCATTTCAACATACCGTGCCGCCCATAAAGTAGGTGTCCCGACATCACAGGTAAATACAGCATCATCACTGGCAAGATCACTCACCATTTTAGTTAAATATTGAGGATGAATCGGCATTTTGCCCGGTTTACCAACAGCAAGTTTATCAAGGCCTTTTCGAACACCTTTGTAATCTTCAACATGTTTATTTAGGTGATGAGAGTCATGTTCTTCTGTTAGATAAGGCATTAATGCCTCAATAGTGTTCTTAATGTCTCCGCAAAGACCTAAATTAACATTTGCTCTTCGTCCCAGATGTTCAGGCCGAATGTCCACCTGCAGTATTGCGGATTTCTTCGGGAAGAACTGACGATAAGGAAAGTCTGTACCCAGCATCAGCAGTACATCCGCATCCATCATTGCATGGTAGCCGGAAGAATAACCGATAAGGCCTGTTAGACCAACAGAATATGGGTTGTCGTATTCCAGATGTTCCTTGCCTCTAAGGGCAATGACCATAGGAGACTTCAGCTTATCACATAACCCCATTAATTGTTGATGGGCACCCTCACAGCCAGCTCCGCATAATAAAGTGATTTTTTTTCCTTTGTTAAGATATTCAGCAAGGTTTTTAAGTTCTTCATCAGATGGACGGACAATAGGATTGGTGACATGATAAACCTGTTCCGGAACGGTTTCTGAGTCATTTAATGCTGCCACATCTCCAGGGAGAACAATAACGGCGACACCCTTCTTAGAGATGGCATGCTGCAGGGCCATCGTAACCATACGGGGCATTTGTTCTGTTCTTGTTACTACCTCACTAAAATGGCTGCACTCTTTAAAAAGGTGCTCAGGATGGGTCTGCTGAAAGTATTCGCTGCCGATTTCATCACTAGGAATATGGGCAGCGATTGCCAATACTGGGATTCGGCTGCGGTGGCAATCATACAGACCATTGATAAGATGAAGATTTCCCGGACCACTGCTTCCAGCACAAACAGCGATGCTGTTGCTTAGCAGCGCATCGGAACCTGCCGCAAACGCTGCGACTTCCTCATGCCGAACTCCAATCCACTCGATTTTTCCAGAACGGCGAATGGAATCTAAAACGGCATTCAAGGAATCCCCGACAATTCCATAAATGCGTTTAATACCTGCGTGTAATAAAGAATCAATAAGTAAATCAGCAACAGTTTGCTTCATCGTTTCTCTCCTTCAAAACGTAGACATAGAATTTGGTTTATTTTTTACAATCTTGGAGAGATGTATTCAATAGCATTTATTTAAATCATTTGGATTTTTATGGTAAAATATAATGGTGAGTCGCTAAAGTATGACAGGCTCCCGAACTGCGCGCGGAAAGCAAGTATCTTGAAGTCAAAATCTATACTCAAGCTAAACTAAGCTAGAATTTAAAAGATTACACATACGAGGAGGTTTAAAATGAACAATTCTACAAATAACCCTTTTGAAGATAAAAAAATTCATCAGACCGTCAACTATCCCCATCATGATCCTCCAGAAGATAGAGCACCGTTTAATGATGCTATAAAACATGAAGACATTGTTAATGGATTTCAAACTCCCAAAAAAATAGAACAAATCCCAAAATGGTTTAAAAATCCTCTAAGAGTTTTTACTATCATCACCTTACTGATTATCCTTTCAACCCTCCTTTATCAAGTCATACAATTTATAATAGCAGTTGCTTCTGAATAAAAGTTTCTTGGTTTATCCACTTGTCTTATGGGTTATTTTTTAAATATAAAAAAGAGAGGAGTTAAATGGTGGATCCACAAACAGAGTTGTTTACAAAAAATTTCACTCAAAATCCATATCTTGCTTACGCAAAACTAAGGGAAAATGATCCCGTTTATAAAATGATGTTTCCTGATGGTCAGGGCTGGCTCATAACCAGATATGAAGATGCCATCGAAGTTTTAAAAGACCCCCGAGTGGTAAAAGATTTTTCAAAGCTCTATGGAGGCAGCATGGAGTATGGAAGTGTGTTCATGAATAATATGCTGTTTTCAGATCCGCCTGATCATAAAAGGCTGCGCGGACTTGTTCAAAAGGCTTTTACCCCACAAATGAATAGTGGTATGCGAGACCGAATTCAGGAAATTACCAATGAATTGTTAGATAAGGCAACAGACAAAACAAAAATGAACCTGATTGATGAATTTGCCTTTCCGCTTCCTATCATTGTTATTTGTGAAATTCTTGGGGTTCCCTCCGCCGACCGGGATAAATTCCGTATATGGTCCAATTCACTAATTGAAGGAACGAATGGTGAACATGCTGCGGATATGTTTCAGCACATGAATGAATTCATTCAATATCTTCGTGAATGGTTTGAAAAGGTACGTCATAATCCGGGCAACGACCTGATCAGTCAGCTAATCATGGCTGAAGAGGGAGGAGACGAGCTCACAGAACGGGAAATTTATGGAGTAGTTTCTTTATTAATCATTGCAGGACATGAAACAACCGTTAATTTAATAGGCAATAGCATTCTTGCTTTATTGGAGCACGCGGAACAGCTCAATCTTCTAAAAAGTCAGCCTGAATTGATTCCTAATGCTATTGAAGAATCACTGAGATTTAATGGACCAGTTGAGTTTAGCACTTCCCGCTGGGCAAGTGAAAATATGGAGTTTAAAGGAAAATTCATTCGCAGGGGAGAGTTAATGATCATTGCTTTAAATTCGGCAAACCATGATCCTGATCAATTTAATGACCCCGAAATCTTTGACATTACCAGGGAGAAAAGCCCGCACCTTGCTTTTGGGAAAGGGATACACCTTTGTCTTGGAGCCCCGCTTGCAAGGCTTGAAGGGGAGATTGCCATTAAGAGCCTACTAGAAAGATTTCCAGATATGAAGCTTGCTGTAAGCAAAGATGAACTTGAGTGGAGACCGGGGATGATCGTGAGAGGAGTTAAGGAAATACCTCTTTTATTAAAAAAATGATTTAAAAAATAATGAAAGGACCTTACGCAGGTCCTTTTTGTTACTTCTATTATTCTAGACAATATCAATATGGTTAGTTTTTGCCTATTTCTTTGTTATTACAGCCAGTTATCATCGGAGTTATTATCCCAGCCGCCAAAATCATTGTTATCTTGTTGGTCATCAGGAGTATTATCAGTGCCCTCATAATTGTTTTGCTCATTATCCTCATTTTGGCCTCCATCCTCATCCTGTTGGCCAATACCCTCCCGCAATTGATCAATTTCATCCTGCTGCAGAATATTTTGGTCTTGTAATTCCCGCATTAATTCATGATCCTGCATATTTTGATAATATTGAAACTGATCAAAACCAATTCTGCCCTGATCCAATAAATAGGTCAGAAGGGCACCTGTTGCCAATCCCCCGGCAAAAGTGCCGAAACGGCCCATTCCACCGCCTTCGCTCATGCCATTTATCCCTCGGCTACCTGGCCCATAGTAATCTTGCCGCTGATTATAAATATCTCTTCTTGATTCGTATCTTTGAGACCGATTTCGTTGCGTTAGGGGCCTAATAATTAAAAAATGAACAAGCACAATGATGATGATAAATCCAATTAGCATCCTATTAAACCTCCTTTTAAACTAAACTTTTTTCTTAATCTAACTATTCACTTTCCTTCAATAAATAAACAAATTTTTCTCTATACTTTCTTATGCCTTTACCCTTTTATAATCAACAATAAAAGTAGCCAAAATACAAGGCCAAATGGAAGTCTAGACTCTAAAACACTTTAAAAGACATTTGTAAATTTTTAGTTCAGAGGAAGTGAAAGGAGGTAACCAGGCGTTAAGTAAAGAAAGAGTAAAGATATTACATTAAAAAATAAGATACATAAGGAGAAATGAATGTCTCAAAATGGGATTGTTTTAGTGGTTAGTGTATCAATATTAAGAAAAGATGAAGTCTTAATAATTAGAGAAAGTAAGCCATCTGCATTGAATAAGTGGAATTTTCCGAGTGGACGGATTGAATATGGAGAAGACATTCTTTATTCAGCTTGCAGGGAAGTAAAAGAGGAAACAGGCTTTGAAGTAAAACTAAATGGCACAACTGGTGTCTATAATTTTATGAGTAATACAAACCATCAGGTCATTTTGTTTCATTTTACTGGTGAGATAACAGGTGGTTCTTTACATCTCGCAGAAGATGAAATTTCAGACAGCAGGTGGATTAAGTTAAATGACCTTGTTAAATTTGATAACGAAGAATTACGGGAATCAAATGTATTAAAACAAATAATAGATAACTTACTAAGTGGGGAGTTACACACTATTAGTATGTATAATGAAAAACTTCTTTAATTAATTCTTATTGAACTCGCATTAGCGTTGATCAATACGCTTCTTTTGTTGAACTTATTGAACTATCTGAGGTTAGCAGAAGGAACAAATGAAAAAGTTCTCTCAGGTAGTGCAATTTTTGAAAGAAATATTCCATTCGGTAGGAAAGGAGTGGGAGTAATGAAAAGGCTGTTGATTATTACAGTTGGTAAAACACATAGTGGGAAAACAACCTTTGCAGGAGCCCTGGAAAAAGAGTTAAACCATTCAATAGTAGTGGATCAAGATAACCATGCTGAATTTATAAATCTTTTTTATAAAAAATTACAACCAAAAGAAGGACCTAATACTCTTTAGCACGACATTACAAAGCTTATTGTTGAATATGCCATACAACATACTGATTTACACCTAATAATTAGTAACTCAAATCGAAGTCGAAAAGGTAGATTGTATTTACTTGAAGAATTGTTTCCAAAAAATAAGTTACCCGCATCCTTGTCCATTTTGATATTCCAGATAATGTTCTTCAAGTTCGTGTTGCACAAATCCAACGTAGTACCAATATTAGGGGTGCTTATACTAATTTTGAGGAAGTGCTTATTAAGCAGCAGGCTGATTCTATGAAAGAAGCTGTGATAGAGATCCAGTAGAAGGTGAAGCAGACCATTTATTTGTAATTAAAGACAGTGAAGAAGGTGATTCTGTTATACAAAGAATTCTTCAAATTGTTCAATGTAGATGAATTCTCAATTCTTTAACTGACATTCAACTGAAATTGAATGCTTACTGGAAATAGTAGAAGGAAAAAATGTTTCGGGAAGAGAATGTAATAGCAAGAAGTAAACTTAAATTTCCGACAATTTAAAGGAGACTAATCAATGACCATTGGTTTTAAAAAGGTTCACGACGTTTTGGAAAATTATAAATCTGCTGTTTATGAGAAAGATATTGAAAGATTCCTATCCACATACGCCTCTGACATACATATCTTTGATTGCTGGGGAAGCTGGGAGAGCAGCGGAATTTCCCAATGGAGGGAAACAGTAATAGAGTGGTTCAAGGGTTTGAGTGAAGAAGGTGTTTTGCTAAAAGTAGATTTTAATGATTTAGTAATTGAAGAGAATTCGAATATCGCATTTGTATATTGTGCTGTTACATTTGCAGCTCACCACCCAAATTCTAGAGAGATACTCCGTCAGATGACAAATAGATTCACAATTGGTTTAAGAAAAGAAAATGAATCATGGACCATAACACATGAACATTCATCATTGCCAATAAATATGGAAACAGGGAAAGGTCTCTTTAACTTAAAATAAGACTGTTCTCCCGTATACTTGTTGAAAAATAAAGGAGTATGGTTTTTATATTTAGCTATTCGACAGGTTAATTTTAGAAGAAATCACAAAAAACCTTGAATATAAACATGTACTTTGAGGAATAGGAAATTAAAATTAGAAATTATACAGCTGGCTACCTTAAAAGGTGGCTTTTTTCTTTATATAATGGCTTTGTTAAAAGAACATTGTTGATTTTTATCTATGTTGATTGTAGCGGAAGGACACGAGACTCCTCGAAAATGCTGCGCATTTCCTTCGTGCGTGGGCGGCTTCCATGATGTAAATTCAATGTCCAGCGGGAAAAGTGGGTCAGGATAGCCCCCGCAGGAACGAAGGTGACGAGGAGAAAGAAGAACGGAAGTGCCTCGTTCAGCCCCGACAAGCGCTGGAGGGCCTGACGAAGAAGTCGTTCTTTTACTTCAGGACTGAAGCGACCGCGAGGGGCTAGACGCCGAAGTTTGTCAGGCTTCCGAACCGCACTCAGAAAGCAAGTGCCAAGGAGCGAAAATCAACAATCAAGCTTAATAGAGCATTCATGATAAAAGCGTAACCTTTATTCCACTAAAGTTGCAGTTTAATAATAGAGGATTTTTCTTTCATATCACGAATGTAATTATAGAAAGTAAAATTACCATATTTTAGGGATGGGTATTAATAGAACGTAGATTAATTGAATTTTGTATAAGTTTTTTTGGGGATTAGGAATACTAATTAGTTCAATTATTTATCTCTTGGATTTATAAATTAAGAAAAGATCTTCCTTTTAATTAATTAATCAGGAGTAAGATTAATAGCCATTGGACGTCTTATTTTTTGACATAACCTAAATTTGAATTCTTAACATATTATACTGCCACTGGGTAGCATTTTTGTTGCTAATCTAAAAGCTAGGTTTGTCTAAGAAGGCTTTTTAAGATCTTTTATAGAATTTGTAAAAATTAGTAAAAACAGATATACGAGGAGAGCATAATGAGTGATATATTAAACTACTATAATCAATTTGATGAGTGGGGAAGACTCGAAAGGGAACCAATAGAGTTCCAAGTTAACTGGCATTATATAAAAAAATACATACCAGAAATGGGATATCTACTTGATAATGGGGCCGGACCGGGAAAATATTCTTTAGAACTCGCGAAAGAAGGTTATCAGGTTACACTAACTGATTTAACTCCCCGATTAGTTGAAATGGCAAAAAATAAAGCAATAGAAATGGGCTTGGATAAGAATTTTAATGGTTTTTATGCAGCAGATGCAAGGGATCTAAGTATGCTTAATGATGACCAATTTACTGCATCATTGATGCTTGGTCCCATGTATCATTTGCAGGAAGAAAATGACCGAATTAAAGCTATTGAAGAACTGAAAAGAGTGACCCAAAGGAACGGGATTGTATTTGTAGCCTTTATGCCGAGAGTTCGGCATATCCTTACATCCCTTTTGTACCCTGACCATTGGAAGCCAAACGATAATGTCGATACTATTATTGATTTTTCTCATACAGGATGCTTTAATCACGCAGATACGGGACGATTTACTGAAGCGTATTACTTTAATATTGAAGAGATCAATCCTTTTATGGAGTCACTCGGATTCGAAACTATGGAATTGATAGGATCAAATGTAGGGGCTATTTTGAATAAGGACAATTGGGCTTACTGGAGAGATAAAGGTGAGGATGAGGTGAATAAAATTATAAATCTAATTAAAGAACAAGCATCAAACCCTCACCTACTTGGGATATCATCTCATTTACTTTATATAGGCAGAAAAAAATAAACACATCAGTCCTCACGGGCCAGTCTTTGTTACTAGTTCTATTAGTAAAGTCTGAAAGAACATTTGTTGAATTATTCAAATTCAAGGAGTGTTAAAGTGAGCAATAAAACAAAAGCGATAATTTTTTCGATTGCTTCATTAATTTTAATATCTTTTGGATGGTATAAACAGACTCACTTATCAGTTTGGGGATTCAATCTTCCCAAATCAGATATAAAAGAAGTAATTTTTTATAGAGGGGACCATACATATAAAGTTACAGATAAAGATATTGTTTTAAAAATCGCTAAAAAAGCATCCAAAATGAAAAGATATTCAAAAACTGATAACTTTAATTCTATACCTAACCTTGAATATAAAAAGCTCCTGATTTTAACAAAAGATAATATTAATTATGGAGGCAGCATTTGGAACGGGGAAAATATCGTACTAATAAATAGCAATGGCTACTGTTGGGAGCTGAATTACAAGAATTTAAGTAAAACCCTCAATCGATCTATAAAAAATGCTACCTTATTGAACTGACATAAAAAAAAGAATTAAGAATGCTGCCAATACGGCGGCTTTTTTTGTTCCTCAACAATTGGGCAGTTTAGTTCAATAAAAATAAAGGGAGAAGACAATTTTATATAGAATTTAATAATAATAAAAATTGTTCAAACGAGGTGGAAGATGTCCCAAGTTGCTCTCCTAACCGTTACTTATGACCCTCAAAAGCACAAAGTTATATAGAAAATGGACAAACAGATCGCAGTTTAGAATTGTTATCTCAACTAAAATACGAAAAACCTCTTCCAGTTCAACAAACGATGATACATGGGGATTGTACGACAGATAATGTCCTTGTTATTGACGGGAAAGTTCAACTTTTCATTGATGTATCTGGTATGACTGTCGGAGACCCTCGATATGATGAATCCTTAGCGATTAGAAATTTTGTAAATAATCCTGAATACATACAGGCCTTTTATGAAGGGTATAAACGTTATAAAGTTACACACGAGGAATTTCAATATTTTGAACAGGGGTTATATGAGTTTTTTTAATTCAATTTTCTTAACTGTCAAAAGTAATGGATCCTGACCGTGCTGTCAATTAAAGCGGCATTTTTGTTATCGAATAACAGGATTGGAAGAAGGATAAATGAAGTTTTTTGTAGAATAAGGAACCATAGTTAAAAAATCCAGTTTTGATAATGGAATAGTTATAAAACAAATACAACACACTTTTAAAAGATTACGAGATAAATAATATATAGAAAAAGCAACTTGTCCGACCTTCCTTAATACAGATAGTAGCAAATGCTAAAGGATAAGAGTAATTATTTTATCCATTCATTCAAGTTATGAAAGAAGGTAAATAAAATGAACGAAGATTTTTTTGCTGACTATAAAAATTATATAGTCGTACCGGAGGTTGAAAAACAGGTTGGGAAAGAAGAATTCGATCCGAAGAATTATGCTGAACATTATATACTGACAATGTCTATTTTTGATTCACGGTTGTCCTCCTTAAGGGATGCAAATAAATTTGAAATAGATATAGAAAAAAGTATTAAAACAGTTCTTGAGGATTTCAATCAAAAGCAATACCAGGTGTATCATCTTAAATTACTTGAATTAGATAAGTTTAAAAATTATTTTATCCTAGCCCTTTCTTCTAAAACAAAATTTGAAGATGGGGACGAAAATAAACGTGTATCTTTTATCATTGATAAAATGTTAACGAACGCTTTTTATATTGGCCAGAAGTGGTTCAACCTTATTGGTGATAAAGGAAGAGTGGAACGAAAACTATTTTGCTACTCCTTTAAAAAATACGTTGTAGAGAGCCAAGACCATCAAGAATTGAACAGTTGACAGTAGGAAAAAAGTATTCATTTAGTAAGTATTACTGTTATTTCATTTTAATTGGAACCTTTGGTGGTTTTGGAAACTTAATGAATGGTAATGGACAGGGATTGCAGCATGCAATCCCTGTCTTTTGCTCTACAATAGGAGGAGCAGGTTAGTTGTATAAGAAAACGGGAAGAGGCTAAAATTTGGTTGTTATGGAATAGGAGGAGAATGGCTGTATGGAGAGGGATACTTCGAATAATAAATATATGTTGTGGGCGCTGGGTTTGGGCGGTTTTATGGTTAATGCAGATAATCGTGCCATTGCGCCTATGTTACCGGCAATGGCAGCCAGTCTGCATACTACCCCATCTTCAGCTGCTTTACTTGTAACAGCTTATTCTATTCCTTATGGGCTGTTTCAATTGGTTTATGGACCTATTGCGGAAAAGATTGGAAAAATTAATACCATTCTATTTTCCTTGTGCTTATTTGCACTCGGAACTGTATTTTGCGGGGTTGTTCATGTTTTCTCTTGGTTACTGGTTTTGCGCATTATTACAGGCGTATTTGCGGCAGGTATTATACCGACGACACTTGCTCAAATTGGGGATTGGTTTGAACTTTCGGAAAGACCGCGTGCGATTGCTCTTTTTATGTCGTTCTCGACAATAGGCCAAGCAATGGGCATTGTTATCGGTGGATTAGTCGCACAGTTTTTCTCTTATCGAATTCTATTTTTTTTACTTGGATTAGCCTGTATTCCTACGATTCTTGCAATTTTTCGAGAGCGTGCTCATGATTCAAAAGGAATAAAAAAAGATTCAACACCGATGTTTCAGCGATATGTTTTACTTTTTATGAACAAGCGTTCCTGGCAAATTTATGGGTTAGTATTCTGTGAAGGATTAGTGTTTTACGGAGGTTTTACCTTCCTTGGGGTATATGGTGTTTCCACCCTTCACTTATCTTATTTAGCGATCGGGCTGTTGACTGCAACTTATAGTGTAGGAGCGTTTTTCGGAAGCAAGACCATTACCAGTGTGATGACGCATGTCGGACTTAAGAAGATGCCGGTGCTTGGATCATCTTTAATGGTACTTGGTTTCGCAATAATCTGGGGATGGCAAATCGTGATTTCGTTAACTGCGGGTTTTATCATTCTTGGCTTCGGATTTAGTTACTGCCATTCCACATTACAAACTTTTGCTACGGATCTGTTGCCTAGTGGACGTGCTACTGCAGTATCAGTTTTTGCGTTTTCACTATTCCTTGGGAGTGGATTAGGACCATATATCTTAGGGTTGATTTTTGATACTTATGGATCAAGAATGATGTTGGGAACAGTAACAATTGGTATGTTAGTATTTTGCTGCTTATGTATGACACTCTTAAAAGGGTCCCGCCAACAAAATAAGGGTACTTTGGGTTAAGACAGATATTTACTTAGAAAAAATGATATTTGAGAATTGAATAAATAGAAATCAAGCTGCCCATAAAGGCAGCTTTTTTGTCATAGTAGGTTTGTATGTTTAACCTAGAAGGATTATTCACCTTTCGTATAGAACGAAAACTATAAGATGCAATTAGTGAGGAGAGAGTGATGTAATGTCTAAAAGTGAAGTTAAAGCTATCCTAGAATGTATGGCTGGTAGTAATGTAGATTATCATATTCAAAAGGTTCAAACAGAACACCGCATGAAACTGGTTAATTTTTGGGATATAAAAACCGGAAGTAGAATACTGGAAATTGGTTGCGGACAGGGTGATACAACTGCTGTGCTTGCTTATTATGCAGGAGAGACAGGCTTTGTCCACGGAATTGATATAGGCTCACCTACATATGGAAGTCCTGTTTCACTCGGTGAATCTGCTGGATACTTAATGAAATCCCAATTAGGTAAACAAGTAAAAATAGATTTCAATGTAGATCTTTTATCTAACGAGGTGGATTTTCCTGAAAAATCCTTTGATTATATTGTTTTTTCCCATTGTTCCTGGTATACAAAATCGTCAAGTGAACTACTTAACATAATGAAAAAGGTAAGAAAATGGGGACAACAACTTTGCCTTGCCGAATGGAGCACAAATATAAATTCCATTGAGCAATATCCACATTTATTATCCATTCTAATTCAGGCACAATACGAAGCTTTTAAACAAAAGAGTGAATCCAATGTAAGAACCCTTTTTGACTCCCAATGATTTAAGAGCGATTGTTCAACAAGCAGGATGGAAAATTAAAAAGGATATTACAATCGATTCACCGGATTTACAGGACGGTAAATGGGAAGTAGATAAAGTGAAGAGTGACATACACAACGAACTGCATGAAATTATCAATATGCCAGTAAAATTAAAGGATCTCATTCTATCCGAGGTCACAATGTTAGATTCGTTTATTGAAACAAGCGAAATTAAACCACTCCCTACATATAGTCTTATAGCATACTAGCGATACATTTTCATTGAACTCTTCTTTTTAACCAGGGGGTAGGAGGTTCAGTTTTTGCTGCCACTAAATGAGCACTTTTTTATGTAACTATAGCTGAAAAGTTTGAAGATTTAGTTACTATTTCTTAAAAGAAGGCTCTAATCTAGGAGATTGTTGCAATTTGTAGAAACTGTGAACAAAAATAGGCGGAGAGCCCGCAGGTCGTTAGCGACCGAGGAGGCGTGCTTCTGCGCCACAGAGAACTCGAAGAAGCCTATCTTCAGCTCGTCGCAAAGCTGCAAGTAGTTGTTCACAGATGGTTAATCACGAAGTTATTTAAAGGCAGAAGCTTGATTGCCACCGGAAAACGACTATTTCGCATTATAAAAAATAAAGTAAAAAGAAGGAAGGAGATATTTATGGATGAAACCATTGTTTGGATAATTGGAGGAATCTTGTTAGTAAGCAAAGCAATAGATACTAGTCTTTTACGAAGTGACATTGCTCGGTTATATACAACGTTAGATAAAATCGCTAAGCAAATTGGAGTATCTAATGCAGTAACAGAAGACATAGAAGCAGAATTAAAAAGTCTAATTGCAGAAGGAAAAACAATTAAAGCGATTAAAAGATACAGAATAGTTACTGGCAGTGGTCTAAAGGAATCTAAAGACTATATCGATATGTTAATTAATAAGGGAACAAACAAGTAAATTCAGGAATCCATGGAAATTCCCTTGTAGCACGAACAAGTATAACAGTTGAAGAATAGGGTCTATTTTGTTTTTTTATCATAAGTAGTAAAAGAAATATAGAATGAAAAAAGGCAGCAAACCGAGGGTCGCTGTCTTTTTGTGAATAGCTCCAACATTCTTTTGAAAATCATGAAGAACCAGGAATATTTAAAAAACTTCAGGTAATATATTTCGTTTTTCAAGCATCCTGAAAATCCTGAAGTGATAGATAAAATCATCAAAGAACACTGGATGGTCTTCATCAAAGCTATACCATGAAAAAAACGATTCAAGCACGCTGCTGTCTACCTCATCCATCTCGCCTGAAATGTATAAAGGATATTTGAGTTTCTTAAATAAGCGGTAATGCCCACTCATGGTAAATGCATCTTCCATCTCTTCTTCATTCATATTGTCCCTCCTTGTCCTATCAGTACTTCATACGTTATGCATTATGCTTAATTACGTAGCGGTACATGCCTCATGTAAAAAAATTTTTTATTCAATTAAAGGCACGGGCAAGATTACTAATTTTGGCACAAAGAAAAAGAAGGTTGTTTATACTAATATGAACATTTTAACAAGAAAGGAGATTATCGATGTCAAAAGAGCATAAGATTAGTGATATTTATGAATTTCTTAGAAATGCCGGCTTTAAACTAGAGACTCAGCTTAATGAACAGATTCGTAACCATCTTAACAGGAGAGATGTTGCTGGTATTGCTGGTATTCTGGCCAATCACCATGCGAACCTAATTGAGCGGCTCCATCAGTACCAGGAAATTACTTCAATCCAACTCAATATTCCAACAAAGAAGGATGTGGCGAATATAGGGAAGCTGACCATTCAGACCGAAGAAAAAGTAGATAAATTAAGAGATGAAATCATGCAATTGGCTGCCTCAATCGAGGAATTAAAGGCCCTTTTAGCGAAAAATGGGATTTCAGATTCTACGCAACAACAAAGTGTCCCACTATTAATGTCAGATGAGGAAACCACCTATAGCAGTAAATCAAACAAGAAAAGAATAATCTATGAATTAACTAAATCCATTATGGATCCTTCCTTTGCTTCACTTTTGGATCCTTCCTTTGCTTTAGGTAAAAACGAGCTACATCAAGCAGTAAGAAAATTAGGTGACCGACATGCCTGATTTCGATCCTGAGAAGGAAGCAAAACGGTGGAAAGGATTCTTCAGCATTTGGACAACGCCTGAACCTGAAGTAGGACCCACCCCAAGAATAGCGGTCTGGAAAAAGAATAAAGCGACCCTTTGGCATTATCGAACTTCAAAAAAGAAATATTCTGTCCCTCTCTTTCTTATATATTCCCTTGTAAACAAAGCATTTGTCCTTGATATGGCTCCGGGGGCGAGCATGATCGAAGCCTTCGTCGAGAATGGTTTTGATGTCTATTTGCTGGATTTCGGTGTCCCGGGCTACGAGGATAAAGATATTACAATTGATGATTATCTTGTCGATTACATTCAACGTGCCGTACGGATGGCTTTGCACCATTCCAAGGCAAAGGAAATTACCGTCATCGGCTACTGCCTGGGAGGAACTTTGGCCGCTATATATGCAGCAATTTCATCAGAACCTATCCGGAATTTAATTCTTTGTGTTGCCCCGCTTAATTTCTCCGATCCTCCGATATTCGATAAATGGATTGAAGCCATTAAAAATGGTGATTTGAAAATAGACAGGCTTTTAGACGCATATGGATTTATTCCGGGAAAATTCATGAAATACAGCATGCGTGCAGTCAGTGCACCAATCTATTTTAGCCACTACCTGTCTCTATTAAATAAGGGCTATGACAAAGATTATGTTGATAAATGGCGACGGTTCAACAATTGGACAGAGGGCCATATTGGATTTTCAGGAGCCGCTGTTAAACAGCTGTTGAATGATATGGGGAAGGAAAATAAATTCATGAATCGAAGTTTGGTGATACGTGGCAAAAAGGCTGACCCTGTCAATATTAAAGCCAACCTTCTAATAGTCGCAGCCAGCGAGGACCGACTTGTTCCTGAGAATTTAAGCAAAGACTTTATTAATGTGGTTTCAAGCAAAGACAAGACCTACTCACTTGTAGCCGGCGGCCACACTACGCTCGCCGTTAAAGGTAAAGTGCTGCCAGCTTTTCTGGCAGACTGGCTTCCGAAAAGGTCGGAATAGATACTTTATTGATTGGTTGTCTAAAAACCTAAGGAAGAATACCCTACGTGAAATGAATCAAACCCTAAGGGTTTCCTACAAGAGTGGCTCACCCTCTCTCTATAAAGTGAGTAAAAGGGGAAAATGGATAGAAAAAGTGAGGGAATTGCAAGAAGGTAGTTTTCAAGAGCTTAGTTAATCTTAAACGGCAGACAAAGACTGTATTATTTCAGCTTTGGTCTGCTGTCTTTTTTTGCTTTGCAGCTCAGAAAAACGGCCATAAGGTAGTTCGTTTCTTAAATCCCCAACCCGTTGCGTTTGCAGAGGGCTGGAACACTGCCTACTTAGCGATGTTAAACGAATTTAATGTAATAAAAAATTGACTTAATGTATACTTTATATTACATTGTGCATATAATATTTTACTTGATGTAAAAGTGACCATACAGGAGGTGTTAACTATGACCTATCAAGAAAAGAAGAGTATCGTTTCGTTGATCAGCGCCATACTCATTTTCGGATCTTATTGCTTGTACATGTACCCGAGGTTTCCAGAAGGGGGGCTTGAGTCAGAAACCTTCCACTTTTGGGGCTCCTTCGTCCTCATCCTGACTTTGTTTTCAATAATCGCTCATATCCTTATCAGCATAATTTTTAACATTGTCTTTCGAATTACAACCAGAGAAAAGGAACCAAAATTTGCAGATGAACTTGATAAATTAATTGACTTGAAAGCGAACCGAAATTCTTTTTTCGTGTTTATCGTCGGCTTTCTTCTGGCAATGGGGTCGCTGATCATCTATGAACCATCACAGAAAATGTTCATTATCTTAATCACAGCAGGATTCCTTTCCGATGTGACTGGCTCCATTACGAAACTTTATCACTATCGGAAAGGAGTCTAATATGAGTAAAAAGCTTGTCGGCAATCACATTCGAAAATTACGATTCAACCATGATGAAATGACTCAGCAGCAATTGGCTGACAAGGTGGGTGTAACAAGACAAACTATTGTGGCTCTCGAAAAGGGAAACTACTCCCCATCCCTAGAACTCGCTTTTCGTATTGCACACGCCTTTAACTTACCGTTAGAAGAGGTATTCTTTTATGGGGACAACACAAAGCTGTAAGAACTAAAATTTTTTTGCTTTATCGTTTGTGGATTTATTAAAGAAGGGGAGATAAAAATGAATTCAAACAAAAAAGCAGCAAAAATTGTTGGTGTACTGTTTATTCTTGCAGCCGTTACGGCGGTAGTTGGGCTTATTTTATACAATCCTATCCTAAAAGTTCCTGATTATCTGATTACAGGTTCCAAACACGCCAACCAGGTGGTACTTGGAGCACTTATGGAGTTAATTCTTGTCGCATCGGCGATTGGTACTTCAACTACCATGTTTCCAATTTTGAGGAAATATAATGAAACTATCGCTCTATGGCATCTTTGCTTCAGGTTTCTGGAAGCGGTTATCATTACTGTTGGTATAATAAGTGTACTTTCCCTATTGACCTTAAGCAGGGAATTTGCAGCAGCAGGAGGTACTGACACCGCCTCTTTTCAAGCTTCAGGTACAGTATTAAAAGCAATACATGACTGGACATTTTTACTTGGTCCCAATTTCATGCTTGGCATCAATACAATGATGTACAGTTATATATTTTATAAATCCAAGCTCGTACCCAGGTTTATACCACTCTTGGGTATAACAGGGGCAACGCTTGTTTTTATTGCAGCCTTGCTTGAAATGTTCGGAATCATTCAACAAACCTCTGTGTGGGGTGGTATTTTGGCACTGCCTGTAGCAGCTAATGAAATGATTTTAGCAGTCTGGCTGATCGTTAAAGGATTCAATGAATCTGCACTTGCGTCCTTGTCTGCAAAAATCAAACCTGCGAAATTAGCAAATACCTAAATAAGGCGATTTCTTTGATCTAGCGATTTGTTGTCAAGTGCGGAGGATGACTTTAGTAGATGGACTTGGAAGATATGCATAAAGACTGCATAAGCAAAAACTTCATGTTGGTCAGATTTGAAGGCTACCAAATGATCTGACAGACGAATACAGAGGCTACATTAGCGCATATATTGATACCTTGGTAAAATGAAGATGTCTAGAAAGAAGTGTTACAGTTTTTCAACGAGGAATTTTGTTTATAGTCTTCCGAAAGATGAATTAGTTTTAAGAAAAAATACTAATGAAGAGGGAAGGGATATAATGATTAATGTAGTTGGCCAGATTATGCTGTATGTAAATGACCAAGATGAAGCAGTAAATTTTTGGAGAGATAAAGTTGGATTTACAGTAGTTTCTGAACAAGATAACGGCCAAGGAATGAGATGGATTGAAATTGCTCCTACAAATGAAGCTGAAACTAGGATTATTCTACATGACAAGGAACTGATTTCAAAAATGGAACCTGAATTAAATCTTGGAACACCTTCTTTAATGTTTTTCTCGAAAAATTTTGATTCATTATATAGCGACTTAACAAGTAAAAACGTTACAGTTGGGGAAATTGTAAATATGCCTGCTGGAAGAATATTTAATTTTGCAGATAATGAAAGTAATTACTTTGCCGTTATGGAAAAATTGTAAAACTCAAAGAAAGCCGTGTTCGTTCATTTTACAAAAAATTAATTATCGAGAGCAATGCGTAAATAATCGCATTGCTTTTTTAATATACAAATTTTTTTACGAGTTTCTGGAACAACACACTCACTCTCAATCTTTCCTGCGCTGGCGAAAGTCGGCATAGTAAACCTGCCGTTTTTCTAGTTCTGAATCAATACTTTGGATTAAAGCCCTTTTGGCATCCTCCAGTAATAAACCTTTTATTTGTTGAAGCTTTTTAGGTCCCACTCCTGGTAATTTATCAGAAATATTTACTTTAAAATCCCCCTGTTGTTTATAAAAGCGAATACTGCCGTATCCTATTCTTTCCTCTTTCCCAATCGCATAAGCGAATTCAAAGCGTTGTTCAATGAACGAAGATAAATCCGGCAGGCCTAAACCTTCATAAATGGGGGGAATTTCATGATAAACTGGAGGTTCTTTGAACGTCATAGAAGAAATCTTCAAAAGGTTAGTCCTCCTTTGGTAAAAAGCTTTTTTAAAAGTACTTGGAAATACCAATGCATAAAAGCAAGGGGCCATATATGGGGAGTCGAATGAAAAAAAACAATTGTTAGCGAATTTAGTCTGCCAATTTGGCCAAATCCCTTTCCAAGGATTATCCATAAATAGAGAAGCATTTTACCAAAATGCCCTATTTAACTCTATATTTAATATGAGAAATGTTTGTATATTAGTGTATCTGCTTCACATATTATTTCCATTAATTGAAAAAAATTATTTACATACAGCCGCTAAATCACGCGGTTTTCTTCTCCTAAAGGAATAGGTAAAATAAAATGTACTCGTAACGATGGTCCTTTTGATTTATTAGGAACATCATAAAAAGGGCAATTCTTAAAGAAGGAGAATATCCCTTTTTTGTTGAAGTAGGAGGACATCAATGTTCAATTGAAAAGCGGATACATAATAGTAGAAAAATAATATATTAAAATGGGAGAGGGAAACATGAAAAATACAATAGATACATATATGGGTTCAAAGCATTTCCAGCTAAATAACGTAACTGAAGGTGTATATGCCGCCATTTCTGTCCCTGGTACAGGCTCTGTCGGAAATGCAGCCATCATTGATTTAGGTGATAAAACACTAGTAGTGGATACCTTCACAACAATAAAGGCTGCAGAAGACCTGCATGAAGCTGCCATTCGCCTTACTGGAAAACCAGTTTCCTATGTAATCAATACACATTGGCACAGTGACCATACGAGTGGTAATCAAGTTTTTACGCCAAAGGCAGAAATACTTTCTACCTCAACTACTCGAAATATTATGGCTAATTTTGGAAAAAACAGACTAGAACAGCAACTCAAAAACCCTGAGCCGATTTATAAGGCTATGGAAGAAATAAAAGAGAAAATAAAAAAAGAGAAAGATGAAAAGTTGAAAAAGGAAATGGAATGGGAAAATGCTAGTGACCGAGAGTACATGCAATTCCTTCCCCAAATGGTATACACTCTTCCAACCATTACCTTTGAACAAAAGATGAGTATACATGGTAGTGACCGGACAGTACAACTGATAACTTATGGCGGTGGTCACACGCAAAGTGATACATTCGTGTATTTTCCTGAAGAAAAATTAGCTGTAATGGGCGATTTAGTACTCTCAAAGCATCATCCAGTAATGATAGATGGAAACCCCCAGGAATGGATAAACATTTTAGGGCGAGTGGAGCTTTTAGATATTGAAACGATCGTACCAGGGCATGGCAAAGTTTGTTCAATGAAAGAGCTTCATGAAGTAAAGGGATACATCAACGATATAATGGAATTAGTGTCGGAGGCTGTTGAAAAAAAGAAAAGCATTGATGATATCTTTATTCCACAGACTTATCAAGACTGGTCCTTTACTACCTATTTTAGGTCAAACCTGAAAAAGGTTTATGATTTATTTACTAAACCACTCTAATAATAAGATTGGAAAGGAAGAGTAGGTTTTTGTTAGACTACAGAGCAATAAACAAAAACCTGCTAGTATGTAGATTTTGTTATTCTAAACTCTTTGGATATCTGCAAATTGTTATTAATTGTTTTTGGTTGTTTCATTTTTCTTGTACCTTTATTAGATTTTGAATCAGCTGCACATGGCGTGGAGTTTGCGATTTTCTAAAAAATAAAGGGATTTTTTAATGACTTATCGAATTGTGAGGAAAAAGTTCTGTTATAAGGATGAAAGGGTGAGATCAACATGAAATGGTTATTCCCGTTACTTGCCTTTATAGGAGGGGTGGCGGTTGCCTGTCAGGCACAGATCAATGGAGGACTCGGCAAAAAGGCAGGTGCGATAGAAGGGGCATTTATATCCTTTGCCATTGGAACACTTGCATTATTCTTTATGGTATTGTTTTTTGGTAAGGGAAATCTTGGCGCAGTTTTTTCCGTCCCCAAATGGCAGCTGTTTGGAGGTCTGCTTGGTGCTTTTTATGTGAGTGTGATGATTTTGGCTGTCCCAAAAATAGGTGTGGCCCCCGCTCTTGTATCAGTTATCGCAGGGCAATTAATTTTTGGTGCATTAAT
Organism: Neobacillus terrae; assembly: GCF_011393025.1. Classification (GTDB taxonomy): domain Bacteria; phylum Bacillota; class Bacilli; order Bacillales; family Cytobacillaceae; genus Neobacillus_A; species Neobacillus_A terrae. Next base: position 37,682 of record NZ_JAAOEO010000010.1, on the reverse strand, counting down.
TGATCATTTTGGCTGGTTTGGCGGACAGGTTATTCCGCTAGATATAAAAAAAGGCATTGCTATTGTCCTGTTATTTTGTTCTCTCTATTTGTTTAACCATAAATAGAAAACTTGCCAATACTTAGTTCAAAAACCCAATGGGCAACATTGAAACCAAGTGGTGATTTTCATGGCAAAAATAGGACAAAATTTTCACTCTTATGATTTAAAAATGAAGATTCGTTCACCGGTAATTAATAACTTTGTAAGTGAATAAGCTGCCTATAACGGGCAGCTTTTACTGTTTACTATGAAGGTCTAATAAAAACAATGTGAATTTGTAAGTAATATACTTAAAGAATAGAAGTAAATGATGAAAATATCCCAATTAAATCCTGAGGAACTACTGATAACCAAATGACAGATCTTCTCTATAAAAATATACAAGACGATCACGAAAAGGGAGAATGTATCTTTGATTCCTGGCAGCAGCAAAGCTGTTGAATATAGATTGCCAAAGGCAGTAGACCTGTATAACGAGGGAATGGCTAATAAAATATTATTTTCCGGCGGAGTAATATGGAGAGAGAATAACTTATCTGAAGCCCAGTTATTAAGATTAAAGGCCATGGAATAAGGAGTACCAAATGAAGATATCTTAGTGGAAGATCTTTCAAAGATAATTGGTTTCAATATCCTTATGGGAGAAAAAGAGTAGAACTTGAATCAAGCAAATTAATCCATTATGTAAAAACCGGTTATATAGTAGATGATGATGTTGAAATATCAAATTATTTAAAAAAGAGAATGCTGTTTAAAAGGAGAGCTTAAACAAGGGGGCATGTTAAATGAGAATTGTTCCAAGAGAATTCAATATAAATAATTTCAGTTATATGATCAGATCGGCCGAAGAGAAAGACGCCAAGTGCTTGTCTGAAATAAGAGTACAAATCGATGGGGAAACAGAAAATATGGACAGGGAAAAAGGCGAGGCATACATAGATGAATCAGGTTTTAAACAAATGATTAAAGAGGATTCTGAAAGTGATAGGAAACTTTTTTTAGTTGCTGAGGCAAATGATAGGATTGCAGGGTTTTCAAGATGTGAAGGGAACAAATTGAAGAGATCAGCTCATAAAGTTGAGTTTGGTGTATGTGTCTTAAAAGAATTTTGGGGACACGGTATAGGTAAAAACTTTTTAAAGGAGTCGATTCAATGGGCAGACTCAAACCATATTAAAAAAATAACCCTGAACGTACTTGAAACCAATGAGAAAGCCAAAAACCTATATGAAAAACATGGTTTTGAAGTAGAAGGCGTTTTAAGGAACGACAAACTGCTTTCAGATGGTAACTACTATAATACCATTATAATGGGGAGGTTTAAGGATTAAGAATGAGAGCTGTTTTTTCAGCTCTTTTTTAATAATAGATTAATAAAAAAAGGGATTTTAATGGAAAAAGAGAAATAAGTTTATTATAGGGGGGAGACGAATGGGTACACAAACTTTATATGTTTCAGATAACTTTTTTTCAGCTGGCAAAACAACTATATATAATAAATCAAAAGAAAAGGTCGGAGAGATTGACCTTAAAAGTGCATTCACGGCTGGGCTGGATGTACTTGATCTTAATGGAAAAATTATTATTAGTGGAAAGTTTGCTTTCATGAGCCGTAAATGGATCATTTCCAATTCATTTGGGGAAGAGATTGGGAGATTGAAAGGAAAGTTAGCATTCTTTGCAAAAAAATATGAGTATCAAACCCAAGATAATCGAAACTTTCACATCGAGTCAGAAGCCTTTTCAAATCTATACATCCTATTTGATGAAAACGAAAATGAAATTGGCCGGTTCGAGAAAATAAGTGGATTTTTTGCATCACCCGCTTTTCAGTTAACCAGCATGGACGAAGGTTTAAATATATTTGAGTTAATAGCGGTAGTTATGGGAGTAAATGCCATCCAAAAAGCAGCCCGGAATAACGCAGCCCAATAGAAAGGGAGATGATATTATGGATAGAAAGCCAGCAGGTTTTGGTATCAGGTTTTTAGCCGACCTTTTAGATTGGTTTATTCTCACCATTCCTATATCCGCAGTGCTTTTCTTGTTAAACGGGGAAAAAGACTTTTATGAGTGGGTTAAGGGCTGGACCTGGCAAATTATTTATACCTTGTACTTAACGTTTGTACCGCTCCTTTGGAGTGGCTATATTATTGGGAAACGCATTATGAAAATAAAAGTAAAACGCTTGGATAATGGGGAATTAACTTTTAAAAATATGTTACTTAGAGAAGTTGTAGGTAAGTTTTTGTTGGTTTGTTTAACAGTAGGTATTTCAAGTTTGGTCAGTGTCTTTATGATTATATTCAGAGCAGATAAAAGAGGTATTCATGATCTATTAGGTGGAACCTATGTTAGCAATGAGCGAAGTAAAGGTGCTTAAATATTGGAAGAAATCTTATTTTCAAGGTAAAAATCAATCACAGCCACGGCGGCATTCTGAAGAACTTTTGCGAGACAAGTACTTATAGAACCTAAATAGAATAGGAAGATTACTGTGAGCATCGAGATTATGAGAAGACGCCAATCCATAAGAACATATGATTCTCAAAATATTTCAGAAACGCATTTGCAATTAATTAAGGATTACATAGAAAGGGAAGCGAATTTCATTGGTCCTTTTGGAAGAAAAGGCCGGGTTGAACTTGTGCAGGTCAATAATAATGTAACCGTTTAAGGAATAAAATTAGACACCTATGGATTTATTGAAAATCCAAGAGCGTATTTGGTTGGCATTACCGAAAATGATAAGTATTCCCTAGTGGAGTTTGCTTACAATTTCCACAAGTTAGTTTTATTTGCAGTGGGTTTAGGAATGGGAACCTGTTGGATGGGAGGCACGTTTGACCGAAATTCGTTTGAGAAGGAAATTACCATAAACTACGGAGAATTCATACCATGTATCACACCAATAGGCTACCCAAAAGAAAAACAGCGGTTGTTCGATAAAGCTGTCCGTGTCGTTGTAAAAGCAGATAATAAAAAATCCTGGGATAAGCTATTTTTTAATACTGAATTTAAAACACACTTAAAAAATGAAAATGCTGGTCAACTGGAAGGTCCTATTGAAATGGTCAGACTCGGGCCTTCTGCATCCAATAAGCAGCCTTGGAGACTTGTATTATCAGAGGACCGGAAAACATGTCATTTTTACATCGAGCATATACCTAACTATAGCTCTAAATTAGGTTATGAAATGCAGCTTCTGGATATGGGAATTGCGATGTGCCAATTTGATACGGCATATACTGAGTTAAATATCAGCGGTAATTGGATAATGGATATTCCTGAATTAGCTCTTCCAAATGAACAAATGGAATATATCGTTAGTTGGCGAGTTTGTTAAGAGAGGAAAGTTACAAATGGAATATAAAAATGTAATCCCAACCAAAGAGGAGTTTTATCAATTATATGAAACTACAGGCTGGAATGCCCGTTACGGATTTACACAGGATGATTTGTTTATATCAATTAACAAGAGCTGGTACCTGGTTTCTGTTTATGATTCTAAAAAATTAATTGGTTTTGGACGAATTGTATCAGATGGAATCTATCAAACATTTATTGGAGATTTAATTATTCATCCGGATTATCAAAAAAGAGGAATAGGGAGCAAAGTGCTAAACCTTCTTATTGAAAAATGCAAATCGAGCGGGATAAAGTGGGTACAGCTTACTAGTGCAAAAGGAAAAGCAGAATTTTATAAAAAACATGGCTTTCAGGAGAGACCTGCTGATGGTCCAGGAATGGAAAGACTTTTATACTAATTACATACTTTAAATGTTCGAAGGATCTTGTCTAAAACGGCAGCCAAAATAATCCCGGCGGTATATCGAAAGAGATCAGCAGTAAGAAATCCTCGCCCCAGGACCAATCCACCAATTATGTTGCCTCTAAGCTGATTTATCCAGTTTCCCTGATACATCTGACTGAATTCGATTCCAAAGCTGAACAGAAAAATGAGCAGGACAGACAAGTTTAGGCTTTTCTTTACTAGGAGGAATCGGAAACCAAAATAGACCATCATTGCCCAAATGGCATCACCGGCGTTCTCCGCGAGAAATTGAGGGAGGAGATAGCTGTATTTACGGGAGGCAAGTCCTAATAAAATGCTTATAAATACTGCTAATATGTAGATAATCCGTAAGTTTCCAGAACGAAAATGAATAAATGTCATTTTAAATCACTCTTTTATTTGAGACTCGATTTAACGGATATCGTATATGACCGGTCTATCGGACATTTAGTAAGGCAGCACAAAATATTTGTCCTAGAGGCCCCGCCCATCACTGGAAGGGATTTTTTCTCTCTTTTAAGAGATCCTCGTATATTCATTATAAACAAAGAGGAGCCAATTTGGCTCCTCTATTACTTATTTTAAATCCGTTGCTACCTGGTTCAGCAAAGTTTCATTAGGATCCTGACTAATCTCCCAAATCATTGCTCCAGCTAACCCTTTTGATTTTATAAAATTTGACTTTAGCTTCATCGACTCAGCATCATCATAGGTGATAAACCTAGAACCATTCCATAAATATGGAACCTGAGATTCGGAATCCCAGCTGCGTATATATCCATTTTTATTAATATAGTCTCTTTCTAAATCACCATAGCTGTCTGAAAAGACGGCGCCAGTATAAGATTGGTGTAATCCATTGTTGGCATCCTCGACGGATTTAAATTCATAGCCGTAAAACGGAACTCCCATAACGAGCTTTGAAGCAGGGACTCCATTGTCTAAAAATAATTGTACAGACTGTGAAACGTTTGGCGCATTTGCCGGTTCAGCCGTGTTCGTGTTTAATGGAGCGTTGAAACCGGTTGTTTTGTCCCAAGGGCCTCGCATATCATACGTCATTAGCTGAACATAATCAACGTTTTTACTTATTTGATCTAAATGAGCGTTTTGAGCAAAATCAGCAGAAGCACCTGCTGCAATCGAAATGGAATATTGTTTACCATCAAGAGCATGCTGCGCATTCAGTTTTTCGCGCACTTTTTGAAGCAGAAGAGCATAGTTCTTAGCATCTACCGACCGATTTACATTTGTTTTTAATCCACCGCCAACTGGATATTCCCAGTCGAAGTCAACTCCGTCAAAGCCATAGGTTACAAGGAACCTTACGACACTATCGGCAAATACGGAACGTGAAGTATCTGTCAAAGCCGCGTCGGAAAACTTATCCGACCATCCCCAGCCTCCAACTGAAATAACTGTTTTAAGATGAGGGAATTTTTGCTTAAGCTTTTTTAATTGATTGAAATTACCTTTAAACGCATCGGAGGATGAATCACCAGGGAATGCTTTTTGAATATCAGCATAAGGATCTCCAACCTGCATCTTCAAGTCATCGCCGATATTAGCAAAAGCATAGTTAATTTGCGTTAGCTTTGACGCGTCAATGTCCGAAACTTGTGAGCCACTATAAGTTGACCAGCCTGCATAATAACCTGCTACTACATGACTCGGTGGAGTGAATGGGAGTGAACCGGTAGACACTTTAAGTTCATTACTTGCCGGCGAAACATTGCCTTTTCCATCCTTAGCGGTAACGTAAAAGGTATGATCAGTATTCGGCTCAAGTCCGCCAACTACAAAATTAGGGCTTGTTGTTTCAGTAATTTTTACATCATCTTGGTATATTTCATAGCTCGTAACACCGTAATTATCGATAGGCTCACTCCATTTTAACGTAATGGTTTTATCCGAGTTTTCCGGAGAGATTATTAAGGGTGCCTCAGGTGCTTTCGTATCCGGAGCTCCTGTTGTAGCATTTACTGCTGGACTAGCTTCGGAAAGGTTCCCAGCAGCATCTTTTGCCTTAACACTTAAGTTATAGTTTGTGTTCGGATTTAATTTATTAATAGTAGTCCGAAGCATTGAAGTGTTTGCTAAAAGTGTGTCACCATTATAAATCTGATAGGTAATATTTGGGCTGATGTTATCATAATTATCCTTTACTGCATCCCATTCAGTTTCATGGCTGTATCTGTAAATGCGGATACAGTTAGATTGGCTGGAGAAGAAGGAGCGATGGTATCAATGGATGCATCAGTAGTTACTTTTAAAGAATTGCTTGCTCCTGAAAAATTCCAACCGCGATCTCTTGCTTTTACTGATAAGCTAAAAGTCTTTCCAGGATTGAGATCTTTTAAAGTTATTGAATCGGTTGCTGATGTACCAATACGTACCAGGCCGTTATAAACTTCATACTCGATAACCCCTGTATTATCTTTTGCGTTATCCCATGCCAGGGAAATAGTCTGATCGGTTTTTCCTGTCATGCGTAAATTAGCAGGAGTCGAAGGTGCTGCTTTATCATTTTGAATGTAAACTTTACGCGACGATTCAGTTTTTTGTCCCAATTTATCATAGGCAATCGCTTTTACAATTTGTTCACCATCCGGAACCCATGGATCTGTAGACCAGGTGATTGTAAATGGTTCTGAAGTTTTTGTTCCAATAAGATATCCACCATTAGCACTGTAAAAATCGACCTTTGAAATCCCTGAATCATCAGTGGCATTCACTGAAAGTTTTACATTTCCACCAACTGATTCTCCATCATAATCCAGTGGAGAAACCTCAATAGGGCTCAAGTTGGTGGTAAATCTTGTACTGTAGGTGAAGTCGATTCATTAAGGATATTGCTTACAGCAGAAAGGTTCCCGGCCCGGTCCTTTGCCTTAACCGACAATTGATAGGTTGTTCCAGGATTTAAATCCTTAAGAGTAAAGCTTGTACCTGTCGAGCTGCCCACTAAAACCTGATCATGATAAATCTCGTAAACCACAACACCAACATTATCCTTCGCAGCAGTCCATTCTAGGGAAATACTATTTGCAGCTTTCCCCGTTGTCTGCAAATTAGATGGAGCAGAAGGTGCTGTTTTGTCATTTTGAATATAAACTTTACGAGACGCTCCAGCTCTTTGCCCAGACTTATCATAGGCAATGACTCTTATCGTCTGTTCGCCATCAGGAACCCAAGGGTCGGTCGACCATTTTATTGTAAATGGTGATGAGGTCCTTGTTCCAATTAAATATCCGCCATTGGCGCTATAAAATTCAACTTTTGAAACACCTGTGTCATCTCCAGCTGTAACGGAAATTTGTACATCTTTTGAAACTGTTGATCCATCACTAGCCAAAGGGGAAACAGCAATAGGGCTAACCCAAGGAGGATTATCCGCGGCTTCTGCACTAGGTGAATACAAGGCAGAATATAGGCCGGCGCAGAGGAATCCAAACGAGAATGGGTACACCATCTTTCGTAATTTATTGACCATTCATCTATCCCCTCTAAAAACTATTAAATTGTATTTGTAAAATAATGTATTACCAAAAATATTATACTATATTGATATAGTTATCACATAAGGTAGATAGTGGGATTAAAGGGACACTAACGCGATATTTGCCATTTTTAAAAAAGGTTTCATCTCCTTTTAATCATGAACATTCTTGGTACTCTTACACTTTAAAAAAAGGTTTTTATTTGGATGGTAAAATTGTTATGATTATAAAAGTGAAAAGCTAGCAGGAGGAATTAGTTTGCAAAAAATTAGAAGGATTTTAAAGATAAACTGGGTCCCGTACGGCTTAGTTGTTCTGTTTTTACACATAGTTGGAATTTCATTTTTATTAATGGGTGCAAAAAATCATTCTTTACTGCTGGGAATGGCTTTTCTATCTTACACCCTCGGATTAAGGCATGCATTTGATGCCGATCATATTGCTGCTATTGATAATACGGTTAGAAAACTCGTTCAGCAAAAGAAAAACCCAATTGGTGTAGGATTCTTTTTCTCATTAGGGCATTCAAGTGTTGTTTTTATCATGGCAGTAGTACTTGCATTTTCTGTGCATTGGGCACAAAGAGAGATGCCGCAATGGCAGGAAATGGGCGGCGAGATCGGAACGATTGTTTCGGGCTGTTTCCTAGTATTTATTGGGATCTTGAATGCTGTTATTCTAGTTGACTTACAAAAGGTTTTTCTTAGAATGCGTAAAGGAACATACAATGAAGAAGAGGTAGAGGAGCTTTTATTAAACAGAGGCTTTGTTGCCCGCTTTGCCGGACCTTTATTTCGGTTTATCAATAAAAGCTGGCATGTTTATCCACTAGGCTTTTTATTTGGTCTTGGGTTTGACACAGCAAGCGAAGTTGCATTACTGGCAATATCCGCTGGTGCAGCCAAAAATGCTTTACCGTTAGTTGGTATACTTTCATTGCCTATTCTTTTTGCTGCAGGAATGAGCTTAATGGATACAGCTGATGGTGTGTTTATGACCAATGCTTATAAATGGGCTTTTTCTACACCATTGCGCAAGGTTTACTATAATTTAACCGTTACCTCTTTATCTGTTATGGCGGCTCTGTTAATAGGCATGATAGAACTTGCCCAGGTTTTCTCTGAAAAGATGAATCTTACCAGTGGGGGATGGCAGTGGATTCAAAACCTTGAAATCAGTTGGATGGGTTATTTTTTAGTTGCTTTATTTTTATTTTCCTGGCTCTTGTCTTATGTAGTATGGAAGGTATTTAAAATTGAAGAACGCTGGAGTCAGAATGCAATAAAGTGACCAAAAGAGTCGTCAGTTATTAAAAAAGGGGCGGTGTTCCGTAACTGTTTCGGATTTGAAAATGTAAATGGTTTTGTGGACCAAATTGCTATGGCAACGATTTGGTCCTTTATTTTTTAGAAGCATTATAAAACATTTTTACTTTGAAGGATTTGTGACCTTTTTTCTTGAATTTCCTTATTAAAACCGAGGAGGTTAGTGTTAGGTAAAAAACCAAAATATAAATGAGGGAAGTAAATGAAGACAAACGAAGAAGCAATTTGGGCAATAATTAAAGATTTTTTTTCTTATGTTAATTACCTCACCCTTTCAAAAGAAGAAAAGACTGAAATTAATATAAATTTAGTTAAAGAAAAATATTGGTTCCAACAATTAGTGATTTCTCAACCATCTTTACTTAAAGTGATAGAACAAGATAAAGAAATTAGGGAATATTTTTCATCGAGAAAGATGGTTAGAAAATTGCTAAAAGACAAGGAAGTACGGCAACGTTTTAAAGGTTTTTTAAACGATAAATTAAATTGTTATTGAGCTAACGTGTCAGCCTAGTTTAAGTGTTATTCTAATTCTTCTTTTTGGGGGGATGAATGGCAATGGTTAAGAAAATTAGTCTTTCAGGGGGTTTTTACACAGATGCGAAAAGGACACTCACAACTTTTAAAAGGGTGATCAGTAAAGTCAATACATTATCTAGTATTGAAAGAGATTTTGTTGTGAAGGATTTCTATTTGCCTTACATTTTTTAAATTTGTGAAAGGTAACAGAACCATCTAGGTATTAGCCCTTTTTGATGCTGTCTGTAAATCTGATCGTTTTATTTCAGCAATCTTCGTATCAAATTTAATTTCTTAACACTGTAAGGCGGGAACAATGTAGTCAAATTGATTCTGCTGCTTTTTTTGAGAATACTTTTTTCATGTGAAAAAGTCTTAAAGCTGTAATGGCCATGATATGCGCCCATTCCTGAGTAGCCAACGCCTCCAAACGGTAATTCAGGATTTGCTAAATGAGTTACCGTATCATTAATGCTCACACCACCGGAGGAAATTTCCGATAAGATCTTTTCTTCCACACGTTTATCAGAGGTAAAAAGGTAAAGTGCCAGCGGTTTGGAGAGCTTGTTAATTGACCTAATAGCCTCATCCAAATTACTATATGTAATTACAGGTAGGATTGGTCCAAATATCTCGTCCTCCATAGATGCCGAGTCCCAGGATGCTTCAATTAAGGCAGGTTCGATATAACGAGTCTCCGGATTCACAGTTCCTCCAAAAATAACTAGGTCCTTGTCTTTATCGAGGATGCTTTTTAAACGGTTAAAATGTCTTTCACTAACGATTCGTCCAAAATCTCGACTGTTTTCAATGTTTTCTCCATAAAATTGTTTAATCGTTTGCTTCATTTCATCGATAAGTTTCTCTTTCACATCCTCATGCACCAATAAATAATCAGGAGCGACACAGGTTTGTCCGGAGTTAAGGGTCTTACCCCAGATAATCCGGCTCGCAGCAACCTTTATATTAGCAGTTTGATCTACGATTACTGGGCTTTTCCCGCCTAATTCCAATGTTACCGGCACAAGGTTTTTAGCAGCAGCCTCCATAACAATCTTTCCGACAGGTACGCTGCCTGTAAAAAATATATAATCAAAAGGCGCATTTATTAAGGAGGTAGTCGTTTCAACACCGCCCTGGACGGATTGAATATAAGATTTATCAAACACCGCTTCTATCATTTCGGAAATGACAGCCGAGACATTCGGCACAACCTCTGACGGCTTTAGTACCACACAGTTTCCTGCAGCAATCGCCCCGATTAACGGTTCAATTAAAAGCTGGAATGGATAATTGAAGGGTCCAATTATCAATGCTGTCCCGTACGGTTCATACATGATAGTGCTTTTGGAAGGGAAGAGCACTAAAGGTGTCTTTACATTTTTAGGCTTTGCCCATTTTCTAAGCCGCTTTTTTGTATGGCCAATGCTGTTGAGAACAAAACCCACCTCCGACGTATACGTCTCAAATGGATGCTTTCCCAAATCAATATGAAGCGCCTCATTAATTTTTGATTCATATTGGATAATACCGGCTCTGAGCTTTTCTAATTGCTCTAAACGAAAATTCAATTCTAAGGTTTGTTTCGTTTTGAAAAAGTCCTGATGTTCCTTTAGTATAGTAACAACCTCTTCAGGTTTTATTTCTTTATTATACATCGCAATCCTCCTAAGAATGAGTTGAAAAATCCCCTTATATACCGAGAATAATACCTTAACTTGGGAGAAATGAAAAATTGAAGCATAGGAGAAAGGGACTTATTCTTAGGAAAAATTGGCATTCACTAAGTCCTTTTGGTGTATGTCTTAGTTTTTCTTATGCTTTCAGAATTTATGGATAAAAATTCTGATAAGCAAAAAAGGCCAGCCTGAAAATCAGGCAGACCTTTTGCTGTAATTATACTTATTCAATTACCTGCAATTATGCTGTCCCAGACTCCGCCTTCCCCATATATATCTTTTTCGGCCTTAGCCCATCCTCCTAAATAACTTGTGTCAAATAAACCACCAGGCTGCTTGTATTGGTCCGCAAACGACTTTGCTACTTCTGAATCAACTGAACGGAAGCCACTTTCAGCAAAAATCTTTTGTGCTTCAGGAGTCCATAAAAACTCCAAAAAAGCTTCTGCCGCTCTTCTTGTACCATGCTTATCGGCATATTTATCAACAACCGCAGCTGGATTCTCAATTTCAGTTGTGTATTTCGGTACGACTTCCTCATATTTCTTTTGAGATTTGATCCGGTCAATCAGTTCATTTTCATAGGTTATGATTACATCTCCAACACCTTTATCAAACGTTGCCATTGACTCCTCCCCACTTTTGTCCAGTGTTTTTACGTTTTTAAAAATCTTCGTTAGCAGTGTCTTAGCCTGTGCCGGATCCTGTTTACCTGTTTTTTCTTCTGCTATTTTCAGTCCTGCACCATAAATGGCATTTACATCCCATTTTGCACCGCCGGAGGTTTTTGGATTTGGAAATAGGACTTGAACGCCTGGTTTTGTTAAATCTGACCAGTCTTTAATACCTTTGGGGTTGCCTTCACGTACACCGAAAGCCGCGATCGATTTTGTAATAATTCCGCCATGGGGAGCATTTTTCCAATCATGATTGATTAAACCCGCTTTGACAATCTTATCGATGTCTCCTTCAAGAGAGAGGGCCGCAATATCAGCTTCAAAGCCATTTGTAATGTTTCGTGCCTGGGCTCCTGAACCCTGGTAAGATTCTTTGAATTCCACATTTTGTCCAGTCTTTTCCTTCCATTCCTTTTGGAAAAGAGGGAAGATGGCTTCAAATTCATCTTTTATCGTGGAATATCCGCCAATCGTAAGTGTAACTGTTTCATTCTTCTTAGGAGCGGATTTGTTATTTTTGGGTGTTGTTTTAGCTTCACTGGAAGAAGAGCAACCACTAATGAAAACAGACATAATTAACGTTAAGCTTGCAAGCAGAGAAGCATGTTTCTTTTTTTTCATTTTTTACACTCCTTTTATTGATAATATTTTTATATAAATACAGGCATTGGGTCGATTTTTGATCGATTTTCCAATACTCTTGTTTCTGAAGGGGTGAAAACGATTAGCTGGTGAATTAAAATGTTAATTTGATCACCGACTTTTAAAAAATGTTCTTTAATAGATTGATAGGTAAACAGCTTTGTTCCATTCGTTAATTGAAATTCAATGAACCAGGAGTCTCCTCTAAAATGAACATGTGATACGACTGCCGGCTCACTGGCACTGGCAAGATAGTACTTATTTTCAGTACGTATTTCAATCCATTCCGGCCTGATATATACTTTCACTTCTGAATTCCTATCTTCACCCCTAAAGTAGCGCGGGAGGTCGGGAAATCCCTGAAGAGAAATAGGGGACGCCAAACTGTTTGATTCACCAATGAAGGAAGCAACAAATGAAGAGGAAGGCTGGTTGTAAATTTCCCAGGGTGAACCTTGCTGCTCAATTCTGCCTTTTTGGACGATGATGATTTCATCCGCGACTTCTATCGCTTCATCCTGGTCATGAGTTACAAAAATGGTTGTGACACCGAATTCATTAATAAGGTTTCTTAGCCAAATTCGAAGTTCTTTCCGAATTTTAGCGTCAATTGCAGCAAAGGGTTCATCAAGTAATAATAGCTGTGGTTCAGGTGCGAGAGCTCTTGCAAAAGCTACTCGCTGTCGCTGGCCCCCAGAAAGCTGGTGCGGATATTTCTTTTCGATTCCTTCAAGTCCCATTATCTGAAGAAGATGAAATACACGTTCCTTAATCACGGATGCTTTTTGTTTTTTCACCTTGAGACCATACGCTATATTTTCAAAAACGGTCATGTGCTTGAACAAAGCATAGTTTTGAAAAACAAACCCAATTTCTCTTGCTTGAATTGATAAAGAATTAGCTAGATTGCCATTAAAGAAGATTTCACCGGAATCCGGCTGCTCAAGACCCGCAAGCATACGAAGCAAAGATGTTTTGCCTCCGCCGCTTGGCCCTAACAGTCCAACCAGATGTCCTTTTTGAATTTTAAAACTGGCTTTTTGGATAGCTATAAAGGACCCAAATTTTTTTTCTAAGTCTTTAACCTCAATGTGCATTTAATTGATCTTCCTTTCTTTTTTTCAGCCAATCCAAAATCAGAAGTACTGTAATGGAAAATAGCCCCAGGAGCAATGCCACACTATAAGCAGCAATCATGTTAAAGTCTACAGAATCCTGATAGACTAATGTGGTGGCGGTCTGAGTCTGATTAAGAATATTCCCTGAAACGACAAGCACCGCTCCAAACTCCCCAACGGATCTTGCAATGGTAAGAATGATTCCGTTATAAATAGCCCAGCGAATAGAAGGCCAGGTGACGAGAAAAAAGGTTCGCAGCGGACCCGCACCGAGTGAAGCGGATGCCTCTTCATAGGTCATTCCCAGCTCCTCCAAAATGGGAACTATCTCCCGAATGACAAGTGGGAAGGTAACGAATATAGTCGCCAGCACCATTCCCGGAAGAGCAAATACAATTTTAATTCCTGCATTTTCAAAAAACATTCCCATAACCGTATTTGGCCCGAAAAGTAAAATGATCATTAAACCGCCAATAATAGGAGAGACTGCAAAAGGTAAATCAACCAAAACATTAATGAGCGGACGAAGCCATCTTGATATCCAGGTTCCCCGAATCATTTCTATCGAGAGCAGAATCCCGATTATGGTGTTAATAACAACGACGATCATGACAATAATGAAACTAACCTTTAGAGCATGAAGCGACTCAGGGCGCTGCAGAGCTACCAAAAACGCGTCTGCTCCCTGGTCAAATGCACCTAATACGATGCTGAGAAAAGGGAGGAAAAGTATCAGGAAGAGTATTAGTATTGTCATAGAAATAAAGAGTCTTCTCATATTGTCCTTCCCTTCCATTTTTGAAGAAAATTAGCCAGCAACAACACAACTAACGAAAAAGTAATCAGTACGACAGAAACAGCAGCTGCCCCCTGGGTGTTATAGTTTTCGATTTCACCATAAATGTAGACAGACGCAACCTGTGTCTTGCCAGGCAGATTGCCAGAAATAAGTGATATGGCACCGAATTCCGCCAGGGAACGGGAAAAGGTAAGCATGCTGCCAGCTATGATTCCCGGAAAAACGGCAGGAAGAGTAATTTTAAAGAAAGTAAAAGCCTTTCCGGCACCCAATATAAAGCTGGCTTGCTCTTCAAAAGGATCTAATTGCTCAATCATCGGCTGTACCGTCCGGATGACAAAAGGCAAAGTAATAAAAATCATGCCGATGACAATGGCCGATTCATTGTATAAGAGGCTAATTCCAAATGATTCAAGCCATTTTCCAAAAGGACTTGTCGGTCCCAACAGGGTAAGCAGCATTAATCCCGAAACGGCTGTAGGCAGGGAAAAGGGGAGATCAATAAGACTATTTAACCATCTACGACCCCAAAATTTATACCTGACCAATACAAAAGCTATAAATGTTCCGAGAAAAGCCTGAATGAAAGTTGTTAAAATACTAAGCTTCAGCGTTAAAATAATAGCCTTCCAGGCAATAATTCCGGTAATTTCTTTCCAAAAAGGGTCCCAGCCAAGGGAAAAACCCTTTAAATATACAGCTGAAATTGGCATTATTACCAGAATAAAAAGATAGCTGACTAATATGGACCTCAAAGCCAGTCGAGAACTAAGTTCTTTCATATCAACACTCCAATTGTAAGTAATCCACCCTTTATAGTAGGAATTAAAACGATGCCGATCCTTAAAAAATAAGAGAAGAGCAGAGTTTTTTAACTATTGCAAAAACTATCGCGATAAAAAAACCAAACCTACCGTTTTTCGGATTAGCCCAGCTTTATATCAGGATTCCACTTCCAGCAAGCTGCCTAGCGGAATTAATTTTTGTTTTATCCAGAGTGAATTTTCCACCCGCAATGACACATTAACAGCATAATCTAAAAATATGTTTTCCCAATATTTCTGCTCCTGTACAACAGAGGGGGGAATAAAATTTTAAAAAATCACTCCCTACGCTTGAAAAAAATAAAGACACCTAGACCATTTTGGGGTCAGGTGCCTTTGGTTTTCCAATCAGCAAGTAAAATTATGAAAGTAACCCAATAATAACCAAACTATTCCTATGAGTCAAGTGGGTTTTAAAAATAATTTAAAAAGGAAGCTTGCTTCAATCATTTTGTTAATCCACAAAAGCGGGGAAAGTAACCAGAAACTCTGTTCCTTTACCTATTTCACTATTTATTTTTATCATTCCTTTTAATTGCCTGATGATGCTAAAAGATACCATGAGTCCAAGACCCGTTCCTTTTTTACCTTTAGTTGAATAATATGGCTCGCCTAAACGACTTAATTGATCCGAGGTCATACCTGTTCCAGTATCACAAACCCAAATTTTAATTTGATTTTTCATTAAATATGTGTGAATTCTAAGATTCCCGCCAAGGGGCATAGCCTCAATACAATTTTTCATTATGTTTAGGAAACATTGGCGAAATCGGTTCTTATCTCCAACTACATATCCACAATCAGTCATTTCAGTAATGATTTCGACTGAATTCATGTTAGCCAGAGGCTTCAGGGAGTTGAGAACCTGGATAAGCTCATCCCGAACTTCAAATATTTCAACGGTTTTGATAGAGGGGCGTGCAAATGTTAAGTAACTTTTGATTACATCCTCAGCAGCGTCAAGTTCAGTTAATGCTGTGTTAATGTATCTCCTAGTTGGATCCTGGATGCTTTGATCCTCTGATGCAAGTTGTAAAAACCCTTTAACAGCAGTTAATGGATTTCTTACTTCGTGTGAAATGGCAGCACTCATATGACTGGCTAATTCTATTTTTTGGGCTTTTACCATCTGCTCGCGAAAAAACTCATTTTTTTTCATTTCTTCTATTAAATAAGACATCATGCATATCCCAATATATTGAGTGAAGGTGGTAATTAAAACCACTTTTAGCTCAGACAATGAGTGACCCAATTTCAATAAGTTAATAAAAATCATTGCGCACATTATAGTGACACTGGTTAAAGACACGTATAGACGTTTTCTAGCATTTTGTTTTAGAAACCAAGGATGTGCAAGCCATAAAAAAATAGCTAATGCACCATAGATAGGAAGAACGGGCCAAGAACCGGGGTTAAATCCATAAAAAAGCCATCTAAAGAGCAGAGAAGAAATAGTCAAAAACGGACCAAAACCATAATAAAGTCCACCTATTATAATAGGGATTTGTCTCAAGTCTACCATTACTCCAGATACTTCAGTGGAAAAAGAGAGACAGACCAAGACGGACAAAAAAAGACCGAAAGCCGTGAGAAAACGTCGTGCGGTCTCCTTATTGTAACGCTCAGACCAAAGATTAATGATAAACATTAGAAGTAATATAAGTGAAAGATTGAAAAACAAATCTTTTATCAGGTCCACAAGTTCCACCATCCGCTATCAGAAATTACTATTAGTTTATTACTTTACTAACTATTCGACAATGCCGATTTTTCACAAAATTATAAATAGGAAAGTTTTATTGGCTGCAAATCTTTTATTGCTGTAAGTTTGCTCCCTCTGTAGTAAGAATTGTAATCATCCGGAAACCTTGGAATATGCTATTAAAAATAGATGAGAAGAGCATAACCCACTGAGGATTATGCTCTTACCTTTTTAATTTTTTCATTGCTAATTTTCAACAAAAGTTCCGAGGCGTGGTGTTTTAATAAATTGAATTATAACAATACTACCTTTTGGAAGAGGGTGTGACATTGTATTTTTTTAAATCCATTTTTGATGATGTTCGGATAGCCCAATGTACATTTCAAAAATATTCAATAACGAAAAGGCTTGTTATAGGATCCTTTTTTTCTTGTATGGCGGCTGTACTGCAGTCATTTGGCGGTTTTCTGCCTGGAATAGGTTATCTTATTAGCCCACTGGCGACTGCACCCATTCTTATTTGTTCCATGTTTTCCTTTCCTATTGGGGCAATGGCTTATTTACTGACAAATGCGCTTCTGTTCATTCTTCAGCCAAGTGAACTCCTCGTGTTTCCCTTTACTACAGGATTATTAGGAATTGGAGCAGGAGCAGCTTTTTTATTTTTCAAAAAGAGATTGAGTATTATTGCAGCAAGTGGAACCGCCTTAACGTTAGGGATTATGATTCTCCTGTACCTTTTCCACTTTCCTGTCTTAGGACCGGTTGCTTCTGATTCATTTTCCATTAATACAGCAGGCAGCATTTTTATTTTTGCTTTCTTTTATAGCTTGCTATGGGTAGAGATTGGATTGTTCTTTTTTAAAAAAATTAGTGCGATTATACCTTCGTAATTTTCCATTACCTATATTCGGTACAGCCCGTATGTTTTTCCCGCCCCTATAATTCGACGATTAAAAGACCAAATGTTTAGCTCAACATTTGGTCTTTTATTTTAAGTTTATTAAATTCAGGTTCATATGAATTTATTGTTTATTACCAAGGAATAATCCCGTTCTTGTCGAGTATTTTCCCGTTATAATTTGTTTCGCTTAATGCATATTCCGTGATTATTTGAGCTGCCTCGGCAGTTGTCTTACCGCCCGGCGCATTTCCGTTTAAATCTGTAGTTGTAAATCCAGGGGTAACACCAAAAATTTCAGGACCCTTATTACCAAATTCCTTACCAAAGGCCAGTGTTAAAGAATTAACACCTGTTTTTGATGAATTGTAGCCTAATGCATTGATTGGAGCAGTCTGACCATTATCAAACATGGTTTGTGAGGCCATATCGGTAGTGACGTTAACTATTTTTCCGCGTTGTGCTTTCTTAACTAGAGGTAAAAAGGTTTGAATGATTTGGAATGTGCCAAAAAAGTTCACTTCAAAGACTTGGCGCAGTGTTTTCAAATCTAATTCACTAGGTTGAGACTGATGGTTGTGGGAGATTCCCGCGTTATTTATAAGTAAATCTAACTGGTCTGTTTCTTTGAGTATTTCCTCTAAGGAATTTTGAATAGATTGTGTGTCCGTAAGATCAATTTGAATAAAAGAAACATTTGAAAATCCTAAAGCTTGTACTGCTTTTTCCCCAAGTTCTTTATTCCTGGCTCCTAAAAATACCTGATAACCTTTTTCAGCTAAATGGTGGACAATTTCATATCCAATCCCTTTATTCGCTCCTGTTACAAATGCATATTTTGTCATTGTAAATTCCTCCTATTATTCTATTGTAAGGATACACATTCAATCGTATACAATGTCAAATATTTCGTCTGTTAAGGATTGGGTTTAATATTCTTTTATCAAGGGTTAAAAGTGCCCATCAACAAAAATGGAAAAGCCTCCGAAATAAAAGAAGAAGGTTTTAAAATTCTTTGTAACCTTTTCCATTTTCATTTGTCATTAACAGAGGGAGGAGAGAGACATGTCAGATCCACTTGAAGAAATGTATCAAACATATAGAGATCCGGTATTCCATTACCTCCGCAATATGTGCCGCAGCCAGGCCGTTGCGGAGGAATTGACGCATGATACGTTTATTAAAGCCTTCAAGGGATTTGGACGGTTTCGGGGCGAGTCTTCCCTTAAAACATGGCTTTTTAAAATTGCGAGGAACACTTATTTGAATAATGCCAGGAAATTTTCACAACAGAATGAGATCTTTTATGCTGAACCGGAGCTTAGGGCAAGCGCCATATCAAGGGATTTGGAAACAAAAATGATAATAAGGCAAACATTCCAAAAACTGACTGAAAAAGAAAGGTCTCTTTTAACATTGAGGGAGCAGGGCTTTTCACTAAACGAAATTGCCAATATCATTGATCAATCTGAAGGAAATGTTAAGGTTGGGATTCATCGTGCAAAGAAGAAATTCAAGCAATTTTATCTTGAAGGGGAGGAGGACGAAAATTGAAACTAAAATGCAGCCTTGTTGAGGATATATATCCTTTATATGAAGAGAATGAATTAAAGCCGGAAAATCGCCTTGCAGTTGAAGAACATTTAAAGGCATGCAGCCACTGCAGTGAATTATACCAAAAAGGCATCGGCTTTACGGATCTTCCTATTAGATTAGAGGAAGAGAAACTACCGAAGGAAGCGGATGACCGGATTCGACTTCGTTTCAGACTGAGTAGGATGAAATGGATAGCTGCCATGTTAGCATTGGTTATTATCGTTACTGCTATAAATCAGTATGCTGACAATCGTGAGAAAGTAGCTGATCATTTGAATCAGATTTATCAATATGGCGAGACACTTAAAGATATTTCTCATAATCCTTATGATAATGAATTCAGCAGAGAAATGTTATCGTATTCGGCCTCAGATATAAGTGATTTAGACAATGAATTAAACTGGATTGAAAGGAGCCAATATAAAAGTACTATTCTGGTAAATAGCCAAGAGTTGGATGAAATGTCCAGGATACTAAATGAACGATATAACCAGGGATTAACTGATGAAACAGACCGTAAAACAATAGAGCTTTTTCAAAAACAGTCTCGAACTCTTTTTAAAATGACAGAGAAGGAATATAGAAAATTTCATCATGGATATAGTTCTTATTTTGAAATATTAGATATAGCAGGAGTTTCAGCATCTATTGATAAAATAAATGAGCTCACTTATTTCTATAATCGATACCATAAGCTGCCTAATGAGATGCAGTTAATCAAAGAGAATGGGTTAAAAGAGAAAATAAGAAAAGTATTTCATGACAAAGACGCCAAAGTAGTATTAGAAAAAACAATCCCGTCAAATGATGGATATGGAGTTTATCATTTTGAGCTGAAACATAGCGGAAAAGATTATGATGGTGAAATTGACGGTTTTACGGGATTTATTATTTCTGCCGATAATATTTCACATAGTTTAAATGATAAGAAGCCTATGAATGTGAATGTCTTGATGAATAAAGCAGATAAAATGCTTAAAGCAATTTACGGGGAAAAGAGTCATTTTAAAATCGAGAGAAACACCGAAAGCCCAGATGAACCAAACATTTTTAGATTCACCTACATTCCTGTTACGGGAGAAAATAAGCTGCTGGAGCCTATGGGAAGTAACTTTACTATTGAACTAGATGCCGGAAGCGGAGAGTTTTATCGTTTATCTGGAAAGCCTGCCTTGCAATCAAACGAGTTTTTCAATAAAGATTATAAGGAATTATTAAATCAGGCAACAATAGCTACAAAGGCTGCAAAAATTACAGGTAAAAAAGCCAACGCAATAAGGAAGGGTATTATTTACTCCCCGATTTCCGCTGACTACGTCCTGGTCTATATCTTTGAAGGAAAAGAAGAATGGGTTTATATTAATGCAGCAACAGGCGTAGTAGAACGACCTTATGTACCAATCCATTAACCAAGTGTTCTTTCATGACGGACCAAATCACTTAATGAAATTCTAAAAAAGTCTTTCATCCCCTCTATAAAAGACCAAACCTTTTAATAAAACGCTCAAAGTGTCCTTCATCAACTCTACCGGATACCAGAGCGTTTTTCTTTGCGAAAAAATTGTTTCAAATAAAAAAAGAAGAAGGGCATTAGGATTTTTTGAGGAATTAGTAATCTAATAAAGTTTAAAAAGCGAGGTAAAGGAATGACACAATCTTTATTGGATGATTTTAAAAAGTTTCTTTTAGGATATAGAGCTTCCTGGAATAGTTTAAATGCGACAAGTATGTCCTTTCACTCTTCAAAAGATTTAAAAGTCAGGTGGGCTGGACCAGAAGCGCTCACATCCGATTGGGGATATAAAGAAGCAGCGGAAGGCTGGAAACAGGCCTTTCAAATGTATGAAGGAAGAAACCCAAAGTGGCACTTTGAGGATGTTTTAGTTGAAATCAATAACCAGCAAGAAGGGGTCGCTGTCTTTTGGGTAAGCTTTGAAGTAGACGGGAAAATGACAGAGGTAAAATTACTTTTTGTAGAAAGTTTCCGTAAAGAAAAAGATGAATGGAAAAAAATCAGAGAATACGTTGAAAACAGTTTTAGTGTCTTTTCTTCGATCCTCAATCGTTAACAGAGTTCTAATGACCATCTTATTCATAGAAAAATCAGTGTCATTTTTAATTTAAAAAGGAGGAAATTGAGTGAAAATCTTAGTTGTCGGTGCAGGAGCTATTGGAGGATATTTCGGTGGCCGCCTTGTAGAAAAAGGGGAAGATGTAACATTCCTGGTGAGGGAAAAAAGAATGCAGCAGCTTGATCGTGATGGTTTGATTGTTGAAAGTGTTAAGGGTGACTTCAAATTAAAACCAAAGACTTTACTAAGCGGGGAAGAGGCCGGGGATTTTGATGTAGTTCTTTTAACACCAAAGGCTTATCAGCTCGAGGGTGCAATAGAAAGTGTGCGGCCCTACGTTGGTGAGGACACAATGGTTCTCCCTTTATTAAATGGTATTGCTCATATGCCTAAGCTCAAGGCTGCTTTTGATAGGGACCAAGTTATCGGTGGTTTGTGTTTTATCGAAACCACACTTGATGAGGGGGGCAAAGTTATACAGACTAGTCCTTCTCATGAATTGGTTTTTGGAGAACTTTCCGGCAAAAAAACAGACAGGATTCTTAGGCTGCAGGAGGCCTTCTCAGGAACGAAATCGGACTTCCGACTGTCGGACAATATTGAACAGGATATGTGGCATAAGTACTTATTTATAGTTACTATGAGCGGGGTCACTTCCTTATACCGCTCGCCAATCGGCCCTATCAGGGATCAGGAATTTGGAATTGAAACTATTAAAAACGTTTTGAAGGAAACAGCTACGATTATGCGAGCTGTTGGTGCACCCATCGCCGACGAAATTGAAGCAGCACAATTTAACAGGATGAATGAACTTAGTTATGGAATGAAGTCATCTCTTCAAAGAGATATGGAAAAGAATATATCAATTGAAGCTGACCACTTTTTTGGGTACCTATTAGAAAAGGCGAAAGACAAAGATATAGAACTACCTGTATTAACCGCCATCCACGCGAATCTGAAAATATATGAAAATGGATTAAAATCTTAATAAGACGAGTCTATTTGTAGTACCGGGGAATTCCCTCGGTGCTTTTTTATCGTTTAGAAAGTTACCGATTTTTAACTTGTGGATCACACTGAACTAGGATATTGTAATCTAGCTTCAGCGCCCAGCCACTCCGGGTCATAAGCCAAATCACTTCAGAAATCAGGACAAGGAAAAGCTTCGGAAGCATCCGCATCGCACGAAGGAAAAGCTTTAGCTTTTCCGAGGATGACTACGTGATTCGTCTTATGCCTGTTGGAGGCCCACAGGACGTGGGTCAGAAAGGCGTTGCCACAGGACGTGGCGTATTTAGCCTTTCATCATCTGAACAGGGCGCTTGCGCTTTTTGTTCCTTGGAATAGACTCCGGAGCAATTCTATATCTCTATAAAAAAAGTCATTATATGAAAATCCATCCATAAAATAAAGTAAGAGACTTTTTGTTATCTTACTATTTTTCGAACTGGGAGGTGGAAGAGTTGATTGAAATTAAAAACCTAAATAAGTCATTTGGTTCTCACAAAGTCCTTAAAGCTATTGATTTAACAGTTAAGGAAAAAGAAGTGGTTGTCATCATTGGGGCGAGTGGTTCAGGCAAAAGTACCCTTCTTAGATGCATTAATTTTCTTGAATTATACGACCAAGGAGAAATCCACTTGCAAGGACAGAATATTGAACCAGCTAAAACGAACCTTAACAAAATAAGAGAAGAAGTAGGAATGGTTTTTCAGCATTTTAATTTATTTCCCCATAAAACGGTCCTTGAAAATGTAATGGAAGCACCTATTCATGTCAAAGGATTGGACAAGGCGGAAGCTAAGAAAAAAGCACTTGCACTACTTGAAAAGGTAGGGTTAAAGGAAAAATCAGCTGTCTATCCTGATATGCTTTCAGGCGGCCAAAAACAGCGGGTAGCTATTGCCCGCGCCCTTGCAATGGAACCGCGGATCATGCTGTTTGATGAACCAACCTCTGCCCTTGATCCAGAGTTAGTTGGTGAAGTTCTTCAGGTAATGAAACAATTGGCAAATGAAGGCATGACAATGGTGGTGGTTACGCATGAAATGGGATTTGCACGGGAGGTAGCAGACCGGGTTGTCTTCATGTGCGATGGAAATATTCTTGAGGAAGGCCATCCGGCTGAGTTTTTCAAAAATCCAAAGCACGAAAAAACAAAGCAATTTTTAAGCTGCATTCTTTAAAACAAAGGGGGAGTTAACGTGAATAGAAGATATTCAATCAGTTTATTTGCACTTGTCCTAATGTTATCTATATTCCTGGCAGCCTGTGGTTCTAAAAAAGAAGGCAATAGTGCAAAAACATCCGACCAGAAGGAATTCCGGTATGGAATGAGCGGTTTGTTCAAGCCTTTTAATTTTAAAGAAAATGGAAAGCTGACTGGATTTGATGTAGAAATTGGCCAAGCCATAGCCAAAAAAATGGGTATGAAGCCTGTACCGGTGACGAACCCTTGGGAAACGATGATTCAGGGTATGCTGGCAAAGAAATATGATGCCATTATTGGCAGTATGACCGTTACAGAGGAGCGGCTGAAAACAGTTAATTTTAGCAATCCTTATTACCGTTCAGGTTCCCAGGTATTTATTATGGCCGATAACAAAAAACTTACCTCGGTCTCCGATTTAAAAGGAAAAAAGATTGGGGTAGTAAAGGAAAGTCCATACGGGGATACTGCCAGAACTCTTACCGATTCCGACAAAGTGGTTGAGTATGATAGTGATTTAACTGCTTTAATGGATCTCCCAACAGGAAGGCTCGATGCTGTAATTACGGATCAGATGGTGGGCTTCAGAGTAATAAAAGAGAAGGCTATTCACATAAAAGATCTTGGAAAGCCTTTGTCACAGGATAATCAGGCTATTGCAGTTCGTAAAGAGGATAAGGCACTCCTCGAGAAAATTAATAAAGCTCTTGATGAAATTATCAAAGATGGAACTTATGACAAAATCAGCGACAAGTGGTTCGGCAGAAATATCCTAGAACAGAAATAAGAAAATAAGGGTGTCTATTTAGGCACCCTGTTAATTTAATAGGAAGGGTGAGGACGATTTTAGATATTTTACTATCCAATTATGAAGTCTTTTTGAAAGCAGCAGGGGTCACCTTAAAGTTAACAGTAACCTCTCTTCTTATTGGAAGTGTGATTGGCCTCGTTTTCTCATTTTTTCGTATATCTTCGAATAAATTAATGAATGGGGCAGCGAAGATTTATATAGGGTTGATACGTGGAACTCCGCTTATTGTACAAATTGCCATACTTTATTTTGGGATGGCTTCGATTATCACATTTTCTCAATTTTGGGCAGGAGCCCTTGCTCTGGCCATTCATAATGGTGCCTATCTGGCAGAGATATTCAGAGGTTCGATTCAATCTATTGATCAAGGACAAATGGAGGCTGGACGTTCACTCGGGATGTCCTATTCCATGACGATGAGGAGAATTATATTACCTCAGGCCTTCAAACGAGCAATTCCATCTTTGGGGAACCAATTCATTATTGGTTTAAAGGATTCATCCCTGGTTGCATATGTAGGAATGACAGAATTATGGGGTTCGGCTTTAAGCGAGGCAGCATCGAATTATCGACAGCTAGAAACATATATGGTTGTAGGACTCTACTATTTGGCAATGGTCATTATCTTTTCCTATTTATTAAGTCTATTAGAAAAGCGTCTGAATGTTTCCGTAAGGCGTTCATAAGATTGTTTCAGGGAGTTGAACGATACCTTGTCCATGAAATGGGAAACACCTCAGCAAATGAAGGATCTCCTAAATGATTTAGTAAAAATCCCAAGTATTACAGGATCGGAGCAAGAGGTTCGCTTTGGGCACGAAGTGTATGGAATGTTACAGGAGCTGCCTTATTTTCGGGAGTTTCCAGAGCAACTAAAACTCCATGCAACAAATGATAACAGGAACATTTTGAGTGCTCTGGTAAAAAAGGAAGGCTGCCGCGATACAGTTATCCTACTAAGTCATTTTGATGTTGTTGCCATAGAGGATTATGGAGCATGGAAAGATCTTGCTTTTAATCCTGATGAATTAACTGCTTCTTTTTATACAGAAAGCAGACAATTTCCTGAGGAAATCCAGAAGGATTTGAAATCCGGGGAGTGGCTATTTGGCAGGGGCACTATGGATATGAAATGTGGACTTGCACTTCATATGTCCCTACTTGAAAAAGCGGCTGCAGGTCACTTTAACGGAAATGTTCTTCTATTAACAGTATGCGATGAAGAGGCCAACTCTGTTGGAATGAGAACCGCCATTCCGATCGTTAATGAGCTGACAAAACAGTACAAGCTAAACTATCGTTTATGCATTAATTCGGAGCCCATGTTTTCTAGTTATCCAGGTGACGAGAATAAATATATTTATTCTGGTTCTTTGGGCAAGCTGCTGCCTGGCTTTTACTGTATGGGCAAGGAAACGCATGTAGGAGAACCGTTTGAAGGGTTAAATTCCAACTACCTTACATCAATGATTACCTGTGATATGGAACTTAACACAGATTTTTGTGAAAATGTAGATGGTGAACGAACTCCGCCACCTACTAATCTATTACAGAAGGATTTGAAAAAAGAATACTCTGTCCAAATACCGGATCGGTCCGTTACCTTATTTAATTTATATCTTATTAAAAAGTCACTTTCACAGGTTCAAAATGAGTTAATGGGGATTGCAGAAAAAGCTGCAAGGAAAATCGAAAAGAAGGTTACGAAACAAAGGGAAATTTTTTCTTATCAACAGTCTAAGGGGATGGACATTCAAGTCCTATCTTTTGAAAGCTTGCTAGAGTATGCAGAGGAAAAACTCGGACAAGAAAAAATAAACGAGCTCTTTGCTTGGGTATTAAGCAATCCAAATCGCGGTGATGACAGAGAACAAACGATTTCATTGATTGATACATTAGCACTTTACTGTAAGGAACTAGCACCAATGATCGTCCCATTTATTGCACCGCCATTTTATCCACCGGTGAATTCCAGTGAAGATACAAAAGAGTGGATCCCTGAACTGATCCAATATGCAAGAAAAACTCACAATCTAGATCTTAAACATCAAAACTTTTTCCCTGGGCTTTGTGATTTAAGCTATGTGACAGCTTCTCCGATACAAGACATCCAGGAAATAACAAGTAATATGCCACTATGGAACAAAGGCTATTATATACCAATGGATATACTTGCTGAAATGCATATCCCTGTAATCAATATCGGCCCATACGGCAAGGATGCACATAAAATGACAGAACGGCTGCATCTCCACTATGCTTTTAAATATACTAAAGAAATGCTCGAATGGATGGTAACCAAAGTTTTTGAAAGTTAATCGAAATATTTCAAAAAGGCGTGAGATAATATTATCACGCCTTTTATTATTTTTAGCAAAAGCAGGAAAACCTCTTTGTTTATGGAATTTAATATTTTTAAACATCCAAACATACATAGGGAGGAATTATGATTTACAGACTGGCTGAAACAAAAGATATTGATCAATTAATTCGAATGAGATGGGATTTTACCTATGAGGATCATAAAGCAAAAAGAATAGATGAAGGTAATTATAAAACTTTTTATGAAGAGTGCTGTAATTTTTTAGAAAGTGCTCTTAATAGTGAGGAATGGTTTATTTGGGTTGCAGAGGATAATGGAAGAATTGTTTCTCATATATACACAGAATTAATACAAAAAGTACCCAGGCCTGGAAGAATTACGAGACCATTTGCATTTATGACAAATGTTTACACTTTAAAAGATTATCGAAATAAGGGTATAGGAAGTATATTACTATCAACCATAAACGAATGGGTGAGAGACGAAAAATATGAATTTGTAATCGTTTGGCCAAGCGATTATGCTATAAACTTCTATAAGAAAAATGGATATGTGCAATGCCAGGAGCCTATGGAATTCTTTCCGAGTTAAATTTTCGGATAAATTTACTAGGGCATGAAATGTAATTGTAACACAGGTGAAATCTTCCTGTTAAACAAATCTTGTAAATTAGGTTTAGAAGAAAACAACAGGGGGAATACAACAATGTTAAAGAAACTTTTATCTATCGGAATTCTTGCTGCAACCCTTGCCACTGGAACATCAACACTATTACCACATAAAAGTGAAGCTGCGTATTATCATACAAAAGCAATTGCTGTCGCTAAATCAAATCTGGGTGTTCATTATGTTTGGGGCGGTATAACTCCAAGAGGCTTTGACTGCTCAGGACTAGTAAAATACTCTTATGCTAAGGCAGGCAAAACACTTCCTCGTACTGCTTCCGAAATGTATACAAAAGGAACTAGAGTTAGCAGTCTAGCTGTCGGTGATTTAATGTTCTTTGCTCCTAATAGAGCTTCAAGACCAACACACGTTGCAATCTACATGGGAAGCGGTAAAATGATTCAAGCTGCTACTTCTCACGGAGTTTCCATCGCATCTACTAGCAATACATACTGGAAACCTCGCTATATCGGCGCTAAAAGAATATAATCGCAATTAATCTGGCAGAGAGAAATCTCTGCTTTTCTTATTTTAATTTACTAATTTACTAAGGTGCGTTAGTCCAAGAAGGATTAACGCTTATTTTAAGAATTAACGCTCATTTAATACCTGAAAAGGCAAAAGAATTTTTGAAAGTCACACTATGATTCGATTTAACAGAAGCGAAATTGTTTAGGAGTTTTTTATTCGTTGCATGAACCAGGCTAACTTCTATTAACACGAATTACAGGGATATTCTGTGCTTTTTATGGGTTTCCTGCTAGATTGAAGGACAAAAACTAAAAAGAACTGTTGGATATAAATTAAAGTACAAGTGCTAGATTTTTCATCTTAGTTAGAAAAATTTCTGATAAAATTCCTGTCTCTGCCTCCCACTTAGTTGAGCATAAATCCGAGTGGTTTCACTTTTTTCGTGGCCCAAAAGACTTTGAATTACCTCAACAGGTGCTCCATTGTTTAGTAAGTGGGTGGCATAACTATGTCTAAGTTGATGGGGATGAATTTCCTTGTTAATACGAGCACGACCTGATATTCGCTTGATCACATATCTCAATTGGTCAATGCTCATTCTATGAGGACTCCGTTCTGTTACAAATAAGGCTGGGTCCTTATCAAGACGTCCGTCTATGTATAGCTTTAGCCAAATTTCAGCTCGTATATTAAAATAGACCTCCCTTTCCTTATCTCCTTTTCCTCTAACGATTACTGAGCGATAAGACCAATTAATGAAATTAGAATCAAGTGAAATAATCTTTCCTATCCTACATCCTGTAGAAAACATAAATTCGAATGAATAGGGCCTTTTCTATAGGTCTAGTACAAGCCTCCCTTAAAAGTTCAATCTCCTTTTCGTTTAAAAACTTCGGGATTTTCATTCCGCTTTTGGTTCTTTTATTTTCGCATCTGGATTAAAGGATATATGACCTTCCTCGTGGCACCACCGAAACAATGACTTCATGAATCGGATTCTGTGTGCCAAACTCGAGGGTTTTAGGTTTTTCCCAGTTTTCGCGAGAAAATCTTTGAGATTATGTGTATTTAGAGTAATTATGTTTGAATCATTGAAATAACGTGTTAGCAGCCTAGCCTGTATTCCATAGGCTTTTAGTGTATAAGGAGAGAAACCCTCAATTCGTTTATTTGCTTCGTACGTATTCCAAGCTTCAGATAATAACAAGTGAATTCCTCCTATTATATAGCTTCTAAGTGGAATTATTGCCAAAGTTATAGAATTATAGACTTAATAAATGCATTAAAATGTTTAAGAACGTAAACGATCTTGAACAAACGGGCAGTTTAGTTAAAGAGAAATTGATAACTCATTTCTATTTGGGAAAATTAGAAATGAGGTGAATTTATTTTGAAAACATTGGGTCTACTGCTCTTTATCATATCCTTTTTTACCTTTGGGTCATTTGAAGTTCTCGCACAACCTAAAGTATATCCTGTGTTAAGTCAACAAGTAGACTCGCCAGAGCTTAGGATTCAGGATATGCTAATGAATTTTTTAAATCCTCATATTGATGAAGCTGTTTGTAATTATTACAAACAAATATTAACAGTAGCTGCAGCATTTTTATCCCCTTCGGCACCTTCACCAACTTGGTTTCCAAGCGCACCGCCTGCAAGACCGCCTGCAACAGTACCGAGTGGTCCAAAAATAGAACCTACCATATCACCCGCAGCACCGCCGCCAACAGTACCCACGGCTTCACTAACATCACTGCCGCCTTGGTTCGTAGCTTTGTTGGCATCTTGGCTTGCGTTTGCACCATTCCCACAACATAATTTGCCCCACCGCCATGGTTTTACACACAATCTTCATCTCCTGCTTCAGTGTCCCCTTTACTGCCTTAAGTATGTTTTATCTGTTCTTAATGGGACCACTAAGTGCAAGAGTGGAGGTCAGGTATCATTAAAAAATTTTTCGTATGAGTCTTATTAGAAACATAACAAACGCTTTCCTACTAGGATTTGGGAAGCATTTTTCTTATTCGACTAACGTGGCTGTTTAGTAGAATAAGATAAACTCCAAATATGTAATAAACCAAACGCAAAGGAGTAATTATGTTTGAATGGCTATCTGAAATTGATGAACCCCGATTATCTGCCAATTCCAAAAATGGTGAATTAAGACCAAAAGGATTGAATCCAGAAGTGACATATTTTAAATGGGTGAAGTTTGCCAGCTTTTTGCTTCCTTTGATGTGATTTTGAATGAACAAGCATTTACTACCAAATGAGAAGCCAATAAGGATTATTAAGGATTATTCTAAGTGAAGTAGTTCCTCATTATAAGGATGTAAAACAATCTTCATTGATGGGAAGTTAAAGGAAATAAACGTAAGAGGCTTAAAAGAAGAATCAAAAAACATACTGGAAAACATTAGATTGTTTTTGTTATTTTTTATCAAATGCCGCTGTTATTTTCACTTTTATTTCACTTTTCACCTCTATGATGGTCTTACCAAATATTCGGAGTTGATAATGATGAAAAAGTGGAAAGTATATATTCCTGCAACAATTATTTTAGTGTTTTGTGGTGCATTAATAGCTTATGAATTTTATGTATCACCAACCGGTGGTTCAGGTCATGGGCCACAGCAGTCAGGCGATCTCGCTCATAAAGGTCAACGTTTTCAGAAAAATTCTCTTCGCGAAATTTTCAATTGGTTTGGTACCATGTCCATTATAGGAGGGGCGATTACTTATTCTTTAGTAAGATTTAAGAAAAAATTAAAATCTCCTTCTCCTTTTATAAAAAAGTTTTCAAAAGCAGTATTCCGTGTGCATAATGTAATTGGTTATGCTATTTTAATTCTCGGTATATCTCACGGCACGTATTATCTTATTACGGAAAAGCTAACAAACAAAGGTGTTCTAAATGGGATAGCCGCATTTATCCTTATTTTAACGGTTGGAGTTTATGGATTTTTAATCAGACGATTAAAAAACAAATACACGAAAAAGGTACATTTCTGGGTAAGCAATGCTTCTCTGACTGCCCTTCTGATTCATGCAGGGGGATCCTTTATTGGACCAGCTATTGGCACGCTGGCAGTATGGGGAATTTTCGAGCTTGCTGAGAAAAATATATTGAAAAAGCGAATCGCAGAGGGGGAAGCTATTTGAATATCCTATTAGCCGAAGATGATACACGACTTGGAAAGCTGATATCACATATGCTGAAAAAAAAGGGAGGCTTCCGTGTCGATTGGGTTGAGCAAGGAGAGGATGCTTATGATTTTACTCTAGCTTCTCATTATGATGTAGTGATTCTGGATTGGATGATGCCGGTGATGGACGGGATTTCAGTTTGCCGGAAGCTCAGGTCTGAAGGATACGGCGGCCCTATTTTAATGTTAACCGCAAAGGATGCCATTCAGGATAGGGTGGAAGGACTTGATGCGGGAGCGGATGACTATTTGGTAAAACCGTTTGAAATGGATGAATTATTTGCACGTATCAGGGCGCTGTCCCGCCGTAATTTTGCTCCCATTCAGGAGGATTCCGTATCATTTAGCCATTTTACACTGAATCGGACGAATAGGAACATAGAGGTCAGGGAAAATGAGGTTCAACTTTCTCAAAAGGAATTTCAATTGCTGGATTTGCTGCTGCAAAACAAAGGGATGGTTTTGACAAGGGAGGTTATCCTCGATCGTATATGGGGTTATGATGCAGATGTATCCTATAAAATTGTGGATGCAACCGTTAAGCTGCTGCGAAAAAAACTGGATGCGGATATCATTCATAGTATTCGAGGGGTAGGGTACAAACTTGAAGGATAATTTACGCAAATTTGTAAAAAGAGTGTTTGGCGGGGATTTGTTAAACCGGACGCAAATGCGTTTAACACTTTATAATAGTGGGTTGCTGATTGTTTTTCTTTGCCTTTTCGCTGGGATTGTCTATTTGCTTTTATATACTGTAATGGCATATCAGGAAAAGCAGACTTTACAGAATTTGATTAATCAAACGGTTTACTATCAAAAAGATGTTGATACCGACACTGGTAATATGCGGGAAGATTCATTAATGTCAGGCAATGAGGAACTCTTTTATTATTCAATTATCAATTCGTCAGGCGAAGAGCTGGCAGGAAATAGCCGAATAGCTCCTATTCAATCCGAAATTACTGATAGAATCAGAGGTTGGATCCCTAGTGAGGGAGAAATACAATCAAAGGAATTTTCCGTTCCGCCTCCTCCTGAAAGAGGGGAAAAGCATGATAAAGGAAGCCATTTTAAAAATCACAACATTGATATCCTGTTTGCCGGCCAGCCAGTTTATCAAGGAAATCAAGTAAAAGAAATTGTTTACGTAGGGATTAATCAAACATCACATCAAAAGCTGCTACATCTTTTTTTATGGATTCTGTTAGGATTAATTCTCTTCTTCTTTCTTGTTGCGTTATGGGTCAGCCACCAAATGGCAAATAAAGCTATGATTCCTGTACGTCATTCTTTCATACGCCAGCGTGAATTTGTCGCAGATGCATCACATGAACTTAGAACACCTTTAAGCGTCATGCATACCTCCCTTGAAGTCCTTGAGTTAGAGGAAGAGGATCATTTTTCTGATTACTCACAGCAAGTGGTGAAGGATATGAAAGATGAAGTGAAACGCATGACAAAACTAGTGGGAGACTTATTAACACTTGCACGAGTTGATTCCGGTGCTTTAAATTTGAACTTAACGAAATTCGATATCGCTCCTTTAGCAGAGCAGCTCATCCGTACTATACAGCCAGTTGCCGCAACTAAAAATATTAACGTGACGTCCAATATTCTTCCCGAACTGCATGTAGTGGGAGATATTGAAAAGCTCAGGCAATTATTTTACATTTTATTAGATAACGCAATTAAGTATACACCTCTGAATGGCCAGGTATCATTAACATTAGAGGTAAAAGACAAACATTGGCTGCTGCGCGTAATAGATACTGGTTTAGGCATTATACCTGAAGATCTGGAGAAGATATTTAATCGGTTTTATCGCGCAGATAAGCATCGTTCCCGTCAATTAGGCGGTGTAGGCCTAGGTCTTTCAATTGCCCATTGGATAGTTTCCGCTCATGAAGGTGCGATATCAGTTGAAAGTGAAATAGGACAGGGAAGTGAATTTATCGTGCGAATTCCTCTTTCCCAGCAGACAGTTGCCACTATATAAGTGGCAGTTTTTTTTGGTTTGGCTAATGTATAAAAGTATTTTATAAACTTTTAAAAAGATTTATTGATTGCCTATTTTTCACTTTTTTTTCTCTTTTCTATTTTATACTCCTAATATCAAGAGGAAAGGGATGATGAAGTGAAAGAGAAGAAGAAAAAAGGCTGGAAGTGGTTCTTCCTGGGGATTGGGTTAATAGTGCTGATCGGTGGAGGGGTCCTATTTGCCTCCATTATTGGGAGGATGTCATTACATAATCTCTCCGTGCCAAAGCAGGCACAAGGTTTTGTTCAGGATACTTTCCAAATAGGCAAGGATTTTGAAGGTGATTTTAATATTAAATCACTTCAGGATCGTGGAAGAGCAGCCCTGGGTGGATTCCGGCAGGGTTCAATTTCCGGAAATCAAAATGGAAATAAAGACCTGCAGGATACAAAATTGGGCCAAAGTGATGAGAAATTTAGTCAGCAGGGGCCAAAATTTGACCAGAGTCGCGGAGAAATGATGGAACATCGGGATGGACATCACGGTGAGGACGGAGGCATTCTCCTTTGGGGATTTGGCGGATTATTTGCCCTGCTGTTTGGCTGGTATCTGCGCAGAGTGAAAGGGAAGAAAGGACTTGGCAATCTATTTATTTTCGTCGGAGTTTTGCCAATCCTACCAGTTATTCTTATCGTCTTTCTAGCTTACTGGTTAGTGAAAAAGATTCGTTCTGGCAAAAAAATCAAAGTGCCTGAATTTATACCAACTTCTTATGAAAACTCAATGAACGCACAGCTTTTGGATGAATGGGAACGCAAACTAAAATTGGAGGGAAAATAATATGACTCTATTTACAAGAATTAAAAACTTAATCACAGCGGATCTTCACGAAGTTTTGGATAAGTGTGAAAACCCCATGACGATGCTACAGCATCACTTGCGTGAACTGGATGGACAGGTGGAGGAGGCCAAGAAAGCTTTATCCCATCAATTCTATCTGGAGAAAAAGTATGAAATATTAATCGCTGCTGCAGAAGAAAATGCTGCAAAGCGAACAAACCAGGCCGAACTCGCAGTATCGAGAGGGGAAGACACAATAGAAAAAATCGCCCTTCAGGAAAAAATTTCAGAGGAAGCAAAAGTACAAATGCTTCGCGACCAGGCTGCAATCACAAAAGCAAACACGGCAAAGCTTGTGGAGCAAATTGAAAAATTAAAAGCAAATTATCAGGATTTCCAATTTAGGAAATTGGATCTTGAATCTAAGGTTCATGCAGCTAAAGCCATTAAGCAGGGACAGAAAATGCTATCAGCATTTCAATTTGAAGGGGCTTCAAAAGGCCTGGCTAAAGCCCAGGAATATGTTTACAAGCTTGAAGCGGAAGCCCAGGCAAGCCAGCATTTTCAAGAGTTCACAACCACACCTGCAATATCTGCTGTTTTTAATGATGAAGTCGAAAAGCAGTTTGAAAGCATAAAACACTTTCAAAATGAGTAGGTTGAAATTTACTCAGAATTAACGTAACACATATTGGTAAAGTGCTTTTGAAGTAAAAGAAAAAAAACTTGATAATTACAAAATTTAAACCTCCAAAATTATTTGGGGGTTTTTAATTTGATTTATTCCTTATAAAATTTAAAGGTATTTAGGGATTAACCAAAATTACAAAAAGCCTATCACGTATGGGTAGCCTCGTCGGAAGAAAATTCAGTGAAAACTGTCTTCTAATACATTAAACCAAAAAATCCGGCCAAATTGATAATATATGATGCAGTTCTTATGTTTTGTTACTTTAATCCTGTGATATTGGATGAACGTCCCAAGGTGGAGATTGAAACTATCATGCGCGGACACCAGACACACCTCAAGGAATTTTACAAGAGCGATCAAAGGTGCGGAGGGATGTTGGTGTCGAAAATGAAGTGGATTTTTACAAAGGTTGAGCGGGAAATCAAGATTATGGACAGCTCTGTGGTCGAAAATAACGAGAAGATAGGAAGTGTGTTCCTTATAGAGGCACTAGACACGGAAGAAGCAATTCGGAAATATAGAAAATCGTCCGATTCACTACTTTATTCAGAGTGAAAAGAGAAATTAACTTTAATGCAGTGTTCCTTTATCGAGGAATTCTTTATTTCTTTTTAAAAACGGGGCTATTTGATTACGGAATAAATTCATAATGGTCATGGAAACGTATATATATGGATGTTAAATAACAATTTTTCAATGAAATTAAATGCACTACACTAAGGGGGGAAAGTTTTTTGAAATGCCCGCAATGTGATTATTTAAATAAAGATAGAGTGCATTTTGGGATGTATCGGCAAAAAATGGAGCTTTCATTACACGGAGCAAAAACTTCTAGTTGAAACAGAAAACACCCTTGATACCCAGATCATTGTAGAAAGAAAAGATTCAAATGAGGATAACATAGATGTGGTATATTATCGATCGAAATCTACGATGAATAATACTGATATAACTAGTCTTAAAAATAAGCCCAGAATGATTTTGGAAGCAAATACACTCACAATAAAAAAGCCGAAGAAATTGAAAATGGACTTTTACCAATTCCAAAATCCATTCCCGGTTGCGCAATTTAATAATGAACATCTTTTCAGTCACAATACTTCCATTTACGGAGGATCAACTGTTTTGTATCTGCATATTCCAAAAGATCTTGAAATTATTGATAAAACGAATGGAAGCATGGAGTTTGTTAAGTAGTGATTTATAAATCTTTTAAAATACGGTATTATTAAAAGAGTGATTTTTAGAAAAGGGGTTTTATCCATGGCTAGATTATTAGAGCCTGAAGAAATCGATGTAAATATTGTCTATGACTTTAAAGAATTCCCTGATAAAAATAGCGGTCGCTGCGATAAATGTGGTAATACTCTTTTTAAAAGTTCAGTTAAAAATGGAATTTTCATGAGAGAATGCAGGCAATGCGGTATGAAGAAAAGTATCTAAAAACGAAATGCACCCAGGGAGGGTGCATTTTTTTCTGCAAAAATTTAAATGGTTATTTGCTCACTTTTCATTGTTGGTTCGGTTAACTTTCCTTCAAAAGCAGCTCTGTAAATCTCTCTAATATCATTCTCTTTTAAAGGATAAGGGCTTCTGGCAAGCAGCCTTTTTTGCTTAACTCCATCCTGGGTCAAGCTTTCAAGAGCCGATTCAGGAATATTGAATTCTGCTAATGTTGCAGGAATGCCGACATCTTTTACAATTCGTTCTAATTCTTCCACACATTTGTAGGATGCTTCTTCTTCAGATAAGTAATTTGAGTTTCCTCCCAAAGCATTTAGGACATCTGCCATTCTAGCTGGACAGCTGTTTCTTATGTAGCCCATTACATATGGCAGCAGGACTGCGTTTGACTCTCCATGTGCAAGGTGGAATTGGCCTCCGAGTGGATAGGCAAGGGCATGGACACCTGCAACTCCTGCATTAAAAAAGGCGAGGCCAGCAATATAGCTTCCATGGCTCATATCAATCCTGGCCTGTTTATTGCTGCCGTTTTCTACTGCTTTACGAAGCGAACGAGAAATAAGCCTGATCGCCTGAAGAGCTAAACCGTCAGAAATCGGGCTAGCATTGACTGACAAATAGGCTTCTACTGCGTGAGTCAATGCATCAATACCTGTGGCAGCCGTTACACGCGGAGGGACTGAAACTGTCAGCTCTGGATCCACTATTGCGACATCCGCAAGTAAATTATCATGAGTTACCACATCTTTGGTTGTTTCAAGTGAAAGAACAGAAATGTTGGTTACTTCCGAACCGGTTCCTGATGTGGTAGGAATGAGGATTTTAGGAATCCCTTTTTTCTCCACCTTTTTGGTGCCTGTTAAGTTTAAATAATCTGCAGCAGGTCCTTCATGCACAGCCAATACTGCGGCTAGCTTAGCTAAATCCAGAGCACTTCCGCCGCCTACACCAATCACCATTTCAAATCTACCCTCTCTTGTAAAAGAGACCAGTTTTTCGCCAATTTCCAGTGGTGGTTCCGGAACAACGTCCGTATAAACTGTCACCTGGTATCCATGGTCTTTTAAAGGAACAGTAACCCGTTCGACAAGGCCGATTTTTGCAAGCATAGGATCGGTTACAACAAGTATTTTTCTAGGTTCATATTTTTCCACCTCAGGGACTAGCAGCTCAAGCGAACCCCAGCCTGTATAGCTTAGTGGCGGAAAAACCAATTTTGAAAAACTCATTTATCTTCCTCCTAAGTGGATTTGCTGTAGCGCTTTCATTTATATTTTACCTGAACTTTCCGTAAGCTTAAAGCAGAGCAGCTTAAGATTATGTAACTGGAAAAATAATGAAGGAGGAAATTCATATTTGTTGAAGTATTAATAGGGAGATCAACTAGGAAATTATTAAAGCGCCAGGACAAGACTTTCCTTGTTTGGTAAAAGTCCATGAAACGATGGATTTGCTTTAGTGAAACTTGAGGAAGATGAAAGAAAACCTTTTTACCATTGATGAGTTTTTCATCATGAAAAGATACCGCAAGGCAGGGTAAATTGGTGGTTAAAGAAATTTTAAGTTTAGATAAAGGCACGTTGGGGGTCTTTGAAATGTCCCGGCCATAGGAGAAAAAAATCGGGAATACACAGCAGGCAAATTCACAGAAAAAGCTGAAGAGGGAAAAAGAGTGACACAGGAGTTTAATATTTTTTGTGTTATTGAGATCATTCAACCCAATAATGGATTCCGTTTGTTCTCAAGAGAGCTTTTTAAGAACTTTTAAACTGGTAAATGAATAGAGTTTATCCTCAAGAGGCTCTATTAATAGCTTATTAGACATTATTTG
>NZ_JAAOEO010000099.1 GCF_011393025.1 Neobacillus terrae | reverse complement strand
CTTTGTGGTATTGATGTGAGGGGGTAGGGGTAGTTATATTGTTGTGGTTGAGTAAGAATGGATAAGAGGTTTGTGGTATTGATGTGAGGGGGTAGGGGTAGTTATATTTTTGGGAGTGAATTTTATGTGAATATGAAGTGTATGGATATAAGTTATGATTTGGAATGAAAGATAATTTTGAATTAGTTTTGTTTATGAAGAAGGAAGTTATAAGTAATGTAATTATGAATTTTATGGAGAGTTTGATTTTGGTTTAGGATGAATGTTGGTGGTATGTTTAATATATGTAAGTTGGATGGGAAGTGGTGTTTTTAGTGGTGGATGGGTGAGTAATGTGTAAGAATTTGTTTTTGGGAGGGGAATAATAGTTGGAAATGGTTGTTAATATTTTGTAGGTTGAGGAGTAAAAGGAGGAATTTGTTTGAGGAGGGGTTTGTGTTTGATTAGTTAGTTGGTGAGGTAATAGTTTATTAAGGTGATGATTAGTAGTTGGTGTGAGAGGATGATTAGTTATATTGGGATTG
>NZ_JAAOEO010000098.1 GCF_011393025.1 Neobacillus terrae | reverse complement strand
GCTAAAGAACTGGTAGAATATAAGATTATCCAATCAATCCCCGGTATTGGCGAAAAGATTGCGGCAACAATCATTTCAGAAATTGGGGAAATAGATCGATTTAATCACCCTAAAAAACTAGTCGCATTTGCCGGAATAGACCCGAGTATCTTTGAATCAGGCAGATTCAAAGGGACTGTAAACCGGATAACAAAAAGAGGTTCCAGCAGGCTCCGACATGCTTTATACATGGCGGTAAAGTGTGCCATTCGGGATGCTCGAAAACGGAAAACGACTAAAGATAATATTCCTCGTAATAAGAAATTACGAGAGTTCTATGAAAAAAAACGTGCAGAAGGAAAACCATATAAAGTAGCCATAATAGCCTGTGCAAATAAGCTTCTTCACTGGATTTATGCACTTTTAAAAAACAGTACCACTTTCCAAGATATAGCTTGAAATGTAAAGCTAACTAAATAACTCAAAACCTTCCAATTACAGTATGAAGGAAGGTTATTTAGCATGCTTATTTTTAGTATACCATGGC